>JAFXJP010000039.1 GCA_017532155.1 Clostridia bacterium | reverse complement strand
GGAGCCTTGACGGCAACGCAGGTGAAGGTGCCGCGAATCTTGTTGACAACCAGGGTCGCCAGGGCTTCGCCCTCAACATCCTCGGCGATGATGAGCAGCTTCTTGCCCATCTGCACCACCTGCTCAAGCACGGGCAGGATCTCCTGGATGTTGGAAATCTTCTTGTCGGTGATCAGGATATAGGGATTATCCAGCACCGCTTCCATCTTATCGGTATCGGTTACCATGTAAGCGGAGGCATAGCCGCGGTCAAACTGCATGCCCTCGGTGGTGGTCAGCTCGGTCTTCATGGTCTTGCTTTCTTCCACGGTGATTACGCCGTCCTGGCCCACGATTTCCATAGCGTCGGAAATCAGCTGACCGATGGTTTCGTCGCCGGCAGAAATAGAGGCGACCTGCGCGATGTCATGCTTGCCGCTCACGGGACGGGACAGTTCGCCCAGCGCAGCCACAGCCTCTTCGGTAGCGGCCTCAATGCCGCGACGCAGCACCATGGGGTTGGCGCCGGCAGCCAGGTTCTTCATGCCTTCGCGGACAATCGCCTGCGCCAGCAGGGTAGCGGTGGTGGTACCGTCGCCGGCCACGTCATTGGTCTTGGTGGCAACTTCCTTAATCAGCTGCGCGCCCATATTTTCAAAGGGATCTTCCAGTTCGATTTCCTTGGCGATGGTCACGCCGTCATTGGTGATGAGGGGAGCGCCGTACTTCTTATCCAGCACGACATTGCGGCCCTTGGGGCCCATGGTAATTTTAACGGTATCGGCCAGGGTATTGAGGCCCTTTTCAAGCGCGCGGCGCGCGTCTTCGCCAAACTTAATCTGCTTTGCCATAATAATAATCTCCTTTTAAAAAATAGATAAAATGCTTATTCGACAATCGCCAGGATATCCGCCTGACGGACGATGATCACTTCCTGACCATCAATCTTCACTTCGCTGCCGGCATACTTGGAATAAATCACCTTCTGGCCGACTTCCACATGCATTTTGATTTCCTTGCCATCCACATTGCCGCCGGGGCCGACAGCCAGCACCTGCGCCATCTGGGGCTTTTCCTTGGCCGCATTGGTCAGGATGATGCCGCTCTTGGTGGTTTCTTCGGCTTCTACATTTTTGATGACCACACGGTCACCCAGGGGTTTGATCGTCATGAGAATGTCCTCCTCGTAAAATAATAGCTTGTTTAAGAGTTGTTAGCACTCTTGTTTATTGAGTGCTAACCGCCTTACACCCATATTTTAACGCATATTCCGGATAAATACAAGTGTTTTTCAGAATTATTTTATGATTTTCACCTGCAAATATCAGAAAATCAAGGCGAATATTGCGTTTTGTTTATATTTGAGCCTGTTTTTTATTTTTCTTCCCAACAACGCCGATTTTTGTTATACTGATATCATCTTATTTAAAGGAGTCCCCCATGCCCTACGCGCAGCTTTTACCCTGGTATGATGAATTTAAACGCGTGCTGCCCTTCCGCGGCACGCGCGATCCCTATGCGATCTGGATTTCGGAAATCATGCTGCAGCAAACGCGCACCGAAACGGTGAGCGGCTATTTCACGCGCTTTCTGCGCCGTTTTCCCGATGTGCGGGAGCTGGCGCTGGCGGATGAGCAGGAAGTGCTCAAATACTGGGAGGGCCTTGGCTATTACTCCCGTGCGCGCAATCTGCACAAGGCGGCCAAGATCATTCACGAAGAATACGATGATCGCTTTCCGCGCACTTATGAGGCCGTCCGCGCACTGCCCGGCATTGGCGATTACACCGCCGCAGCTATCTGCTCCATCGCCTATCGGCTGCCCTATCCCGCGATTGACGGCAATCTCACGCGCGTCATCTCCCGCGTGCACGGCGTGCGCGAGGACGTAGGCATCCCCTCCGTCAAGCGGCAGATCGAGGAGCTGGGCCGGGAATACATCGACCGCGAGCGCCCGGGCGACTGGAATCAGGCGCTGATGGATCTGGGCGCAACGATCTGCCTGCCCGGCACACCGGACTGCGCACGCTGCCCGCTGAAGGATAAATGCGATGCGCATCTTGAAGACGACGCCGAGCTTTTGCCTGTCCGCGCCGCCGCCAAGCCGCCTAAGCCCGTGCAGATGGGCGTAGCGCTGGTGACGCATAACGGCAAGATTCTCGTGCAGCAGCGCGATGCAGCGCTGCTCAAAGGCTTGTGGGTTTTCCTGCTGCTGGAGAACGACGACACGCCCGAAGGCCTTGAGAAAAAGCTGCGCAGCATGGGCATCGAAGCGCAGCTGAAAACCCATCTCGGCGAAGCGCGGCACATTTTCACGCACCGCATCTGGAACATGAAAATCTATCACTTTGAAGCAACCGACGTGCGCAAAAAGCCGGGGTATCAATTCGTCACAGCGGATGAACTTGCCGCCCTGCCCCTGCCTACCGCTGTGAAGGTGGCACGAAAGTTTGCAACAGAATTGCTTTAATCCACGGAGATCTTATGTTGCGTCTTCAAAAATCAAATGAAAAATATCAAATTTATTCCTCAGATCGTTATATAGGAACTGTTCAGTTGTATGATAATCCGTATCATCTAACCAACTGCTATTTGCACTTAGAATTAAAAGAGCTCAACCACAGTATCGGTGCATCCTTATTTGCTGAACTCAAAAAAATCACGCACCGTCCCCTGCAAATTATGATCGATTCTACCGAAACCTCAACACTTGCTTTTTTAACCGCAAGCGGCTTTGAATGCAGACGCAAATGCTACGAAATAGAGGTCCGTTTCACTGATTATACCGGCGGAAAAACCTCTCTTCCACTTTCACATTGTCAGGTCGGTGATGCAGATTATATGCAATCTTGCCAGCTTCTATTTGATCATTATGTTGCAACGCACAAATCCATTAACCCATGGACAGCAGACTTTCAGACATTTTGCAGTACTCTTCCGAACGAAGTCATATATGTTAAGAAAGGCAACAGCCTTTCTGCTGCCTTTATCGAAGGCAACGAAATTGCCTATACTTGCGGTAGCAACAAATTAGACTTTGAGCAATTTTTGCATTGCCTTGTTTCGGCTATGTTCTCACAATATGAAACAATCTGTTTTGAGTGTGATCATTGCGACTGGCCTATGATGCTGCTAAAATCTCTGTTTAACGTTCATTGCGAAAACAGCTTCGACACCTACGTATTGGATTAGTTCATACAAAACCCCGCCGACATTTTCATGTCGGCGGGGTTTATTATCACTTTTCCAGCGCTGCTTCAATCAGTGCAATATCCCTCAAATCCTTTTCGCGGCCCAGTTGCTTTTTCATTTCCAGCAGGCCCTCCAGCGAAATCACGCGGAAGCCGTTCACCAGCTGTGTTTTGTCGCACAGCCAGTTTTCAAACATCTCGATATCCTGATTGAAGATGATCTTGCGCTGGCCGTTTTCGTTGCGCTTGACAGGATAGCCCGCCCGCTCCAGATCATCCGCCAGAGCAGTGGTGATGCCCAGGTCAATGTCATACGTCTTGGGACGCAGGCCGTACAGCACCATGGCGGCGCCGGTGATTACCCAGAATTCGCTCTGGTTCAGTTCCATATCTTCAAGCTGCGCGAGAATTTCATTTCTTTCCATTGTTCTGTTCATACGCCGCTCAACGGCTGAAATTACGTATTGGTTGACCGATACGCCAGACCGTTGCGCCGCAGCTGCAATGGCTTCCTTTTCCTCAGGGGACATACGCACCTTGATTTCGGACAGCTTGGCCATATACTTTTTTGCGTACTCCTTGTTATATCCGTACGTCCCAGGTTTGTTTTCCGCCATCAGCTGCATCTCCTTTCTACGGTATATATTATATCGCAGTTTTTACTATGTGTCCATAGTAAAATATAATAAATATCGCAATTTTAATATGGGTACATAGCATAAAATACAAAAGAAAACGCCGTCCGAAGACGGCGTTATTGTGATGATCGTTTGTTCACGTGGGACGGCCAGGGCCTGCACACAACATGATCGGCACAGGGTCCGGGCACTGCCCGGTCACGGCGTCAGGCGGTTGGGGCCGCGGAACAGGAACATAACTTCCTTGATCGGGATACCCAGCAGCAGCATGGTAAAGCGGTCAATGCCCAGACCGAAGCCGCCGTGGGGCGGGCAGCCGTAGCGGAAGAACTCCAGGTAGAACTTCACGTCCTCGCCCAGGCCCTTCTCATCCGCCTGCGCCTTGAGCTGCTCATAGCGATGCTCGCGCTGCGCGCCTGTGGTGATTTCAGTGCCGCGCCAGATCAGGTCATAGCCCAGAGGCATGCCGTTCTCATCGCGCATGTGATAGAAGGCGCGCTTTTCCGGGCCGTAATCGGTCACAAACAGGAACTCATGACCAAACTTATCCATGCTCAGCTTGGCACACAGATGCTCAGCTTCGGTGGTCAGGTCATTCTTTTCGCTCTCATCCACCGTGTAGCCGTAGCGCTCTTCCAGCTCCTTGTACACATCCTGCAGCTTCATCTCAGGGAAGGGCAGGGTGGGCACAACCACTTCCTGGCCAAACAGTTCCTTGATCTGCTCGCCGTACTTTTCCTTCACGGATTCCAGCGCAGCCTTGAGCAGCTCAGCTTCCATATCCATAACGTCACGGAAGGAAGTGATGTAGCTCATCTCCAGGTCAAAGCCGGTGAACTCGGTGGTATGCTTGTTGGTGAAGCTCTTCTCCGCGCGGAACACGGGACCCACTTCGAAGATGCGGTCAAAGCCGGAGGCCATGGCCATCTGCTTATAGAACTGAGGGCTCTGCGCCAGATAAGCCTTGGTGTCGAAGTACTTGACTTCAAATACATCGGAGCCGGACTCAGAGGCCGTGCCGATCAGCTTGGGGGTATGGATTTCCAGGAAGCCGCGCTCACGCAGGTAATTGCGCATCGCGCCAACCATCTCAGACTGCGCCTTGAAGATCAGGGTGTTGCGGTCGGAGCGCAGGTCTATCCAGCGGTAATCCATGCGGCTGTCGATGGCGGCGTCCTTGCTGATGGGCAGCGCTTCGGCGATGGATTCAATCTTCATCGTGTCGGGCAGCATTTCCTTGCCGCCGAGCTTTACGTAGCTGTTTTCTACCACTTCGCCCTCAACGGTGATGACGGATTCGACCGTCAGCTGGTCAACCAGCGCGGCGATTTCGGGATACTTTTCCTTTTCGACCGTCAGCTGAATGCGGCCGGAATAATCGCGCAGCACCAGGAAGGCCATGGTACGCTTATTGCGGATGTTCTCCACAAAGCCCTGAAGTTTGTTGCGCTCGCCAAGCTTTACGTTGGCAATCAGGCTTCTTTCCATTGTTTTTTCATCCTTTCAGTAAGGTTTAATCACAGAATGAGGCGGCCAAAAAAGAAAATCCCATGCATGCTTGCATGGGACGAAATCTCTTTCGCGGTGCCACCCAGCTTGCGTCATTATAACGCCGCTCATCTTCCTTAACGCGGAAATCACGCCCGCTCTCACGGGTAGCTCCAGGGTGTCACGCCTGCTTTCGGGCGGGAAACTTTCAGCCGGGGATTTCCCTCTCTTCAGCCGCGAAGGACGCAGGCTCCTTCCTATCATCGCTAAAAGATATTATATAATGAAAAAAGCGGCTTTGTCAAGATCATCTGCCGCGTGCATTCAAGAGTGGTTTTTGGCCGGCGCATGTGATATAATAGGAACTATCATTATTTAACAGGAACGAAGGTGATTCTTTGGAACTCAATTTTATTCAGGCAAATGAACTGACCTACGCAGAAATGTTTATCCGCATTGGCATTTCCATTTTGATCGGCTGCGTGGTCGGCGTGGAGCGCGAGTACAAAAACCGTCCGGCCGGATTGCGCACGCACGTGTTGGTATGCCTTGGCGCCTGTATGATTGCCGTGATCGAAAGCCTGTTCACGCTCAATCTGGATTCGGTCGGCGACAATGTATCCTATAACTTCGGCCGCCTGTGCGCGCAGGTGATCAGCGGCATTGGTTTTCTGGGCGCAGGCACGATCTTCACCTCCCATAAAAAGATCGCGGGCCTGACCACCGCCGCCTCCCTGTGGAATACCGCCTGCCTTGGCATTGCCACGGGCTACGGCTATTACTGGCTGAGCCTCTTCGGCTGCCTGGTAGTACTGCTGGTGCTGCTGCTTTTGCAGAAGGTCATCCGCGTCAACACCGTCAAGCGCGTGGAAATCCGCTTCATCAAGCGCACCGAAACGCTGCCCTTCATCAACGACTACTTTGAAGAAATGGGCATCAAGGTGCTGGATATGGACTACCACTTTGAAAACGTCACCAACCTGACCCGCGGCGAAGTGAACACCTATACCAATATTTACACGCTGCATCTTCCCCGCAAGGTAAGCTACACGGAAGTAATCAACCACCTGTCTTCATTCCTCAACATTTTGTCGGTAAGAACGACGACCACCTGATTAAACAAAGCGCCCGGCATGCAATTGCATGCCGGGCTGTTTTTTAGTTATTAGTTCTGCAATGCAACATTCTCCGGTGTATTCGTAAGGTCAGTAATCAGATGTGTTTCTATCACACTGCCCGTGTACGCATCAATAACGACACGATAACGATAGAAAAGCTTCATACCAAGAGCCGTTGCTGCATCGCGCTGTTCACCAACCCGCAGCATAATCTTCCACAGCGGATGCTCCGGATCGGTAATTTCATAGAACAGGCCAACGCTATCCACAGTAGCAGCCTGTTCTTTTGTCAAGCCAAAGCTGCTCGTCAGCTGTCCCTTCGCCAGTTCAATCGCTTTTCCCTGAGGAATTGCCTTTTCATCCGGCATGCCATAGAAATGGGTTGCCCAGAAAATGCGCGTATAGTCCGCATAGTTGGGATTCTCAGCCATGTTTTCCAGAATAACGGGACGCAGCATATCCGTCACCGCCTTCTTATCTTCCAGAGGCCAGAATTCAAAGTTTAAAACGCCCTCCGGGAAATGCTCATTGGCATACTGCTGGAACAAGCCAATCGCCTCGAGGTCATTTTCATTGGCAAACTGCCGTTCCATCTGCACCTGCTCAGTCGGCGACAGACAACCTTCCTCCATAGTACTGTCCATGATTCTTCCATCACGCGTAACGGAGCAGGAATAGTATCCAATGCCATCGCCCCAGAAATTGATATTGTAGTGCAGCTTCTCCCTTTCCCAGTCAGATGCGTGCGTTTCAAAGGCAATGTCCACCTGATGATGATCCAGTGCGTCCGGCGCCAGCCCATATGCTTCGATGATCGCCGTCTTGGCCATCTCCACCGCAGCATCGGGCTGCAGATCGTCCTTTTCGGGCAGGGCGCAGATAAAGTCATCATTGTCCCTGGTCAAAATGCCAATCTCAATCTGCATGTCGGTGTACCAGGCTTTCTGCTCCAGCGTCCAGGTTCTGATCTCCCCCAGTTCCCTTTCCAGAATGCTCCACAGGCCGATTGTATCCGAACGTCCGTCGATGCCGTAGCGCTCAATCATGTAAGCGTCAACAGCCGCTTCCGTTTTCATTTTGCCGGCTTCCTCTTTGGAAATTAAGCCGTGCTTTTGGAGTATCTCCACCATTTTCTGTTTTTCTTGCCAGCTCCAGTCATCATAATAACCGCTGTCAAACTGCAGCTGCGCCACATCTTCAAAATACTGACGCGACAAAGTATAGGCAAGCGCCACAGCAGAAATCGCCATGATCACCAGCGCAAATACCAAACTAACCGATAATTTCTTTTTCACTGCTTTCTCTCCTCTGATTTCCTGCATAATGCTGTGATGCAGAGAAGGACGGCCATCCAGGAAAGAAAGCTCTTTTTCTATTTCAGCACGGATCAGCTGTTCATTCTTCATAAAAACTTTCTCCTTTCAGCACATTTTTGAGTAATCTGTACGCCTTTTCCAGCCGCCGCTGCACAGTGGTATTGGATATGCCCAGAATTTCGGCGGTCTCGCTTTTATTGTAGCCTTCATAATAATGAAGCAGCACCACTTCCCTGCACACTCTGGGCAAATGGAGAATTTCCGCCACCAGCGCCGAGCGGATTTCGCGCTTTCCCTCCGGCTCGGCAATCTGGCACCGATCCAATTCCACGGCATTCCGCAGCATGCGGAACCATGCGCTGCGGCACATATCCTTGCACACATTGATGGCAATGCGCACAAGCCATGTTTTTTCACCGCAATCGCCGCGAAAAGCATCATAGGATTTATAGGCTTTCAAAAATGTCTCCTGCACCGCGTCTTCTGCAAGCGCAGTATCCTTCAGATACACGCAGCACAGGCGAAGCAAATCCTTCTCATAAGTAACAATCCATTGACTGATCAATTCTTCCTTGTTGTCCGGGCCCATGCCAACGCTCATTGCTTCACCCTCCTTTCATTTCATTAGACGCAGGCAAATGACTGAATTTAACGCTTTCAGAATATTTATTTTTATCATACAACGCAAAAAGCACTTCTGCAACAAAAAACGCTTCCATATTTTTGCAATTCATAGTGACAAATCCAGAATCGTGTGTTAGAATATATAATTGTATAAATCTATGTCCATACAAAAAAGGAGTTGGTTATTTCATGGACCCTGCCAGTTGTCTACTGTTCCTGTTCTTCCTGTTCTGCTCCGGGTACTGCGCGTGCGCTGAAACGGCCTATACTGCCGTCAGTCGCGTAAGGCTGCGCACCCTGGCAGAAAAAGGCAATGTGCGCGCCAAGCGTGCACTATGGATCTGTGACCGGTACGATAAAACGCTGACGACCATCCTGATTGGCAACAACGTGTTCCACACCAGCTGCGCGTCGCTCTCGGCTCTGCTTGTCATCCGTGCGTTCTCCAGCGAGTATGTGGTGTACGGCACGCTGCTGACCACAGTCATCGTCTACCTCTTCGCGGAAATGATTCCCAAATCCTTCGGCAAAGCCAGAAGCGAAGAGCTGGCCCTGATTCTCTCGGGCAGCATGGCTTTCTTTGTCCGCATCCTCACCCCCATCTCCGCAATCTTCACTGCCATCGGCAACGGCATCTCCCGCCTGTTTGGGCCCGAGACCAACTCCGACGCGATGACAGAGGAAGATCTGCAGACCATCCTGGAAACCATCGAGGGCGAGGGCGTGCTGGAGCCTGAAAAGCAGGCGCTGATGAACAGCGCCATGGAATTCGGCCATAAGACAGCCAAAGACGTGATGATCCCCATCTCTCAGGTGGTCTCCATCTCAAGCTCCATGTCCAATGACCAGCTGGCAGCTTATATCCGCACGCTGCCGCACTCCCGTCTGCCTGTATATGAAGGCAATAAAAACAACATTGTGGGCATTCTGCCCGTCAATGAGTTCCTCCGCAACTATGTCACCGGCAAGCCTGTGATGCTGCGCAAACTCCTGCTCAAGCCTTATATTTTCAACCAGAATGTTGAAACCAACGAGCTTTTGCAGCGCATGCGCCTCAACAAGCTGCAGATGGTCTTCATCTGTGATGATCAGCGCAATAAGCTGGGCATCATCACAATGGAAGATTTGCTGGAAGAATTGGTCGGCGACATTCAGGACGAAAGCGATGCAGGCGAAGGCCTGCAGCTGCGCTAAAGGAGGGGCGAAAAAATGCAATATTTTTTGCTTGTGCTGCTCCTGATGGGCTCTGCTTTCTTCTCCGGCACGGAAATCGCCTTTACCTCGCTCAACAAGCTCCGCCTCAAAAAAGAAGCGGATCAGGCGACAAAGGCCGAAAAGCTTGTCCTGTATATCTGCAATCATTATGATAACGCCCTGTCCACCGTGCTGATTGGCAACAATCTGGTGAACATCGGCGCCACCTCCATCGCAACCGTCATCGCCGTTAGCCTTGCCGCTGCCTCGCAGGGCAAGATCAGCGATGACACCGCTTCCAGCATTGTTACAATTGTGATGACCATCGTCATCCTGATCGTTGGTGAAATTACCCCCAAGATGCTGGCCAAGCGCTATAACGAAGTGATTGTCCGCGTGGTCTGCTGACCGCTGATGGCGCTGATGATCCTGCTGTATCCCGCCGTTCTCCTCTCCACCGCCATCGTCAACCTCTTCAGCCTGCTGTGGCGCCGCAAGAAGGATGACGAAAATGTCACCATTACCGAAGAGGATCTGGAAAGCATCCTGGATACGGTTGAGGACGAAGGCATTATCAATGAAAACCAGACGGAGCTTTTGCAGTCCGCGCTGGAATTTACCGATCTGCAGGCCAGCGATATCCTCACCCCCCGCATCGACGTAATCGGTCTGGAAATAAGCGACAGCCTGGAAAAGGTGCTGGAGATCATCAACGAATCGCAGTTCTCCCGCTACCCTGTGTATGACCGCACCATCGACCATGTGGTCGGCGTCATCTATGTCAAGCACCTTTTGCGTGAACTGGTGGAGCACAAGGATATCGAATGGCAGTCCTTCATGCTCAATCATATCTTCATCCCCGAATCCATGAAGCTGCATGACATCATGGAGGAGTTCCGCAAGAACCAGATGCACATGGCCATCGTGGCCGACGAATACGGCGGCACCGCCGGTATCGTCACCATGGAGGACGTGCTCGAGCAGCTGGTCGGCGAAATCTGGGATGAAAACGACGACATCGTCTCCGACAGGCAGAAGATCACCGATACCCGCTATGAATGCTCGGGCGATATGAACCTGAGCGAGTTCTGCGATGAGCTGGACCTGGACGAAGAGGATATCGACTCTGACTGCGCCACGGTCGGCGGCTGGGCCACGGATGAAATCGGCGCCATGCCGGTTGAGTTTGACGCCTTCGACTTTAAACACATCACCGTCATTGTCAAGGCCGTCAATGAAAGCCACCGCATCGAAAAGCTAATCATCCTCCTGCACGAGTGTCCCGAAAAAGATTAAACCACAAACCGGAAGCATCCCGCTTCCGGTTTTTTTGTGTCGCTTTTTGTTTGGAAATATTTAGCGCGCCCAGCCTTATTGCGGCTTGTTTTTCCGTCCCAAGGCTGGAAAATGCCGCCAATCCCCCTTCTTTTTGCCAATCATTGCCAGCACTTACTGGAAACATACCCGCCTTTTGCTGCGTTTAGTATGTGAGCGATGCAATAGCACCGCAAAAACAAAGGAGGGTGTTTGATTATGAAAACATCGAAAAAATACGTCCGCGTCTTTGCCGGCGCTGTGTGCGCCGCAGTGATGCTGTCCGGCGCGGCCGTCCACGCAGAAACCTATGCCACCGTCAAGGGCGGCCGGCTCAATCTGCGCGAAACCGCCTCGCTGGATGCGAAGGTGCTGGGCCAGTATCCCACGGGCACCTGGATCACCATTCTGGAGGAAGGCGAAACCTGGCACAAGGTATCCGTCGATGGCAAAACGGGCTACATGATGAACAAGTTCCTCAGCGAGGATGCTGCAGGCACCACCATGTATGTGCGCACCAACACCGGTATCGGCCTCAATCTGCGCACCGCGCCCAGCATGAAGGGCAGCATCATCACGTCCTTCAAGCCCGGCACCGCCGTCACCGTGCTCAAAAAGGGCAACGGCTGGCACCATGTCTCCGTAAACGGTCAGGAAGGCTATATGTCCAGCAAGTTCCTTGCTGCGCAGAAGGTATCCTACACCAAGCCCGTTGATCCCTTCACGGCAACGCTCAAGAACATCAACGGCGGCAGCATCGTCAATTTCCGCCTCTACCCCGGCATGAATACCAAGGTGATCCGCACCTATCCGGTCGGCACCGAAGTAAAGGTGCTGGAGATGGGCGAAAACTGGTCTCTGGTTGAAATTGACGGCCAGCAGGGCTATGTGAGCACCTACTTCCTGAAATTCTAAAGAAAAAAGCGTGCAGTCCACACGGGGCTGCACGCCTTTTTTTATTTCATTTTCAGTCTGGCTTCCTGCATCATTTCTTCCAGTTGATCGCAGAAAATCTCAAATGCCGGATCTTCCTTCCGGATTTCCGGGTGTTCAAGGAAATACGCAACCGAGCGCCCGGCTCCCTCGGCAAAGGGCATGCACTTATGATCGTATATTCCCGTCACACGCTTCACCTTGCTGTTGTCAAAGATCACTGTATTGGCCTTATCGCCCAGCAGCGCGCCGCGATAATCATACTGTGTGCTCTGCGCCAGCAGATCCGCCGGCACAGAGCAGGGAATGAACTGCCCGCCTGCACAATCAGCAATGATCCGGTAGATTTGATTCCACGCCAGGCTCTCATCGCTGGTGATGTGGAAAGCCTCGCCCAGCGCTTTTGGATTGCCCAGCAAACCGCAGAAATATACGGCAAAATCCTCCGCCGTCGTCGCCGTCCACAGCGATACGCCGTCACAGGCCACCGGCACGCTCTTGCCTGCCAGCATGCGCTTGATGATCACCCACGGCCCATGTCCGCCGTGAATCTGCACCGGCAGGCTGCGCTCGCAATAGGTATGGCTGGGGCGCACGATGGTTACCGGCAGTTTCCCTTCCCTGTGCGCCTGCAGGAAAACCTCCTCACACTGCGCTTTGAGATCGGAATACGTCCAGTACGGATTGTGCAGCGGCGTTTCTTCCGTAATAGGCAGCGTCAACACAGGCTTATGATATGCCGACGCCGAGCTGATAAACACGTACTGCGCTGTTTTGCCGCTGAAGAGGCGAATATCCCGTTCTGCCTCCTGCGGTGTGTAAAGCACAAAATCACACACCACATCAAAATAACGGCCTTTGAGCGCATTCTGCACAGCCGCCTCATCATGAATATCTGCTATAAGGCACTGCACCTTGCCCTGCATTTTTTCGGGCAGCGGCCTTTTGCCGCGCGTAAGGATCGTCACATCCCAATTAAGATGCAGCAGCCTTTCTGCCACGCTTGTACTGATCACGCCCGTCCCGCCGATAAGCAACGCCTTCATACCGCAACCTCCCGTCTTTTTTCTATTATAGCTTGCCTTTCCTCCTCGCGCAAGATAGCACAAAAAGTGAATTTTCTCTTGAATTGGTTGTATGCTCGTGATAGAATAGAATGAATAAAAATCCATCTTGGAGGGATTACTCATGAAGAAGTTCTTTGACGAATTCAAAAAGTTTGCTATGCGCGGCAATGTTGTTGATATGGCTGTCGGCGTTGTCGTCGGCGGCGCGTTCAGCAAGATCGTCACCTCTTTGGTGAACGACGTGTTCATGCCCGTCATCGGCCTGATCACCGGCGGCAAGAGCGTTTCCGGCATGTTCGCTCTGCTGGGCACTGCGCCCGAAGGCACTGTGATCGAAACGATCGAGCAGGCCAAGGAACTGGGCATCGCTACCCTGAACTACGGCACCTTCATCCAGACCATTATCGACTTCATCCTGGTTGCCTTCTGCATCTTCCTGGTGGTCAAGTTCATCAACAAGATGAAGAAGCCCGCGCCCGCCCCGGCTCCCGCTCCTGCCCCCCGCAAGTGCCCCTTCTGCCAGAGCGTCATCGACGAGAAGGCTACCCGCTGCCCGCACTGCACCAGCCAGCTGAGCGAATAACAAGAAAGAGAACAATAATACAAAATGAAATTCACCGAGTTCTTCTGGGATTTTGACGGAACGCTGTTTAATACCTATCCGCGTATTAACCGCTGCATGTTGAGGGCCCTGACGGAACTGGGCGTAGAAACCAACACGGAAGCGGTTGCCAAATTGACCAAGGTTCATATTGGCCATGCCGCTTCCGTTTTGCTGCCCAGCCGCTATCAGGAAGCCATGGGGCTCTATCATAAGTATTATTACGATATGACGGTCGAAGACTTCATTCCCTATGAAGGCGCTTTGCACATGCTTAAAAGCGTGTGCGAGCATGGCGGCCGAAACTACCTGTATACCCACAGTAAGAATTACACCATCGATGTGCTGAAGCACTACGGTGTGGATCGTCTGTTTGCCGATTTCATCACCGGCGATCTTGGCTTTGCCTCCAAGCCTGCGCCCGATGCGCTTAATTACGCCATCGAAAAGCATCATCTGGATGTTTCCAAGTGCATCATGATGGGCGACCGCGATATCGATCTGCTGGCAGGCAAAAATGCCGGCATGGCAGGCGCGATGTTTGATCCCGACGGCTATTATGCAGATTTTGAATCGGACTTCCGCTATGACACCTTCTTTGATATGATGGCCGATCTTGTCTGGGAGCATGAACCCGCCGACCTGCACCTGAGCGATATGTATGCCATTCAGCATGCGCTGCAGGCGCGCCATCCCGAATGGGGCGGGCTGCATCCGGAGCGTGCACGCAACCAGTTGCTTTGGATGATCGGTGAAGCCGGCGAAGTGATCGACATCTTCAAAAAGACCAAGCTCAAGGATATCGAAAATAATCCTGAGCTGCGCGCCCGTTTTGTGGAAGAAATGGTGGATGTGGCCATGTACATGAACGAAGTTTGTCTGTGCATGGGCGTGACAGAGGAAGAGTTCTCCCAGGCATATTTCAAAAAGCATCTGTACAACATGGAACGTGACTATAAAAAAGCCAACAAGGAACGCTACGGTTGTTAAGGAGGGAAGAATATGTCTCAGCACCGCATTGTTAAGCCCGGCTACCTGCACGATGAAAATGGCCGCCTCAACGAGCCCGGCTATGCCACCCATCTCATTCAGCAGTACGACCGCAAGCGCATCGCCGCCCATCCCCTGCGCATCAAGGAGTGGGATTACTACTACATCGGCAACGATTGCTTCGGCCTTGCGCTCACCATCGCTGACAACGGCTACATGAGCATGGACAGCATATCGCTCCTGGACTTTGAAAAGCCCTGGGAGCAGACAACCTCCCGCATTGGACTTCTTCCCCTGGGCAAGCGTAATCTGCCGCCTACCAGCGAAAAGGGCGATATTCACGTCAAGGGCAAAGGATATGAGATGCATTTCATCAACGACGGCGTGAAGCGCAGCCTGTATGGCAGCATGGAAAATTTCCGCGACGGCAAGCCCCTCGCCTTTGATATCGAGCTGCGCAATGCCCCGCGCGACAGCATGGTGATCGTCACGCCCTTCCAGAATGCGCCCAAGGCCTTCTATTACAACCAGAAGATCAACTGCCTACAGGCAGAGGGCGTGGTGTGCTTTGACGGCCGAGAGTATCTCTTCTCCCCCGCCACCGCCTTTGGCGTGCTGGACTGGGGACGCGGCGTGTGGACATATGAGAACACCTGGTACTGGGGCTCGGCCTCCGGCATTCAGCAGGGCCGCAGCTTTGGCTTTAACATCGGCTACGGCTTTGGCGACACCTCCGCCGCCAGCGAAAACATGCTCTTCTGCGATGGTATTGCGCATAAATTAAGCCAGGTGACCTTCAACATTCCCATGAAGGATGGCAAGGAGGATTACCTCAAGCCCTGGACCTTTACAAGCGATGATAAGCGCTTTGAAATGGACTTCGTACCCATCATCGACCGCGCTTCCTGCACAGATGTGAAGCTCATCTGCTCCGACCAGCATCAGGTCTTCGGCCGCTTTACCGGTCAGGCTGTGCTGGATGACGGCGAAGTGATTCAGGTGAAGGACATGATCGGCTTTGCCGAGAAAGTGCATAATAAGTGGTAAGGAGGACGAGGGAGAACGGTACTTTCTTGCGTCAAGAAAGTACCAAAGAACCAGTCGTTCCGTTTGTTGGCTGCGTTATTGACGCGACAGTCTGATTGAAAAAGGTGAGGAAGATCACGGATGCGAGCAAGCTCGCTCCGCTGACTTCTCTCACCTTTTTCAGTTTGCTAAAGCAAACCCGCGGAGCTACGCTACGCGGACTGCCTCTTTGGTGTCTTGTTCGTTGGTGTCGCCGTTTTTGCTGCGGCAAAAACGAGCGGAAGGGTACGCCGCTGCGGCGGCGCAATAGTCGGCGGAGCCCGCTCGTTTCGCCCAAGCGAAACGGTGTTCCCCCGCGGGCGCTACCACACAATAACACGACAGGCCCGGACGGCAACGCCGTCCGAGTGCGCAAAGCGCACAGAAAAAGAGAGTGGAGATCATGGGATCGAGCTTGCTCGAGTCCCTGAGATCCACTCTCTTTTTCATATCGCCTGCCAAAACAACGCAACCCAACGCAGGCTTTCGGGGTGAGCTCGAGAGGGGGCTTTGGCCTTCCAAAGCCGCCCTCTCGAACGTTCCCCTCACCCAAACAGCCTGAATACCCGCATCATCAGCGGCCAAGCAAACACCACCTGCTCGCTTCCGTTGTCGCGCATAAACATCTGAGGGAACAAAAGCCCCCACCAGGCAGACAATCGCGCATCCTCGGGCGGATCGCAAAGGGACAATGTGAAGATCAGCATGAAGGATAAAAGAATACAGACAGCTCCGCGCATAACCTGGCCTCCCATGGTTGATGCAGGTAGTTTGCGCCAAGAACAGACAATCTATACAAAAACTTAAAAATGTGTGAACAGTCACAAGGAAATATTGACATGCTGCAATGATATGATAAAATGTTGCATGTCGTACAGTTTGACGGCGTACATTTTAAATCGGAGGTTGCCATGGATAGAGCGTTGGGTGTGGAACTGCGAACGCTGTCCAATTTGACACGGCGTTATTTTGAGCAGTACTCCCATAAAAAGTGTATTGAAGCGATAACAGGCACCAACAGCTGGATTATCGGCTATATTGGTGATCGCACAGAAGCAGGAGAGGACGTATACCAGCGTGATCTGGAAACGCGCTTTGGCATTACGCGTTCCACAGCTTCCAAGGTGATTAACCTGATGGTGCAAAAAGGGTTGATTGAGCGGCAGAGCGTCATGCATGACGCCAGGCTTAAAAAGCTGGTGCTGACGGAAAGATCGCAAGAGATCAAGCGGCTGATGGACGAAGATCATCTGCGATTTGAAATGGCGCTGCGCAAAGGGTTTGAGGCAGAAGAATTGCAGACGCTGTTTGCAAGCCTGGACAAGATGAAAAATAATCTGAAGGAACTGAGCAAGGAGGAAAAAGGCGATGATTAAACGCCTGGCAAAATGCATTCGTCAGTATGCGAAGCATGCCATCGCGACGCCGCTGTTTATGGTGGGCGAGGTAGCGATGGAAGTGATGATCCCCATGCTGATGGCAACGCTGATTGACCGCGGTATTGAAGCGGGCAATATGCGCTATATCTGGATGACGGGCGGCTTGCTGCTGGCCGCAGCTTTCATTTCGCTGTATTTCGGCGTAATGGGCGGCCGCATGGCGGCGACGGCCGGCAGTGGTTTTGCACGGAATCTGCGTCATGACATGTACTATAACATCCAGAACTTTTCATTTTCCAATATTGATAAATATTCGACCTCGTCGATTATTACGCGACTGACGACGGACGTAACCAACGTGCAGAATTCCTTCCAGATGATCATCCGCATGGCCGTGCGTTCGCCCATGACGCTGATTTTCTCTACCGTGATGGCACTGAGCATCGATGCGAAGATGTCGCTGATCTTCCTGGCCTGTCTGCCCGTGCTGGTGGGCGGATTGTACCTGATCATGACCAGAACCCATCCCATTTTCCGCCGCGTGTTTAAAACCTACGATAAGCTCAACAGCGTGGTGCAGGAAAATCTGCGCGGCGTGCGCGTGGTCAAGAGCTTTGTGCGCGGCGATTATGAAGTGGATAAATTCAACGGTATTTCGCAGTCTATTTACGATGACTTCACCAAGGCCGAAAAGAACCTCGCGCTCAACTCTCCGCTGATGATGGGCTGCATTTATGTGTGCACGCTTCTGATCAGCTGGCTGGGCGCCAAGATGATCATCGCTTCGGGCAATAACCCGGATATCGGCATGACCACAGGCCAATTGATGAGCCTGATCACCTACGTGATTCAGATTCTCTCCAGCCTGATGATGGTCTCCATGATCTTCGTGATGCTCACCATGAGCCGCGCCTCTGCGCAGCGCATTGTGGAAATCCTGGATGAAAAGACGGACATCGAATCGCCCGAAAATGCCGTGCAGACGGTCAAGGACGGCTCGATTGACTTTGAGGATGTGCGCTTCAGCTATGCATTGCGCAGCGAAAAAGACTGCCTGAGCGATATTGACCTGCACATTCCTTCCGGCGCTACGGTAGGCATTCTGGGCGGCACAGGCTCGGGCAAATCAACGCTGGTACAGCTGATCCCGCGCCTGTATGATCCGACCTTCGGCTCTGTCAAGGTAGGCGGCGTGGATACCCGCGATTATGACCTGGTCGCCCTGCGCGACAGCGTGGCCATGGTGCTGCAAAAGAACGAGCTCTTCTCCGGCACCATCAAGGATAACCTGCGCTGGGGCAATGAAAATGCTACGGATGAAGAACTGATCGAGGCCTGCCGCCTGGCGCAGGCAGACACCTTTATCCAGGATTTCCCGGATGGCTATGATACATGGATTGAGCAGGGCGGCACCAACGTATCCGGCGGTCAGAAGCAGCGCCTGTGCATCGCCCGCGCGCTGCTGAAAAAGCCCAGGATCCTCATCCTGGACGACTCTACCAGCGCGGTAGACACGCGCACGGATGCGCTCATCCGCGAGGGCTTCCGCAGCTACATTCCCGAAACCACCAAGATTATCATTGCCCAGCGCGTCGCCTCTGTGCAGGACGCCGATATGATCGTGGTGCTGGACAACGGCAAAATCGCTGACTGCGGCACGCATGATGAATTGCTTGCCCGCTGCGAGATTTATCGCGAGGTATATGAATCTCAGACGAAGGGAGGCGAGGCAGATGAGTAATACGCAGAATAAGCAGTCTGCCCCCATGCGTCCGCCGATGGGCGGTCCTGGCCGTGGCCCGCGCATGATGGGCCCTCGCCAGCCGATCAATAAAAAGACGGCGCTTCGTCTGCTGACATATCTGAAGCCCTACTGGCCGCAGCTGATCCTGGTGCTGTGCTGCATTGTGATCAGCGCCATTGCCAGCGTCAGCAGCGCTACGTTCCTTGGCCGCATCATCGATAACCATATCACGCCCATGCTTGCCCAGGCACTGGCCGGCGAGACGGTAGATTATGCGGGACTTATCGGTACCATTTTGCAGATGGCCGGGCTGTATGTGCTGGCAATTCTCGCTTCCTACTGTCAGATGCGCATCATGGCGGTGGTATCGCACAGCATTCTCAAAAACATCCGCAATCAGATGTTTGAGCATATGCAGACGCTTCCCATCCGCTATTTTGACACCAACACGCATGGCGCGGTGATGAGCTATTACACCAACGATACCGACACGCTGCGCCAGATGGTCAGCCAGTCGCTGCCGCAGGTGTTCTCCTCGGCCATTTCGCTGGTGGTTGTGTTCATCTCCATGATGGCCTGCAGCGTATGGCTGACGCTGATTGTCATCCTTTGCGCTTTCCTGATGATGAAGGTAACGGCTAAGATCGGCGGCAAGAGCGCTGGCTTCTTCATGGCGCAGCAAAAATCTCTGGCCAGCGTGAACGGCTATATTGAAGAGATGATCAACGGCCAGAAGGTCGTAAAGGTCTTCAATCACGAAGAAAAAGCCAAAGACGAATTTGACCGCCGCAACGACGAACTATGCGAAAACGCCACTAATGCCAATAAGTTTGCCAATATTCTGGGCCCGGTCAACAATAACCTCGGCCACATCGAATATGTCGTGCTGGCGATTATCGGCGGCGCGATGGCGATCGGCGGCGTGACCAATCTGAGTCTGACGAGCGGCTTTAATGTGCTGACGCTGGGCGCGATTGCCTCGTTCCTGACGCTTTCCCGCAATTTCATGCAGCCCATCAATCAGGTTGCGCAGCAGATCAATTTTGTGGCCATGGCATTGGCCGGCGCCGAGCGCATCTTCAGTCTGCTGGATGAAAAGCCCGAAACGGATGACGGCTACGTAACCCTGGTATACGCCAGAGAAGAAAACGGTCAGCTGGTTGAGAGCGACAAGAAGACTGGTCTGTGGGCATGGAAGCATCAGCATCAGGATGGCACGCTGACCTATAAAAAGCTCGAGGGCGATGTGGTGCTGGAGAATGTAGACTTTGCCTACGAAGAAGGCAAGCCTGTGCTGCACGACATTTCGCTGTATGCCAAGCCCGGCCAGAAGGTGGCCTTTGTCGGCGCAACAGGCGCAGGTAAGACGACCATTACCAATCTGATCAACCGTTTCTATGATATTGCGGATGGCAAGATTCGCTACGACGGCATCAACATCAACAAGATCAAAAAGGCCGATCTGCGTCACTCCCTGGGCGTTGTGCTGCAGGATGTGAATCTGTTTACCGGCACGGTGATGGAGAACATCCGCTACGGCAAGCTGGATGCGACGGATGAGGAATGCATTGCAGCGGCAAAGCTGGCCAACGCGCATGACTTTATTACGCGCTTGCCGGAAGGCTACAACACACTGCTGACAGGCGATGGCTCGGGTCTCAGTCAGGGACAGCGTCAGCTGATTTCCATCGCCCGCGCGGCGGTGGCTGATCCGCCGGTCATGATTCTGGACGAGGCGACCTCTTCCATTGATACGCGCACAGAAGCGCTGGTGCAGCGCGGCATGGACAGCCTGATGCAGGGTCGCACGGTATTTGTCATTGCGCATCGCTTGTCCACCGTTCAAAATTCTGACGTCATCATGGTGCTCGATCACGGCCGCATCATTGAGCGCGGCAACCACGAGCAGCTGATCGCCGAGAAGGGGCAGTATTACCAGCTGTATACGGGCGCGTTTGAGTTAGAATGATAGGGAGACGTTAGGGAGGCGGCTTTGGAAAGCCAAAGCCAGTACACAATTCGGCATTGTCGTAAAGTGAACGAGAGTTCACTTTACTCTGTGCCTCATTGGAACTACATCCGCCTTTATCTGCCAAAGGGCAGCGGCGGATTTCGTTCCCCTAAAACCCACCCGAAAGCCTATGTTTAGTTGACTTATTTCGGCAGGCTATACGAAAAAGAGAGTGGATTTCAGGGATTCGAGCAAGCTCGATCCCATGATCTCCACTCTCTTTTTCTGCGCACTTCGCGCACCCGAACGGCGTTGCCTTTCGGGCCTGCCACGATATTGTGTGTTAGCGCCTGCGGGGGAACGCCGTTTCGCTACATCGAAACAAGCGGGTAGGAGGAACGTTCTCCCCCGTCCTACTCCTCAAACGCATTCGCCAAATCCGCAAACTCCTGCAAACCCAGCGCCTCGCCGCGCACGCCGGCATCCAGCCCCGCGCGCGCAATCCAGGCAACCGCTGCTTCTCTCTCCAGCCGGAAAGCGTTCATCAGGTTGTTCGTCAGCGTTTTTCTGCGCATGGCAAAGGCTGCATTGACCACCTTAAAGAACCGCGCCTCATCCTGCACGCAAACCGCGGGCGCATCACGCCAGGGCATGCAGACAAACGCGCTGTCCACCTTGGGCGGCGGATTAAAGCACGCAGCGGGCACAATATGCGCGATTTCAGGCTTCGTGTGATACTGCGCACGCACCGCCAGCGGGCCGTATTCTGTGGTTGAAGGAGCGCCCACCAGCCGCTGCGCCGCCTCTTTCTGCACCATTACGTTAATGGATTTGATCGGCAGGCGACTGGTCAAAAGCATGTGCATCAGATCCGTTGTCAGGTAATAAGGAATGTTCGCCACCACATGAAACGCTCCCTTTTCCGCCATAATTTCGGGCAGATTCACGCGCAGAATATCCCCCTGCACAATGCGCACGTTATCGTATTTTTCCAGCTTGATGCGCAGGAAGGGCAGCAGTGTATCATCAATCTCCACCGCCGTCACGCTTTTGCAGCGCTGTGCAAGGATATTTGTCATGATACCCGCGCCGGGGCCAACCTCCAGAATATGATCCTCCGCGCCAACGCCGGTCGAATCCACCAGTGATTGCACCAGCGCCTCGTCCTCCAGAAAATTCTGTCCCAGGCTGTGCTTATGATGAAAATCGCCTTTTTTCTGCGCCGGGCGGCTCATGCCCTTGGAGACAAATTGTCTTTTCTTATTCACGTTATTCTCCCAGTTCCTTGCAGGCGCGCACAACCGCCGCAGGGTCATCGGCCTTCAGCAGCGCCGTACCCATCACCAGCGCATCCGCACCGGCAGCAACGGCTTCCTTCGCGGTCTCGGCGTTGATGCCGCCATCCACCATGATCTGTCCCTTATATCCCATCTCGCGCAGCGCACGGATCTTGGGCATCATGTCAGGCATAAATTTCTGCCCGCCAAAGCCAGGCTCCACCGTCATCACCAGCACCAGATCACACAGCGGCAGCAGCTCGCGAATCGTCTCAGCCTCCGTCCTTGGCTTCACCGATACGCCCGCCTTAACGCCCCTGGCTTTGATATCCTGCAAAATCGCCTTCACGTCGCCGGGAATCTCCGCATGCACGGTGATTGCACCAGCGCCGTTTTTAACAAACTCGGCAATATATTTTTCCGGGTTATCCATCATCAGATGCACGTCCTGATGATAATTGGGAAACGCCTTTTTCAGCGCCGACACCACTGCCGGGCCAAAGGACAGATTGGGCACAAAGTGCGCATCCATGATATCCACGTGCAGGCTATCCACGCCCGCGTCCTGCATGCGGCGCACGTCCGCACCCATATTCAGCACATCACTTGCCAGAATCGACGACAAAATCTCAATCATAACGTTCCCTCCATAGCTGCCGTGTCTTTTCCAGCAGCAGTCGATAGCGTTCCACACGCGCATGGCTCAGTTTGCCATCCGCCACCGCCTGCGTGATTGCGCAGCCCGGTTCATTGCCATGATAGCATGGCTGAAAACGACACTGCCCCAGATAAGTGGTAAATTCGGGATAATAATCCGCAAGATCGGCCGGATCCATCACCTGCTCAAACTCAAGCAAGCTAAAGCCCGGCGTATCCATCACGCGCAAGCCATCTCTTTCAATCAGGGAAGCATGGCGCGTGGTATGCTTGCCGCGCTCAATGCGGCTGATATCGCCCGTTTCCAGATCCAGATGCAGCAGCGCGTTGAGCAGCGTGCTTTTCCCCACGCCCGATTGCCCGGCAAAGCAGGTAGTCTCGCCGCGCATCATTTCCTTAAGCGCCTCCAGACCTTCGCCGCGCTCTGCGCTCACACGCAGCACCGGCACCTGCGCATGCGCATAATCGCGCAGTGCCTCATCGATGGTATCTTCGCCCAAATCGCTCTTATTGCAGATCAGCACCGTTTTCATATTCTGCATTTTGGCACCCATAAGCAATTTATCAATCAGCAGCCAGTCCGGCGCCGGCGCATAAGCAACCACCAGCGCGAGCAGCGTGATATTGGCCACCGGCGGCCGCAGACATTCGCTCTGTCTGGGCAGAATATCTTCCACCCAGCCATGCTCCTCGCCCTCGCCGGGCGTAAAATCCACCAGATCGCCCACCAGCGGTTTTATATGCTGACGGCGGAATTTCTTCTTTGCACGCAGCACATAATCTGCTTTATCCTCACCGCGCACGGTATACAACCCGCCGCGGCCTTCAATAATCTGTCCCTTCATCATGATACAAGACCATCCTGCGCCTGCGGCGCTTCGGTATTCGCCGGCTGCGGCGTTTCCTGCGGCACATATACCAATAGCGTCAGCTGCTCGTTATACATCATCCGCTCGCCCGCCTTGGGCTGCTGATCGGCAATGCGCTCATATTGCGTAGCGTCATTGGTGGGATACTCCACAAACTGGAAGCTGATCAGACCCGCCTGATTGGCCAGCGTCACAGCCTGGCTGCGCGTCAGCCCGGCGAAGGACGGGATGCTCACGCTGCCGCTGATCGTCACCTGCACAATTTCGCCATAGGCCAGCATCTCACCGGCCACAGGCACCTGCTCCAGCACCGTATTAAGCGGCTGATCCGACTCCACATACTGTGTAACCAGCAGATTAAAGCCGTATTTTTCCGCTTCCGTACGCGCCTGCTCCAGCGTATAGCCGGTCAGCACCGGCACGCCCTGTTCCTTGGGGCCTGTGCTGACGGTAATGACAATCACATCGCCGCGCTTCATCTTGTACTGATATTCGCGCGACTGGAGGATCACCTGACCCGCCGCCACTATATTATCGCTTTGGCGCACAACCTCCACCGTCAATCCGCTTTCCTTACCGACTCTGATTGCGTCTTCCTCCGTCAGGCCGATCAGATAAGGCGCTGTGGTTGCATTGATAATGTTTGTAATAATGCGCACCGTGCCATAGGCCAGGCCGCCCACCACCGCCAGTGTAAGCAGCAGCATCACCAGCATCTGACGTATACGCATCTTGCGCCTGCGCTTTGCAGGCGCCGTCGCTGCCGCGCCTGTATTGCTGCGCGTGGAGGTATTGGTGCGCATATCTGTGGTCTGCGTCACCGTGATGCCCGTATCAAGCGTATCCGGATGATTGAGCGCCGCCCGGATGGCGCGCGCCATGTCCGCTGCGCTATGGAAACGGTTCTTGGGATCCTTGTTAAGCGCCGTGAGCACCACGCGCTCCATGGCGGGAGAAATGCCCGCTTCACTGGCCGACAGCGGCTGCGGCAGCGCAGAGATGTGCTGCAGCGCAATGGCAACCGGCGTGTCCCCGTCAAAGGGCACGCGGCCGGTCAGCATTTCATACATGACCACGCCCACGCTGTAAATATCGCTGGCAACCGTTACATCATCGCCCCGCGCCTGCTCGGGCGAGAAATAATGCGCCGAACCGATTACGCTGTCATTCTTGCTCAGCGTATTGCTGCCCGCTACGCGCGCAATACCAAAGTCCGCCACCTTAATATGGCCTTCGGCGTTCACCAGCACGTTGCCGGGCTTGATATCGCGATGAATGATACCGTTGCTGTGCGCATGCTGCAGCGCCGAGAGAATACGGATGGCAATCTGCGCCGCAATAGATTCAGGCAGCTTGCCCTTTTCCGAGATAACCGCCTTGAGCGTGCGGCCGCGCATATACTCCAGCACCAGGTAATGATAATCATCCTCATTGCCCACGTCCAGAAGATTGACAATATTGTGATGACTCATCTTGCTGGCCGCCAGCGCCTCGCGCTGGAAACGGTCAAGAAACTCCTGGTCGTTATTAAACTCAGGCCGCAAAATCTTGACCGCCACATCATGACCCGTGCGCATGTCGGTGGCGCGGAAAACCAGCGCCATGCCGCCCTTGCCGACAAACTCCTCCAGCTGATAACGCTGGGCAAACACATGACCAATCATGCTTCCACCTCCAGCAATATCACGCTGATGTTGTCCTTGCCGCCGTTTTTTAGCGCCTCATCCAGCAGCATCTGCGCAGCAGCGGAGGCGTCCTTTTGCGCGATGGTCTGCGCAATCCATTGATCCTCCACCATATCCGTCAGGCCGTCCGAACACAGGAGCCACTTGTCCCCGGGCGTTTTGATGATCTGAAAAACATCCGGATGCACACTGATATCCGTGCCCACAGCCTGGGTAATCATATTGCGCTGCGGGTGCGTGCGCGCCTTCTCGGGCGTAATGGCGCCTGCACGCAGAAGCTCGCCCACCAGGGAATGATCCTCCGTCATCTGGCGCATCATGCCGTCACGGAAAAGATATGCGCGGCTGTCGCCCACATGGCCGATATACACATGCTCCCGGCCTTCCCACAGCACCGTCAGCGTAGTGCCCATGCCGCGCATCTCAGGCTCGGTCAGCTGCTTTTCATATACAATCGCATTGGCCTGCGCAATGGCTTCGCGCAGGATTTCGGTTGATGGCTCGCCGCAGCGCGACAGACGCTTTTCAATCTCGTCCGCCGTCATGCTGCTGGCTACCTCGCCCGCCAGATGTCCGCCCATGCCATCCGCCAGAATATACAGTCCGCAGTCGCCATTCGCCACGCGGATGGTATCTTCATTCTGGTTGCGCACCAGGCCGGTATGCGTCACAGGATATGCTCTCACTTTGCATCCTCCTGATTTTTCAAGTGTTTGCGGCGCAGCTGACCGCAGGCGCCGTCAATATCATCGCCCATCTCGCGGCGACGGGTAACGGAAATATGCCTTTCGCTCAATTCCTGCATAAAGCGGTTGATGGCCTTTTCATCGCAGCCCTTGAGCGCGTTTTCTTCTACGGAATTAAGAGGAATGACATTCACATGGCACTGCATGCCGCGCAGGCGGGAAGCCAGCTCCGCCGCATGCTCGGGCAGGGAATTAAGCTGATCCACCAGTGCGTATTCAAAGATCACCCGGCGGCCCGTCTTGTCAATATAATTGCAGCAGGCACGCAGGACGTCCTCCATTTTATATGCCTTGGCCACAGGCATCAGCTTCTTGCGGATGTCATCATTAGGCGCGTGCAGTGACAGCGACAGCGTCACCGGCAGCTTTTCCTCAGCCAGGTCATACATCCTGGGCACCAGGCCGCAGGTACTCAGAGAAATGTGCCTCAGGCCGATATTCAGCCCTTTTTCGTGGCTGACAAGACGCAAAAAGCGCATCACCTCATCGTAATTATCCAGCGGCTCGCCGCTGCCCATGAGCACAAGATTGGAGATATGATCGCCGGGAATCATCTTCGAAGCGCACAGCACCTCGCCCATCATTTCAGCCGCCGTCAGATTGCGCACGCAGCCTTCCAGCGTGCTTGCACAAAAAGCGCAGCCCATGCGGCAGCCCACCTGCGTAGAAAGGCACAGCGTATAGCCATGATGATAGTGCATCAGCACGCCCTCCACGCAGTTGCCATCGCGCATGGCAAACAAAAGCTTGCAGGTGTCGTCAATCTGCGAGCGCTTCTCAGAAAGCACCTCTACCGGCTGATCGACATACTGCATTTTCAGCTTTTCGCGCAAATCCTTGGAAATATTGCTCATTTCATCAAAGGTTGCGCCCTTATGCAGCCAGGAAAAGATCTGTCCCGCGCGGAAAGCCGGCAGACCCATCGGTTTGATCTCTGCCGCCAGTTCCTCCGGGAAGAGCCCCAGCAACTCTTTTTTTACCACGGGATTATCCAATGCGCTTCATCCTCGCCACAAAGAATCCTTCCACGCCGTCACGGCAGGGAAGCAACTGCAGTCCGTATTCCCCGGCCTGCTTGCGCAGTTTCTCAGGGATGGTATCAGGCAGCGCATCCATCACAAATTCAGGATGCGAAGAGAGGAACTTCTGCACCTGGCGCTCGTTTTCGTCCTTCAGAATCGAGCAGGTGGAATATACAAACGTGCCGCCCTTTTTGACATAACGGCAGCAGGTATTCAGCAGTTTTTCCTGCGTATTGACCAATTCGCTTACGCTTTCGGGCGTATGACGATACTTGACGTCAGGCTTGTCGTCCATCACGCCAAGGCCCGTGCAGGGGGCGTCCAGCAGCACAGCATCCATGCTGTCGATCATATCCTCGCGCACCTTCACCGCATCACGCGCGCCCACGCGCACATTATCCAGCTGCAGACGGCGCGCCGCCGCGCGGATCAGCTCCGTGCGATGCTCATGCAGATCCCAGGCGTATACACGGCCCGTGCCTTCCATGCGCTCGGCCATATAAACAGTCTTACCGCCGGGCGCCGCGCAGCAATCGAGAATATTCATGCCGCGCGCAGCCTGCACCGCCTCAGCTGCCACCATGCTGCCCTCGCCCTGAATGGAAAACACGCCGGAGAGGAAATCGCTGTCGCGGGCAATCTGCATCGCGCCGAACACGCGCACAGCCCCGGGCATCACGCCATTTTCCTTTTCCCACACTTTGCGGGCAAGGCCGCTTTCAAATTCCTTTTCGCGGCCAAAGGTAGGACGCAGGGTGATGTAATGCTTTTCCGTGCGGAAAGAGACAATCTCCTTGGCCAGCTCTTCGCCGTAATCCGCCATCAGCTTTTCCGCCAGCCATTCGGGCAGCGAATACTTGACAGACAAGAATTTTGCGCCTTCGCTTTCATCCGGCCACTTGATATTCTCCTTGCCCTCCGTCAGGCGGCGCAGCACGGCATTGACCATACCAGCCAGCGGCTCCATGCCAATGTCACGCGTGAGCTTAACCGCCTCATTGACCGCTGCGCTGTCCGGTACGCGGTCATGCAGAAGAATCTGGCAGGCAGCGGTGCGCAGAATGTTGCGCACGCGGCTTTCCACCGCCTCGGCGTCGCGCAGATACAGCGAGAGCGCATAGTCGATCATATACAGATTTTCCAGCGTTCTGTACACAATGCTCGCGCACAGGCGGCGATCCAGCTGATTGAGATTCACCGCGCTCATGCGCTCATCCAGCGACAAGGACGCATATGCATCCTCATTCATCACGTCGCACACAACATTGAGCGCCACACGGCGGGGATTGGCATTGCTGCGGGGCATGGCCGGGCCGCGCATTTCAGGCTTATCGCCATAAGGACGCGGGCGCGGCGCGCCCTTTTGCATATTCGGTCTGCCCGTGCCGGGACGGCCGTTGCGGGGGCGATTGCCCTCCGGGCGCTGAGAACGGAAATTGTTATTGCCGGGTTTATTCTGCATGGGTTTCATCAGGAACGATATTCGCCCCTACCTCCATCTTATTACCGCGCAGGTAATCGCAGGCGTTCATGGCTTTCTTGCCAGGCGCCTGGATGATATCAATCTTCAGTGCGCCTTCTCCAGCCTTGATAACAAGGCCCTGCTTGGGATCGGCCGCAAGAATCGTGCCGGGCGCCTCGTTGCCGTCATGGGCAAGCACGGTTGTTTTGAGCACCTTATACATGCCCGCATATGCGCCGGGCCAGGGCGTCATGCCGCGCACAAAGCTGTGCAGTTCTTCCGCAGATTTGGTCAGATCCATTTTGCCCATTTCCTTTTTGAGCAGCGGATAATAGCTGGCCTTGCTTTCATCCTGCTTTTCACGCGGACAGGTACCGTTTTCGATCGCGTGCAGCGTTTCGATCAGCAGCTCCGCACCAACCTGGGCCAGGCGATCCACCAGCTCGCCCGCCGTCTCATCGGGCTTGACTTCCACTTCGCGCTTCATCAGAATGTCGCCCGTGTCCATGCCCTTATCCGTCATCATGGTGGTCACGCCCGTCACCTTTTCGCCCTTGATGAGCGCCCAGTTGACCGGCGCGCTGCCGCGATACGCAGGCAGAAGCGAAGCATGCACATTGACCGTCCCAAGGCGCGGGATATCCAGCACCTCCTGGGACAGAATATGGCCAAACGCCGCCGTGACGCACAGGTCGGGCGCGAGATTGCGCAGCGGCTCCACGCCGTCCACGCGCGTGCGCATGGGCTGGAAAACAGGAATGCCCTGCTCCACCGCATACTGCTTGACCGGACAGAAGGTGATTTTCTTGCCGCGGCCCGAGGGCTTATCCGGCTGACAGAAAACACCCACTACATCGTAGCCGTTTTCCACCAGCGCCTTGAGCGAAGGCACGCCATAATCGGGCGTACCCATAAACACAATCCGCAGCGCCATTACGCTTCCTCCTCGCCCTGATCCTCAGGCAGGATCTCATGATCCTCTACGTCGATATACAGTTTACCGTCCAGATGATCAATCTCATGGCAGAAGGCGCGCGCCAGCAGGCCCTCGCCGGTCAATTCAAACCACTTGCCGTGGCGATCCTGCGCACGCACAGTCACTTTATTGGGACGGCGAACAAAGCCCTGGCGGCCAGGCTTGCTCAGACAGCCCTCCGGGCCTTCCTGCTCGCCTTCCACAGCGATAATTTCAGGGTTGATCAGCTCAATCAGGCCGTTGTCATCGCCCACGTCAATCACCACTACGCGGCGCAGAATGCCGATCTGCGGGGCGGCCAGGCCCACGCCGTCAGCCTCATACATGGTATCGGCCATATCGCGCAACAGCAGCCACAGGCGCAGATTAAACTTTTCCACCTTGTGGGAAATCTTGCGCAGGGTATCGTTTTCAAACAAAAGAATTTCTTTCTTAGCCATTTTTTACTCCTTACGCCATCGAGGCGGGATTGATCTCCAGCTGCACCGAACAGGGCCATTCCTGATCGGTAATCTCCTGCATGAATTTCAGCGCCTCGCGGCTCTCGTCATGCTCCAGCAGTTTTACCAGCACCTGCGCGCGATAATAGCCGCGCAGGTATTTAATCGGCGCGTCGTCCTGGCGCATAAACAGCACCCGGCGGCGCAGCTTCAGCCTGCTGCCCACAAAGGCGTCAAGCTTTTTGTATATTTCGCGGCTCACTGCCTGCGCCACTTCTTCATTCTGCGCCGTGCACAAAAGGCGCGCCATCATCGTAAAGGGTGGATACAGCGAGCGCTTGCGCCTGGCAAACTCCTCCTGATAAAACGCACGGTAATCCTGCGCCGCCGCCGTTTCGATCGCATAATGATCAGGCATGTATGTCTGGATGACCACCTGACCGTTTTTATCGGCGCGGCCCGCGCGTCCGGCTACCTGCGTAAGCAATTGGAATGTGCGCTCCGGCGCACGGTAATCGGGCATGTTCAGCGACGTATCTGCCAGCACTGCACCAACGAGCGTCACCTCGGGAAAATCCAGGCCCTTGGCAATCATCTGCGTGCCCACCAGCACCTGCGCCTCCCGGGCGCGGAAACGGCTGAGCAATTTTGCGTGGCCGTCCTTGCCGGCAGTGGTGTCATTGTCCATGCGGATGACGCCCACATCCGGATAGCGCTTTTTAATTTCCTGCTCCACCCGCTGCGTGCCAACGCCGCAGGCGCGGATGTATTTACTCCCGCAGGAAGGACAGCTGTCCGGCATGGGGATGCGCAATCCGCACCAGTGACAATGCAGGGAATGATCTGTCTCGTGGTAGGTCATGCTCACATCGCAATTGCTGCAGCGCACGGGCTTACCGCAGGAGCGGCAATTGACAAACTGCGCATAGCCGCGCCGGTTGATAAAGAGCATCGCCTGCTGACCGCTGCGGATGCACTGATCCAGCTTTTCAAGCAGCGTCTGAGAAAAAATTCCCTTGTTGCCAAGGCGCAGCTCTTCGCGCATATCGCATACCGTCACCTCAGGCAGCGGACGCTGATGCACGCGCTTGCGCATCTCCAGCAGCGTATAATCGCCGCGCTCCATGCGCGCAAAGCTGAGGATAGACGGCGTCGCGCTGGCCAGCACCAGCGCCGCGCCTTCGCGTTTTACACGGGAATGCGCAATCTCTCTGGCGTCGTACTGCGGAAAATGCTCGCTCTGATAGCTCTGTTCATGCTCTTCATCTACCACGATCAAGCCGAGCTTTTCCACCGGGGCAAAGACCGCGGATCGCGCACCGATCACCACGCGCGCCTCGCCGTGGCGGATCCGCCGCCATTCGTCAAAGCGCTCGCCGGCAGACAGCCGCGAATGCAGCACTGCCGCCACATCGCCAAAGCGCACACGGAACCAGGTGACCATCTGCGGCGTTAAAACAATTTCCGGTACCAGCACAATTGCGCCCTTGCCCAGCGACAGACATCTGCGCACCGCGCGGATGAACACCTCGCTCTTGCCGCTGCCCGTCACGCCGTGAAGCAAAAAAGCACCGGACCCGCGCGTGACCGCAGGCAAAAGGTCGTTTAATACATCCTCCTGCTCGGGGGTCAAGATGGGGTCGGGCGCCTGAAGCAGCGTATCCGGATAGGGCGAACGCAAGATTTCGCGTTCAATGAGCTCCGCGTATCCACGCTCGCACAGGTCCTTGAGACCCGCCCGGGCATCACGAACAAGAGGGGAAATCTCCCGCAGCGGCCAGTACTTGCCATCCGAGAGCATTTCCAATAAAAGGCGGCGTCTGCGGGCATTCTTGCAATCAGCCAGCGCTTTTTGCAATTCTTCCCCTTGAATCAGCAAACGGCACACCGTTTCAGTCTTTACCTTGATGCGACCGCCGCGCATTTCGGCAGGCAGCATCAGCCGCAGCGCCTCCGCCAGAGGGCAATGCGTATCATGCGCAATCTCTTTGGCCAGGTCGATCAAGGGCGGCAGGAGCGCCGGATAATCCTCAATCGGCCCGATCAGATCCTTGATTTTCGCCGGATCATAATCGGTATGCTCGGATATTTCCAGCACATATCCTTCCTTCACCCGAGGGCCAAAAGGCGCTTTCACGCGCATGCCGCGCACAATCCCCATCCCCTCCGGAATCCGGTAGGTAAACAGGCGATCCACGCTTTCATGCGCAATATCCACGATTACAAGCGCGTACATCACTTGCCTCGCAGCTTCAGCGCCCGGTCAAAGATGACGTCCGCCAATTCGGTTTTCTTCATCAGCGGCAGATCCTCAACGCCGTCATCCGTCAAAATGGAGGCGATGTTGGTATCCACGTCAAATCCTGCGCCGGGGCGGGTTACGTCATTGGCGACGATCATATCCAGATTCTTGCGGTCCAGCTTCTTTTCAGCGTTGGCGTGGAGATTCTCCGTCTCCGCCGCAAAGCCGATCAGCGTCTGGCCGTCTTTTTTCATTTCCCCCACCGCACGCGCCACATCCTGCGTGGGCACAAGCGTGAGGATGAGTTTTTCATCGCCCTGCTTTTTCATTTTCTGCGGAGCGATCACTTCGGCCTTATAATCTGCCGGCGCCGCCGACTGAACAATAATATCCTGCTCAGGTGCAAGCGCCATCATGGCGTTGTACAAGTCGTCCGTCGACTGCACAGGCACAACCTTTACGCCGCGGGGCGCGGGAATGTTCACGGGACCGGATACCAGCGTCACCTCCGCGCCGCGCTTTTGCGCACTTTCCGCCAGGGCATAGCCCATGCGGCCGGAGGAGCGATTGGTCACAAAGCGCACAGGATCCAGCGCCTCGCGCGTGGGGCCGGCAGTGACCAGTACCTTGAGGCCTGCCATATCCTGCCCGCAGGACAGAATCTCTTCTATCTTTGCGACAATCTGAACCGGTTCGCTCATGCGGCCGGCGCCTACGTCGCCGCAGGCCAGGAAGCCGCCCTCAGGGCCCACAAAATGCACGCCGCGGTTCAAAAGCACCCGGCAGTTTTCCTGCGTGGCAACATTCTCCCACATGCCGGTGTTCATTGCCGGGGCAACAAGGATCGGCGCGCGGGTAGCCAGCACGGTGGTAGAGAGCATATCATCGGCAATGCCGTGCGCCATCTTGGCGATGATATTGGCCGTAGCCGGTGCAATCACGAAAAGATCCGCTGCCTTGGCCAGCGCAACATGCTCCACCTCCCAGCGCTCAGGGCGCGCGAAGGTATCATTCACGCAGGGGTTGTTGGACAGCGTTTCAAAAGTCATGGGCGTGACAAATTCGCAGGCGTTTTTCGTCATGATCACATGCACCTTCACGCCCGCCTTGCGCAGCCGGGATACGATCTCGCAGCTCTTATAGGCCGCAATGCCGCCCGTCACGCCCAGAACGACAGTCTTTCCGCTCAGCACCGACATGGTTTATTACACCTCGTCTTCCAGATTGCGGCGATAGGTCAAAAGACCGCGGTTGATTTCTTCAACGGCGACGGTCACGGGCTTCATTTCCTTGGGATCAATCAGAGGCGTAGCGCCAGCCACCAGCTGACGGGCGCGCTTGGAGGCCTCGATCACCAGGGTGTAGCGGCAGTCTACCTTTTCGGTCAGTTCACGGATACCAGGCTTATTGATAGGCATAATTTTCTCCTCCGGAAAATTTCATTTTTATTATTCTTCGACAATGGGGAAATAACGCACAGAGCGCTGTTTTTCCGCAGTTACGATGCATTTGAGCTGCTCGTAAGCCACGTCCACATCATCGTTGATCACAAGATAATTATAGCGGTTCATCTGATCGATCTCGCCTTTGGCATTGCCCAGGCGGCGCTCCACAGCCTCCGGCGTTTCGGTATTGCGGCCGATCAGGCGGCGGCGAAGCTCGGTATAAGAAGGCGGCAGAATGAACACCGATACGCATTCGGGCATGCTTTCCATTACCTTCAGCGCGCCCTGAGGATCAATATCCAGCACCATGTTCAGGCCCTTTTCCATAGCCTCCAGCACAGGCTGCACAGGCGTGCCATAGCGATTGGCATGAACGGTGGCATACTCCAGGAAGCCGTTCTTTTCCACCATCCGGTCAAATTCCTCATTGCTGACAAAGTGATAATCCTTGCCATCCACCTCGCCCGGACGCGGCGCGCGTGTGGCATAGCTGACGGAGAAGGTCATGGTTTCATCCTCAGCCAGCAGACGCTTAAACAACGTTCCCTTGCCAGCGCCCGAAGGCCCGGAGATTACCAGCAGCATACCCTTTCGTGTTTCACGCATCGATCAACTGTCTCCTTCGCAATTATTCCACATTCTGGATCTGTTCGCGCAGTTTCTCAATCTCGGATTTTGCGTCCACCACCATCTTGGCGATGTCCGCATCCATGGCCTTGGAGCCGATGGTATTCACCTCGCGGTTCATTTCCTGTACAAGGAAGTTCAGTTTGCTGCCGCACATTTCCTCGCCGTTCATCAGCTTGTAAGCCTGACGGATATGCGAATCCAGGCGCGAGATTTCCTCATCAATCGCGGCGCGGTCGGCGAAGATCGCCACCTCCTGAATGAGGCGCTGCTGATCGATTTCCGTCACGCCGCATTCCTCAATACGCTGCAAAAGACGCACGCGATAATCCTCCGTCACGCCAGGCGCACGGGACGCGATCTGCTGGCGCAGCTTTTCCAGGCATTCCAGATGGAACGAAAGATCCGCCTTCAGCGCTTCGCCCTCGCGCAGACGCATGGCGTCCGCTTCCCTGAGAGCGCCCAGCAGCGTTTCACGCAAAAGCGCGCCGACCGCCTCGCGGTCCTCTTCCTGTTCGGTAACCGTCAATACATCGGGCAATTGCGCATATTCATACAGCGACACGTTATTCTCCGCGCCCGTGGCAGCAGAAAGCTCCGCCATGGCGTCGCGGTACGCGCTCGCCAGCGCAGCATCGAGCGTCACCTTGCGCGCATCAGAGCGGCTGTTGCGGTATGTGACAAACACATCCACATGGCCGCGCTGCATGTTTTCACCAATCAGCTTACGGAGCATATCCTCCGCAAAGCCCAGGTGCCTGGGCAATCTGGGCGATACGTCCAGAAAACGATGGTTGACGGATTTGACTTCCACCGTCATCTCGCGGCCGTCCTGCACACAGAGTGTGCGTCCATAGCCCGTCATACTGCGCATAGTTGACCCCTCCCTTGCTATCAAATGATTATAACACAAATTACACAGACTGAAAAGCCCAAACCGCCGAAAATATAGAAGAAGCCGGGATTTTTCATCCCGGCTTTCAGCTTATTCATCAAGGATTTGTCCTTGCATTTTGATATAGTCTTCGCGGGTGATGAGCGTCCTTCTGGGCTTGGGTCCCTCATCCTGCGATACGATGCCCATGTTGGCCATGGTGTCAATCAGTTTGCCCGCGCGGGAATGTCCCAGGCCCAGTCGTCTTCTCAGCATGGAAATAGACATCTGTCCGCTTTCAACGGCCATTTCAATGGCGCGCTGCAAAAGCTCATTTTCGGTATTGACCTGGTATTCCGGATCATTGGGATGGTTGGCTGCCGCATTGGCCTCAGCCTCCTCGCGGGCCGCGCGCTCCATATGCTCATCCACGCGGGAATCATATGTCGCGTCGTTGTTATCCTTGATATAATCGGTGATGGCCGACACTTCGTTATCCGACACAAAGCAACCCTGCACACGGATGGGGCGGAACTCGCTGCGCGGGAAGTAGAGCATGTCGCCCTTGCCCAGCAGCTTTTCAGCGCCGTTAGAGTCGATGATCGTGCGGCTGTCCACGTTATTGGCCACCGCGAAAGCGATGCGGCTGGGGATGTTGGCCTTGATAACGCCGGTGATAACATCAACAGAAGGACGCTGCGTAGCAACGATCATGTAAATGCCCGCCGCGCGCGCCAGTGCGGCCAGGCGCTGGATGGATTCTTCCACCTGCTTGCGGCACTGCACCATCAGGTCGCTGAATTCGTCGATGATCACCACGATATCGGGCATTTTATCGGCTTCATTTTTCATCTTGCCGTTATAACCGGCAATATTGCGCACGCCCGTCTGCTGGAAGCGGCGATAGCGGTCGCCCATCTCCTGCACCACCCAGTCCAGCGCCGCCGCAGCCTTTTTGGGATCGCTGACAACCTCCGTCAGCAGATGCGGAATGCCGTTGTAGGGCTGCAGTTCGACAAGCTTGGGGTCAATCATCAGCATGCGCACCTGCTGCGGCGTGGCGCGGTAAAGAATGCTCATGATAATGGAGTTGATACACACCGATTTACCGCTGCCAGTGGCGCCGGCAATCAGCAGGTGAGGCATGTCGGACAGGTCGCAGATGATCGGCGTGCCGGTAATATCCTTACCCATGGCCACCGCTGTGGGCGAGGGATTCTGCCGCATGGCGGGACTGTCGAGCACTTCCTTGAAGGTGACCATGCTCACCTTCTTGTTGGGCACTTCGATGCCCACCAGCGAGGTGCCGGGAATGGGAATCTCAATACGCAAGCCTACCGCCTGCATGGTCATGGCCAGGTTGTTGGAAATGTTGTTCAGACGGTTGACGTTCACGCCGTCCGCCAGTTTCAGCGCAAAGCGCGTGATGGCCGGACCATGCACCACATACGAAACCTTCGCATCGATATTAAAGGACGACAGCGTATGCTCCAGCAGTGCGGCGCGCTCGTTGTCCTCGGCCGTGGTATCCACCAGTTGGCGCTGCGGATCTTTGAGCAGCATCAGCGGCGGCACGCTGTATTCGCCGCTCACCGCGCGCATGGCCTCCTTGGTGTGCTTAACCGCAAAGGGATCCTCGCGCGGCGCTTCTTCGCTGCGCGGATTGATGGGAATGCGCTTGCTGCCAAGATCGACGGCAGGATCGGTATACACCTGCTTGATTTCGCCCGTCACATGACTGCCGGCGCGCACAGACGGCGCTTTCTTTTCAGGCATAACCGGCTGTACAGGCGCCTCAAAGGACTGCTGCTCCATCTGCGGCGCTTCGTAGGGTTTTTGCTTTTGCGCCTTCAGTTCCTCATCGGAATACCACGGCACAGTCTCTTCCTGCTTTTCCTGCACAGGCGCTGCAGGCTGCACAGAAGGCTGCTCATGCCGTGCAGCACGGCGCGTGGACGTGCGCTTTTTGGGCTCCTGCACAGGCTTATAGTCGTCGCCCACCGGAATATGCTCCTCATAAAGCACGCCCGTTTCCACCGGCACAAAGCCGCGGTCCTGCGGCGTGGGCTGCTGATATTCCTCGTACTGCTGCTGTTCGGGCACCAGATAGCTTTCCTCCACATCGCTTTGCACGCTGGTGCCGCGCGAATAGGTGACCTGCTGCTGCGGAATCAGCGGCTCCATCGCCACCTGACGGCGCTGAGGCTCCATCTGCGGCGCGTATTCTTCCGCGTCTGCTTCAGGCTGATTCTGCATTTTTTCCTCGCGGCGAACATTCACCGTGCGCCACATTTCAAAGGGATTCAGGCGGAAAAGCCACAGCAGCAGCAAAAGCTCCACCGCGCACAGGATAAAGGCGCTGCCTGCCGTGCCAAAATATGTGCAATACAAAGGGAAGGCTAACAGCATGCCAATCAGGCCTCCGCCCGCCAGCATACCGCCGTTAAAGGCGCGCAGGTTATACGCGCCTGTCAGATACGCGCCAAAGGAGGTATGATCCTGCAGGCCGAGCCAGGTTTTATTACAGTTGGCAATATAGGTCATCAGCGTCTGATCGCCAATGCTGCTCCACAGCGTCAGAATCGCCAGAAGAATCACATACATGATCAGCGCAATGAAATACGCCCGCACCGAAGCCCGTCGTCTGGCCGATACGCACAGCTGCACACCGCCCCAAATGGTAAACACCGGCAGAAGCGTGCAAAGCGACCCTGCCAGGCCATGCGCAGTATCGCGCAGCAGCTGCAGCGAAACAAACGCCGAGGAGGTATTCGCCAGCAGCGCTATCCCCCAGCCACAGCCCAGCGCAATGAGCATGCAGCCCAGCGCCATGCGCACCGGGCCGCCCCGCGCCGTTGTAGTGATCTGTGCCTTTTTGCTTTGCGCCATGATATCCTCCTTGGTCTGTCAGCGGCTGATTTCCGCTGCAAAAAGTATGTCGTTTGTATCGTAATACATTTTCAGTTGATAATCGCCTGCCTGATAAATATCCACGCTGCCTTCTGCCACACGGTAGCTTTCAGCCGCCGCAGCATCTATCTGCACGCTTGCCATCGGCTCTCCCAGCGTTTGCCGGCCTGTGTTTTTTTCGGTCACGCCCGTCATCAGGCCATACATATTCACGCGCTGAGAACGGATCCCCGTCAGCTGGCACTGTGCATCCATCTGTGCATCCATGGGAGCAATCAATTGCACGCCGCGCAGCGACGGCCGCTCCAGCTCGTAGATTTCGCCGTCCGCAATATAGTCCGGATCTGTTATCGTTCCAAACACAGCCAGCGCACCGGAGAGCGTCATATCCAGCCATACATCCGCTACGCCCGGCAGCATGCCTTTTGCCGCTGCCGTCATCATAAGCTGCGCCGCATCCGGCGCTACTCCAGCCTGAAGCGGCAGCACTTCTGCCAGCTCATAATATTTGATTTCCACTGCGCCGCTGTTGCCAGAAAAGAAACTGAAACGGTCCGCCGGATAATGAATCGTCAGCCCGTCCTGCGCCAGATACACATTTTCCAGCGGCACCGGCAATAACTCTGATACGTCCAGATAGGTATTGATCGACGGCAGCACCTTTTCTTCTACATACAGATCAAGGAACGCCTCCAGCGATTCCAGATCGCCCAGCACGCTCTCCAGCGCTGCCTCACCGCCGTTTGTCATATCCAGCAGCACCGTGCTGACAGTCTGTCCGTAACGGCCAAAGCGAATCTTTCCCTGCTGGGTGAAACGTACGCTGGCATATTCTATGCCGTCCTTTTCAAACTGAAATACATCTGTTGTGCCGGTAATCTCCGCACCGCTGCGCAGAAGAATCAGCGCATCATCCATATTCAGCCGCGCCTGCAGCCAGGCGTCCAGATTTTCATCCGCCAAAGAAATATATGTAATCGATCCTTCCTGTCCCTGCTCCGTCAGCGGTGAAATGCCCGCTGCCCAGGCAGAAGAAAGCTGCGTCATCCAAAGTACCATACAAAAAAGCGCGATCAGTTTTTTGCGCACAGTCTCACCTCCGTTCCTTTGTATTTTAACTCATATTACAATTATGTGTCAAATCAAAGTTGTTTCATTTCTATTTTGTTACACTTTGCAGGGCTAAAAAAGGCACGGCGCCAGGCCGTGCCAAAATAATTACCCGTGTATCACGTAATTGAACAGCTGCTGGCTGCGCAATTCCGCCTGTTTGCCAGCGACAAGCGATTTATCATAATATGCGCCGGCAATAAAAATCTTGCGCGCCTCCGCGCCCATGCTCTCGCAAATCCGCTGGCGCATCACAGCCTCCACACCCTTGGGCCGCGCCGCTGCATAATGCATCAGAATTTCCATCTGGCTATCTATCAGCCGATAGGCCAGCAGACCCAGTACATTATTCTCGCTCACCAGCATGCTCAGCCTGATATCCAGCGGCGCAAGCAAATCAAGCAATTGCGCGTACAGCCGCTCTGCATCCAGCTTTTTCAGCCGCGTATCAAACACAGCCTTAATCGCCTGCAGGAACATTTCCTTTCTTTCGTCGCTGTAATCCAGCCACCGTAGCGCATGTGATGCGCTGTTTTTCTCAATTTCCTGTTTTGTCTGCTCCCGCATGAGCGACAGCGCATAATCCCGCGCCATGAATACGCAGTCTCTTTCCTCTGCATCATGCTGTATATGCGCAGTATCCAGCCCCGCCGCCTGCAGCGCAGGGAGCATCCATTCGCCTACGTCGATCATGACAAAATCTGCCTTCAGCGCCCGAAAAACGCTGCGATAGCTCTCCAGCGGACGCTTGAGGGAATAATTGGCCCAATCTCCCAGCGGCGGCAGACAAGCCAGACGCTTATGTACCGTATCGAATAAAACGATCAGCAGAAAATGCTCCGTCTCACGGATGTATACATTGACAAACGGCATGTATATACTCAAAAAAGCAAAGCGCGTGTGCGCAGAAAGATCGTTGCGTGTCTGTGAAGCAAATCTGTAGAACAGGCCTTCATCCGCCAATGTCATCAGGCGAAATTTCGCCTTCTTTAATTCCTTTTCCACGCCAGTCGCCTCCTTTCTTATATGTCATTATATCACCATGGTAATATTTGTCAATTTCAGTTTAAGCTGTCTTCCCCTGCGCCGCGCGCACATTCCTCTCCCAGCGGCCGCTGTGATACACCAGCGTTGTGCATACGCTGGCCAGCACCCAGCCCGCCGGATAGCTCATGCCCACAAGCAGCGGGCTATCGATAAACTGCGTGCCAATCAGCAGGAACAGCTGCCTGAACACAACAAACGAAGAGATGGTGATGATCATCGGCGACAAGCCGTCCCCCGCGCCGCGCAGCGCGCCGGAATAAATCTGCATCGCACAATACGGGATATAGAACGGCGACATCCACAACACGAACATCCGTCCATATTCAAGCACCTGAGGATCGCTGTTGAACAGCCTCAGCGCTTCATCCGCAAACAGCATCAGAATCGCGACGATCACCGTCGTTCCGGCTGCAGACATCACCAGGCCTGCCCGCACACCCTTTTTCACGCGCGCAATGTTGCCCGCGCCCAGATTCTGTCCAACAAACGTGGTGTTGGCCATGCCCAGGCACATCATCGGCAGCCAGGCAAAGGCGTCCAGACGGTTGTAGCTGGTCCAGCCCGCCATACAGTCGGACTGGAAAGCATTGATATACGCCTGCACAAACACATTGGAAAAAGACACAACGCTTGTCTGAATCGCCGCCGGCAGACCGATTTTTAGCACGCGGCGCAGCACATGCCCATGAATGTGCAGATCACGATAAACCAGCCGATGATCTTCCTGCGTGCGCGAAAGCAGCATCAGAATCAGAATGGCCGACGCCACCTGAGAAATGACCGTCGCCCAGGCAACGCCCGCTACGCCCATCTTCAACACGATGACAAGCAGCAAATCCAGCACCACATTGGTGCAGGCAGAGAAAATCAAAAAGTACAGCGGACGGCGGCTGTCGCCCACCGCGCGCAGAATGCCCGCGCCGATGTTATACACCATCAGGCCCACAATGCCGCCGAAATAAATGCGCAAGTAGGTGGATGCCTCGGCGATTACGTCATCAGGCGTTGACATCATGCGCAGCAGCGGATCGGTTGCAACGCAGCCCAGAATTGTGCAGAAAGCAGCCGCCGCAAAGGTCAAAAGAATGGCGGTATGCACTGCGTCATGTACGCCCTTTTTATCCTTGGCGCCAAAGCACTGGCTGATCACCACGCCCGCGCCCATCGAAAGACCGGAGAAAAAACCGATCAGCGCGTTGATAATATTGCCCGTCGAGCCCACCGCCGCCAGCGCCTGCTTGCCGACAAACTGGCCGACCACCACGCTGTCCACAGTATTATATAGCTGCTGAAAAATCTGGCCGATCAGCATCGGCACGGCAAACAAAAGCAGGTGCCGCCAGATGGAACCCTCAGTCATATCTACGCTTTTTCTGTTTCCTGCCATTGTCTTTTTCCTCTGTTCTTTCCACACTCTGCAACCGTAGTATGACAATTATATCATATATTTCCCACTGGAAAGCAAAAAACAATAGAAAAACAGTAAAAACCAGGCTGAAAATTCAGTCTGACTTTACTGCTTTACAAATTGGAATTTGTATTTCAGCAAAAATGGTCAATATAGTTTTGAAGCTTCTCAACGAACAGGCCGACATGATACCCATCACAGACAGCGTGATGTACCTGTATGGCAAGCGGAAGCATGCGTTTACCATCCCGCTCAAAGTATTTACCCATTGTGAAAATCGGCAGCAGAAAATGCCCGTCATCGAAAACATTGATGTTGAATCCGGCAAATTCCAGCCACGGAACCATAGAAATGTTGAATGAATTGGACGGCGTTCCATCTTTGGGTGCATAACGGGTGGAGGTGCTGTACTTTTCAGCGTCAATCTCGTAATTCTTCAAGAAAGTATCATAATCTTCCGAAAAATAAGACCAGATACCCGAAAAGTTCTTCTTTTCTTTATTGAATACCGTGTACATGGGATGCATTTCATCGTAAATACCAAGACCTTCCGAAGTCAGAGAAGTTCGAAATTCAGGCATATCGTTCACTGTTTTGGTCAGCAGCCAAATCATCGCAGGATAGAGTCTGTGATTCTTCAGGTTCGTAATGTCAAGGTTGACAACAACAGAATATGTACAAACCACTTGGTTGATAAAATGCTCGTAAAACTCTTTACGCTCCCAGTTTTCAATATCAATCAATCTGAATGCCATAATTATTCCTTTCTGCCCAGGCTTTTCGTTCCGCTTTTTATCATACCATCTTTATCTGCCGTTTACAAGAACAGGCACAGCGGATGGGTCCACTGTGCCTGTCATTTTGTTATTGATTTACACCGCGTCGGATTGTTCTGCTTCGGGCAGCGCCTTTTTCGCGGTTTTGCGCGTTTTGGAGGCGTGGGCTGCGACCGTCAGCGCAGGCTTTGCGCCGTCGGTGATCACCTCGCGGGTCACCGCGCAGGCCGTCACATCCTTGCGGGAGGGCAGATCGAACATCGTGTCCAGCAGCGCCTTTTCGATAATGGCACGCAGGCCGCGCGCGCCGCTCTTTTGCTGCATGGCGCGCTGGGCGATGGCCTTGAGCGCTTCGTCTTCAAACGAAAGCTCCACGCCGTCCAGCTCCATGAGCTTAACGTACTGCTTGACCAAAGCGTTCTTGGGCTGGGTGAGAATCTTCACCAGCGCGTCCTCATCCAGCTTATCCAGCGTCACCACAATGGGCAGACGGCCGATGAATTCGGGAATCAGGCCGAATTTCATCAGATCCTCGGGACGCACCTGGCGCAGCACCTCGCCGCTGTCGTCGCGGGCGTCGCTGGTCAGCTTTGCGCCAAAGCCCAGCGTACGCGAGCCGATGCGCTGCTGAATCATATTGGTCAGGCCGTCAAAGGCGCCGCCGCAGATAAAGAGAATGTT
>JAFXJP010000038.1 GCA_017532155.1 Clostridia bacterium | reverse complement strand
CCGACCGCGACAATGTCATCGACGGCTATATCAACCGCAATGAAGAGGACGTGTGCGCCGAGGGCAACTGGCAGAAGTACTTTGAGTATCAGCCTGAACCGCTGACCGACGAAGAAATCAAGGCCTATCTCGCCACCATCGACGGCGTGGCCCTGGGCTCTGATGCTTTCTTCCCCTTCAGCGATAACATCGAGCGCGCCAAGAAGAGCGGCGTCAAGTACGTGGCCGAGCCCGGCGGCTCTATCCGCGACGACGCGGTCATCGACTGCTGCAACAAGTACGGCATGGCCATGGCCTTCACCGGCATGCGTCTGTTCCATCATTAATTTTAAGGTGAACTGAAATGAAAGTAATGGTTGTAGGCGGCGGTGGCCGCGAACACGCCATCATTAAAAAGATCAAGGAAAATCCCTCCGTTGAGGAGATTTTCGCTCTGCCCGGCAACGGTGGCATCGCCAAAGATGCCACCTGCGTTGCCATCGGCGCTACAGATATTGACGGCATTGTAAGATTCGCCATGGAAAATGCCATTGATTACGCCGTTGTCGCCCCGGATGATCCGCTGGTGCTGGGCTCGGTTGATGCGCTGCAGGAAAAAGGCATTCCCTGCTTTGGCCCCAATAAAAATGCCGCCATCATCGAAGGCAGCAAGGTTTTCTCCAAAAACCTGATGAAAAAGTATGGCATCCCCACCGCCGAATATGAAGTATTCAGCGATATGGAAGCCGCGCTTTCCTATGTAAAAACCTGTGCCATCCCCGTTGTCGTCAAAGCCGATGGTCTGGCCCTGGGCAAGGGCGTTATTATCGCCGCTACCCGCGAAGAAGCCGCACAGGCCATCCGCTCCATCATGGAAGACAAGCAGTTTGGCAAGAGCGGCGATCAGATCGTTATCGAAGAATTCCTCACCGGCCCCGAAGTAAGCGTCCTTTCCTTCACCGACGGCAATACCGTCGTGCCCATGATCTCCTCCATGGATCATAAGCGCGCGCTTGACAACGATGAAGGCCTCAATACCGGCGGCATGGGTACCATCGCGCCCAATCCTTACTATACCAAGGCTGTGGCTGACCGCTGCATGGAAGAAATTTTCCTGCCCACCATCCGCGCCATGAAGGCAGAAGGCCGCACCTTCAAGGGCTGCCTGTACTTTGGCCTGATGATCACGCCCAACGGTCCCAAGGTGATCGAATACAACTGCCGCTTCGGCGATCCCGAAACGCAGGTTGTTCTGCCTTTGCTCAAGAGTGATCTGCTCACCGTCATGCAGGCCGTCACCAATGAAAAGCTGGCCGAAACGCCCGTAGAATTTGCCGATGCCCACGCCTGCTGCGTAGTTCTTGCCTCCAAGGGCTATCCTACCAGCTACCAGAAGGGCTTTGAAATCACCATGAGCGAAGAGGCCGAAAAGCACACCTATGTTGCCGGCGCTGCGCTCAAGGACGGCAAGCTCGTGACCTCCGGCGGCCGCGTGCTGGGTGTTACCGCCGTACGCGACACGCTCAAGGGCGCTATCGACGCTGCCTATGCGCTGTCCAACACCATTCATTTTGAAAACGCCTTCTGCCGCCGCGATATTGGCGCGCGCGCCCTGAAGGCCCAAGCAGAGGAATAAAACATGGTTTACAGAGTATTTGTTGAGAAGAAACCCGGCCTTGATAACGAAGCGCGTGCGCTGCTGAGCGATGCGCGTACGCTGCTGGGCATTGAAAACCTGGAAAATGTCCGTCTGATCAACCGCTATGATGCTGAAAACATGTCTGAAGAGCTGTTTAATTACGCTATCAAGACCGTTTTCGCCGAGCCGCAGCTGGATCATGCCACTGACGATGTTGATCTTACCGGCGCTACTGTCTTTGCCGTGGAATACCTGCCCGGCCAGTTCGATCAACGCGCAGATTCTGCCGCTCAGTGCATCCAGATCATCTCCCAGGGTGAGCGTCCCACCATCCGCACGGCTAAGGTGTATGCTCTTTACGGCAAGCTGACGGACAGCGAAATCGCTGAAATCAAAAAGTATGTCATCAACCCCGTAGAAGCGCGCGAAGCCAGCCTTGAAAAGCCCGAAACCCTCAAGATGGATTATGCCGTTCCCACCGAGGTAGCTACCCTGAACGGCTTTATCGACCTTGACCGTGCCGGCCTTGAACAGTTTGTCAAGGATATGGGCCTGGCCATGGATGCGGATGATATCGCCTTCTGTCAGCAGTATTTCCGCACCGAGCAGCGTGACCCCACCATCACCGAAATCCGCATGATCGATACCTACTGGTCCGATCACTGCCGCCATACCACCTTCCTGACGATCATCGACAGCGTCAAGTTTGAGGATCCTCTCCTGCAGAAAGCGTATGAAGAGTATGTACAGGTCCGCAAGGATCTGAACCGCACCAAGCCCATCTGCCTGATGGATCTGGCAACCATCGCCGTTCGCCAGCTCAAAAAAGACGGCAAGCTCGATAAGCTGGATGAATCTGAAGAAATCAACGCCTGTACGGTGAAGATTGACGTAGAAGTGGATGGCGTAACCGAGCCCTGGCTGCTCCTGTTTAAAAACGAAACGCACAACCACCCCACCGAGATCGAGCCCTTCGGCGGCGCTGCCACCTGTATCGGCGGCGCGATCCGCGATCCTCTTTCCGGCCGCAGCTATGTATACGGCGCCATGCGCGTCACCGGCGCTGCCGATCCCTTGAAGCCCGTCAGCGAAACCATCCCCGGCAAGCTGCCCCAGCGCAAGATCGTCACCACCGCAGCCGCCGGCTATTCTTCCTATGGCAACCAGATCGGCCTTGCCACCGGCATTGTCGATGAGCTTTATCACCCTGGCTATGCGGCCAAGCGTCTGGAGATCGGCGCGGTCATTGCTGCCGCTCCTGCCGAAAACGTGCGCCGCGAAGTTCCCGCTCCCGGCGATGTGGTCATCCTTCTGGGCGGCTCTACCGGCCGTGACGGCTGCGGCGGCGCGACGGGCTCTTCCAAGTCCCATACCGTCCAGTCTCTTGAAACCTGCGGCGCTGAAGTGCAGAAGGGCAACGCCCCTGAAGAGCGCAAGCTGCAGCGTCTGTTCCGCAATCCCACCGCTACCCGCATGATCAAGCGCTGCAACGACTTTGGCGCGGGCGGCGTTTCCGTTGCGATTGGCGAACTGGCTGACGGTCTGGTCATTGACCTGAACAAGGTTCCCAAGAAATATGAAGGCCTGGACGGCACCGAGCTTGCCATCTCCGAATCTCAGGAGCGTATGGCTGTGGTCGTCGAGCCTGAAAACGTCGACGCTTTCCTGGCGCTGGCCGCCACCGAAAATCTGCAGGCCTGCCCCGTGGCCACTGTGCAGGCCGATCCCCGTCTGGTTATGCACTGGAACGGCAAAAAGATCGTCGATCTGAGCCGTGAATTCCTCAATTCCAACGGCGCTGAAAAGCACATCGACATCACCGCTGCCGCGCCCAAGGCGTATGAAAAGCAGATTTCCGGTTCCTTCAGCGACAATTACAAGGCTCTGGCTGCCGATCTGAATGTCTGCTCCAAGCGCGGCCTGTCCGAGCGCTTTGACTCCACCATCGGCGCCGGCACTGTGCTCATGCCCTTTGGCGGCAAGCATCAGCTCACCCCCATCCAGGCCATGGTGCAGAAGATCTCCGTAGAAAAGAAGCATACCGACGACTGCTCGCTGATGAGCTGGGGCTACAATCCCTTCATCACCGAATCGAGCCCCTACCACGGCGCGTACCTGGCAGTTGTCGAATCTGTCTGCAAGCTCATTGCCACCGGCGCTGATTTCAAGGATGTTTACCTCACTTTCCAGGAATATTTTGAACATCCCGGCAAGGACGGCTCTCGCTGGGGCAAGCCGCTGAGCGCGCTGCTGGGCGCCTTCAAGGCACAGCTGAATCTGGGCATCGGCTCCATCGGCGGCAAGGATTCCATGTCCGGTTCCTTCGAGGATCTGGACGTGCCTCCCACGCTGGTTTCCTTTGCTGTCACCACGCAGAAGACAAAGGATATCGTTTCCAATGAATTTAAGGCCGCCGGTCATACCGTATGCCTGATCAAGCCCGAGCTTGACGAAAACGGCCTGCCGACGACTGAATCTCTGCTCAAGCACTTTGAGCTCGTTGCGTCTCTGCTGCATTCCGGCGCGGCGGTTGCCTGCTACACACCCGGTATTGGCGGCGTTGCCGAAGCCGTGATGAAGATGGGCTTTGGCAACGGTCTTGGCTTTGCCTTCGACAGCAACGTTTCCATGGACGATATCTTCGGCTATAATTACGCCTCCTTCGTATTGGAAATGAACGATCATCCGGCCGTCGGCCAGGTGCTGGGCACCGTTACTGCGGATGGCGCCTTCTCCTATAACGGCGAAGTGCTGCAACAGAATGATCTGCTCACCGCCTATGAAAACAAGCTGGAGAGCGTATACAGCTGCAACATCTCCCACAAGGAAAAGGCCATGGAGACCTTCTCCTACACCGCAGAAAAGCGCGTTGCGCCCGCCGTCAAGGTGGCCAAGCCCCGCGTGCTGATCCCCGCCTTCCCCGGCACCAACTGCGAATACGACAGCGCCAAGGTCATGCGTGACGCCGGCGCCGAGCCTGAGATCTTTGTCATCAACAATCTCTCTGCCTCCGGCATCGCCCGCAGCGTAGAAAAGTTTGCTCAGGCGCTCAAGCAGTCGCAGATGGTCTTCATCCCCGGTGGCTTCTCCGGCGGCGATGAGCCCGATGGCTCCGGCAAGTTCATCACTGCCTTCTTCCGCAATGCCGCCATCAAGGAAAATGTAACTGATCTGCTGGAAAACCGCGACGGCCTCATGTGCGGTATCTGCAACGGCTTCCAGGCGCTGATCAAGCTGGGCCTGGTGCCCTACGGCAAGATCATCGATACCGATGAAAGCTGCCCCACCCTCACCTATAACTCCATCGCCCGCCACCAGTCCCGCGTAGTGCACACCCGCATCGCCTCCAACAAGAGCCCGTGGCTGGCGCTGACCAATGTCGGCGATGTATACAGCGTGCCGATTTCCCACGGCGAGGGCCGCTTCCTGGCCAGCGATGAGCTGATCCGTCAGCTTGCCGCCAATGGCCAGATTGCCACCCAGTATGTTGACCTTGACAACAACGCCACCCGTGACGTACACTTTAATCCCAATGATTCCATGTACGCCATCGAGGGCATCACCTCGCCCGATGGCCGCGTATTTGGTAAAATGGGCCACAGCGAGCGTATCGGCAGCGGCCTGTATAAGAATGTGCCTGGTGAATTTGACATGCGCATGTTCGAAGCCGCCGTTCGTTACTTCCGATAATTCAAGAAGGGATGGAAAATCATGCAGTATAAGTCTGATATTGAAATCGCGCAGAGCTGCGAAATGAAGCCAATTCAGGAGATTGCCAAGGTCGCCCACGTGGACGAAAAGTACCTGGAGCAGTATGGCCGCTACAAGGCCAAGATCGACCTGAGCCTGCTCAACGAAACCGACCGCAAGGACGGCAAGCTGATCCTGGTCACTGCCATCACCCCCACCCCCGCCGGCGAAGGCAAAACCACCACCACCATCGGTCTTGCCGACGGCCTCAAGCGCATCGGCAAGGATGTTACCGTCGCGCTGCGCGAGCCCTCCCTCGGCCCGGTCTTTGGCGTTAAGGGCGGCGCTGCCGGCGGCGGCTATGCGCAGGTTGTGCCCATGGAGGATATCAACCTTCACTTCACCGGTGACTTCCACGCCATCGGCGCTGCCAACAATCTGCTGGCGGCAATGCTGGACAACCACATCCAGCAGGGTAACCAGCTGAATATCGACGTACGCAAGATCACCTGGAAGCGTTGCGTAGATATGAATGACCGCCAGCTGCGCTTCATCGTGGATGGCATGGGCGGCAAAATCAACGGCACTCCCCGCGAGGACGGCTTTGACATCACCGTTGCCAGCGAAATCATGGCCGTTCTGTGCCTGTCCAATTCCATTACCGACCTGAAGGAGCGCCTCTCCCGCATCATCGTGGGCTATACCTATGATGATCAGCCCGTTACCTGCGGCCAGCTGAAGGCTGCCGGCGCCATGACGGCTCTGCTCAAGGACGCGCTCAAACCCAACCTCGTACAGACCTTGGAAGGCACGCCCGCCTTCGTGCACGGCGGCCCCTTTGCCAATATCGCGCACGGCTGCAACTCTGTGATGGCCACCAAGCTGGCGCTCAAGATGGGCGACTATACCATCACGGAAGCCGGCTTCGGCGCCGATCTGGGCGCTGAAAAGTTCCTGGATATCAAGTGCCGCATGGCCGGCCTCACGCCCGACGCCGTAGTTGTGGTCGCTACCGTCCGCGCGCTGAAGATGCACGGCGGCCTGCCCAAGACCGCGCTGAACACCGAAGATCTCGTTGCGCTGGAAAAGGGCATCCCGAACCTGCTGCGTCACGTCAGCAATATCAAGAACGTCTATAAGCTGCCCTGCGTGGTCGCTGTCAACCGCTTCCCCACCGACACCGACAACGAAATCAACTTCATCATCGACAAGTGCCACGAGCTTAATGTCAACACCGTTCTGTCCACCGTCTGGGCGGATGGCGGCAAGGGCGGCGAAGCCCTGGCCAAGGAAGTTGTCCGTCTGTGCGAAGAAGAAAAGGGCGATTTCACCTTCTCTTACGATCTGGACTGCTCCATCGAGGAAAAGATCGAAGCCGTCGTCAAGAAGGTATACGGCGGCCGCGGCATCGTGGTCACCCCCGCTGCCAAGAAGCAGATTGCCAATCTGACCAAGCTGGGCTTTGACAAGTGCCCTGTCTGCATCGCCAAGACGCAGTATTCCTTCTCGGATGATCCCACCAAGCTGGGTGCTCCGGAAGACTTCGAAGTAACCATCAAGAACGTCAAGATTTCCGCCGGCGCCGGCTTCATCGTTGTGCTCACCGGTGATATCATGACCATGCCTGGTCTGCCCAAGGTTCCCGCCGCCGAACGCATCGACGTGGACGAGAACGGCAAGATCGTCGGCCTGTTCTAATTCATCACAAATAGAGAATCACGGCATGATTTTCATGCCGTGATTCTTTTATTGTTTGATGATCTTCAGCAATATCCCATCTGAATCTATCACTTCATACGCTGCTCCGTCTGGTATCAGCGCTTTGATTTCCTGCAAATCATAGGAATGAAAACACATCCCTTTCCATTTGCCGTCTGAAAACAGATAATCGCCGTCCTGGTTGATTCTATGCGGCTCTTTTTCATATTCCTCGTCTAAATGATCCAGCGTTATCAGCAGAACGCCGCCTGGACGCACAATCCGATATAATTCGTGAATGGCCAGCATTGCATCCCTTTTGCAAATGTGATCAATCACATCTCTTGAAACCACCGCGTCAAAGCAATCATCATCATAGCCAGTATCTGTCACACTGGCAGTCTTCAATTCTGCTGCATAGCCAGCCTTTTCAAGCAGCTTTTCTGCGATATCAATCGCTCCCGCAGCCACGTCAAAAGCAGATACGGAAAAGCCAAAGGAGCACAGCTTCAGCGTATATGCTCCGCATCCGCAGCCTGCATCGCAAACAAGCTGCGCATCATTCGAAAGCAAACCCTCAATAATGCAGTCTTTCTTCATATCCAATTGATTTGCATACTGAATGATTCTCTCCTGATCAATCTCATTCCAGGATTGATCCCAAAAAGAATTGTTAATTTGTCTTTCGTAGATGCAGAATTGATATTTCAGTTCATTTTCTTCCTGTATTTCCCCACAGCGGATTTCATGCCATTCCTTCATCCGATCAATCCTTGGGAAATAGGTATCCGCTACATCAAACGCCTTATGGATTTTCGTCAGATACACCCGCTGACAGTACGGAAGCAATTCGCTGTAAATCACGCCGCCGCCAATCACAAACAATGTCTCATCCCCGCTGTTTTCAAGCAATTCCTTTGTCTTTTCCATCGAGGACAGCACATATTCGCCCCTATGATCCGATACGGGAACAAACCCACCTTTTGCGCGAGAAGATATAACAATATTGCGCCTGTTCGGCAGTGCGCCATTGGGCAAAGCATCGAATGTTTTCCGGCCCATAATCACCGCATGTCCGCTCGTCAGCTCACGGAACATTTTCAAATCCCCGCGAATACTGGTTAGCATCCCGCCCTGATGGCCGATTGCGAAATTTTCATCCACCGCTACAACTGCTGCGATCATGCATTCTCATCCTTTGCATACAGCTCTGCCGCCGCCACACGGGTAAGTGCCATCAGCACCGCATAGCGATCAAATTCATCACGATTGACAATCCCGCCCGACAGCGGCCCAATCACGCCAGATCGGCCTTTGGCGAAATCACCAAAGAAATCGCTGATCAGGCCAGCTTCTTCACCCGCCTTTATGCGTCTGACCACCGCCGCCGGGTACTCAAACAGCGGACTTCCGCCCACAAAATACTCCTTACCATTATAAATCGCGCAGATGCTGGTATCAAGATATCCCGTCTGCACGCCTTCTGCCGGAAAAAGCCCCGCCTCAATTCCAACGCCAAATGCACATTCACCATGCGCATCCAGGCAATGCGCATAGGCCTCCCGCGCCCGGTTCTTTGCACCCAGAATGGTGCTCTCCAGCGTCATGGGATTGCACGATACGCCGCTCACCTGATCCACATGATCTGCTCCTTTTGCCTCTCCGCGCTTTTCTTCCGGCAAAATCACAAAATGCAATTCATCTTCCCTGGCAAAGCAAATCTGCGGATACATCGCAAATGCTGCGCATACCGCAGAAATCTTGGGCTTGCTGCGCGTACCAATGGAAATGTACATTTTCCTTCCCCCTTGCATGCTTTCGTATATTATATATCATTCTGAGTCAAAAGAGCAATACACAGCCACGGTATTGACAAATCTTCTTCCACATGATAACATGAAGTTAGCTTCATATGAAGTATGCTTCATATCCAGGAGGTGCATATGAAAACAATTGTCAAAGAATTGCGTCAGGCGGCAGGCATCACGCAACAGCAGCTGGCCGATCAAGTGCACGTCTCATCAAGAACCATCATTTCCATTGAAAAGGAGCAGTACAATCCTTCTCTCATGCTCGCCTATCGCATTGCACAGGTGTTCCATGTCAGCGTGGAGGAGCTTTGCTGTCTGTCTGAAAACATGAAACTGGAGGATCAATCCTATGAAAACCTATAAAAAGCTGTCCTTTACCGATAAAATTCGCTGCCGCAACCGGGCATTATGGAGCACATTTATTCTCATGATCGTCTATATGGTTTTTATCGTCGAAATTGGCGGCGGTGATTCCCGCATCATGACGGACCTTGCCCATTTTATCAGCCGCGTGCTCTTCTTTGGCGGATTGATCTACATCCTCTTGCGCATTCGCAGCAATAAAAAGCTGCTGCAGAACAAACTGCTGCTCAAGGAAAAGATGCTTGCCGAGCAGGATGAGCGCAATCAGTATCTGCACGAAAAAAGCGGCGGCCTTGCGCTGGATGCGCTTCTTTTGTGCATGCTTATCACCACCTGGACGTCCGCGCTATTCAATATGGCTGCCTTCCACGCCTCATTTGCCCTGCTGTTGTGCGCTGTTGTTATAAAATCCAGTCTTTATCTGCTCTACGGCCGCCATATTGCATAAATTCTGCCAAATAACCGGCAAAAAACAGGCGAAACGCTCTTCACAATATCGCCAAAATCGTGTAAAATGAAAGTACAAATGCATGAAGGAGGAGACCCCCTATGCGCAAATTCATTTCTCTGCTTCTGACGCTGGCGATGGTTCTGTCCATGACTTCCTTCGCTGCCGCCGAAGCGCTCTCTGATGACATTGTCATCCTCTACACCAACGACGTTCACACCTACATCGATAAGGAACTGTCCTACGATGTCATCGCGGGCGTGAAGGCCGAGCTGCTCAAGCAGTATAAGAACATCCTGCTCGTGGACGCCGGCGACCATATCCAGGGCACTGCCTATGGTTCCATGGATAAGGGCGAAACCATCATCAAGCTGATGAACGCCGCCGGTTATGATCTGGCTACGCTGGGCAACCACGAATTCGACTACGCCATGGAAGGTACCATGAACGTGATCGAATGGGCCGAGTTCCCCTACACCTCTTGCAACTTCTATCATGAAGAAGCCAATGTCCGTAACGACAACGTGCTGGATCCCTTCGTCACCTACACCTTTGGTGATGACGTGATTGCCATCATCGGTATCACGACCCCCGAATCCTTCACCAAGTCCACGCCTGCCTATTTCCAGGACGGCAACGGCAACTACATCTACGGCATCGCCGGCGGTGATGACGGCGCCAAGCTGTACGCCGACGTGCAGGACGCCATCAATGACGCCAAGACTGCCGGCGCCACCACCGTCATCGCGCTGGGCCATCTGGGCGACGATCCCGCTTCCAAGCCCTGGACCAGTGAAGAAACCATCGCCAACACCGTTGGTCTGGATGCTTTCATCGACGGTCACTCCCACAGCACCGTGAAGGGCAAGGAAGTTGCCGATAAGGAAGGCAACGCTGTTGTCCTCACCCAGACCGGTGAATACTTCGACCGCATCGGTATGATGGTGATCGACGCTGAAACCGGCGCCATCACCACCGATTTCATCGAATTCGAAGAAATCACCGAAACCACTACCGACGCTGAAGGCAAGACCGTTGAAAACGTAGTCGGCCACAAGCTCGTTTCTGAGCTCTACAAGGGCGCCGAATGGCCCGTTGTTGAAGCCGTTACCGCGATCAAGACTGCCTGGATCAACGAGATCGACACCGCCCTGGGCCAGACCATCGGCTCTGCTACTATCGAACTGGCTAACTACGACGCAGAAGGCAATCGCCTCGTCCGCAGCCAGGAAACCGTAGGCGGCGACTTCTCTGCCGACGCGCTGTACTTCCTGTTTGACAACATGGGTCTGGATGTCGATCTGGCTATCATGAACGGCGGCGGCATCCGCAATAAGGGCGCCATCACCGGCGAACTCACTTACAAGTCCTGCAAGGAAATCCACACCTTCGGCAACGTGGCCTGCCTGCAGACCGTAACCGGCCAGCAGGTCCTGGATGCGCTGGAATGGGGCGCCAAGAGTGCCGGCACCGGCGCTGAAAACGGCGGCTTCCTGCAGGTTGCCGGTATCACCTGCAAGATCGACGGCGAATATCCCTCTACCGTTCAGGCGGATGACAAGGGCGTTTGGCTGGCTGGCCCCACCGGCGGCTACCGCGTACATGACGTGAAGGTGTACAATAAGGAAACTGGCGCTTATGAAGCGCTGGATCTGGCTGCCACCTACAACATGGCCGGCTACAACTACACCCTGCGTGATCTGGGCGATGGTTTCGCCATGTTCGACGGCGCGATCAACGTGCTGGACTACGTGATGGAAGACTACATGGTTCTGGCGAACTACGTTGCTGCCTTCCCCGATCATATGGTGCACGCTGACAATTCTCCCCTGCTGGCCAAGTATCCCGGCATGCTGCTGGATTACAGCACTGTGAACGGCTCTGGCCGCATCGTCTTTGAAGCCTCTGTGAAGTAAGTTTCACACTCGCCCGCATCCATACGGATGCGGGCTTCTTTTTATTCGCAAAAACCGTTTCATATTGCGAACAAAGCAAATATATGGTATTATGATATGTGCGCGGTACTCCGCGTGAAGGAGTGCTTTTCTTTGTTGTGGAATTTATTCTCGGCATTCAAGCCCATGTTCAGCGATGATGAAATCCTGCTGATGCTGTCCGGTGAAATCGTAGAAAACCGTGAAATCGGCGTAACAGACGGCTTCACCTTCCACATTTATGAGCGCAAGCCGCGGCGCAAGGTGGGCTATATCAGCCTGCGGCTGGGCGAAAGCCCGGAGCTTTACTATCTCGGTCATATCGGCTACCGCATCGACGAACCCTATCGCGGTCATCACTATGCCGAGCGTGCATGCAGACTGATCCTGCCTCTGCTGCAGGAATTACAGCTCAGATCCATCTGCATCACCGCCAATCCCGACAACATTCCCTCCCGCAAAACCTGCGAACGCATTGGCTGCGAACTTGAAAGCATCGTCAGAATTCCTGAAAAATACCGCTATGTCTGCTCGGGCGATACCGAAAAATGCCGTTATATCCTGCGCATTCCCCCAAAGGCATAGCCCGGCAGAAAAGCGGATACGCTAATATGAATCAGAAAGGAGCCTGCGGTATGCAAATCACGCTCTGCGGCGTTTCCCTTCATTATGAGCAGTACGGCTCAGGCGACAAGCATTTGCTGATGCTGCATGGCTGGGGCTGCGAAGTAAAGCACTTTGAGCCCATCGCCAACGCCTTAAAAGACCACTATCACGTAACCGTCATCGATTTTCCTGCTCACGGTCAGTCCTCGCGTCCGCCCGAGCCCTGGGGTGTCAGTGATTTTGCCAATTGTGTAAAGGAACTGATCACTCAGCTGCATATCGCGCCCTGCGATATAATTGCCCATTCCTTCGGCGGCCGCGTCGCGCTGTATCTGGCGGCGCATGAGCCTCACCTTGTTAACCGTCTGGTGCTGACCGGCGGCGCGGGGCTTAAAAAGCCGCAAACCGAAGAGCAGAAAAAACGTTCCGCCCAATATCAGAAAAGCAAAAAACTGCTGGAAAAAATCATTTCCCTGGGCGGCCCATTCAAAGCCATCGGCGAAAAGAGCATGGACGCGCTGCGCCAGAAATTCGGCTCTGCTGATTACAATGCGCTGGACGAGGACATGCGCAAAACCTTCGTCAAAGTCATTTCGGAGGATCTGTCTCCGCTTCTTCCGTTGATCAAGGCTTCTACCCTGCTCGTCTGGGGAGAAAATGATCAGGATACCCCGTTGTGGATGGGACAGAAAATGGAAAAAGAGATTCCCGACGCCGGCCTTGTCATCTTTGAAAACGACGATCATTATGCCTATCTGCGCCAGTGGCCGCGCTTTGTGCGGGTGCTGGAAGCCTTCCTGAAGTGAGGTTATACGCTTGCTGAATCTTCTCAAACAGATTATCATGCTGCTGCCCGCGCTCGCCGCTGCCGCTGCGGGCGTAATGCTCTCGCGCCGCCTGCTGCATTATTTCCAATTGGAGAGCTATCAGTTTTACGGCTACAGCAAAACCTGCCTGCGCCGCTATAAAGCGCTGCTGCCCAATGTGCTGCTGCCGCTTGTGTGGGGCGTTGTCTGCGTGATAACCAATCGCCCCATTTCCGCGATTGTCATCTTGCTCACCGGCTTTCTTCTTGCAAAAAAGCAGGCAACCGCCAAGGAAAAAAAGCCCTTTGTCGTCACTGCGCGCATGAAGAGGCTGTACGTTATTCTCGCAATCGTACTGTTTGTCTTCGCGCTCATTCATCCTGCAATGCTCGCGCTTCTTCCGCTGCTGGTGGCGCTCGCCGCGCTGATTGCCCTGCCGATTGAAAAATCCATCAACCGCATGTACATGCGCGATGCACAGAAAAAGCTCTTTGCCAACAAAGGGCTCATCCGCATCGGCATTACCGGCAGCTATGGCAAAACGAGCGTGAAAGTGATTCTCTACACCATCCTGTCGCAGAAGTACAATGTCCTTTCCACGCCCGCATCTTTCAACACGCCCATGGGCCTTACGCGCGTGATCCGCGAACGCCTCGTGCCTGCGCATCAGATTTTCCTGGCTGAAATGGGCGCGCGTCACCGCAAGGATATCAAAGAGCTGACCGACTTTATTCAGCCGACCATCGGCGTTCTCACCAGCGTTGGCCCGCAGCACCTGGATACCTTCAAGACGCTTGACAATATCATCCAGACTAAATACGATCTCGTCCGCGCAGTGCCCGATGACGGTTTTGCCGTATTCAACGGCGATAACGACATCTGCGCCGATCTCTACGAGAAAACGCATCAAAAGCCCAAGGCCCTCATCGGACGAAAGGATTCCGACGCCTGGGCTGAAGATATCTCGCTTTCCGCGCAGGGCAGCAGTTTTACGCTGTGCCTCAAGGACGGCGCACGCATCCCCTGTCAAACTCGCCTGCTCGGTGCACATAACATCAGCAATATTCTGCTTGCCTGTGCCGTTGGCCGCCATCTGGGGCTTAATAATCTGCAATTGCAGCGCGGCGTAGCCATGCTGCAGCCTGTTGAGCATCGTCTGCAGCTGCTGCGCAGCGCAGGCGGCGTCACTATCATCGATGACGCTTTCAATTCCAATCCCCGCGGCGCCAAGGCAGCGCTGGACGTGCTTGCCAAATTCCCCGGCCGCCGCATCATCGTCACCCCCGGCATGGTGGAGCTTGGCGAAGACGAGGATAAGTATAACCGTGAATTTGGCCGCGAGATGGCCTCTGCCGCCGATGTATGCGTGCTGATTGGCAAAAAGCATACGCTGCCCATTCAGGAAGGCCTGATTGAAGCCGGCTATCCGCAGCAGGACATCCACGTTTTCCCCTCGCTGAATGACGCGACGCAGTGGCTGAACGGCTTCATGCGTCCGGGCGACTTTATCCTGTACGAAAACGATCTGCCCGATCATTATTCCGAATAATTTGGGAGGCAACAAAATGGCAAAGATTCAACTGGGCGTTATGTTTGGCAGCCGCACCTGCGAGCACGAAGTATCCATCATCAGCGGCGTACAGCTGGCACGCGCAGCGGACCGCGAAAAATACGACGTTTGGCCCATTTATATCGATAAGGACGGCCGTTGGTACACCGGCGACAAGCTGCTGGATATCAAGACCTACACACCCTTTGACCCCTACGCCAAAGGCATCACCCGCGTGACGCTCGATCTGACGGCGGGCTCCGGCGCGTTGATCAGCTATCAACAGAACAATGGTCTTTTCAATAAGGGCGTAACGCCCGTTACCGTGTGCAAGCTTGATTGCGTCATCCCTGTCATGCACGGTCTGCACGGCGAGGACGGCACCATTCAGGGCCTGATGGAACTGGCGAACATCCCCTATTCCTCCACGGGCGTTGGCGGCAGCGCTATCGGCATGGATAAGATCATGATGAAGCAGGTTTTCCGCGGCATGAATTTCCCCATCCTGCCCGATATCTTTGCCCTGCGCAGCCAGTGGCAGGCAGATCCCGACGCCGTGATCGCCCGCGTGGAAGAAAAACTGGATTACCCCGTATTCTGCAAGCCCGCGTGCCTGGGCTCCTCCATCGGCGTCAGCCGCGCCAATGACCGCGAAGGCCTCAGGGAATCGCTTGATCTGGCCTTCTCCTACGATCGCCGCGTGCTGATCGAAAAAGGTCTGGATCGTCCCATCGAAGTCAATTGCTCCGTGCTCGGCTACGACGGCGAAACGCAAGCCTCCGTTACCGAAATGCCCACCACCGCCAGCGGCGACCTGCTGGATTTTGCCGACAAGTACCTCTCCGGTGGCGGCGGCAGCAAGGGCATGGCTTCCCTCCAGCGCGTGATGCCTGCGCCCGTGGGCGATGAAATGGTCAAGCGCATCGAAAAGCTTTCCTGCGATGTGTTTAACGCGCTGGACTGCAAGGGCGTTGTGCGCATCGACTACATGCTCACCGGCGAAGACGAGCTGTACATCACCGAAATCAACACCATCCCCGGCTCCATGGCCTTCTATCTGTGGAATGAATCGGGCCTTCCGTATCCGAAGCTCATCGACAAGCTGGTGGAATACGCGCAGAAAGCCCACGCCGACAAGAATGAAAACAATTACGCCTTCACCTCTGATATTTTGAACGGCGTGTCCCTCGGCGGCAAAACCGGCGCAAAGAACGGCGGTAAGCTGGGCGGAAAGCTGGGTTGATTCTTAAATGCAAAAGCACTCCCGCAACAAACTTGCGGGAGTGCTTTTTATCTGCCTCTATTTCTCTTTCTGCGCTGCGGCTGCGGTTTATTGACCGGTTGCTGGCCCTTGATTTCAAACAGCTTATCGCGCAATTTTGCCGCCTTTTCGAAGTCCAGACTGCCCGCCGCATCCAGCATCTGATCCTCCAAATGCTTAATCAGCGCCGCGCGTTCTTCCTCATCCATCACGCCGTCTGCCGCTTCTTCTGCCTTATCGGTGATCTCCAGCAGCGCGTGTACAGCATTCTTGACCGACTCCGGCGTAATACCGTTCGCTTCGTTATACGCCTCCTGGATGGCGCGGCGGCGATTGGTCTCGCCGATAGCGCGCATCATGCTGTCCGTCATACCATCAGCATACATGATCACACGGCCCTCGGCATTACGCGCCGCGCGGCCGATCGTCTGTACAAGGCTGGTTTCCGAACGCAAAAAGCCCTCTTTATCCGCGTCAAGGATCGCCACCAGCGATACCTCCGGCAGGTCAAGGCCTTCGCGCAGCAGGTTGATACCTACCAGCACATCGTACTGGCCCAGTCTCAGATCACGGATCAACTCCATGCGCTCCATCGTCTGAATATCGCTGTGCAGATATCTGACGCGAATACCAATATCATCCAGATATTCCGTCAGGCTTTCCGCCATTTTCTTGGTCAGCGTCGTCACCAGCACGCGCTCCTTGCGCGCAACAACAGCATTGATTTCTCCCACCAGATCATCCACCTGCCCCGTTGCCGGACGCACGATGATTTTGGGATCCAGCAATCCCGTCGGTCTGATCAGCTGCTCCACCGTCTGCTGACTATGTTCCGCTTCATAGGGCCCCGGTGTTGCCGAAACAAATACAGTCTGTCCGATACGCGCTTCAAATTCATCAAACCGTAGCGGGCGGTTGTCAAATGCAGACGGCAAACGAAAACCGTAATCCACCAGCGCCGTCTTTCTGGCCTTATCACCGGCAAACATGGCGCGGATCTGCGGAATGGTTTGATGACTTTCGTCAATGAATACAATAAAATCCTTCGGGAAATAATCCAGCAGTGAAAAAGGCGGATCGCCAGGCTCTCTTCCGTCAAAATAGCGGCTGTAATTCTCAATGCCTGTACAAAAGCCAATTTCTCGCAGCATTTCAATATCATATCGCGTGCGCTGCGCAATGCGCTCTGCCTCCAGAAGCTTCCCTTCATTTTCAAATTTTTCTATCTGCAGCTTCAGATCCTGCTCAATGCAAGCGATATTCTTTTCCCGCTCTACGGCATTGGTCGCATAATGTGTCGCCGGGTAGATCGACACATGCTGCAGCGTGTGCACAGTCTTGCCAGTAGTCGGGTTAAATTCGCTGATGCGGTCAATCTCATCGCCGAAGTATTCCACGCGGATGGCTTCATCCTGCATACTGGCAGGCATAATCTCCACTACATCGCCACGCACGCGGAAGGTGCCGCGCGAAAAAGCAAAATCGTTTCGGTCAAACTGAATATCAATCAGCTTGCGCAGCAGCTCATCCCGCGATAATTCCATGCCGGGACGCAGCGAGATCATCTGGTTGGTATATTCGCTGGGATCGCCCATCGAATAAATACAGCTGACCGAAGCCACGATAATAACGTCGCTGCGTTCACGCAGCGCAGCTGTGGCGCTGTGGCGCAGTCGATCAATTTCATCATTGATCGATGCGTCCTTTTCGATATACGTATCGCTTTGGGCGATATACGCTTCAGGCTGATAATAATCATAATAGGATACGAAGTATTCCACCGCGCTGTCCGGAAAGAAAGCCTTGAATTCCGAGCACAACTGCGCAGCCAGCGTCTTATTATGTGCAATCACCAGCGTCGGCCGCTGCACGCGCTCAATCACAGACGCCATGGTAAACGTCTTGCCCGAGCCCGTCACGCCCAACAGCGTCTGTCCCGTCAAGCCTTCCTTGATGCCCTTTGCCAGCGCATCAATCGCCTGCGGCTGATCGCCGCGCGCCACATAAGGCGCTTTTAAAACAAATTTTCCCATAAATTCTCCTTAACAGAATATATGTTCTGTTTTATTGTATCATAGATACCACGCTTTGCCAAGCGCAAACATTTGCCATCTTAGCTGCCGCAAATCGCATCTTTTCCCCGGTATTCCTGCCGTAAATCGACTTGGAAACAGCTTTTCCCGGTTTTTTCGACGGATGAGAAAAGCGTCTCCGCGCACAATGACGCTGTCGGCATTCGCCGGCAAGCAAACGGAGGTGCTTTTTTATGCCGGTGTATCACATCAAGCAAACGCCTGCATTGCAGGGAGAAGTGCATATCGATGTTGCCAAGAATGCCGTGCTGCCCATTATCGCGGCTTCCCTGCTGTGTTCCTCGCCTGTAACCATCCGCCGCGTGCCGCATTTTACGGATATCGACAGCATGCTCAGCGTTCTGTCATCCTGCGGTGCTGCCATCAAGCGTGAAAGCGACAGCGTGACCATCAGCCCCGCTGCATTGCATACACCAGAAAACGCCGCGCCCTTTCATCTGCTGCGTGCATCCATCCTGGTGCTGGGGCCGCTGTGCGCACGCCTGCAGGAAGGCAGCGTTCCGCTGCCTGGCGGCTGCGCCATCGGTCAGCGCCCCATTGACATCCACCTGAAAGGTCTTCGCGCAATGGGAATGACAACCACGATTGAAAGCAATCAGGTTGCTTTCCAAGGGCATATCAAAAACGCCAATATCTATCTTGATTTTCCAAGCGTCGGTGCAACAGAGAATCTATTGATGGCAGCAGTGCTTACCAAGGGCGTCACACGCATTGAAAATGCCGCCAAAGAGCCGGAAATTGTCGATCTGGCTGATTTCCTCTGCCTCGCAGGCGCACGCATCTGGGGCGCTGGCACGGGTACCATCGTCATCGATGGCGTAGATCGTCTCACTGGCGTGGAATTTACCCCCATCCCAGACCGCATCGAAGCCGGCACGCTGGCCTGTGCCAGCGCCATCACAGACGGCAGCATTTTCCTTGCCGGCGCGCGTCCCGATCATATGCGCTCGCTCCTGCACAAATTGCGCGAAAGCGGCATGATCATTCAGGAAGATGCGCGCGGATTGTATCTGCGCGGCCGTGCCAGACGCGCATTTGACGTCCATACGCTGTCCTACCCCGGATTTCCCACCGATCTGCAAGCACCCATGATGACTGTCGCCTGTCAAACGCGCGGGCAAAGCATTTTTATGGAAACCATCTTCGAGAATCGCTATATGCACGCCGTTTCCCTGTGCCGCATGGGCGCAAGCATCCGCACCGAAGGCCGCCTTGCGCTTGTTCAGGGCGGTCAGGCCCTTATCGGCGCAACTGTGGAGGCTACCGATCTGCGCGCCGGGGCTGCCTTAATGCTGGCAGGTCTGATTGCGCAGGGTGAAACGCTGCTGCTGGACAAGCGCAGCCATATCGCGCGCGGCTATGATGGCCTCGAACGCAAACTCAATGCGCTCGGCGCCTGTATCCAATGCGAGCACGCATCTGTTACATCGCCCGTGTTGACAAAGTAACAAACGGATTTTATAATACCTGTATCACCGATGAAGGATCATTTGCCATGAAAACACTGCGTATTTTGCTTATTTCCCTGCTGACAGCTGCTGTGCTGATCATGATTCTAAGCCCCTCGCTGCTTAGCGGCATCCTGCCCGACGAAGTGCTAAGCGCCGCCCGGCTGGATGAATTTCCCCTGCTTGGCGCCTGTCTTACTGTCGCCTCACAGCTGATTGCCGCGCTCCGTGCCGAGGTGCTGCCGGAAATTACCATTGTCACCAATGCCATCGGCCCCACCTTCTGGGATGAATTATCCTCGCTTTTGATGGTAGCCGTGCTGAGCATTCCGGTTTCTCTTCTGCTGGGCTTTTTGCTGTATAAGCCGCTGTACCGCGGCCCCATCTGGAAAACGTTTTTATATATTTCCCTCAATCTCGTGTCCGTCACCATCGCATGGATCATTTATCGCCATTTCTATTTCAGCTTTGTCATAGAAGGGCTGCTGATGGAAAACATCACCAACCAGGCCACGCTGACCATCGTCAATTTCCTTACGCAGCTTGTTTCCGCAGCAGCAATTGGTACGCTGGCGCTTAAGATCGCCCTCACCGCCCTTGCCACGCGCGTTGTCATCGGCAAAATCCTCATGCCCGTACTGGGTACGCTGATCCGCACGCTGCTTTTCGCTTTCTTTATGGCATTACTGCTTCTTCTGCAAAGCGATCCCGCCACCTATATGCTGGCCCTCCCCATCATGCTGGCAACGCTGATGATCAGCGCAGTCAGCGACTGGATCTTTGGCTGCTAAACCCAATGAAAAGACGATACCTAACATCAGGTATCGTCTTTTACTTTATCCCATATGCAGCGGTAATTCCACAATGAAGGACGTTCCTTTGCCCTCTTCGCTTTCCACGTGAATCTCGCCGCCGTGGAGCATCACCAGCTGATGCACAATGGCAAGGCCCAGACCTGTGCCGCCAGCCTCGCGGCTGCGAGCTTTGTCTACACGATAGAAACGGTCAAAAATATGCGGCAAATGCTCCGCCGAAATGCCAGGGCCGTTATCCTTCACCGTCAACACCGCATCGCGTCCTATGCGCTGCAGCGTTACGCTTACTTCGCCGCCTTCCTGCGTATACTTAACGGCATTTTCCATCAGGTTATAAACCACCTGCTGCAGCTTGGTACGGTCAGCATACATATCGCAGTCGTCCTGGATGCTCAGCGTCACCGTCTGCTTGCGCTTTTCGATCATCGTTGTCAGCAAATGACGTGTATCCTTGACCAGCGCCGCCAGGCTCATATTTTCACGCGAAAGCTTCACATCCTTCACGTCCATGCGTACCAGCGTCAAAAGATCTGTTACAACAGAAGACAATCTGTCAATCTCTCTGTTGATATCCGTCATAAACTCCGTGCGCAGACCAACCTCCATTTCGGGCTGGTAAATCAGCGACTCAATCATGATTTTCATCGTCGCAAGCGGCGTTTTCAATTCATGACTGGCATTGGATACAAATTGATTGCGCGCCTGATCCAGCGATTCGATCTTCTCGCTCATGGAATTAAAGGTGCGTGCCAGCCTTCGCATCTCGCCCGAACCGCGCACTTTCACACGCGTCGAAAAGTCACCGCGCGCCATGGTCTGAATGCTTCGGGTCAGCGCTGTCATAGGCTTTGTGATAATCTGCGAAAACACCAGGCAGAAAATGATAGCAATCACAGCCACAGCGATAAAAATGACCAGCATCTGATCGCGCAGCTCATACAGGTTCGCCATCATGGTCTGCACCGGCGAAGACAAAAGCACCACGCCAATCACATCCGACTGATCAATCACGCCGGCGGTGCAATATCCCACCCAGTTGAAATCATCTATATCCGACAGCAGAAAATTGCCGGTTTTTGTAATCACACCGCTGCCATCCAGCGGATGCACGCCGTAATCCGCCAGATCGCCGCGCACCAGCACGCTTGCCACCTCCGGATAATCCACGCGCATGCCGTTCAGTTCGGCATAGGTATCCACCTGCACCTTGCCAAATCTGTCCAGCACCATCAGCCTGCCGCCAATCTCTCCGCCGGCGCTCGTCAGCTCCTCATAAAGCGCTTCCGTATCCTTGCGGGCCAGCATGGGCGCAATGCGCACCGCCAGCGATTCCACATTCACAGTGTCCGTGCGGATGCGCTGTTCAAAGAGATAATCGCCCACCATATTGGTGAGCGAATTAGCCATGATAGAAAAAGACAGACCGACAATCAGCAGAAACACCAGCGTAATCTGCCAACGAATGGAGAATATTCTGTTGTCAGTCCTTATCGGTAAAATAGTAGCCCACTCCCCACTTGGTAAAGATGAACTCGGGCTGCGAGGTATTGCGCTCGATCTTTTCTCTCAGGCGGCGGATATGCACGTCCACCGTGCGGGCGTCGCCCATATAATCATACTTCCATACCGTTTCCAGCATCGCTTCACGGCTGAATACCTTGCCGCGGTTGTTGATAAACAGCTGCAGCAGATCAAATTCTTTCGCCGTCAGGCGCACGTCCTTGCCGCCCAGGGTGACAGAGCGGTTGACGATGTTCACTTCCAGATCACGCACGCGGACGATCTTCTTTTCCTCATTCGCGGCAGGCTGGCCGGCGCGGCGCAGAATGGTCTTGATGCGCGCCTTGACCTCCAGAATATTAAACGGCTTGGTCATATAATCATCCGCGCCATATTCCAGGCCCAGGATCTTGTCCATATCCTCGCCCTTGGCGGTCAGCATAATGATCGGCACATTGCTGGATTCACGGATGCGCTGGCACACCTGAATACCGTCCAGCTTGGGCAGCATCACATCCAGCAGCACAATATCAACGGCATTAGAGAAAAACACATTCAGCGCTTCCTCGCCATCCATTGCAGAAAGCGTTTCATAGCCTTCCTGCTCCAGCGTATATTTCAAGCCCTTGATAATCAAAGGCTCGTCGTCAACCAGCAAAATTCTCTTTGCCACTGTCATTCATTCCTTCCTGTGTATCGAAAAGCATGCTCTATTCGCTTCTTTACATGCTCCTCACTCTTTATATATTACAACAAATGTTGCGATCAATCAAGTGAATTGAAACATTTTCTACATATTTTTACCGAAAAAGGGATGAATCGCGCTAGATTCATCCCCATAAAGCGCAATGGCTGTCTGTTTTTCTGTCACAGGTTGGTTATTTTAGTTGCTTTCCATCGCTGAACGCATTTCCAATCTTCTCTCCCAGCGTCAGATAAGCATGGTGCACCGGATCATACGTGATCGGATTGAGCTTGCGCACATCGATCTTCCCATCTTCGCCCAAAATGCTTTCATCAGCGCACACATTCAGTATTTTTCCCATCAGCATTTCGCTTTCTTCATCATAGGAAAGCATCTCGCATTCCAATGCCATGGGCAGCTGCGCAATCAGCGGCGCATCCACAAACGCGCTCTTCTCTGCCTGCCAGCCCGTCTTTTCCATTTTGTTTGCATCGTCATTGCCAGACACAATGCCCACAAAATCAGCTGCCAGCATCTGATCTTTCGTCGCCATGCTCACGGTAAATTCCTTGCGCGCGCGGATATTCTCCATCGTCTTGTGTCCCGAAGCCACAAAAATGCACACCTTATCCGCATCTGCCATGCAGCCCCAGGCCGCGTTCATCGCATTTGCGCTGCCATCAGCGTTATATGTAGCAATAATCAGCACCGGCATCGGATACAGCACAGGCTTTGCGCCAAAATTCTTTCTCATTATTTTCTCCTTACAGATCCATCAGTTCCGAAAAATCATAGATATAATGATCCGCTACTTCGCGCATTTCAGTCTCATATTCAGCAGAAGAATCATCATACACCGCGCACACCTGCATACCGGCTTGCTTGGCGGTCTTGTCAGCATTGTAATTATCGTCCAGGAAGAGCACATCTTCCACCTTGGCGCCGATGCGCTCAGCCGCCATGTGATAAATCATAGGATCGGCCTTGCTGGTGCCAAAGTCCTCGCAGGACCACACGTTATCAAACAGATCAAAGATCCCCAGCCGCTTCAGGCAGGGATCCAGCGCCGCATGCGGGCTGGCCGTGAGCACATTCAGGCTGTCGCCGCGCGCCTTCAATTGCTTTACAACCTCAACCACATGTTTTTTGGCCGGCACCGTGTTGGTATATGCTTCCACCGCATACTTGTGCATCAGCGCAACCAGCTCATCCACAGAGCGCTGAATCCCCATCTTCTCCACAAAATACTCTGCCGTGCCGATATATCCCAAGGGCGTAATGATCTTGATAATATTGTCAGGATATTTTACCCCATGCTCATCCAGAATTCGGAGCATCATGCCGCCATAAATCGGCATAGAATCTACCAGCGTGCCGTCAAAATCAAACAAATAGTTTTTCATGCATTTCCTCTCCCCGGTGATAATACAGCCATTATACTATGATCTTCAGCCGTGTGCAATAAAGAAAAACCGACCTGCTATTGCAAGTCGGTTTTCCTGGTCTGGGTGGAGAGATTCGAACTCTCGGCCTCTTGAACCCCATTCAAGCACGCTACCAAGCTGCGCTACACCCAGATACTTTCCTGCGCCATTTCTCAGGCGCAGGATGTATTATATCAGCTTATCTCCTGATTGTCAAGCGGTATTTTAAACTTTTTTGCAAAAACTTGACAGTTGATCTCAGCGAACCTCGCACGCAATCTGAGAAGCCAGCGCCACGTTATTGAGCACCAGCTTGATATTGCTCTTGAGGCTGTCGCCGCCCGTCAGCTCGCACACGCGGGCCAGCAGGAAGGGCGTGGTCTCCTTGCCCTTGATGCCCTGTTCCTTGGCTTCGGCAAGGGCCTGCTCGATGGCCTGGTCAATAACCTTCTTGGGCATGGCATATTCAGCCGGAATTGGATTGGTGATCAGCATACCGCCGGGATAGCCGATAGCGCGCTGCATGGAAATGGCGTCGGCAATTTCCTTGGGGCTGTCCATGCGGTAATCCACCTTGAAATCGCTCTCATAGGTGTAGAAGGCAGGCAGCGTTTCGGTCTTGTAGCCGATGACGGGCACGCCCTTGGTCTCCAGATATTCCAGCGTCAGGCCCAGATCCAGAATGCTCTTGGCGCCGGCACACACAACCGCCACAGGCGTCATGGCCAGTTCTTCCAGGTCGGCGGAGATATCCATGGTGGTTTCAGCGCCGCGATGCACGCCGCCGATGCCGCCGGTAGCAAAAACCTTGATGCCCGCCATGGCGGCGATGATCATGGTGGCAGAAACAGTGGTCGCGCCATCAGCACCGCGGGCAACAAGGATCGGCAGGTCGCGACGGCTGGCTTTGTGCACCTTGGGACCGGTCTTAGCCAGATATTCCAACTCCTCATCAGTCAGACCCACGCACAGCTGGCCCTTGATCACCGCAATAGTCGCAGGCTCAGCGCCATGCTTGCGCGCTTCCGCCTCGCACATAAGCGCAGTCTCGCGGTTCTGAGGATAAGGCATGCCGTGGCTAATAATGGTGCTTTCCAGCGCAATCACCGGGCGGCCTTCGTCCATAGCCTTCTGTACATTGGGCGCAATCTTGAGATATTTGTTGAGATTCATGGTTTTATCCTCCATGTTAAGTATTTTGACTTAAATATTTTGCAGCGCTGCGCATACCGTACTCGGCGCACGCGCGCGTGCTTTCATGATTGGCAAGAGCAACCGCAAGACCCGCGCACAGCGCATCCCCCGCGCCGGTTTTGGGTGCGGAGCTGATCTTCGCTACCGGGATGTGTCCACGCTCCTGCTGATCGGCATAATAAATACCGTCCTCGCCCAATGAAATGAACACACGCTTTACGCCCATCTGCATGAGCTTTTCGGCGCAATCCTCCGGCTTTTCGCAGCCTGTCAGCAGCTGCGCTTCATAAATATTGGGCTTAAAGCCTTCCAGATACGGCATCGCAGCCAATGCACGCCTGGCCTTGGCGCAGCTGACAGCATCCATCAAAAGCGGCACCGTCGCATGACTGGCCGCATAAGCCAGCGTTTCCTCGCTGAGATTGGCGTCCAGCACGCACAGATCGCAGGCATTGATCTGCGGCATGATGCTTTCTGCAAATGTCGGCGTCAGCTCCTGCATCAATCCCATATCGTTGATGGCAGTCAGCATATCGCCCGTTTCATCATGCACACAAAGATAGATATTGGATCTGCCCTCGACTGTCAGCGACCCCGAAATATCCATTCCCAGCCGCCGGCACTCTGCCTTAAGCCCCTCAGCCAGCATATCGCTGCCAAAGGCCGTAAAGAGCATGCATTCAACCCCATGTTCGCAGATCCGCGAGGCAATATTGCGTCCTACGCCGCCAGGCTTCAAAACAACCGTGCCAATATTGGAGTCTCGCAGCAGCAGTTTATCGTCCGTCAGGCCAAGGATGTCCATATTAGCGCTGCCAAAGACCGCGATCTTCATCCCTTAACCAAATCCTTTCCGATCAGCATGCAATCGCCAAAGCTGAAGAAACGGTATCTCTCCTCCACCGCCTGCTGATATGCTTCCAGTGCATTGTCGCGGCCCATCATGGCAGAAACAAGCATCAGCAGCGTACTCTGCGGCAAATGGAAATTCGTCAGCAGCAGGTCAACCGCTTTTATCTTCACGCCGGGCTTGATAAAGATATTGGTCATGCCGCTGCCGGCATGCACAATACCGTCATCATCCGCCGCCGTCTCAATGGTACGCATGGAGGTAGTGCCAATGCACAAAAGCCTGCCGCCGTTTTTGCGGGCAGTATTGATCTTTTCAGCCGCTTCTTCCGTCACCTCATAGAATTCGCTGTGCATCACATGGTTGTCAACGTCATCTTCCTTGACCGGACGGAATGTGCCAAGGCCCACATGCAGCAAAACAGGCACTACCGTGACGCCCATTTCTTCCACTTTTTTCAAAAGCTCCGGCGTAAAATGCAAGCCCGCAGTTGGCGCGGCAGCGCTGCCGTCCAGCTTTGCATACACCGTCTGATAGCGATTGGGATCCTCAAGCTTTTCATGAATATAAGGCGGCAGCGGCATTTCGCCCAGCTTTTCCAGCAGGTTTTCAAACACGCCTTCATATATAAAGCGCACCACGCGTCCGCCTGCATCCGTGTTATCGATAATCTCCGCCCGCAGCAGGCCGTCGCCAAAAGAAACCGTATCGCCTGCATGCAGTCTGCGGCCCGGCTTCACCAGCGCTTCCCAGGTATCCTTATCCTGCCTTTTCAGTAGCAAAAATTCTGTCGGCACGCCCGTGCTTTCCTTTACGCCCAGAAGGCGGGCGGGAATTACGCGCGTCTGATTGATGACCATTACATCGCCCGGACGCAGGTACTCCGTGATATCGCGGAAGATCCTGCCTTCGCGCTTGTTGTCATTTCGGTTGCAAACCATTATCCGGCTGGAATCGCGCGGCTCCACAGGAGTTTGCGCGATCAATTTCTCCGGAAGTACATAATCAAAATCCTTAGTTCTCATTTTATCATTCTTCTTTTTAATATTTTTAGACTGTATTCTATTTATTCAAGAAGCGTAGTCTGTTCTATATTATCCTCAGTCGGTTTTATTCTGCCCAGATGCTCATAACAAGCCGCCGTACAGATGCGTCCGCGCGGCGTTCTCTGGATAAAACCAAGCTGCAAAAGATAGGGCTCGTACACATCTTCAATGGTGATTGCATCCTCGCCGGTTGACGCAGCCAGCGTATCAAGGCCCACAGGTCCCCCGCCGAACTTATCGATCATCGTGGTCAGCATATTGCGATCCACCCGGTCAAGCCCGAGCTGATCCACATCAAGCATATCCAGTCCTTCGCTGGCGATTTCCTGCGTGATGCGTCCATCGCCGCGCACCTGCGCATAGTCGCGCACACGCTTGAGCATACGGTTGGCAATGCGCGGCGTACCTCTGCTTCGGCGGGCAATTTCAAGCAAGCCCTCGCGGTCCGCATCCACGCCCAGAATTCTTGCGCTGCGACCTACTATCTGGCACAGTTCCTCCGGCGAATACATTTCCAGGCGGAAGATGATGCCAAATCTGTCGCGCAGCGGCGCAGATAACTGTCCGGCGCGCGTTGTCGCGCCAACCAGCGTAAACTTCGGCAGGTCGATGCGCAACGAACGCGCGGTCGGGCCCTTGCCGATCATAATATCCAGCGCATAGTCCTCCATCGCGGAATAGAGCACTTCCTCCACCGCACGGGAAAGGCGATGAATTTCATCGATAAACAGAATATCGCCCGCCGCCAGATTTGTCAGAATAGAAGCCAGATCACCCGGCCTGTCGATGGCAGGGCCAGAGGTGATGCGAATGTTCTGCCCCATTTCTGCCGCCACAATACCGGCCAGACATGTTTTGCCCAGGCCGGGAGGGCCATAGAGCAGAATATGATCCAGCGAATCATGTCTTCTCAGTGCTGCGTCAATATAGATCGACAGCGTCTCTTTCACTTTTTCCTGGCCGTAGTATTCACGCAGCGATTTGGGGCGCAGCGAGGTTTCGATATCGCCGTCCTCGCTCTGCCAGCCGCTGGCGATCAATCTTTCTTCTTCCATCGCAATCTCCTTACATCATGCTGCGCAGCGCCAGGCGCACCAGTTCATCCGCTTTATCGCTTTGATCCCGCACCGCAGACAGCGCTTTGGTGGCTTCGCCATTGCTGTAGCCCAGTGACTGCAGCGCCAGCAGCGCCTCAGCCATCGCATCCTCCTGCATGTGCTGCATATTCATCACAGGCTTTGCGCTCTCGGGCAGCGATTCAAAGTCATCGGCCGTGATCTTTTCCTTCAGTTCAAGCGCAATTCTCTGCGCCGTCTTTTTGCCAATACCCGGCGCACGCGACAGCGCCACGGTATCGCCGGTCACAATCGCCAGCGTCAGATCACGCAGCGGCATGGAGCCCAGAATGCCCAGCGCCGTTCTCGGGCCAATGCCCGAAATGCCCGTCAAGCGCAGAAACATCGTTCTTTCCTCGCGCGTAGCAAAACCAAACAGCTCCATCGCATCCTCGCGCACAGAAAGATAGGTATAAACCTTCATTTCATCGCCCACCGGCGCCGCGTCCTGCATGGTGTTCATGCTGCACGTCAGCAGATATCCTACGCCGCCAGCCTCAACCACCAGCTCGTTGTGGCCGCGATCGGCCACGATCCCGCGAATATATGAATACATGCTCAATATTTCCTCATTTCATGCGGAATTGTTCTTTGGAATAGCCCGTATTGGCATGCGTGATGGCTGCCGCCACCGCGTCCGCCGCGTCATCAGGGCTGATCACCTTTTCAAGGCCCAGAATCATTTTAACCATCTGCTGCACCTGATGCTTATCTGCCTTGCCGTAGCCAACCACCGCCTGCTTGATCTGCATGGGCGTATATTCAAACAGCTGATCGGTGTATTCAGCGCAGGTGCACAGCGCCACACCACGCGCAGCAGAAACATTCATACCTGTCGTAATATTCTTGGCAAAAAACAATTCTTCAAATACAATTTCGTCAGGCTTATAGGCAAGCAGCAGATCGCGCATATCACGGCGGATGGACACCAGCCTGTCGGGCGTTTTCTGATCGGGCTTTGTAATAATCGCGCCCGCCGTCACCAGCTTCATCCGGCCGCTCTGCGCCTCAATCACGCCATAGCCAAGCGTTGCCAGTCCCGGGTCAATGCCTAAAATCCGCATGCTTTTCCTCCAGCTTACACATTTGCACAGATATTTATATCATAGAACAAATGTGCGCTTTTGTCAAACCTTGCCCTGCTCCTGCTGCAAAAGCTTTTCCACATATTTTCGGGCAAAATCAGCCTCCGACTGCATCAGCACCTGGCTCTGGGCCCGTTCGCCCATCAGCCCCAGAAACTGGCTCACCTTCAGCCCCAGCGCCTCCTGAATATCGCTGTCACTGCCGCCCGGCGACACCAGATAATAGCACAAAAGCGAATCCTTCTGCCCAATACGGTGCGCACGATCCTCCGCCTGCGAATGCACAGCCGGCGACCAGTCCATCTCGCCAAACACCACACACGTCGCACGCTGCAAATTCAGGCCTGCCGCCGCCCGCAGCGACACACAGCAAAGGCTGATTTTCTCCTGCATGAAGCTTTCAACCGCCTGTTCCTTCTGCGCAGCCGATTCGCGCCCCGTAATAAATACCGGCGCATAGGTTTTCAGTTCCTTACGGTAAATATCCATCACCGCATGATGATGTGCAAAGAGCAGCACCTTTTCGCCGTTTTCCAAAAGCGCCCGCACAAACTGACAAACGTACGCCGCCTTGGCTACGCCCGTCGCCTGTCTTTCGCCCTGACAGATCTGATCCATCAAAAGCGCCCGCGCCGAAGCCGGCATATCGCCGTCTGCACGCAGTAGATGCAGCTTTTCCAATACAGGCGCCATCAGCTTTTTATAGATGGCGTCATCCGCGTCAATTTCCTGTACCAGCCTGCGCTTTTCCGGCAGCTCCGGCAACACCTCCGCCTTTGTCCGGCGCAGCATGATTCCTTCGCGGCGCAGATGTTCTCCAAGCAGATCAGGCTTGATAACGATGTTATTGCCATAGCCGTAACACCATTCGCGCGTAAAGGATTCCCAGTCGCCCAGGAAATGATAATCGAGGATGTTGACCACATTCCAGATTTCGCCGCCCTGATTGTAAATCGGCGTGCCGGACAGCCCCATTACCCGCTCGCACTTCTCCGCCAGCAGGCTGGCAGCGCTGTATTTTTCAGTGCCGGCGCGGCGCAGCTCCTGAATTTCATCAAATACCACCGCGCGGAAGGAGATATTGGGTAGGATCTCCTTCCAGCCGCGCAGCAAAAGATAATGCATGATGTAAATATCCGCTTCGGGCAGCTGATAAGGCGTCAGCCCCTTGATCACGTGCACGCGCGGTTCTTTACCGTTCACACGGATAAAACGTTTGATTTCACTTAGCCAGTTGCGCACAAGATGCGGCGGCACAACAATCATCGCCGGAAAAGCACGCAGCGTGCATAGCGCACACAAAGCCTGTAGCGTTTTTCCAAGACCCATTTCATCCGCCAGCAAGCCGCGCTTTGTATGGATAAGCCAGCTGAGCCCCGCCTGCTGAAAGGGCTTGAGCGTTCCTAAAAACATCCCTTGCGGCACTTCCATGCGCTGCGGCATTTCCTGCATTCTGCTTCTCTGCGCCGCATAGACGCGCGCCTCATGCACGGCTTTCTGCCATCTTTCCCGATCTCGCGGCGCTACCTCCAGCGGATATCGCAGCATCAGCCAGTTGATATCGCCAATAATGCGCCTGTGCGCCGTAAAGCGCGCCTCGCCGCGCTTGCCGGTATCCGATCCCGGAAACAGCCTTTTGCACAGTTCCGTCACGCAGGGCTCTGCGCGCACCGTCCAGCACTTGCGGCGACTATTGTATGAAAGCGTGCCGTAATAATGCCCGCCCTCCGGCGCATCCTGCAGATAAGCCGGGGCTTCTTCATCTTCATAGGTTTCATCGGGCAGCTGCGCAATCTGCTGCAGCTCTCCAAGCGCCTCCTTTGCGCTTCTCAATGCATCCATAGCATTCCGAAGCGCCGGATCTGTGCTTGTCCCAGCGCCGGCATTGGCTACGCCCCAAAGCTTGAACAGACCAATTCCATGTACCTTTACACCCAGAATCTCCTGCGGAAGATCAACCGACAGTTCGCTTATAACCACCAGATGGCTGAGCTTTCCCGTTTCCGCATAGCGCGTTAATTGTTTCAGGAGCGTGCTTTTTGTAGGCTTGCCGCGCTTGAGCTCAATGCCAATATCGCCGCAAAGCATGTCAATGCGGCAGCGCGCGCCAAGCACCGCTTCATGGGCGCACGAAATACCCGCCATGGCCAGCGCCTCGCGGGTCATCTGATGCAGATCATATTCATCCAGCGCGTAAGGACATCGCAATCCCCTTACCGCTTCCAGTACACGATCAATCATTTTTCCCCCATACATCCGTTCATTTCCCATACAGTATAAACCAAAGACGCATTGTTTACAATTCTTGTTCCCATTTTATAAGGAAAGTATCTTGCATTCATCCGCCGCAATTGGTATCATGTATCTGGAGAAATTTGCACAAAGGAGTTTCCCATGCGTTTGTGTTATCGCATTTTCGGTATTGTCATTCTGTTATCCCTGCTTTTTTCCATCCCCGCTATTGCAGAGGAGCCCGGCTTCACCTTTGTTCCGGACGTCCTGCATCCGGGTAAGGCAGAGCGCATCAGCTTTGCCGTGGCAAACGATACCCTTGTCACGCTGGAAGTGCACGATGAAAGCGGCGCAACAGTCCACACCATCCGCAAGGACATGAGCGTCTCCGCGGGCATCGTTAACCTCACCTTCAACGGCTGTGATCTGACGGGAAACGCGCTGCCTGAGGGACAATATCAGCTCTATCTGTATTCTGAGGGCAGTATGTTCATCGCAGATCTCGTGATCGGCCGCGCCGCCCCGCAAATCACCCATGTAACCACCTCCTCGCAGGAGCTGCGCGTGGGCAATTCCTGGCAGCTGACGGCAGAATGCAGCATGCCCGGTACGCTGACCGCCGCGCTCAAAATCAATAACGAGACCGTTCAAATGCTCTACGACGGCCCGGCGCAGGAAGGCGATAATCTCATTTCCTGGGATGGCATGATCAACGGCCAGCCCGCCTCCCCTGCATCCTACGGCGTGTATCTCACGCTTACCGATGATACCGGCTTTGCCGGCAATCCCCGCGTAATTTCGCTCAGCATCACCCTGCCGCCCACGCCCACGCCCGTTCCGACGCCTACCCCCGAACCCATCATTCGCCCCTCCCTTTCCGAAACGGAAACCATCCCGGGCGATTACTGGACCATGGAAATGGGCAATTACGACTGGGACGCCATCTGGGATGTGATGGTCGCCGATATGACGGTCATCTCGGGCCGCGACCAGCGAAAAACCTATAAACTGCGCAAAGATCCTGACGACTCCACCGCCAAGGAAAACATCGTCGGCGAGGTTGTATTTGAATCCCAGGGCGTGCGTGTACTGGAAACGCTCGACAACGGCTGGACTTATATTGAAACCTATAACGCCAGCTACGGCCCCAAGAATTATTCCTCCCTCCGCGGCGGCCGAGGCTACGGCAATACGGATGAGCTTATCCGCGGATATGTGGAAACAAAGCTGCTTGAAACCGTCACACCCAGCAAAGAATATGGCCTGCTGATTGATAAATACTCACAGCAACTGTATATACTCACCGAAGAAGGGCTGATGACCACGCTGCTCATTTCCACAGGCTTTCCTACCGATGAGCAGCCCTGGAACGAAACCGTTACCGGCGAATACTATCTTTGCAGCAAGGTGGGCGATTTCCCCGCCGGCAACCTGACCTGCGGCTACGGCATGCGCATCGCCGGCGGCTGCATCCTGCACGAAGTGCCCTATATCCTTAACGAAAAATACGATATCAGGGATTATTCCTATACCGAAAAGTACCTGGGCGAAAAAGCCAGCCACGGCTGCGTGCGCGTACAGCGCAAGAAAAACGATGACGGCATCAATATGCTGTGGATCTGGAACAACGTTCCCCTCAAAACCAAAGTGCTCATCTGGGATGACGATTCCAGACCCATGCCCTATCCCGCAGACGACCGCGCCATCTACTACAACCCCGACGGCGGCAAATATTATCATGATGAGAGCCGCTGCTCCTCTGTTAAGGATCGTTACCTGCCCTTCAAGGGCGAAATCACCTATGCCGATCTCGATACGGCCGAATACAGCCGTCTGACGCCCTGTCCCTACTGCGATCCGCCTTTGCGCCGTGCCGAAATCGACAAAATCAACCGCGAAAGAGGCTTCTGATTGGCAAGTTCTGCCTTTGTTTTGACGTAATTTCGGCTTGGGCTTGCACAATTGCAGAAAATCCTGTATAATCATGTTTGACCTATATAATAAGGTCAGAACCAACACTGGGAGGTTCACATTCGATGGAATGCAAAATCAAGAATGATATTGGCACCGTCTACATTGCTGAGGACGTCATGCTCAAGGTCGTGGGCTATGCTGTGCTTGAATGCTACGGCATTGTTGCGATGAGCTCCCGCCGCGCCAAGGATGGCATCGTGGAGTGGCTGGGCCGCGAGAATCTGAGCAAGGGCGTGCAGCTGCGCATGGTCGATGACATGCTGGATGTTGATCTGTACATCGTCGTGGAATACGGCATCTCCGTTTCCGTGGTGTGCAAGACCATCGTCGAAGTCGTCAAGTACAAGCTGGAAAGCATGACCGGCGTAAAGGTGCGCAAGGTGAACATTTCCGTGGAGGGCATCCGCGTACAGTAAGGGGTGCGGCTTTCGCATGCCCTTCCCGTGGGGATCATCCTCCACGACACAATCCATTCTTGCCCCTTTCAGGCGGCAAATTCGGAGGTTATAGCCTTGATTCAAGTTCAACAGATAGACGGTCTGCTCCTTCGGGAAATGATCGTAGCCGGCGCTGCGCATCTGGAAAAGAACCGCGAAAAGGTTGACGCGCTCAACGTTTTCCCTGTTCCCGACGGTGATACCGGCACCAACATGAGCCTGACGATGATGAGCGCCTCGCGCGAAATCTCCAGCAAGGAATTCACCCATGCCGGCCAGGCAGCCGATGCCGCTGCCAAGGGCGCGCTTCGCGGCGCGCGCGGCAACAGCGGCGTTATCCTCTCCCAGCTCTTCCGCGGCTTTGCCAAGGCCCTGGACGGCGTGGAGAAGATCACCCCCGTGCAGTTTGCCAAGGCCCTCAAGTCCGGCGCCGATATGGCCTATAAGGCCGTCATGAAGCCCAAGGAAGGCACCATCCTCACCGTGGCCCGCGTCATTGCTGATGAAGCCATCAAGCAGGCGGAAGCCGCACCCGAGGATTTTGACGCACTGATGACCACCGTCCTCAAGAGCGGCGAAGCCATCCTCGCCAAGACCACCGACATGCTGCCCGCGCTCAAGCAGGCAGGCGTTGTGGACGCCGGCGGCAGAGGCCTGCTGCACATCTACGCCGGTTATGCAGCAGCTCTTGGCGGCGAGCATATTGATTTCTCTGCCGTTGGCGGCGGTTCCTCCGCGCCTGTGGCTGATTTCGTGGACGATCACGACGCCATGGAAGAAATCAAGTTTGCCTACTGCACCGAATTCCTCATCCAGAATCTGCGCATGGACGCCAAGATGAGCGATATCGCCACCTTCCGCCGTCATCTCAACCGTATCGGTGACTGCGTACTGGTTGTTGGCGATCTTTCCCTCGTTAAGGTTCACGTGCATACCAATGACCCCGGCAAGGCCCTGCAGTACGGTCTGGGTCTGGGCGAGCTGGTCAACCTCAAGATTGAAAACATGGTCGAGCAGCGCCGTGAAAACCTGGCGCGCAAGGCCAAGGAAACCCCGCCCAAGGAATACGGCATGGTATCCGTTGCCCAGGGCGAAGGCTTCGCGCAGATTCTCAAGGATCTGGGCGTTGACGTGATCGTTGAAGGCGGCCAGACCATGAACCCCGCGATCGAGGATCTGGAAAAGGCCATCTCTTCTATCAATGCCAAGAACATCTTCGTGCTGCCCAACAACGGCAACGTTATCCTGGCTGCTCAGCAGGCCGCCACGCTCTCTGACAAGAACGTCATCGTCCTGCCCACCAAGAACGTAGCCATGGGTATCGCCGCCGTCGTCGCCTTCCAGCCTGACCTCTCCCCCGAAGACAACCAGGTCAACATGGATGAAGCCGCGCAGCGTGTACGCACCGGCATGATCACCTACGCCGTGCGCGACAGTGAATTCGAAGATCTGCACATCACCGAGGGCGATATCATCGGCCTGCACAACGGCCGCGTCACCATGCGCAGCCAGGATGTGCACGAAGTCGCCATCAATCTGATGGAGCTGATGGTCACCGAGGACGACAGCCTGATCACCGTGTACTATGGTGCCGACACCAAGAAGGAAGACGCCGAAGCGCTGAGCGAGGAAATTGCCGATATGTTCCCCGACTGCGACGTGGAAGTGCATTCCGGCGGCCAGCCGCTGTACTACTACCTGCTGTCCGTAGAGTAATTGGATTCCCATATAGAGGCTATCGGGCGCGATAGCCTCTTTCATTTTGCAGAAAGGAGCGAATGAATGGAACTGAAAGATCTCAAGGGCCTGGGCCGGGTGCGTCTGGAAGCGTTGAATAAAGCCGGCATTCTTTCGCTTACCGATCTGCTGATGACGCTCCCGCGCGCCTATCGCGACACCAGTGTTATTACGCCCATCGCAGAGATTCAGGAAGGCCAGCCCTGCTGTATCTCAGGCTATCTTAAGGATAAGCCGAAGCTTGCGCATTTTCGCGGTATCAGCCGTGTTACCGCCACCATCTGTGATGAAAGCGGCAAGCTCCCGCTGATCTGGTATAATCAGCCCTGGATGAAGGATCAGCTTTCTGACGAAGAATTGCTTTTGCTTTTCGGTAAGCCCGAGCGCAATAAGGCTGGCAAACTAATGATGAACAGCCCGCGCCGTGAAAAAGAGCGCGCACTGATCCCGGAGTATGCCCCGCCCGCCGGTTTTCCCGCCAAGGTATTTGCCGATCTTATTCAGCAAGCGCTTTCCGAGCTGGAAGCCTGCTGCCCTGAAACGCTGCCGCAAAGCATTCGCATGCAGTATCATCTGTGCGAGCGCAATTTTGCTCTGCGGCAGATCCATGCGCCGGAGAATCCCGAAATGCTGACCTTAGCCCAGCGCCGTCTGGCCTTTGAACAATTGCTGCTCTATCAAGCTGCCCTGTCCATCCTGCGCGGCACACCGGGCAACGCCATACCAATCGCGCATAAAGAAAATGATATCCAGCGCTTCTGGCAAGCCTTCCCGTATCCGCCTACCGGCGCGCAAAGCCGTGTCTTGAAGGAAATCCTCACCGACATGCAGCAGCCCACCGCTATGCGCCGTATGGTGCAGGGCGACGTTGGCTGCGGCAAAACCGCCATCGCCATGGGAGCCATTTATATTTCCGCTCGCGCCGGCAAGCAAAGCGCATTGATGGCGCCCACAGAAATTCTCGCCCGTCAGCATTTTGAAAGCGCGCAGAAGCTCCTTGAGCCGCTTGGCGTCAAATGTGGTCTGCTGCTGGGCGGCATGAAAGCAAAAGAGCGCCGTGAAGCGCTTGCCGCCATCGCAAACGGCGATTGGCAGCTGGTCATCGGCACGCACGCGCTTTTATCTGAAGGGGTAGTCTATCAAAATCTCGCCCTCGCTGTTACGGATGAACAGCATCGCTTCGGTGTGCGTCAGCGCCAATTGCTTTCTCAAAAGGCGCTTGGCGACCGTGAGCCGCATGTGCTGGTGATGTCCGCCACGCCTATTCCCCGAACGCTGGCGCTGATTCTCTACGGCGATCTGGAGCTCTCCGTCGTTGATGAACTTCCGCCCGGACGCACGCCGGTTAAAACGCGCATTGTTCCGGAACGCAAGCGCGACGGTCTGTACAGCTTTGTCAAAGAACAGGCCGCCGCCGGTCGGCAAACCTATATCGTCTGTCCTCTGGTCGAGGAAAGCGAAATGATCAATGCCGTCAGCGCGCAGGAAATGTATGCCGATCTCGTCAACGGTCCGCTGTCCTCGCTGCGCATCGGCCTCACCTACGGCGCGCAGGACGCCATGGAAAAAGAAAAAACGCTTGCTGCCTTCTCCGCCGGCGATATTGACGTGCTTGTCAGTACCACCGTCATCGAAGTCGGCGTCAACGTCCCCAACGCCACCGTCATGATCATCGAAAACGCCGATCGCTTCGGTCTGTCTCAGCTGCATCAATTGCGCGGACGCGTAGGCCGGGGCGCCGAGGAAAGCTGGTGCTTCCTCATGGCCGAGCCCAATGAGCGCCTGACGACACTGTGTTCAACAAACGATGGCTTTGTCATCGCCCGCAAGGATCTTGAAATGCGCGGCCCCGGCGAATTTTTGGGCACCCGCCAGCATGGCGACAGCATGTTTGCCGGCATGCAAATGGACGCCCCGCTCATTGAGGAAACGCAAAAATGCATCCGCACGCTGGAAAAAGACCCCGCCCGCGCCGAAGATCTATCGCTTATCCAGGCAAGCGCGCGCGTGCTTTTCCAGGCGCATCTTAAGCAAGTCGCGCTTAATTAAGCGCTTTTTGCATTGACAGGAAAATTTACCCGCGCTATAATAATCATAGGTATTTCCTACATTTTTGATACAGAAATACAGGAGGCTATATCCATGCATTATACGATGAACATCGCCGGCTGCGAACGCAATCTGCCCCTCTGCCCCGTCAATGAGAATCTCTACATCGGCGCTTTCGTCATTTTCGGTGATGTTGAGCTGACCGAAGCCTGTGCCCGCGAGCTGCTGAAGCTGGCGCCCGAGCATGACGTGCTGATTACCGCCGAATCCAAGGGTATTCCTCTGGTATACGCCATGGCCCGTCAGAATAACGAAGCCCGTCATCTGATCGCCCGCAAAGCGCCCAAGCTGTATATGAAGAATATTTTCTCCACCACCGTCAATTCCATCACCACCGCCAAGGAACAGACCCTGTGCATCGATGGCGATGACGCCGCCTTCATGAAAGGCAAGCGCGTTGTGATCGTGGATGACGTCATCTCCACCGGCGAATCCCTCGCCGCAGTTGAAAAGCTGGTCGAGCAGGCCGGCGGCAATATCGTCGCCAAGATGGCCATTCTGGCCGAGGGCGATGCGCAGCAGCGCGATGACATCATCTATCTGGAAAAGCTGCCGCTGTTCAACCCCGACGGCACGGTCAAGGAATAATCAAACATCAAAAAGCACCCTTATCGGGTGCTTTTTTTAATGAGTTTTTTATATATGTTTTCGACAAACCACGGTTCAGTCGAGGCTTTGAGCGCCTCTTCATGCTCAAACCATTGCACGCCCTTATTCTCATCCGCCTTGATCTTAAGCTCCTCATCCTCATCCGCCTCGACCAGATAAGTCACATTCAAATGCAGATGACTTGGCACATACTGCCCATGCTTGATATGCCCATCCACAGTCAGCACTTCCAGGCTGAATATATCATCCCTCACCAGACGTGCATTCTTCACGCCCGTCTCCTCCCGCAGCTCGCGCAGCGCCACAGTCTTTAACTCCTCCTCGCCATCCGCATGGCCGCCAATCCAGGACCAGGAATCATAAATGCGGTGATATACCATCAGTGTCTTTGTGCGCGCAGGATTCACCACCCATACAGACGCTGTAAAATGCGCAATCAGATTGCTGCGCAAAAGACAATCCGGATTCTTGCAGATAAAATCCAGCATCACCTTTTGATCTTTTTCTTCCTGTTCGCACGCAGGCTGATAATTGGCAATCTCTTGAAACAAACGCATCATTCTTACCTTCTTTGAGCGGAATTTTACTCAGAATATCACAAATTCCCCGTGCAAGCAACTCTTGCGCGGGCTTTTGCTTGCTTTTTCGCCCCTGCCGGCGTATTCTTCTTTTCGAGGTGATACAAAAATGAATGAAATCAGCAACAGCATTAAAACGCTCCGAAAAGAGAATCATCTATCACAAGATCAGTTGGCCGAAAAGCTGTACGTCACGCGCCAGGCCGTATCTAACTGGGAAAACGGCAAAAACCAGCCCGACCTGGAAACGCTGAAACACATAGCCGAAGTATTTGACGTTTCTGTCGAGCGCCTGCTCTATGGAAAGAAAAAAAGAAAGCTTCACTTTGTCGTAAAGTTTATGCCCGAGCAAACAATCTCCCTCGGCTCCATACTTGCCGTTGTTATTTCCTATGCAAAATGGCAATCCATCGGCTGGGCCATTCTGCACGGAATGCTCAACTGGTTTTATGTCATTTACTACATCATCAAATACTGAAAAGGAGCCCATCGGCTCCTTTTTTGTGTCTGTCATTCCTTTGTCATGCGCGACGCCATTTCCATGGCAAGCAGCGCTACACGGTCCTTTTCAAGCAGGTTTTCCTCGTTGCCGAGGCTGCGCTTATCCCAGTTTTCGCCGTCCAGATTATCTGCTGCATAGAAAAAATGCAGCGCTTCCTTCCCGCGGAAATCGCACAGCGCAGCCACCGCAGAACACTCCATGTCTACGCAGATACAGCCGCTTGCCTTTCTGCGGTTTACCTTGTCGCGCGTTTCGCGGTATGCAGCGTCTGTTGTCCATACTTTGCCCCACGTATAAGAACAGCCGATCTCCTTCAGCAGCGCCTCAAAGTCTTTTCCGTATTGTTTGTTCACCTGAATTTCATCCGACGGCGGCGCATAATGAAAGCTCGTGCCCTCGTCGCGCATGGCTGCATCAGGGATAATCACCGAGCAGTCGGCGATGCTTTTATCCAGCACGCCGCAGGTGCCGAAAATCACAGCCTTTTCAGCGCCCTTTGCAAACAGATCCTCCAGAATCGCACAGGTTGCCGGCGCGCCGACACAGCTTTGCGCCAAAGCAATACGCCTGCCTTTGTATTCCGCCTCGTACACAGGAATTTCCATGTGCGCAATATGCACGCTGTCAATCGGCTTTGCATGCACTGCCTCCACCAGACGTTCAAACGTGGTATGCGCAAAGCAGGAAACAACCACCTGCGGAAAACCTGCAACGGGCTGCACACAGTCCTGCGGATTGATCACCGCGCTTTTATTTTCGTCAAACTCATGCAAAAGCATAAAGCATTTCCCTCATCAGAATTCATCCGCCGGATACATGCCAAAGGGCACGGGCAGCCAGGATTTCAGCATGGGCGAAGTCACCGTCATCGCAGTGTAGGGCGAGAAGAAGAATTCCACCGCCTTTTGCGCCGTCATCACCATCAGCGGCGCATCGTCCGTTTCCGTTACACGCACGCCGTGATCCTTCACCTCAATCGCATAGCTCCCCGCGCCTTCCACTTCAAATACAAACCTGCCGTCCATCAGCGGCTGACAATCTGCCTTGACCGCCATGAGCGCCTCCAGCGTCCGCTGCCAGGAAAGCACATGCAGCATCTGATTATCAGACAGCTGCCATTTTTCTGCAAAGCTCTTGATATAATACGCCCGCACGCGATTCAGCGGATTCACCCGCACAGTCACTTCCCTGGCCGCCGTCATCAGCATATAGGCCTTGATCAACTCTCCCATGCGGCTTTCATCCACCAGGCCGATTTCCGCCAGGAAATCACGATCCTTTGCATACAGGTATCCCTGCAGTCCCTTTTCATCCTCCAGCGCAAACAGCTTTCCTTCCCAGCTGTGCATAATATCCAGCAAGCGCTGCCTGTCGCGTTTGCAGCACATCATTTTCTGGCTGCACAGCGCGTAAATATCATCCAGCACGGGATCATCGTTCTTTGTAATCTCGCGCAGCTGCATGCGGCAATCGACATGACCAAGCGCGTGGCGCACATTGTTTTTATTCACAGTAAAGCGCAGCCTGGCGCCTGCGCATTCAAAGCCAAAGTATTGATACCGCTGCCGCTGTCCGCCCAGCACCAGCAAGTCAAATTTTCCCTGCGCCTCCTTAAGCATCAGCTGCATAAGCTGTTTCATATGTCCTGCGCCGCGGTCGTATGGATGCGCCGATACCGATCCCACATAACCAATTTTCAGCGTATCTCCCGAGGCAAGCGGCATTTCCACCGGCAGCACAGCCACCGTGCCGCGAATACGTCCTTCCTGCACCGCTACATAATGATAGCGAAAAAAGCCCGCATGCGCATACACCTTGGGAATCAACCGCCTGAAGTCATGCGGCTGGTGCGCCTGGCTGAATACATAATTGATAAAATCGAGAATGTCCGCTTCCTCATGCGCAAGCGCTTTGCGATATTCCGTCATTTTTCCGCCTCCATCCGCATCATTTTCATCCCAAGGCGCGGCAACCCGCGCTCAAAGTCCACACCGTATCGCGAATCCGTTTCCTGAAGGCGCGTGCGCTCCAGGCATTCATACACAAAATCCGCAGCCAGCTGCATTCCCTCTGGCAGGGAAAAATCATTCAGCAGCGCCGCCGTCAGAACGCTTGCATACACATCGCCCGTACCATGATAGCTGCCCTGCACGCGCTGGGTGAAATAGACGTCAAACTGTTCCTTTTCTCCCTGATAGCAGCACGCGCCCAGCTGACCGTCGTGATATCTCGCCCCCGTAAGGACAACATTCTTAGCGCCCAGATCACACAGCCGCCTGCACATATCCCTCAGATAGCTCTCCGTGTATGGGCCGGCGTGATATTCCTGTCCCGTCATCAGCGCCGCATCTGTCAGGTTCGGCACTGCCACATCCGCCCGCGCGCACAGCGCTGCCTGTCCCTGCGCCATTCGCGCATCAAACATCGCATAAAACTTTCCGTTATCCGCCATGGCCGGATCCACCAGAATCAGTTTCGTATCCTTGCGGAAGGCGTCAAACATCTCGCCAATAATCTCCGTCTGCTCAACGCTTCCCATATATCCCGAATAAATCGCATCAAAAGGAATGCCAAGGCTTTTCCAATGCTGCCAGATTGCGCGCATATCCTCCGTCAGATCGCGGAAGGTATAGCCCTTGATGCCGCCCGTGTGCGTGGAAAGCACCGCCGTAGGCATGCAGGCAGCCTCCACACCGCAGGCCGATAGAATGGGCAGCGCCACCGTCAGCGAGCACTTGCCAAAGCCAGAAATATCATGAATTGCCGCCGCGCGGGGCAATCTTTGCGCACAGTTCATTTTCATCCTCCATCATCCCGCTAAATTGTAAAACCTTTTTTATTATACTGTAAACCTTTTGCTATCGCAAGTGCAGACGCTTTACAGCACTGCTGTTTTTATTGTATGATAGCAGTATCGCAAAGCGACACGCTTTTCGATGCATAAATTAGTAGAGATTTTACATTCAGGGGGTGACAGCACATGCCAAAACGTAGTATAATAAAAGGCCGCTGTGTTATTGCGGTTCTTTGCGCCGCCGTGCTGATCATCGCCCTGATGCTTTATCTGCCGTCTGGCAATACTGCCGGCCTTCGCGCCGCGCAGGCAGCACAGCAGCTCAATGAATACGTGTTCGACCTGCGGTTCGTTCCCGAGGAAAGCAAGCTCTTTCTCTCCATGACGCTCCATTACCGAAACGATGCAAAGGAAGCACTTTCCTCTCTCGTCCTGCGCACTTATGCCAATGCATATGCCGACGCGCAGTACAGTCCCGCCGCGATTGACGAGCTTTATGAGGCCTGCTATCCGGAGGGCTTCTCTATCGGCAGCTTCACGCTGGAGGGCGTCTGGTGGAACGATCAGCTGGTCACGGCCTCCTATTTGGATAAGGCCCAAACCGCCCTGTCTATTCCCATTCCCGCGCTTGCACCCGGACAAAGCGGTCAATTGGCGCTTCACGGCGTGCTCACCATCCCGCATTGCGCGCACCGATTTGGGTATTCAAACGGCGTCTGGCAGTTTGGCAATGCCCTGCCCATTCTTTCTGTCTATGCTGAGAATGGCTGGCGGCAGGATCCCTATTGCGCCATTGGTGATCCATTTGTCTCCGAATGCGCCAATTACTCCGTCACCATCACCGCGCCCAAAGGCTGGCAGTGTGCCGCCTCCGGCGCTGTCGCGCAGGAAAACGGCGTTTTCCGTATCCGTGCGCTGGCTGTCCGGGATTTCGCCTTTGCTCTCAGCAAGGACTGGCATACTGCCTCCGCCAGCGCAAACGGCGTAAAGGTGCTGTCTTATGCCGCAGATTCCGCTGCCGCCAGACGCGCCGCACGCTTCGCTGCGCAGGCCGTCAAAACATACAGCACGCTCTACGGCGATTATCCCTACGAAACGCTCACGCTCTGTCAGGCCGATTTTCCGCTCGGCGGCATGGAATACCCTGCCTTCATCCTGATAGACGATACCTACTATTTCAAGGATTGGGAAGACACGCTGGAGCTGCTGATCGCTCACGAAACAGCGCATCAATGGTTCTACGGCATGGTGGGCAGCGATCAGTATAACGCGCCCTGGCAGGATGAAGCGCTGTGCGAATGGGCTGCGCTGCGCTATGTCAAAGCACGCTATGGGCAATCCGCCTATGAAAATCTGGCAGCCACGCGCATTCACGCGCCCATGCAGGAGCGCATCCTTTCCCCTGTCACGCCCGGATCTCCGCTTGATCACTTTGGCAGCTACGCGGATTATTCCGCCGTCGTTTACGGCCGCGGCGCAGCGCTGATGCAGGCGATCGAAGAAATGACCGGCCAGGCCGATCACTTCCTTCGTGCCTATTGTGATCAATTCGCCTTCTCGCTCGCCTCGCGCGAAGATTTTTCCCATTGCCTCAATGCCTGGAGCGGAAGCGATCTTTCGCCCCTCATTTTGGATTATATCGACACCTACATGAACTAATCATACGGAGAAGAAAGACATGAAAAAGAACACCCGCATCCTTCTGTGCGCGCTGCTGGCGCTGATGATCCTCTCCTCTGCCGTGCTTATTCCCTCCGGCGCAATGCTGGGCGATTATATGTACGAATGGATGGACTACTCCTGGGGCTTCCTGCCCGTAGCCAATGCCGAGGGCGAGGAAGTCTCCTACGCGCTGCCCATCGATTTTACCCCCGGCATGACGCCCAATCCCGCCGGCTATGCTGAGGATGGCTACAGCGATGATTCCATCACCGTAAAGCTTGAAACCCGCGAGGAGAACGGCGTTGTCTGGCGCATTGCCTATGTCACCATCAAGGACGCCTCCCAGCTGCGCACGGGCATTGCCGGCAATAAGGTCACCTCTTCCCGCGTTGCTTTGCCCTCTGCCATGGCCGAAAAGTATAACGCGGTCATCGCCATCAGCGGCGACTATTACGCCAACGATCCCGCCAAGACGAGCTATGAATATCGCATGGGCCAGAAGATCCGCAATAAGCGTAACCGCAAAAAGGATATTCTCATCATCGACGAAAACGGTGATTTCCATCTCTTTGTCAAATCCAATGAAGCTGAAATGAAGGAATTTGACAAGAGCGGCCTTGAAATTCTTCATGCCTTCACCTTTGGCCCCGCGCTGGTCAAGGATGGCAATCTGCTGGAAATGGACAAGGATTACGGCTATAATCCCACCGGCCGTGAGCCCCGCATGGCTATCGGCCAGATGGATACGCTCAGCTACGTGCTGGTGCTGGCGGAAGGCCGCACCGACGATTCCCAGGGTGTAACCCACCAGGGCCTGGCAGATTTCATGTTTGACCTGGGCTGCCTGGAAGCCTTCAACCTGGACGGCGGCAATACTGCCACCATGGTCTTTAACGGCGGCTACTATCAGGAAAAGACCGTCAATAACGAGCGCGCGCAGAGCGACATCATCTACTTTGCCACCGCCGTTGATCCTGCCACCTGGAGTGAATAAGCATGTTTGAAGATTCTCTGAGCCTGATTGATACCGGCAGCAAGCTGCAGGTGTTCTATTACGGGCTGTTCATCGCCGTTGGCCTTGCGCTGATGCTTGCCGCAACGTATCTTCTGCGCAAGCGCCGCCAGCTCAGCGATGATACCGTACTGGTATTTGGCGTAATCGCCCTCCCCTGCGCACTTTTCCTCTCGCGCCTGCTGTTCTGCGCGCTGGATTTCAATTTCCACAGCGTATTTTCGCTGCGCGCGCTCCTGTCCTTCTGGGGCGGCGGCTTTTCCATGGTCGGCGCGCTGATGGGCTTTGCGCTGGGCGCATATATTACAGGCCGGATGATGAAGGTATGCCCGCTGAAGATCATGGATGTCGCCATCATCGGCATGCTGCTGTTCATGGCCTGTGAGCGTCTGGGCGAGCCTTATACAGAGCTTCTGGGCCGCAGCCGTCCGCTGGTGTCCGAAGGCTTTAAGAACAGCTTTCTTGCCATCGGCGATGAATATGATTCCTACCTGCGCACCTACGCGCTGCAGGCCGTCTGCTGCCTGATCATTGCCGGTTTCCTGCTGGTATTTGGCAAAAAGGAGCGTAAAGGCGGCGATATTCTGCTGATGGGCATGCTGCTTATCGGCTGCACCGAAACGCTGTTTTATTCTCTGCGCTTTGACGCGCACATGCGCCGCTCCTTCATCAGCATGCAGCAATTGCTCTTTGCCGTCATCATGGCCGTACCGCTGGTTCTCTTCTCTCTGCGCTATGGCAAAAAGCAGCATAGCAAAAAACCGCTGATCGCCGCACTGCTGATCCTGCTTCTTTCTGTGATTCTCGCCGTCGTGCTGGAATTTATGATTGACCGTTCGGGCATCAGTCGCCTGATTCTCTATGCGCTGTATGTGCTGGTACTCTGCGTCCCTGCTGCTGCCGGCTGCATTTTCTACAAAAGGAGCCATGTATGACCAAGGAAAAAGTCGCGCGCATCAATGAACTGGCGCGTAAAAAAAAGACCGTCGGCCTCACCGCCGCTGAATTAGAAGAACAGGCCGCCCTGCGCGCCGAATATCTCAAGGATTTCCGCGAAGGATTGCGTCAGCAGCTGGATAACACCTATATCCAGTATGAGGATGGCCACCGCGAAAAACTGAGCCTCAAAAAGGAGCAATAAATGAAGCTGTCTACGCTTTGCTATATTGAGCGCGAGGGCTGCTATCTGATGCTGCACCGCATCAAAAAGGAACAGGATGTAAACGCCGGCAAGTGGATTGGCGTAGGCGGAAAGCTTGAGCCCGGCGAATCCCCTGACGAATGCGTCTGCCGAGAGGTGCTGGAAGAAACCGGCCTTACGCTTTCTCCCCCCGTATGCGCGGCGTCATCACCTTTATTTCTGCCGGCTGGGATGATGAAATCATGTTCCTTTACACCGGTAACGCGCAGGGCGCCGTCCGTCCCGACTGCGACGAAGGCGTGCTGCGCTGGGTGCCCGTCCAGGATGTTCCCTCGCTCAATCTCTGGCAGGGCGACCGCGTGTTCCTCAGCCTTTTGCTGCAGTCCGAGGCGTTTTTCTCCCTGAAGCTCAGCTACCAGGGCGATACGCTCATTCATTGCGCCCTGAACGGGCAAGATATTACCAAAGCTGTCCTGGAGGACTTAAAATGAAAAAAGCCCTTTCCCTGCTGCTGATTCTCTGCCTGCTTCCCGTTCTCCCGGCATGGGCCGAAGAAATGGAAGTGCTCTACACCACCCGCGGTGATCTTTCCGGCCCCATGTATGCCGAAATGGATAAGGAAAGTCAGCGCGTTGGCACCATTTATGACGGCGGCACCGTCAAGGTCTATTATCTTACCCCCGGCTGGGCCTATGTGCGCAGCAATGGCGACGACGGCTTTGTACCGCGCAATTATCTGCAGGAAGGCAAGCCTGTAGATAAAGAAAACACCCCGCCCTGGGGTGTCGAGTTTCATCAGTATGTCGGCGTCGCCGGTGCAGACGGCCTCACCATCTATGCCTCCCCCGATCACGAAAGCGAAAAATTGATCTCCCTCACCGAGGGCGCGAAGATCTCCATCATCAGCTTTCAGGATGGCTGGGCATACCTGCCCTTCAAGCGCCAGTACGGCTATGTGGATACCAATCAGCTGAGCGAAATTCTGCCCGTCTGGCAGGACGCCTTTACCGGCACGGATAACGCGCCCATCGCTACCTTCACCACCTACTATTACGCCGATATGGACGATGATGTGTTTGAAGGCGGCAAAGAAATCAATATCGAGGTCAACTGCGGCCAGATCAATAATCACATTCTCTCTCCCGGCGAGAAGCTCGATTATAACAACGATTACGGCCCCTTCACCGCCAACAAAGGCTATGTAAAAGGCCCTGTCTACATCGAGACCGGTAAAGGCCTTGGCTATGGCGGCGGCGTATGTCAGGTGTCCAGCACCATGTATAACCTGTTGCTGCAGGTACCCGGCATCAACATTCTGCTGCGCCGCTCCCACGGCCCCAGCTCTGCCGAATACCTGCCCATCGATATGGATGCGGCCGTCGGCAACGAAAGCAAGGGCATCAACCTGATTTACCGCAACGATTATGATTTCCCTGTGCGCTTTGAAGCGCATGCGCAGGATGGCGCGCTGTTCCTGGCCATTTACCGCGTCAGCGAATAATCTCTACCCGGTCGCCATGCTCGATCATGGCAAAAAGATTTTCCATATCTTTTTCATCCAGCGCAATGCACCCGGCTGTCCAGTCACGGTCGCTGCCGCCCGCATGAATGTAAATCTCGCCGCCCAGGCTCGTACCCCAGGGCGGCCTTTTTATTTCTCTTTCTGCCTCTTCAAAAAGATGCAAAAGCTCCGCAGAAAGCCGGCCCTCAGAAACGGCGTTTTTTGCGTCTGTGAGCGACGGATAGCTGATGCCAAGTGACTGACCGTATTTTCCCTTTTCACGCTTGAGACACACAAAATATGCCCCTTCCGGCGTCTTTCCGTCGCCCTCGCACTGCTTATGCCCCACAGGCGCTTTGCCCAGCGCAGCCCGGCAATGCAGCAAACGCCGCCCCTCGGCGTCATACACCGAAAGGCAGCGTGTTTCTTTTTCTATCACAATCGTATTCATCATGCAAGGAAAGGCATAATCACCATTGGCAACAGAATGGCGGGCAGCATATTGCCTACAAACGTATGCTCACGGCGCAGCACATTCATACCAACGCCAATGATCAGCACGCCGCCGACAGCGCCCATTTCGGTAATCACAGCCGTCGTCAGGATGGGTTCAATCACGCCGGATAAAAGCACAATCGCGCCCTGATACAAAAGCACGGATACCGCCGAAGCCATTACGCCAATACCATATGTGCCCGCAAAGAAAATGGAAGTGATAAAGTCCAGTACAGATTTGGCATAAATCGTCGAATGATCGCCGCGCAGGCCGGAATCCATGCTGCCCACAATCGCCATCGCGCCTACGCAGAACATCAGCGAAGCCGTCACAAAACCCTTGGCAAAGTTGCCATTTTCATCGTCCTTGGCAAAACGCGCCTGCAGCTGATCGCCCATATGCTCAAGGCGGCGCTCAATATCGATCCATGTGCCAATCAGCGAGCCCAGTGCCACGCAGACGATCACCACAATCATATTGGCGCTTTCCAGCGCGGTCGATACACCGATCACAATCACGCACAGACCAAGGCCCTGTGTAATGGTTTTGGAGTAGCGTTTGGACAGCTTTTGCCGAAACGCCATGCCAATCAAAGAGCCGATAATCACCACCAGCGCATTGACAACAGCAGAAATCATAAATGCAAAAAATTCCTTTCATTCAAACGTGCCCGTCTATTATACACCGAGTTTTTCTTGAAATCAACGAGCAAAAGTACAATTAAAATACAAAAACCGCACAAAAAAGACCGCCCTGCATATGCAAGGCGATCTCTTTTTGTCTCTTACTGCTCGACGGGATAGATGCAGACCTGCTTCTTGTCGCGGCCCAGACGCTCGAAACGAACGATGCCGTTGGCCTTGGCGAACAGGGTGTCATCCTTGCCGATGCCTACGTTCTTGCCGGGATGGATGCGGGTGCCGCGCTGACGAACCAGGATGTTGCCAGCCAGCACGAACTGACCATCGGCACGCTTCGGACCAAGACGCTTGGATTCGCTGTCACGGCCGTTGCGGGTAGAACCCATACCTTTTTTATGAGCGAACAACTGAAGATTCAGCTTCATCATTGTGTTTTCCTCCGATCTCACCGGGTGGTGATGTGAATATACTTGGGATAAGATGCTTCGATATCGCGCACGCCCTGCTCGAATGTGCGAAGGATAACCATCGCGTCATGATTGTCGCAGCCGTCAGGCAGCATCACTTTCATATAGCCGTCGTCCACTTCAATTTCAGGCACAATGCCCGCCACACTTTCCAGTGCATTGGCACAGGTGGTGGAAAGAACGGAAACGGCAGCGCAGACGATATCCTTGCCGGCCCTGGCAAAGCCCGCATGGCCCTTGCACAGAAAGCCAGAAAGCTTTCCCTCGCTATGCAGCAGCGTTACAGTGGTCATTAGCCGTTGATCGCAACGATCTCAACCTTGGTGAAAGGCTGACGATGACCGGCCTTGCGGCGATAGTTCTTCTTGCTCTTATACTTGAGGATGTGGATCTTCTGACCCTTGCCCTGCTGCAGGACCTTACCCACAACAGAAGCGCCGGTCACAACGGGATTGCCGACTTCGACAGTCTCGCCGCCCAGCATCAGCACGGGGAAGGTGACTTCGTCGTTCACTTCGTTGTTCAGCTTCTCAACATAGATGACGTCTCCCTGAGAGACACGGTACTGTTTGCCGCCGGTAGCAATAATCGCGTACATTCTGGCAGCACCTCCTATTTCAAACTCGCCGGGCATTCACAGGCGTCTTTCAGCCTTGAGGCAGCGTGCAAGCACGCGTTTAGAAGCCCCTCCCGAGCGGCTACCCTAGTAATATACCAAATTGCCAGTTACAAGTCAATAGAAAAAGTACATTTTTACTGGATTTTTCCGATATTTTGTGTCTGTTTTTCCACTCATTCCGCTATCTTGGGCAGGATCTGCTCCCGCCAGGCTGCAATCAGCCTGTCAAGGCGCCACTGAGCGTTGGCAGGGCTCGTAGAGGGCAAAACATCGTAGGCAATGCTCAAATCAGCATGGTGCTTTTGATATAGCTTCGCCGCCGTCTGACCATTGAGAAATACATGCCTGATCTGCGCCTTATCAAGCACAACGCGCAGATCATTGGGCACAGCATTTTTAATGCTGCTGTCCCCCGATCCCACAATATCACAGTGCGCAATCACGTCCCACAGCGCTATATGATGCCTGAGTAAAACCGATTTCTTTTCTTCTATTGTTTTCGGCTCATCCTCATTCAATATTGCTGCAAGCACTTTCCAGAATCGATTCTGCGGATGCCCGTAATAGAAAGCATTCTCACGTGATTTGACAGACGGAAAGCTGCCCAGGATCAGCACCCGGCAGTTTTCATCCATCACCGGCGCAAATGGATGCGCATGCGTTTCGTACTGCATCTGTCCTCCATGCAAAAAAGGCGACTTAAGCCGCCTTTTCGCTTATTCGTAAAGCTTTTCCAATTCTTCGTATTTATCCTGCGTGATCAGCGCGTCATGCTCCGTGCCCTTCAGCCGCACCACATAGGTCCAGCGGCCATAGGGCGTGATGTCATGAATGTAGTTCAGGTTGATAATATAGCTGCGATGGCTGCGGAAGAAATGCCCTTCGTCCAGCTTTTCCGCCGTTTCTGCCAGCGTATCGCTGGTATAGAAACTGCCGCCGTCAACCGTATAGATCACCGTAGAACGCTCTTCACGCTGCACGAGCACAATATCCGCCTTATTGACAAACGTTACACCGTCGCGATGTTTGAGCATCATGCGGGCAGTCGACTTGCTCTTAGCCGCCATCTCTTCCTTCTTCAGAGCCGGCCTGTCGCGCAGCGCCGCCATGCGCTCGCGGATACGCATCAGCGTCTCCGTTACGCGCTCCACACGGAAAGGCTTCACCAGATAGTCAAAGGCATACACGTCAAAGGCGTCGCGGCGATATTCCTCATGCCCCGTCGCAAAGATCAGAATGCAGGAAGGATCCTCATCCTCAATGCGATTGGCACATTCCACACCGTTCATTTCCGGCATATCCACATCCAGAAATACCACCTGCGGATGGAGCTTCTGATACATCTCCATCAGTTCGGCGCCGTTTGTGGCCTCGCCGATCAGCTCAAAGCCCTCCACGCGCGCAATCATCTTTCTCAGAATCATGCGCATGCCCGGCTCGTCATCAGCCAGCAGCACCCGGATTCTCTCCATCTCGTTCATCAGAAAAGCTTATCTCCTCATGCCCGGACGCGGGCGATTCAGTATTTCACTCATCACAAAGCCCTGCAATACAGCATTGCGATCGAACTTCAAATTGAGTCCCGGAATGCCGGGCGCAGCAGGCTGTTCAGCCACTCTCTGCGCTGGACGAACTTCCTCTGCCGGGCAGGGCGCTTCAGCCTTGCCCTCGTGCATGTGCTCAAATTCCGAAGTCATTCTATTTACTGGTTCAGGCTTCTGATTAACAGTCTTCGGTACCGCTTTGGGCGCCACAGCCTTGAGTTCAGGCTCAATTGGCTTTTCAAACTGCTCTGCGCGAATAGGCTCATATGCCCGCGCTGCTGCGCTCTTCTTTTGCCTTTTCTTGCTTTTGGAAGCCGTAGAAATAGCAAAGATCAATGCTGCAAAAAGGACGCCAATCAAATCTTCCATCTGCACCCTCCTTTCCCTTTATTCCCGCGCCCGCCATAGCAGGCGCGGGACATGCAGCGGTGATCAGTTATTATCATCCGCAGGCTTGGGATTGGCAGCGGTAGCAATGCCATTGCGCATTTCGGTATCGGCAATCACATTCTTCATCTGGTAGTAATCCATCACGCCCAGCTTGCCGGTACGCAGCGCTTCAGCCATAGCCAGAGGCACCTGAGCCTCAGCTTCGACCACGCGGGCGCGCATCTCCTGCACAGCAGCGATCATTTCCTGCTCACGGGCAACGGCGATAGCGCGGCGCTCTTCAGCCTTGGCCTGCGCAATGCGGCGGTCGGCCTCAGCCTGATCCATCTGCAGCTGCGCGCCGATGTTGCGGCCAACGTCCACGTCAGCGATGTCGATGGACAGAATCTGGAAGGCAGTGCCGTTATCCAGACCGCGGTTAAGCACATTCTGGCTGATAGAATCGGGATTCTCCAGCACCGCCTTGTGCGTCTCGGAAGAACCAATGGTGGTAACAATGCCTTCACCAACGCGGGCGATGATCGTCTCTTCGCCGGCGCCGCCCACCAGGCGGGTGATGTTGGTACGAACCGTCACGCGAGCCTTGGCGCGCAGCTCAATGCCGTCCTTGGCCACAGCCGCAATGGGAGGCGTCTCAATCACCTTGGGGATAACGCTCATCTGCACAGCCTGCAGCACGTCGCGGCCCGCCAGATCAATAGCGCAAGCCTGCGAGAAGGTCAGGCCAATGCTCGCCTGCTGAGCGGAAATCATGGCCTTGGCCACACGCTCAATGTTACCGCCAGCCAGGAAATGCTTTTCCAGCTGGTCGATCGTCAGATCCAGGCCCGCCTTGCGCACCATGATGAAGGTATCCACCAGGCGATGGGGAGAAATGCGGCGCAGACGCATACCAATCAGCGTGGAAACCTTCAGCTTCACGCCCGAAGACAGCGCGCGCACCCACAGTCCCAGCGGCACATAGCGCAGGAATACCAGCACCAGAATGACCGCCAGCATCAGCAACACGATAATCATTACACTAGAAATAGGATCCATATTCCCTCTCCTTTCAGTCCTCAGACCTTCTTAACGAATACGTTTGTTCCGTCCACGCGGGTAATCATCACCTTGGCGCCGCGTTCAATATACTCGCCCTCCGTCATGACATTCAGCCGGCCGCACTCAAACTCAGCCATGCCTACCGGACGCAGCACCGTCGATACTTCGCCCACCTCGCCAATCAGAGACTGCATATCCTCGCTCGCATCGCTGCGCTCATTGCTCATATCGCCGTTGAGCACAAACTCGGATTTGCCCAGTTTGCCCTTGGCGACAGAGCGCATCGCAACGGAAATGAGAATCGCCAGCAGCGCCAGAACAATCACCGTTACACCCAGGCCCACCTTGGCGCCAAACTGAATCCACGTCATGATAATGCCGGCGCCCAGCAGCGCGCAGCCCGAAATGCCGGGAATGCCAAAGCCAGGCATAAACACTTCAACCAGCAGGAGAATCACACCCACCAGCATGCAGATAACAATCGGAATCAGCCACTCCATTTGCAATTCCTCCTTTCCTGTTTTATGACGCTGTCATCATAACATAATTTATTTCATTCGTCTCGTTTTTCTGCCGAAAACCTCATTTTTGCGTCTGAATTGTCAAGCTGTCGCGCAAAGAGCACACATCCTGCTCATAAACTTCCTTTAATTCCCTGCGGTAAATGATCGCAGCCGGATGATACAGAGCAAACAGCGGCAGCCCGTTGCAGGCCGTATGCCACTTGCCGTGCATATCGCCAACGGTCACCTTGCCCATCAGCGCCTGCAGCGGCACATTGCCAAGCGTTACCAGCGCGCGCGGCTGAACCAAATCAATTTCTTTCATCAGATACGGTCTGAACAGCGCAATCTCCTCCTTGCTCGGCGGACGATTGCGGATTCGGCCTGTGGGGCCCACAGCCGTCGGACGAATTTTGACCACATTGCTTACGAAGATTTCCTCACGCTGCATGCCCATCAATTGCAGAAACTCATCCAGATTCTTTCCCGCCTTGCCCACAAAAGGCCGCCGTTTGATCGTCTCCTGTTCGCCAGGCGCTTCACCAATCAGCATAAGCGGCGGCTGATCGCTCTTTCCGTCGCCAAACACCAGTATTTTATCCTCGCCCGGAAACAGCGGGCGGAAAAACGCCTCCACCTCGCGTTCAAGCATTCTCAGGTCCGCCATGCGCGATCGCCTCCAGCTCCTTTAGTTTTGCCATGACAAGCTTCAAGTCATTCCAAACGTCCCGCTTTTTGCTTTCATCGCGCAGCAGCGCCGCCGGGTGGTAGGTCGGCATAAACCATACGCCCTTTTTCTCGATCCATTTCCCGCGCTCGCGCGTGATGCGAAAGTCCTCGCGAAGAAGCGTTTTTGCCGCCGTCGATCCCAGCAGTACAATGACCCTGGGCCGCACCAGCGCTACCTGCTGCCTCAAATACGGCAGACATGCCGCCGCTTCCGCAGGATCAGGCACACGATTCTGCGGCGGACGGCACTTGACGATATTGCAGATGTACACTTTCTCCCGCGTCATGCCCATCGCTGAGATCATCTTCGTCAGCAGTTGTCCGGCCGCGCCAACAAACGCCAGACCCTGCAGATCCTCATCTGCGCCGGGTCCCTCGCCAATAAACATAAGGCTCGCATTCACATCGCCCTGACCAGGCACCTTATTGTGGATGTTCCGGCACAAGCCGCATTTTTCGCAGGCATAAATCTCATCATAGAGCCCTTGCCACGACACGCGCATAGCAGCGCCTCCTTAGCTTTTGAAGATTGAAAACACAACAGAAAAAATGCTTTCCATATCGCGATACAGCCAGTTGCACAGGCTGACAATCAGCACCACCAGCACAAAGATGGCAATCACGCCCAGCACTACGCCGAAAAACTCCATCAGCCCCGCCGTCATGCGCAGCCGGTCCAGTCTTTCCTCGCGTTCCTCTTCCTTCCGGATATAATAATCATCCTGCGGTTCCTGATACATATTTCCCTCCGCATTTATACATAATCCATCCAGGGCGACACAGCATCCTCACGCCCTGTCAGGCTGCCCTCGCCCTTCAGGCCCTTAAATTCCTGCTGACGCAGCGCTTCATAAAGCACAATCGCCACAGAATTGCTCAGATTCAGCGATCTGGCCTCCTCCCGCATGGGAATGCGGATGCAGCGGTCATATACGCGGCTGAGTAGCGATTCCGGCAAGCCCCTGGTTTCGCACCCAAATACAATAAAATCATTTTCGCCGTAGCTTGCCTCATGATAGCTTCTGGGCGCCTTGGTGGTAGCAAAATGATACACTGCATCCGGGTACTCCTGCATCATTGTATCAAAATCAGAATGCACATGCAATTCCATCAAATGCCAGTAGTCCAGTCCGGCGCGCTTGAGATACTTATCGCTGAGCTGAAAGCCCAGCGGCTCAATCAGATGCAAAACGCTGCCCGTCGCCGCGCACGTGCGGGCAATGTTGCCGGTATTCTGCGGAATCTCAGGCGCGTACAAAACAATATGCATATTTCTATCTCCCTTTATCACTTGAAAAGCTGGTTTGTTATGTTATAATGATAGCGTGTCTTTTAAGATACATATTTCCAAATCAGACGCATAAGGAGATAATCTTCATGAATAAATCCCCCATTCTTGTCGTCATGGCCGCCGGTCTTGGCAGCCGTTTTGGCGGCATCAAGCAAATGGCCTCCTTCGGCGAATACGGCGAATGCATCATTGACTACTCGCTGTTTGACGCCTACCGCGCAGGCTTCCGCCGCGTGGTATTCATCGTCAATGAAAAAATCTGCGATACCTTCCGCGAAAAGATCGGCAGCCATGTCGAGCCCCTGATGGAAGTGCATTACGTCATCCAGCGCCCCGAAACGCTGCCCGAAGGCTGCACTGTGCCCGGCGAGCGCGTAAAGCCCTGGGGCACCGGCCATGCCGTCATGTGCTGCAAGGATGTGATCGACGCGCCCTTTGCCGCCATCAACGGCGATGACTTCTACGGCCGCGACGCTTTCCAGAAGATCTATGATTTCCTGACCTCCACTACCGCTCAGGGCCAGTACGCCATGGTGGGCTTTGAAGTAAAGAACACGCTCTCTGAAAACGGCTATGTTTCCCGCGGCGTATGCACAGCGAATGCAGCCGGCAATCTTGAAAGCATCATCGAGCGCACGCATATCATTTCCACCTGCGACGGCCCGCTCTTCACAGAGGACGGAGAGCATTACACCCGCCTGTCGTCCGATACCCCTGTCTCCATGAATCTCTGGGGCTTTACGCCGGAATTCATGCAGCAATTGTGGGATCGCTTCCCTGCCTTCTATCAGGATGCGATGAAGAATAATCCCCTCAAGGGCGAATACTTCCTGCCCTTTGTCGTCAATGATACGCTGCATGACGGCCAGGCTACCGCAAAGCTTCTGCATACCTCCAGCAAATGGTACGGCGTTACCTATCAGGAGGATCTGCCCAGCGTCAAAGAAGCGCTTCAGGGCATGATCCAATCCGGCGAATATCCCTCGCCCCTCTGGAAGTAAAGCACATCAAAGACCGTGTCGCAAGGCACGGTCTTTTTCATTTCAGTCGTGCTGTTCTACCGCCACTTTCATGGCCGTCTTGGAGCCCAGCAGCTGAATATCGCGCACCTGACCCGTTACGCCATCCATAAGGCCGGGCACATTGCGCAGATCGTTATTCCACATCTCCCAGTCAGAAAGCACAGCATAGGCCAGCGAATCGCAATCCATATCGCAGCTCATGCGGGAGAAGGTATGCATCACTTCATCATCGTCGCGCACAGGATAGTATTCTTCCTCGCGCACGCCCTGATACCCGCCCTTACCGTCAGGACGGGCGCCGGCATAAAACATAATCAGCGCGCTGAGCGCAAAGCACAGGCAGGGCGCAATGGCCTTTTTCTCCTGCACATGGCGCGCCAGTAGCGGCAAAGCATATTTGGCATAGCGACCAACAAGATTTTCCGCCATATCGGTCAGCTTTTCGCTGCCGTCTTTTTCATAGTCGATGAACACATCCGCCGCATATCGCAGCGCTTCTTCGCGGGAAAGCGGCAAAAGCGGCGCCATTTCGTCTGCCAGCGCATGCGCCAGATAATCGCGCGCAAATTCATCCTTCAGGCAGTCTTCCACCGTGTTCAGGCCGCACAGATACCCCGCCGCAGGCAAAACAGCCCGCGCGCCCTCGTGCATGCAAAGATAGGCCTGCAGATGCGCCTCCATATTGTCGCTCACCGTCACGCCCTGCTTTTTCCAGTCGCACAGCGCTTCAATTCCCTCGCATGATTCCAGCACCGCCCGGTCAGGCGCGCAAATCAGCATGGAAACAAAATGATTCTTTTCCACCAGCCATTTGAGATACTCGCTGCCGCGCGCACGCTCCATCGCCCGCATGATTACTTTTTCCTTGAGACGCTCGCCGCTGTGATCCACCTTCTCGCAGCAGATCACATACGCCGCCTCCTTCCTTTCATACCGCGCAAACAATGCCTGCTCCACATCCGCCGCCATTTTGACCGTGTCGCAAACAATCAGCCAAGCAGACGCAGCCTCGAAAAATTTCAGTTCCTTTTTATCTTCAAAAAGCATCGTATGCTCCATTTAAATGCCTCCGTTAACAGCAAAATCATACATATTTTATTATAACGCCTTTACTTTCCCTTGTCCAGCGGATACAATGGAATAAGCGCAGCAAAGGAGGTGGAAAGCATGGAAAAGCAGGATATTTTACATGTATCCGTTCGGCGTATTGTCGAATTTTCCCTGCAGGGCGGCGATATCGCGCCTGCATCGCTTTCCGCCATGCAGGCAGGCGCGCGCGGTCATAAAGCGCGGCAAGCCCAGATCAACGAAGAAAGCGAACGCACCGTCCGCTGGCAGGGCGATTGCGAAGGCGTCGCCTTTGATATCAGCGGCCGCATTGATATTCTCCACACATCACACGCCGACCCGCTGATTGAAGAAATCAAATTGATTTCTCCCTCTGCGCCGCTGCCGGAGGCTGCCCTTCCCGTCCACCGCATGCAGGCTGTCTGCTATGCGCACATGCTGTGCGAAGAATGCCTCTATCCTGCCATCCGCGTGCAGATAACCTATGTCACCCAAGAAGGCCTCGTGCGCGCAGCCTTCCCCGAAACTCTGACGCAGGACGAAGCCAAAGCGCTCTTTTTCTCCATGCTCACGCCCTTTGCCGTATGGGAAAAGCAGCTGCGCACCTTCCGTGCACTGCGCGATACGTCTTTGCAGTCACTGCCCTTTCCCTTTGCGGCCTATCGTCCCGGCCAGCGTGAAATGGCTGCGCAGGTGTATACCGCCATCCGGCTGCAAAAGCGTCTTTTCGCCACCCTGCCCACCGGCACCGGCAAAAGCGCAGCCACGCTCTATCCTGCCCTCAAGGCGCTGGGCGAAGGAAAAACCCGGCAGATTTTTTATCTGACTGCCCGCGGTACCGCGCGCCAGGCGGCCACCGACGCCCTTGCTCTCATGCGCGCCAAGGGACTTAAAGCCCGCAGCGTCGTTTTAACTGCCAAAGAAAAAATCTGTCCGCTGGAATTCAAGCGCTGCCATCCCGATCATTGCCTGCGCGCCAAAGGCCACTATGACCGAGAGCGCGCCGCAATCATTGCGCTCATGCAGGAAAGCGATGACTGGACAAGCGAGCGCATTATAAAAACCGCCCAGGCGTATTCCGTCTGCCCCTTTGAATTATCGCTGGCGCTGTGTGAAATTGCCGATGTGGTCATCTGCGATTATAATTATGCCTTTGATCCCGCCGTGCGACTGCAGCGCATATTTGAACGCGGTCTGCGCGTCACGCTTTTAATCGACGAAGCGCATAATCTGCCTTCCCGCGTACGCGGCATGCTGTCCGCCGCGCTATCCAGCCAGTCGGTAGCGCTTCTGCGCCGTGAGGTCGGCAAAACCGGCAGCCGCCGCGATCCGCTCTACAAAGCCTTCAAACCGCTGATCGACCTGCTGCGCAGCGTATCGCAGGATAATTTCCCAATAGAAGAATTGCACGCATGTATTTCTGCGCTGCTTGATACGCTCTCTGCACACCTTTCCAACGCGAAAAACGCCTTTCTCATCGAGTCTTTCCGTGATCTGCTGGCTTTCCGTGCAGCGCTTGAGCGCTACGGCGCAGCGCCTGACCGCTATGCGCTGCTCCTCACAGAAGCCGGAAAGGAAAAGCATGTGCATTTGCTCGCGCTGGATATTGCCGAGCATCTGAAAGCCTGTACCCGGCGCATGCTGGGCAGCGTTTTCTTTTCCGCCACGCTTGATCCATTGCCTGCCATGAAGCAAATGCTGGGCGGTGAGGAGGCGGACGCGCTCTTTGCGCTGCCTTCGCCCTTTCCCAGAGAAAACCTTTTGATCCTCCAGCGCAGCGTAGATACGCGCTATGAAAAGCGCGCCGCCTCCATCGATGAGATCGTCCGCTGTCTGGCCGCCATGTTTGACGCAAAAGGCGGCAATTACATCGCCTTTTTCCCAAGCTATGCCTATCTTGCACTTGCAGCGGAAAAGCTGGCAGAATTGCGGGCGGACATCCCGCTCAATACGCAGGAGCGCGGCATGGATGAATCCACCCGCGATCAGTTTCTTGACCGCATTCGCAGCGCGCAGCAGCCGCTGCTCTCGCTGTGCGTGCTGGGCGGCGTATTCTCAGAGGGCGTCGATTTGCCTGGCGCTCAGCTGATCGGCGCAGCCGTCATCGGCGTAGGCCTTCCGCAAATCAATGATGAGCAAAACCGTCTGCGCCGCTATTATGACCAAACCCTGCAGGATGGCTTCTCCTCTACCTACCGCTATCCCGGCATGCATAAGGTGCTGCAGGCTGCCGGCCGCGTCATCCGCAGCGAAGAGGATAAAGGCGTTATCCTGCTATTGGATGAGCGGTACCGCGAATTTGCCTATGCCCGGCTGCTGCCCGCGCATTATCAGTATCAATCCGTTGCCGATTGTCACGAAATTCATGCGCGCACAAAGGATTTTTGGCGCGCGCATGGAATTATATAATGATTGTCCTGATCAGGAGGAAACTATGCTGCCTTTACCGCATGCTATGATGGATGAACAGGATCGCAAGCTCTATACGCTGCTTGCGCTTCAGGAGCTGGGGAGCTGCACGCACATGCAGCTGCTCTATTTCATGTTTGAAAATGATATCATGACCTTTTTTGATCTCTCCCTGGCGCTGGGTGAATTGGTAGACGACGGTCAGGCCGCCAAGATGGCGCATCCCGCCGACAGTCTTTATACCATCACCGAAGCCGGAAAAGAGCTGCTGTCTTTCTTTGCTAATCGCATGCCCCACAGCAAGGTAAAGCTGATTACCGAGCAGGCGCCGGCCTGGCGCGAGCGCTTTACGCGCGAAAAGCAATTTGTCTCCAAAGTTACGCAAAATGCCAGCGGCGAATATATCCTGCATCTGAATCTCATGGATGGCTTCACCTCCATGCTCAGTATCGATGCCCCCATCCCGGACCGCTCCCTGGCCGAAAAAATGGCCTCCCGCTGGGAAAAGAACGCCGGCGATATTTATATGTATCTGATGAACAAGCTGGGTGAAGACCAATGAGCACCTGGGCCATTCTGTTATCCGGCGGCAGCGGTACGCGCATGGGCTGCGCCAGCAATAAAACGCTTTTGCCCCTGATGGGTGAAAGCGCAATTTGTCATGCGCTGCGCACGCTCCGCCGCCATTGTCAGGGTGTAGTGCTCGTCATTCGTCCAGTTGACGAGCCCGAAATCCGCCAGGCGCTGCGCCTCTCAAAGCTTTCTGTTGAGCACATCGTATACGGCGGTTCTGACCGGCAGGAATCGGTCTATCACGGCCTTCTGTCCCTGCCTGAGGATTGTGATATCGTGCTTGTTCACGACGGTGCGCGACCGCTTCTGGATGATCAGACGGTGCAAAACGTTATTTCTTCCGTCGCCGCTTATGGCAGCGGTATCGCCTCCACCGCCGTTACCGATACCTTCAAGCAGGTTGATAAAGACAACATCGCCCTCGCGACGCCAGATCGCAATTATCTGCGCGCCGTGCAAACGCCGCAGGGATTTAAAAAGGATTTGCTTTTGCGCGCGCATCGCGAAGTAACCGAGCGCTGCACGGATGACGCCGCGCTGGTTTCGGCGCTGGGCGTAAAGGTTCATCTGTGCGAAGGCAGCCGCAGCAATATTAAACTTACCACTCCGGAGGATGTCCTGATGGCAGAGCATTATCTGAATGTATTTCCGCGCATCGGCCACGGTTTTGATGCGCATCGTCTGGTCGAAGGCCGCAAATTGATCCTGGGCGGCGTTGATATCCCCTATGAAAAAGGTCTGCTCGGCCACAGTGACGCCGATGTATTGCTTCACGCCATTACGGATGCATTGCTTGGCGCAGCAGCGCTGGGTGATATCGGCAAGCACTTTCCCGACAGCGATCCTAAGTACAAAGGCATTTCTTCCCTGCTTCTTTTGGAAAATGCCGTCTCCCTCCTGCGCGAAAAGGGCTTTGAACCGCTGAATATTGACGCAACCGTCCTGTGCCAGCGTCCCAAGCTTGCGCCGCATATTCCCGCCATGCGTGAAAATATTGCCCGCGCCTGCGGCCTGCCGCTTGATTGCGTGTCCGTCAAAGCCACCACCACCGAGGGCATGGGCTATGAAGGCGAAGGAAGCGGCATCAGCACGCATGCTGTAGCGCTGCTCAAAGCCGCCAGGCCGCTATAAAATTTTTCCATTTTTGTGCAAGAAATCATCGTTCCATCGCGTTATATAGACAGAAAGCGACATGGAGCGTGATGTACGAATGTGGAATTGCACCAAATGCAACACCGTCAATGAAGATCTCTACCCCATTTGCCCCAAATGCGGCGCCAGCCGCGGCGTTGGCAGATTTGGCTCTGCCGCACCGGTAAAAAATGCCTCCTTCCCGCAGGAAACGCCTGCCCAGCCGCGTCCCAACGATACCGCGCCCAAAACGGCAGCGCCCGCTCCCGTGCAGCAGCTGTATGTTCCCCAGCCCGATAAAGTTCGTGCCGGCGGCGGCGTACGCTTCTTCGGCAGACTGCTGATGCTACTTTTTCCCCTTCTCACCGCACTCGTGTGCTATCTCAAGTTTGACGGCTATCTGATCCAGCTGTCCGTGCTGCTCTTTGGCAGCGTCGCAACCGAGGCCTCTGTACCGCTGATCGCCGTCTATGTGCTCTTTTCGCTGGGCGCCGTGCTTCTTTCGCTGCTGCCCGGCGTGTGGACGCTTGCAATCGGCAAACTGCTTTTGCGATTCGCCCGAATGGAAGAATTGCTGTAAACATAAAAAAGACGTTGACAGAATAAGCCTGTCAGCGTCTTTTTTTGCGCGCTCATGCGACAATCCATCCTGCATTTATACCGTATCATATGTATGATCAACTGATACGGAGCGTGACACGCGTGCAAGAGCCTCTGCATATCGCATCCCGCAGAAAACGCGCCGGCCGCCGCAGCAGCGCCCGGAGCAAGATACGCTTTCTGCTTCACGAAAATGCGCCTTCCTTTTCCCTGCATTTGTTACAGGCGCTTTCATTTTTCTTCCTGAGTCTCAGCGAGTGCTTTGAATTACCCTCGCCTTTTGCTGTCTGTGCGATCGGCGCCTTCATTTTCAGCAAAAAGTCGCTGCTTTGGCCCTGTGTCGGGCTGATTGGCAGCCTGACGCTGCGCCTGATGTGGCAGGTGGAGCCGGATATCTGGCAGTATATTGGCTGCGGAATGCTCTTGTTTTTGTCTCTGCGGCCGCCGCGCAGCATCACCGCCGTTTCTGCAGCCGTCACAGCCGCGCTATCGCTGCGCATTTTTGCCCTGATCTTCTCGCCCTCCACACAAAAGGAACTGGTGCTGTGCCTGGTATCGCTGCTCGTCGGCGCACTGTGCACGCCCGCCTTCTGTCACGTCGCGCTTTTAACGCAGCGCAGGCTGGCGCGCATGGGCATGGATGATCTGCTCTGCTGTCTGGTACTGTGCGCCGTGCTGCTGTCCGGCGCCGGGCGCGTGGTCATCGGCAGCGTGAATATCGGCTTTGTCATCGCCGGTTTTTCCATTCTGCTGTGTGCAGCTGTCGGCGGCAGCACAGCTGCCGTATGTGCAGGCCTGGTCAGCGGTTTGTCCCTTGCCATCTGTGGTCACGCCGACGGATATGTCGTCTGCTTTGCTTTCTCCGGCATCGTATCCGGCCTGCTGTACGGGCATAAGCGCCTGCTGCTGTGCTTTGTTTATCTGCTCTGCAGCGCATTTACCTCTTACGCCGTCCATTTTCAATTTGATTTTGCCTATCTTTCCTCTTCCCTGACCGCCGTCTGCGCCTTTTATCTCATCCCACGTCGCTACCTGGCGCATGCTTTTACCCTCACGCGACGCCTGTCGCCTGACGCCACCGATAACGAAAATGCCTACGCTCAGCATATGCGCGCACAATGGGCAGGCAATCTGCAGCTGCTCTCGCAAATGCTTCCCGAAGTCCGTCCGCCCGAAACCAACGTACAGGAGCGCTTGGATGATCTGATGGAAAGACTGTGCGCCGGCTGTGATCTGAGGCCCATCTGCTGGAATGAGCAAGCGCAGGATACCGCCCAAAGCATGTGCAATTACTTTATCGGCAGCGACCGCAGCGCCGTGCTTGATACCTGTCAGCGCAAGCAGGCCTGGCCGGCGCTGGCACTGGATTATGAGCGCAGTGACCAGCAGGCGCTTTTGCGCAACGCCTATGCCAACCGTGAGCGCGAAGCAACACGCACACATCTGCACGCCATCGCCCAGGCCATGACACAGCTCTCCTTTGAAAGTCTTAAATGCGATCGGGATGATGACCACCTGTTCGGCGAAGCCGCCTATCTTTTGCGCCAGATGCATATTGCAGGGCGAATCGTGTATGCGCTACGCGTATCGCAGCACATCACCATTGCTCTGCGCTATGAGCCGCCCATCACGCGGCAAAAGCAAATAGACAGATATTTGAGCGAGCTCTCCTCCCGCCTCAATCGCCCGCTGCGCATTTCCCAGCGCAGCAAGGATCTGATTCTCATTGAGGAAGCGCCGCCCATCACCGTTGAATGCTTTCATCTGTCTGCCTCCTCCGGCGACGGCAGCAGTGAAAACGGAGATTCCATCCTGCTGCGCACAGGCCGCGGAGGCATCGAACTGGGCATGCTCAGCGATGGCATGGGCCATGGCGCGCAGGCGCACGAAGAAAGTGAAAAAACGCTGGAATTGCTCTCTCTTTGCCTTGATTCCGGCTACAGCGTAGAAAATGCGCTTAAAGCCATCAACTGCATCATGCTTTCCGCTACCGACGGCGAGCAGTACGCCACTGTCGATCTGTGCGTTTCCGATCTGTGGCTGGAGCATGCCACGCTCTATAAATTAGGCGCCTGCCCGTCCATCCTCATCTCCGGCGGCAGCATGCGCACGCTGCAAAGCAGCGCCCTGCCGCTGGGCATCTTGCCAGAAATTGAAGCCTCCACTCACACTTTTGCCGTAGCGGACGGCGATATGCTCATCCAGTTTTCCGACGGACTGACTGACGCGCTCGGCGGACTGCACGCGCTGGAAGGCCAAATCTCCCTTCTTGCCCGCGACAAACTGCAAAAATCCCCCGAAACCATCTGCACTGCGCTCATGTCTGCCGCCATGCGCCGCTGCGGCGGCGTGCCGCCTGACGACATGACCATATTGTGCACGCGCTTTAAAAGCAGCAAAAAATAAAAGGCGGGTAATCCCGCCTTATTTTAGTGTTTCATGCGCCAGTGCAACGAGGCTTACAATCTCCTCATCTGTCGGCATCGGGCCCTCGCCGGGGCGGATATCCGCCAGGAATTCGATATTTCCCTTGGGGCCCTTGATGGGCGAATAGGTAAACGCCTCTACATGCCAGCCGATCTCAGCGGCGTAATCGCGTACCTGCTCCAATACACGCCTATGCACACGCTCATCGCGCACCACGCCATTCTTGCCCACCTGACCGCGGCCTGCCTCAAACTGCGGCTTGACCAGCGTCATAAAACGCCCCTCGTCACCCATAATCGCCGCCGCAACGGGCAAAATCAGCTTGATGGAAATAAACGATACGTCCATCACCGTCAGCGTGGGCTTGAGCGGAAACATATCAGGCGTCAGATGGCGCGCATTGGTACGCTCCATCACGGTTACGCGCTCGTCAATGCGCAGCTTATAGTCCAGCTGACCGTAGCCCACATCGATCGAATACACATGCTTGGCGCCATGGCGCAGCAGCACATCCGTAAAGCCGCCGGCCGCCGCGCCGATATCCATCGCCACAACGTCCGTCACATCAGCATGAAAATGCTCAATCGCCTGCAATATTTTATGTCCGCCGCGGCTGGAAAGCGAATCCACCTCGCCGCGCAGAATCAGCTCATCTTTTTCCTCGACCGTCTCAGAGGCCTTGAGCACCTTGCGCTCGCCAATATAAATCTGTCCGGCCATGATCAGCGCCTGCGCGCGTTCGCGGCTTGCAATCATGCCGCGCTCGACCAGCGCCACATCTACACGCGTTTTCATTTTCCAATCTCCTTCCAGCCAAAGATGCGCTGCGCAATATGCTCCGCATCCAGGCCCTGCGCCTGCAATTGCTGCGCTCTGGCGCCCTGCGAAACGCATACGCCCCGAATGCCCAGCATCATAAGCCGCGGCTGATAACCGTTTTCCGCACAGAAGGCTGCAATCTTTTCGCCAAAGCCGCCCTCCAGCGCATGATCCTCCAGCGTGATCAGCGGAATTCCTTCCTCCAGCAGCATCCTGAGCGTTTCTTCGTCCAGCGGCGAAACGCACCCGGCGTTGTACACACCGCACAGCATACCCTTTTCCTTGAGCATAAACGACGCCATGATCGCTTCGCCGTTCATATCGCCCGTAGACAGAATCACCGCGTCTTTGCCCGCGCGCAAATTGCGCCACCTGGGCTGATATACCTCCAGCGTCAGCGCATCATCCGCGCAGCCGCTGAAATCCGCCTTATTGTAGCGGATTGCCACCGGGCTGGAAAGCGTAATCGCATAACGCATCATCGCACGCAGTTCTGTGCGGGAAGAGGCATTGAGTACCGTCATGCCCGGCAAATGCTTAAGATAGGACATGCCGTAAATGCCATGATGCGTCGCGCCGTCCTCGCTCATGCCTGCGCGGTCAATCAGGAAGCATACAGGCAGCTTCTGCAAGCACACGTCATGCAGCAGCTGATCGTATCCTCTTTGCAGGAAAGTATCATAAATGGCTACAAAAGGCCGCATCCCGCCGCAGGCCAGGCCAGCCGCCATCGTCACGGCATGCTCTTCGGCAATTCCCACATCAAACAGCCTGTCGGGATATTTCTCCGCAAACTTTTTCAGTCCCGTGCTTTCCGTCATGGCCGCCGTAATCGCCACTACGCGCGCATCCTTGGCCGCCATTCGGCACAGCTCATCGCCCGCCACGCTGCTCATGCCATTGGATGAAGCTTTCAGCGGCGCACCCGTTTCAATATCAAAGGGCGGCGTGCCATGCAGCATGGTGGGATTCTCTTCCGCATATTTAAATCCCTTGCCCTTGCGGGTGATCACATGAATAAGCACCGGTTCTTCCAGCTTCTGCGCCTGTGCAAAAATACGCTCCATGCTGGCGATATCGCGTCCGTCAACCGGTCCCAGATAATGAAACCCCAGCGAGTCAAACAGCCTGTCCTGCACAAAAATATTACGGATGGAATCCTTGATGCGCTGGAATCCATGGTGCAGCGGCATGCCCACCACAGGAATCTTTTTGAGGAATTTTGAAATGCGCTTCTTTACATCAAACCAACCCTTGCCGGCGCGCAGATGTGTCAGGTATTTGCTGACAGAACCCACATTGGGCGAAATGCTCATTTCATTGTCATTAAGCACCACAATCATGCGCAGCTTATTGCTGCCTGCATCGTTAAGCGCTTCATAACACATGCCGCCGGTCAGCGCACCGTCGCCCACCACTGCTACCACATGATGATCTTCCTTTTTCAGATCCCTTGCGCGCGCAAGGCCTGCCGCCGCCGAAATAGCGGTAGACGCATGTCCCACGTCAAAAGCATCATATGCGCTTTCCTCCCGGCGCGGAAAGCCTGCCAGTCCGCCAAACTGCCGCAGCGAATCAAACTGCTGCTCGCGGCCCGTCAAAAGCTTATGCGTATAGCACTGGTGACCAACATCCCACACTACTTTGTCCTTTTCCATATCAAAGGCGCGATGCAGTGCAATGGTCAGTTCGACCGTGCCCAGATTGGAAGCCAAATGGCCGCCGTTTTTTGCCACAGTAGCAATAATACGCGCTCTGATCTGCTCGGTTAATTCACCAAGCTCGCTGCGATCCATCTGTTTTACATCCTGCGGCGAATGAATATCTTTCAATTGCATGGCAATGTTTCCTTTCATTTTCCACCTTTGATTATAGCATGTCGGCAGTCAATTGTAAATCGCACGCGCAAAGATTGCTTTTTACAGAGCCTTAGCAGGATTTCAGCTGATCATGACGAATTATTGAATGTTAACGATTTACGCAAGGAGGCACACTTTTCCATGAAATGCCCGCAATGCGGACGCTGGAACCGTGCAACGACCGACCGCTGCTTTTACTGCGCGTCGAAGCTGCCCACGCAAGATACCACGCCGCTCAACTGGAAATCTCCCGAGCATGAACAGCAATTGAAAAACATGCCGAAGGGAGCACAGACAGTCATTTTTGAGGCGGATGATGATCATATTTCCCGCGCCATTCCCCGTCCGGACGACCGCGATCAGCTTGCCCGCGAAATGCAAAGCCTGCATATCCGCCGCAAGCGCGGCGAAGAGCAGCTGCGTCAGGTGCAGCAGCACAGCGCCGAGAGCGGCTACGTTCCCCTCAAAAGCAATGTGCAGTCCCTGAATGATGAACGCGTCAGCACCTATGTCGAGCCCAAGGCAGAGGAAGTGCGCGGCATGCAGCCCGAAGGCGAAGTGCGGCCTGACGCCATATTCGTCCAGTCCCGTACCAGCTTTGATGACGATCAGGTCTATGATGATCTGCGTGACCGCCAGATTCCCCTCTATGACAGCGTGCCGCGCCAGTCGCGCGTATACAGCCCCACCTCGCGGCGTTCCCGCCGTGGTCACGGCATGGGCCTGAGGCGCTTTGCCCCCTTCCTGGCCATCTTTTTCTTCTGTGTCAGCGCAGCGCTGTGCATCTATATGTTTATCATTAAACCCGCGCAGGAGAATAAGCAGCCCTCGCTGCAGGAGCAAATTCGCATCACCGCCACCATTCTCAATGATATGGCAGCCCATACCATCGATATCCCCGCGCCCGAAGGCTCGCAGATCTATATCAAAGAGCTGAAAAAGTCCTATATTTCTACCGGCGGCTATGCCTCCGTCACTGTGGCGGATTACACCTGGTATCAGCTCAAGGATGATATAGACAGCGCCACCATGGATATCACCCTGACCCCTTACATCAAAACCAGCGCCGGCGAGCAAAAGCTGATGGAGCCCATCGTCTACACCATCGACGTGCCGCTTTCGCCCATCACGCTTGTTACTCCCGATACTGCCTACATGGAGGTCACCACCTCGCCCTATCAGATTCAGTTCAAGGTCGAGCAGAACTCCACCGTCCTTATCAACGGCGTTGATTTCTCCAGCTTCGTCAATACCCAGGATGGCTATATCAGCTACAACGCCACCGTGCCCGCCGTCGGTGAAAACGAGTTTATCATCGAGGTGCAGTGCGAGTATTACCGCAAGAATACCGTCCGGCTCATTCTCTACCGTGCGCCGCAGGATATCCCGCTGGAACTGGATCCCACGCTTGGCAATACCAGCGCCGATAATCTGATGACCATCAAGGGCACCACCATCCCCGGCGCTACCATCACCGTCACTACGCCCCATGAGCAGATGAACACATCCATGCTTGCTTCTACGGGCGAATTCTCCTTCAAAGCCAAGTTCAATAAAATCGGCACCAACGTAATCACCATCATCGCACAGAAGGATGATGACAGCGCGACGCTCACCAAGGAAGTGTATTACGTCCCCTACGCCAGCACCTATACGCCCAAGGCCTGGGCGATGGACAGCACGCAGGCAGGCCGTGACAATTATCTGGATTATCTCAATAACACCGCATTGCGCGTACAGCGCACACAGGTGTATGTCTGCACCGGTGAAATCATTGAGATCATCAGCCACAAACCGCAGCTGGCCATCATGGATACCAATCCTTCCCCCGATGTAGAGCAGCTGGTCATGCTTGAAAATCTCTCCAGCGATACCTGGGAAGCCGGGCAGCGCTACCGCGTCTACGGCGACGCCTATGGCGTGTACAACGGCATGCCGCGTCTGATCGGCCGCTATACCTACCCGCCGCTCAACTAAAAAACAAAAAATATCCGGTACAATTTTGATTTGTACCGGATATTTTTTATTCGTCGATGTATTCTTCGTCGGCAAGCTCATCCTCTTCGATGAATTCCACCGGCGTTTTGATTGCTTCATCAATGCAGCGGATCAATTGATCCCGGCCTTCGCCCGTCTCGCTGGAGCAGCAGATCAGCTCCCAGGGCTGCGCCTGCAGCGCGCGGCCAATGGCCGCCGTGTATTTCATGCGCGAGCCGCGGCTGATTTTATCCGCCTTGGTACACACAATCTGGAAGGGAATGCCTTCCGCACGCAGGAAACTCACCATATCAATGTCATCCTGCGTCGGGTCGTGGCGAATATCTACCAATTGCAACACGATACGCAGCTCACGGCTCTTGTCAAAATAGCCCTGCATCATCTCGCCCCAGCGCAGCTTTTCGCCCTTATCCACCTTGGCAAAGCCGTAGCCGGGCAGATCCACCAGATGAAACGCATCGCCCGTGCCGCCGTTGATCTCAAATACATTCAGCAGTCGCGTCTTGCCGGGCGTAGCGCTGGTTTTGGCCAGCTTATTATGACGGCACAGCGCATTGATCAGGCTGGATTTACCCACGTTACTTTTTCCAGCCACCGCAATCTGCGGCAAGCCAATGCCGGAAAACTTACCGTAGGCCGCCATGCTCGTTACAAATCTTGCTTTCTTAATATCCATGTGTACCTGCTTTCGTGCGCTTATTTACTCAGCAGCGCAATTTTCAGCACGTCTTCAATATTCTCCATAAAGTGCACAGAGAAGGTATTGCGCACGCGCTCCGGAATCTCTTCCAGATCCTTTTTGTTCTCCATCGGCAGCAGCAGCGTTTTGATGCCCGCGCGATACGCCGCCAGCATTTTTTCCTTCACGCCGCCAATGGGCAGCACACGGCCGCGCAGCGTAATTTCGCCTGTCATCGCCACATCCTGGCGTACAGGCCGCTCTGTCAATGCCGATACCAGCGCCGTTGCCATCGTCACGCCTGCCGAGGGGCCATCCTTGGGCACAGCGCCTTCGGGCACATGAATGTGAATATCAATATTCTTGTGGAAATCAGGCTGCAGCTCATATTCCGCCGCATGCGCACGCACCCAGCTGAGCGCTGCGCGCGCGCTTTCCTTCATCACATCGCCCAGTTGACCGGTAAGCGACAGATTGCCGCTGCCCGTCATCACGGTGCATTCCACCTGCAGCGTCTCGCCGCCAACAGTCGTGTAAGCCAGGCCGTTGACCACGCCCACGCAGGGCTTTTTCTCGGGCAAATCGCGCAGATAGCGCTGCGCACCCAGATATTTTTGCACCTTTTCGCGCGATACCGTCACCTGTTCCAGATCATTTTCCAGCATATCGACCGCCGCCTTGCGCACCACGCGCGCAATGGTACGCGTCAGCGTACGCACACCAGCCTCGCGGGTATAGCCTTCAATGATCATCTTCATCGCCGCATCGCCGATGCGCACGCTGCCCTTTGTCAGACCGTGCTCGGTTACCTGGCGGTGCAAAAGATGCTTCTTGGCAATCTGCAGTTTTTCTTCCTCGGTGTAGCTGGGCACCTCGATAATCTCCATACGGTCCAGCAGCGGGCCAGGAATGGTCTCCACAGAGTTTGCCGTAGTAATGAACATGACCTGCGACAGATCAAAGGGCAATTCCAGATAATGATCGCGGAAGGCGCCGTTCTGCTCGCCGTCAAGCACCTCCAGCATGGCGCTGGCCGGATCTCCTCTGAAATCATTGCTCATCTTGTCAATTTCATCAAACAGGAACACGGGATTCATCGTGCCGGACTGTTTCATGCCGGCAATGATGCGGCCGGGAATAGCGCCGATGTATGTGCGGCGATGTCCGCGGATCTCCGCCTCATCGCGCACGCCGCCCAGCGACATCTGCACAAATTTGCGTCCAACCGCCTTTGCAATACACTTGACGATAGACGTCTTGCCCACGCCAGGAGGGCCGACAAAGCACAGGATCGGCCCCTTCAGGCTGCCCTCCTGCGTGTTCATCTGCTTCATACGGCGCACAGCCAGATACTCGATCACGCGATCCTTGACCTGCTGCATACCGTAGTGCTCTTCATCCAGAATGCGGCGCGCACGCTTGAGATCAAGATTATCCGTGGTATATGCTCCCCACGGCAAATCGAGAATCCACTCAATATACGTCTGCGATACGCTGATTTCAGGCGTACCGGGCGCCATGCGCGAGAGACGATCCAGCTCCCGCTCTACCTTTTCGCGCGCCTCGTCGCTCAGCGGCGTTTTGCGCATGCGCTCGCGCAGCTCGTCATTCTGACTGGAGTTGTCATCCCCCAGCTCCTCCTGAATGGCGCGGATCTGCTCGCGCAGATAATAATCCTTCTGATTTTTTTCCAACTGCTTGCGGATGCGGCCCTGCACCTGTTTTTCAATGCCGGCCAGTTCCGTTTCGCGCACCAGAATGCCGCACAGCGTTTCAAGGCGCGCAGCCACGCTCACTTCCTCCAGGATCGCCTGACGGTCCTCCAGACGCGTAAGCACATTGGCGGCAATCACATCCGCCAGCTGGTCAGGCGCATCCACTTCCTTGACAGATCTGAGCGTTTCGGGTGACACGCGCATGCTGGCTTTTGCGTATTCATCAAAGAAATCATGTGTCGTGCGCATCAGCGCCTGCACGGTGGGATCATCCTCTGCCGCCTCATCCCGAATGGGCAGCACATCGGCAATCCAGTAGGGATCCTCCTGCACGGCAGATTTAAACACCGCACGCTGCTGGCCTTCCACCAGTACGCGCAGGCTGTCGCCGGGAAGATTGAGCACCTGCTTGATCGTCGCAATCGTACCTACGCGGCAAATATCCTCAACGCCGGGCTCCTCCACCTCAGCGTCATGCTGAGCCACCAGAAAAATGCGCTGATTCTCCAGCATCGCTGCTTCCAGCGCTGCAATGCTGCGCGGGCGGCCCACGTCAAAATGCAATACCATGTGCGGAAATATCATCAGCCCCCGCAGCGCCATCAAAGGGATGCGCACTGCCTTGGCAGACTTGCGTTTCGTTGCCATACGGCCCTCCATTGTTCAAAATTCCCCTTATTTTATCAGAAATCGCTACGCTTTGCAAGCATCAATGGGCGGTCGGGCTGGCTGCGAGCGGCAGCAGCGGCAGCGCCGCATTTTCCGTCTCTTTTTCGCAGATATCCTTTGGCAAAAGCAGCTTTTCGATGGCCTGTTCAATGCAGTCAAGCATCATCACATGCACGCCGCAGTCTTCAAATCTCTCCAGCATATTTTCTCTGGGAATATATACGCTGATCAGCCCGGCGCGTCTGGCTGCCTCTACCTTTTCCGGCACGCCGCCAACAGGCTTGATCTGCCCCTGCACGGATATTTCGCCCGTAATCGCACAGCCGCCGTCCACCGGCCTGCCCGTCAGTGCGCTGATCGCCGCAATCGCCATCGCAGCACCGGCGCTGGGACCATCCACCGGGGCGCCGCCCGGGAAATTAACATGCACATCCTGATCATTTTTAAGATATCCCAGCATCTTCAGCACCGTCGTCACATTATCTGCCGACACCCGTGCCGTAGACCGTCTGCGCATCACATGCGCGCCGCCGCCCAGCTCTTCCTCATCCACAATGCCCGTTACCAGCACGCGCCCATCGCCCGGAACCACCGTCGCCTCAATCTCCATCACCGCGCCCTGATGCGCGCCGTATACTGCCAGCCCATGCACAGCGCCTATCCTGTTTTCCTGCGAGGCAATGTGTTCCGGTCGCTGCGCATAATGGCCGGACTGCACCACCCATTCCATATCCTTTAATCTGATATCAATACGCTTGTCCATCTGTGCCAGTCCCGCCGCCATCTGCACCATATTGATAGCGTCGCGACCGCAGGAAGCATATTTGCTGCAAAATACCGCCGTTTCCCTGGCAATGTCATAGCCCGCGCGCTGTGCCGCCCCCTGCGCAATGCAGGCGATCTCCTCCCCTTCCAGCGGGCGGAAAAACACTTCCATGCACCTTGAACGCAGTGCCGGCGGCATTTCCTCCGGGCTTCTTGTAGTTGCGCCGATCAGGCGAAAATCTGCCGGCATACCATTTTTGAAAATATCATGAATATAGCGCGGTACCGACATATCATCCGGATCATAATAGGCTGAATCGAACTGCACCCTGCGGTCTTCCAGCACTTTCAGCAGCTTATTCATCTGGATGGGATGCAGTTCACCGATCTCATCCAAAAACAATACGCCGCCATGCGCCTTGCTGACTGCACCCGGTTTGGGCTGCGGCACACCCTGCACACCAAGTGCGCCTGCCCCCTGGTAAATGGGATCATGCACGCTACCAAACAGCGGGTCGGCAATCGCGCGCTCATCAAAGCGTACGCAGGTAGCGTCAATCTCGATAAACGGCGCGTTTTCCTTAAACGGTGTGCCCTCGCTGTGCTTGGCATATTCCAGCACCGCCCGCGCGGCACAGGTTTTGCCGATACCGGGAGGTCCATAAATGATCACATGCTGCGGATTTGCACCGCACAGGATCGCCTTCAGTGATTTGATGCCTTCTTCCTGACCTACAATATCCTCAAACACCTGCGGACGCACATGCTCGCTGAGTGGTTCGGACAGATGAATTGCGCGCATTTTCCGCAGGTTCTCGTATTCGCGCGCCGATTCCCTTTTCACGCCCGGCTGCACATTTTTCTCTTTGCGCAGCTGTGTCATAAAGTAAACGCCCACAGTCACCGTCACCGCCAATTGGATGACAAACAGCACCATCGTCAAATAAAATACCCCCTTTTCGCACCTGTATTATCATGCGAAAAGGGGGTGATCTTCATGCGGGAAAGATCAGGTAATCATTTCAAAATGATTAGTAGGTTTCCTGCAATTCGATGTTCTTGTAGCGGCGCAGGCCCGTACCGGCGGGGATCAGCTTACCGATGATGACGTTTTCCTTCAGGCCCAGCAGCGGGTCAACCTTGCCCTTGATGGCGGCTTCGGTCAGCACGCGGGTGGTCTCCTGGAAGGAAGCGGCAGACATGAAGCTGTCGGTCGCCAGAGAAGCCTTGGTGATACCCAGCAGCACACGGCTGGAGTAGGCAGGACGGCCGCCTTCCATGATGGCTTTTTCGTTGGCTTCTTCGAAGCGGAAGATATCAACGAAGCTGCCAGGCAGCAGATCGGTATCGCCCGCGTCAACCACGCGCACCTTGCGCAGCATCTGACGGATGATGATTTCGATATGCTTATCGCTGATCGCAACACCGCCCTGGCTGTGGTAAACGCTCAGAACCTCGCACAGGAGGTATTCCTGAACAGCCTTCACGCCCAGGATGCGCAGCAGATCATGCGGGTTGATAGAGCCTTCGGTCAGCTCGTCGCCGGCCTTGACAATATCGCCTTCATTGACCTTGATGTGCACGCCGTAATGGATGGCGTAGGTCTTCTTTTCACCCTCGTCCTCCAGGCTGGTGATGGTCAGCTCGCGCTTCTTCTTGTTTTCGTTCAGGCTTACGCGGCCGCCGATTTCAGCCAGCAGCGCGTCATGCTTGGGCTTGCGGGCCTCAAACAGTTCCTCAACGCGGGGCAGACCCTGGGTAATATCGGCAACGGTAGCAATACCGCCGGTATGGAAGGTACGCATCGTCAGCTGGGTACCGGGTTCACCGATAGCCTGAGCCGCGATGATACCAACGGCCTCGCCGATATCCACTTCGCCGCCATGCGCCAGGTTGCTGCCGTAGCAGCGGGCGCATACGCCGCGCTGGCAGCGGCAGGTCAGCACGGAGCGCACCTGCACGCTCTTCACACCGGCCTTGGCAATAACAGCAGCGAGCTTATAGTCAATGGACTCATTCACCGGGCAGAGCAGTTCGCCGGTGGTGGGATGATATACATCCTCGGCAGCCACGCGGCCAATGATGCGCTCTTCCAGAGACTTCATCTCGCCAATGGCTTCCACCTTGATGCCGCGCACCTTTTCACCGCGGTTTTCGAAGCAGTCAGTCTCACGGATGATCACTTCCTGCGCCACGTCAACCAGACGGCGGGTGAGGTAACCAGAGTCAGCCGTACGCAGAGCGGTATCGGCCAGAGCCTTACGAGAACCGTGAGAGGACATGAAGAATTCGATAACGCTCAGGCCTTCACGGAAGTTCGCGCGAATCGGGATTTCGATGGTCTTACCGGAGGGAGACGCCATGTTACCGCGCATACCCGCCAGCTGAGCAACCTGAGCCACGCTACCGCGGGCGCCGGAGTTGGTCATCATGTAAATGGGGTTCTTGTGCGGCAGCACCTGCAGCACGCGGCTACGCAGCGCAGCAGTGGTGTCGTTCCAGGTAGTAATAACATTGCGGTAGCGCTCGTCCTCGGTCATCAGGCCGCGACGGAACTTGCGCTCGATATCCTTAATGCGATCGTCCGCCTTCTTGAGCAGCTCGGGCTTTTCCGGAGGAACGATGATATCGCTGACGGATACGGTGATGGCGCCCAGGGTGGAGTACTTGTAACCCATCGCCTTGATATTGTCCAGCACGTTGGCGCAGACGTTCACACCATGCACGCGGAAGCAGCGCTCAACGATATTCGAAAGGTCCTTCTTGACAACTTCCTTGTCAATCTCCAGCTTGAACATATCGTCCATGCACTCACGGGGCTTGAAGCCCAGATCCTGCGGGATGTTCTCGTTGAAGATCAAAAGACCCAGCGTGCAATCAATGATGCGCTTTTCGGTCACGCCCTCAAAGGTGCGCTCTACGCGAACCTTGATGGGAGACTGCAGGGTGATCTGCTTCATCTGATAAGCCATCATGGCTTCATCATAGTTGCAGAAGACACGGCCGGCGCCCTTGGCCTCGGGATCGGTAATGGTCAGGTAGTGGCAGCCGATAACCATGTCCTGAGAGGGGCTGATAACGGGCTTGCCGTCCTGCGGCTTCATGATGTTGTTGGCGCACAGCATGAGGAAACGGGCTTCCGCCTGCGCTTCCATAGAAAGCGGTACGTGAACAGCCATCTGGTCGCCGTCAAAGTCAGCGTTGTAAGCAGTACAGGCCAGAGGATGCAGCTTCATGGCCTTGCCCTCAACCAGCACAGGCTCAAACGCCTGGATGCCCAGGCGGTGCAGCGTAGGCGCGCGGTTGAGCAGGACCGGATGATCCTTAATCACGCCTTCGAGAATGTCCCACACCTCGGGCTTGACCTTTTCGACCATGCGCTTGGCAGCGCGGATGTTATGGGCAATGCCGTTCTTGACAAGCTTTTCCATGACGAAGGGCTTGAACAGCTCCAGCGCCATTTCCTTGGGCAGACCGCACTGATGGAGCTTCAGTTCAGGACCTACGACGATAACGCTACGACCGGAATAGTCAACGCGCTTACCCAGCAGGTTCTGACGGAAACGCCCCTGCTTACCGCGCAGGAAGTCGGACAGGGACTTGAGGGCGCGGTTGCCGGGGCCCGTAACGGGACGACCGCGGCGGCCATTGTCGATCAGGGCGTCAACAGCTTCCTGCAGCATACGCTTCTCGTTGCGGACAATGATGTCGGGAGCACGCAGCTCAATCAGTCTCTTGAGGCGGTTGTTACGGTTGATGACGCGACGGTACAGGTCATTAAGGTCGGAGGTGGCAAAACGGCCGCCGTCCAGCTGTACCATGGGGCGCAGATCCGGGGGCATAACCGGGATCACGTCCAGAATCATCCACTCAGGCTTGTTGTTGGACAGGCGGAAAGCTTCCACCACTTCCAGACGCTTCACAGCACGGGCACGCTTCTGGCCTTCGGTTTCGCGATCGCGTTCCTTCTCAGCCAGCTCAGCGATTTCCTTCTTCAGCTGTACGCTGAGCGCATCCAGATCCAGAGACTGGAGCAGCTCCTTGACAGCCTCCGCACCCATACCGGCGCGGAAGCTGCCGCGACCGCACTTGGCTTCCACCTCGCGGTACTTGGAGTCGTTGATCAGCTCGTGCATCTTCAGGCCAGTCTGGCTGGAGTCGCCGGGATCCAGCACGATGAAGTTGGCGAAATACAGCACCTTCTCCAGCGTGCGGGGGCTGATATCCAGCAACATGCCCATACGGCTGGGGATGCCCTTGAAATACCAGATATGGCTAACAGGGGCAGCCAACTCGATATGACCCATGCGCTCGCGGCGCACCTTGGCGCGGGTCACCTGCACGCCGCACTTGTCACAGATCTTGTTCTTGTCCTTGAACTTGATGCGCTTGTACTTGCCGCAGTTACACTCCCAGTCCTTGGTGGGTCCGAAGATGCGCTCGCAGTACAAACCGTCCTTTTCAGGCTTCAAGGTACGGTAGTTAATGGTTTCAGGCTTGGTAACCTCGCCGCAGCTCCATGCGCGGATCTGCTCCGGAGAAGCCATGCCGATCTGGATGGAATCAAGATTGTTCAGGTCAAACAAAATTCGGCACTTCCTTTCGGTGTATCGGCTTGACGGGTGTTACTCCTCATCCATGGGGTCGCTGAAATCCATAGAACCCAGATCATCGCCCAGATCCATGTCAAAATCGTCCAGCGCATCCATGCTGAAATCAACATCCATATCCACATCAGCGACAGCTTCCTGCTCGATGGCGGCGACCTCTTCGGTCTCTTCCTCGGCCTTCTCTTCCCCACGGGAGGAGGAGATATCCATATCGAAGTCCTCGTCATCCAGTTCGCGGATGATGATCTCTTCCTTATTGGCATCCAGCACGCGGATATCCAGCGCCAGAGACTGGAGTTCCTTGATGAGAACCTTGAAGCTCTCCGGCACGCCGGGAGCGGGGATGTTGGTGCCCTTGACGATGGCTTCGTAAGCCTTGACGCGGCCCACGATATCGTCGGACTTCACAGTGAGGATCTCCTGCAGGGTATTGGCGGCGCCATAGGCCTCCAAAGCCCAGACTTCCATCTCGCCGAAGCGCTGGCCGCCGAACTGGGCCTTACCGCCCAGAGGCTGCTGGGTAACGAGAGAGTACGGACCCACAGAGCGGGCGTGCATCTTGTCGTCTACCAGATGGTGGAGTTTGAGGAAGTACATATAGCCGACGGTAACGGGGTTTTCAAAGGGTTCGCCCGTACGGCCGTCGTAAAGGATGGTCTTGCCGCTGGGATCCTTGCCGGCCATTTCCAGACACTTGGCAATGTCGTCCATGGTGGCGCCGTCGAACACGGGGGTGGCAACGTGCCAGCCAAGGGTCTTGGCGGCCATGCCAAGGTGCACTTCCAGCACCTGACCGATATTCATACGGGAGGGAACGCCCAGGGGGTTCAGAACGATCTGCAGGGGGGTGCCATCGGGCATGAAGGGCATATCCTCTTCACGCAGAATGCGGGAAACAACACCCTTGTTACCGTGGCGGCCGGCCATCTTGTCGCCCACGCTGATCTTACGCTTCTGGGCGATGTAAACACGAACCATCATGTTCACGCCGGGAGAGAGCTCGTCCTTGTTTTCGCGGGTGAATACCTTCACGTCCACAACGATACCACCCTCGCCATGGGGCACACGCAGGGAGGTGTCACGCACCTCACGGGCCTTTTCGCCGAAGATGGCACGCAGCAGACGCTCTTCAGCGGTCAGGTCGGTCTCGCCCTTGGGGGTGACCTTACCAACCAGAATGTCGCCTGCACGAACCTCGGCACCGATGCGGATGATACCGTCTTCGTCCAGATCCTTCACAGCATCGTCGCCGATGTTGGGAATATCACGGGTGATCTCTTCCGGTCCCAGCTTGGTTTCGCGGGCTTCGGACTCGAACTCCTCGATGTGGATGGAGGTATAGATGTCTTCCTTGACCAGCTTTTCGCTGATGAGGACGGCGTCTTCGTAGTTGTAGCCTTCCCAGGTCATGAAACCGATGAGCACGTTGCGGCCCAGACCGATTTCGCCCTTTTCAGTGGAAGGACCATCCGCCAGCAGATCGCCCTTTTCCACACGCTGGCCCGCCTTGACACGGGGATGCTGGTTGATGCAGGTGCCCTGGTTGGAACGGGCAAACTTGCTCAGCTTGTAGGTGTGGGCTTCCCGGTTGTCATCACGGATGACGATGGAATCACCGGCAACCTTTTCCACCACGCCGCTTTCCTTGCTCAGCAGCACAACGCCGCTGTCATGGGCAGCCTTGAACTCCATGCCGGTACCCACGATGGGGGCTTCCGGCACCAGCAGCGGCACAGCCTGACGCTGCATGTTGGAACCCATCAGTGCACGGGTAGCGTCATCATTCTCCAGGAAGGGAATCATGGCGGTGGCCACGGAAACGATCTGACGGGGGCTGACGTCGATCAGGTCAACGTTCTCACGGTGCACCTGCACGAACTCGGCCTTGTCACGGACGGTGATATATTCGTTGGTAAAGGTACCATCGGCCTCCAGAGGCTCCTTGGCCTGCGCCACCACAAAGAAGTCTTCTTCGTCGGCAGTCAGGTACACGATCTCATCGGTGACCTTGTGGGTCTTGGGATCGATCTTGCGATAGGGAGCTTCGATGAAGCCGTACTCGTTGATACGGGCATAGGTCGCCAGAGAGCCGATCAGACCGATGTTGGGACCTTCAGGGGTCTCAATGGGGCAGATACGGGCATAGTGGCTGTAGTGAACGTCACGAACCTCGAAAGAGGCACGGTCACGGTTCAGACCGCCGGGGCCCAGAGCGGACAGACGGCGCTTATGGGTCAGCTCAGCCAGGGGGTTGGGCTGGTCCATGAACTGAGACAGCTGGGAGGAGCCAAAGAACTCCTTGATGGCTGCGCTGACGGGGCGGATGTTGATCAGTTCGCCGGGCTTCACATCGTCGGCATCCTGAATGGCCATACGCTCACGCACCACGCGCTCCAGACGGCTCAGACCAATGCGGATCTGGTTCTGGAGCAGTTCGCCCACAGAGCGCAGACGGCGGTTGCCCAGATGGTCGATATCATCGGTGAAGCCGATGCCGTAGGGCAGGCCCAGCAGATAGCTGATGGAGGCCACGATATCCTCGGTGATGATGTGCTTGGGCATCAAATCGTGGAGGTGCGCCTTCACTTCCTCACGCAGCTTCTTCTCGTCGCCTTCGCAGGCACCCACGATTTCCATCAGCATGGGATAGAGCACCTGCTCCTGTACGCCCACTTCCTTGGGATCGAAGGGCAGGTAGCAGGCAGCATCCACAAAGTGGTTGCCCACAACCTTATGAGCCTTGCCTTCCACATCCACATACGCCTCGTTGATACCGGCGTTCTGGATGGCACGGGCAACGTCCTTCTCGATCACTTCGCCGGCCTTGACCATCACCTCACCAGTGGTGGGGTTGACGATGTCCTCAGCGGCGGTGCGATCCTGGATACGGGTGGCCAGAGACAGCTTCTTGTTGAACTTATAGCGGCCAACGCGCATCAGGTCGTAACGCTTGGCATCGAAGAACAGGGAGTTGAACAGATTGGTGGCGCTCTCCTTCGTGGGGGGCTCGCCGGGCTTCTGCTTCTTGTAGATCTCGATGAGACCT
>JAFXJP010000037.1 GCA_017532155.1 Clostridia bacterium | reverse complement strand
TCAGGAAGGGGAAACGACATGCTCAGAGACGAAGTTGCGCGCAGACGCACATTCGCCATTATCAGCCATCCCGACGCCGGTAAAACAACTTTGACGGAAAAACTGCTGCTTTACGGCGGCGCCATTCGTCAGGCCGGTTCGGTCAAGGCCCGTAAGGCGGAGCGTCATGCCACCAGCGACTGGATGGAGATTGAAAAGCAGCGCGGCATTTCTGTTACGTCTTCCGCCATGCAGTTCTCCTTCAATGGCTGCAATATCAATATTCTGGATACCCCCGGCCATCAGGACTTCTCGGAGGATACCTACCGCGTATTGGTTGCGGCGGACAGCGCCGTGATGCTCATCGACGCGGCCAAGGGAGTGGAAGAGCAGACCATCAAGCTGTTTAAGGTTTGCCGTATGCGCGGTATTCCGATTTTTACCTTTGTCAATAAAATGGACCGCGCCGCCAAGGATCCCTTCGAATTGATGGACGAGCTGGAAAACGTGCTGGGCATCCATGCCTGCCCCGTTTGCTGGCCCATCGGTACGGACGGCGATTTCCAGGGCGTGTATCACCGCGATACCAAGATGATCGAACTGTATTTCGGCGGCGATCACGGCAAGAAAAAGGCCGAGAAGACCGAAGTGCATATCGATGATCCGGCGCTTTCGGGCATGCTGGACAAGCATTATATCACCCGCCTGCATGATGAGATCGAGCTTCTGGACGAAGCGGGCGATGAATTTGACCTCGAAAAAGTGCGCAAGGGCGAACTGACCCCCATGTTCTTTGGCAGCGCGGTGACGAACTTCGGCGTTGAGCCCTTCCTTGAAAGATTCCTGGGCTATACCACACCGCCTACGCCCCGCGAGAGCAACGAGGGCATGATCTATCCCGAGGATGAAAATTTCTCCGGCTTTATCTTTAAGATTCAGGCCAACATGAACCCCGCGCACCGCGACCGTCTGGCCTTCCTGCGCATCGTGTCCGGCGAATTCCACAAGGGCATGAACGTGTGGCATTCGGGCAGCGGCAAGGAAATTCAGGTCAAGCAGCCTCAGCAGTTTATGGCGGATGAGCGCGAGGGCGTGGAGACGGCCTATCCCGGCGATATCATCGGTCTGTTCGACCCGGGCATTTATCATCTGGGCGACACGCTGTGCGTGGGCCGCAAGATCAAGTTTGAAAAGATTCCCGTGTTCGCGCCCGAACACTTTGCCAGAGTGCGTCCGCTGGATTCCATGAAGCGCAAGCAGTTTGTCAAGGGCGTGATGCAGCTGAGCGAGGAAGGCGCCATCCAGACCTTTATCCGCAACGAAACGGGCCGCGAGGATTTCCTGGTCGGCGTGGTGGGCGTTTTGCAGTTTGACGTACTGACGCACCGCCTCAAGGGCGAATACGGCGTGGATCTGGTGGTGGAGCATCTGCCTTACCGCTATGTGCGCTGGGTGGTGGAAAGCAACTGTCCTGCGACGGAGCTGAAGCTGACCTCGACTTCCGCCCGCGCCTTTGACGCGGAGGAGCGCGAGGTGCTGCTGTTTGAAAATGACTGGAGCATCCGCCTGGCGGAAGAAAACAACAAGGGCCTCAAGCTGGCGGAGCTTGCGCCCAGAGAGATTTTCTAAGAAGATAACGCCATCCGCAGCCGGCGTAACTCCAATAGATTACTATTTTGACGAATTTGATGGAAGAAGGCGAAAAGCATGATTCGTTCCGACATTCGCAACATTGCTATCATTGCCCACGTTGACCACGGCAAAACCAGCCTGGTAAACGAACTGCTCAAGCAGGGCGGCGTGTTCCGTGCCAATCAGGAAGTGGCCGACCGCGTGATGGACTCCAATGACCTGGAGCGCGAACGCGGCATTACCATCCTTTCCAAGAATACCGCCGTGCATTACGGAGAAACTAAGATCAACATCGTTGACACCCCCGGCCACGCCGACTTTGGCGGCGAGGTGGAGCGCGTGCTGAAGATGGTAGACGGCGTACTTTTGCTGGTGGACAGCTTTGAAGGCCCCATGCCCCAGACGCGCTTTGTACTGAATAAGGCGCTGGAATTGCAGCTGCCCGTGTTGATTTGCATCAACAAGATTGACCGCCCCGACGCACGCTGTGAGGAAGTGGTGGATGAAATCCTCGATCTTTTGATTGAACTGGACGCCGATCCCGACACGCTGGAGCGCCCGATTCTCTACGCCTCCGCACGCAAGGGTACCTGCACACTGGATCTGGATACGCCCGGCGAGGATCTGCGTCCGCTGTTTGACGCCATTCTTAAGTATATTCCCGCGCCCGAGGGTGATCTGGAAGGCCCTGCGCAGGTGCTGATCTCCACCATCGACTACAACGATTATGTAGGCCGCATCGGCGTAGGCCGTATTCAGCGCGGTACGCTCAAGGCGGGTCAGATGGTCGTTCGCTGCAACGATAAGGAAGTCAAGAGCGCTGCGCCCTGGCGTCTGACGGGTCTGTTTACCTACGACGGCCTCAAGCGCCTGCCGGCGGAATAGATGAGCATGGGCGATATCGTGGCGGTGACGGGCCTTGAAGACCTGTCCATCGGCGATACCGTATGCGCGCCCGAAAAGGTGGAAGCGCTGCCCTTTGTCAATATTTCCGAGCCCACCGTGACTATGACCTTCTCTGTCAATGACAGCCCCTTTGCCGGCAAGGAAGGCCAGTATGTGACCAGCCGCCATCTGCGCGCGCGCCTCTACCGCGAATTGCAGACGGATATGAGCCTTCGCGTCACCGACGGCGAAACGCCCGATTGCTTTGACGTGTGCGGCCGCGGCGAACTGCATCTGTCCATCCTGATTGAAAATATGCGTCGTCAGGGCTATGAATTCCAGGTCAGCAAGCCCGAGGTTATCTACAAGGAGATCGACGGCGTGCTGCACGAGCCCATTGAGCGCATGGTCGCCGATGTGCCCCAGCCCTACGCAGGCGCTGTTATCGAAAAGATCGGCCGCCGTCGCGGCGTGCTGGAAAAGATGGAGGGCATGGACCGCGTGCGTCTGGAGTTCCTCGTTCCTTCCCGCGGCCTGTTCGGCTATCGCAGCGAGTTCATGACCGATACCCGCGGCGAGGGCATCATGAGCAGCGTGTTTGAAAAGTACGAGCCCTTCCGCGGCGACATCCCGCACCGCAATGTGGGTGCGCTGATTGTTTACGAAACGGGCGAGACCACGCAGTACGGCCTGTTCTACACCCAGGAGCGCGGTACGCTGTTTATCGGCAGCCAGGTGCCGGTGTATGCCGGCATGATCTGCGGCGCCAACGCGCGCCCGGGTGATATCGTGTGCAACGTATGCCGCAAAAAGCACGTCACCAACACCCGCAACTCCGCTGCCGCTGAAGACAGCCTGCGCCTGGTATCGGTGCATCCGCTTACGCTGGAAGAATGCCTGGAGTTCATCGATGACGATGAATTGCTGGAGATCACGCCCAAGAGCCTGCGCATGAGAAAGCGCCAGCTCAGCCACGAGCAGCGTGCCAAGAACCTCAGCCGCGGCATTAAGTAAGATAAAAAACGCCGTCTGCGGACGGCGTTTTTCATTGAAAGTGAGACGGATTATGCAGTATATTGTTCTTGCGGCCTTTCTGGTGATGATCGTCTGCTATCTGCATTACCAGTATTTTAAGCACAAGCCTGGCAGCGGGCTGATAAAGCGCATTGCTGTCAAATGCACCGCCACGCTGATGGCGGCGCTGGTGGCGCTGCTGGGGGCGATTGACAGTGGACTGGCTGCGCATTGGGTGATATTTGCGGCGATCATTGTATGCACAATTGCCGATGGCGCGCTGTGCGCGCATTTTATGCTGGGCGCGGCAACATTCGCGCTGGGACATGTGCTGTTTATTGTGGGCTTCAGCATGATGGAGCTGGCCGGATGGGGCAGCGTTCTGGCGTTCCTTTTTCTGATGGCGGGCATCACGGCGCTGTGCAAGCGCTGGCGGCGGGGAATGGGCCGCCGTGCGCCGGCGTTTTATGCCTATGGCATCATGCTGTGCCTGATGACGGCGGTATCCGCTGCGCAAAGCCCGCTGTTTTTTGCCGGCGGCGTGCTTTTTGCCATATCGGATGGGCTGCTGGCGTATCAGCTGTTTGACCGCAAGAATATGAAGATTGATTATTTCAGCCTGGGTTGCTATTATCTGGCGCAGTTTTTGATGGGCCTGGGCATCTACATGCATTGAAAGAGAGCCGTCCTTGCGGGCGGCTCTCAGAATATGAACTTGATAGGATGCGATGAAGGGGGGAAACCCCTTCATTTTTTGTTGCAGGCGTTTTGCAAATCAGGCTCCATCCGGGAAATCGCCCTCATACAGATAGCGCAGCGTGGCGGGACCAGCCTTGCCATCCTGCTTGAGGCCCTTATCCTTCTGGAATTTCTTAACGGCCTCAATCGTATCTTCGCCGTAGTAGCCGTCCACATCGCCCTTGAAATAGCCGGCATTCTTGAGGGCGCGCTGCAGCTCCTTGATCGGCGAGCCCATCATGCCCTTTTCCAGGGTGAAGTATTCGCCATCCGGACGCGCGGTGACACGCACATAGGCGTTGGGCGTGGGGGTAGCGGGCTTCTTGGTGGTGCTGACGGGCTTTTTGGTGGCGGGCTTTTCAGTGGGCTTCTTGGTGGTGGTAGGCTTCTTGGTGACGGTGGCTTCCGAGGCGGTGGTCACATCGCCGGCAAAGAGCTTGCGCAGCGTTTCGGCGCCCGCCTTACCGTCGGCAGAAAGCTTGTTGGCGCGCTGGAAGGCCTTCACGGCGTCCTCCGTGCCATCGCCAAAGTCGCCGTCCACGGTGCCCTTGTAGAAGCCGTAGGCCTTGAGCTTGGACTGCAGCAGACGCACAGCATCGCCGTCATCGCCGTTCTTGAGCGAAACGCCGATCACGCCCACAGCCGTGTTGGCCTTGCGCGCGGCGGAGGAATACAGCTTATCGAGCGTAGAGGGGCCGGCGATACCATCGCTGTAGAGGCTGGAGCGCGCCTGGAAGGAGACGACAGCCAGCTCGGTAACGTCGCAGAACTTGCCGCTGGCGCTGCCTTCAAGGTAGCCCAGGTCGATCAGGCGGTTCTGCATCTGGGTGACTTTATTGCCGCTGGAGCCGTTGGACAGGTAGGTATTGCTGTTGTTGGGGGTATTGGTAGGCCTGTTGGTGGGCTTTCGCGTAGGCGTGGGCGTGGTATCGGGCGGGCAGGTGGCGGCGGAAGAGCTGGAGAGCTTGTTGAGCGTCGCCTGGCCCACGATGCCGTCGGCCGTCAGACCGTTTTGCGCCTGGAATTTCTTGACGGCGTTTTCAGTATATTCGCCAAAGTCGCCGTCCGTTTTGCCCTCAAAATAGCCCAGACGCTTGAGCGCGGACTGTACATTGGCCACGGCGTCGCCCTGGCTGCCCAGCTTCAGCACGCCGGAGGTAGTCGGCGTGGGCGAGGGAGAGGGCGTGGGGGTATCCTGCATCACGGGCGTAACAGCGCCGATGGGGGGATTATTGGAGGGATTGGTGACCGGATCATCCCAGCTCTGCGTGCCCGGATCATTGGAGGGCGGAGGCGTGATGACCAGGTTCTCCGTGCTCTGCGGGCCCTGAGTGGGCTGGTTGGTATATGTTTTCCAGCTGGTCTCGGGCTGAATGCCGTTGTTCTGCGTGGGATCCTTAATGCAGCCGCTGAGCGTGACGCACAAAAGCCCCAGCATCAGAATCAGGGTGAGCAGTTTGAAGGTACGCTGTTTGTTCATGAGAATCCTTCCTTCTGGCGAATCGTCTTTGTTCATCTATATAGACGGATGAGGGGGCGAAATTGCTCCCGCTCGGATGAAAAAATTGCAAATTATGCGATGGCCTCGGGGCCGGTGTAGTGAATGCCCTGAAAGCCTGCGTCAATCGCGCCCTGCACATTAGCATACAGATCGTCAATGAAGACGCATTCCTCAGGCTTGAGGCCATATCTGTCGCACAGCAGCTGATAGATGCGCAGATCGGGCTTGATCAGCTTTTCGCGGGCAGAGATCACCATGCCGTCAAACTGGCTGAACAGTTCCGGAAACTGCGCCTGGGTGGCGGCGAAGGTTTCGATACCGTAATTGGAAATGATGTAGAGCTTCTTGCCCATTTTTTTCAATTCCGGTACCAGATGTGCGGGCGGCAGCAGCGACATCTGCTTGGCGAAGTTCAGCATGAACTCAAGCTCATAGGGCATCAATTCGGGCTGGCCTTCTTTTTCGGTGATCAGGCGCGCACATTCCTCGGCGGAAAAATCGCCCCGGTCCATCCTGAGCCACAGATCACCGCCGAAAAGCGCCGGCGGCATCAGCCTTTGGGCAATATCGGCAGGGAACATACGCGGCAGAAATTCCTTTGGTTCAAAGCGCAAAAGCACCTGACCCACGTCAAAAACGATGTTTTTGGCGTTTTCAATCAAAGCATTCAAGGTGAAATGCCTCCATTCTTTGTTACCATATCAAGCATAACACAAAATTGTAACAATTTCAACGCTTTTTGAAGAGTTTGACAAAGGTTGTAACAATTCGGGCGGGAAATATTGTTTTCGCAGAAATGCGGCGGCTGTGGGGGGGGATATGCCCTTGACAAGCGCGCGCCTCTTGGATAAACTGGAATATGGCGTAGTGTGCCGACTTGTACGAAAGGAGAAGGCCATGGGAAACAGAATTTTGCAGGTGCGCAAATGGATATTTCTGGATGCGCTGTTGCTGCTGGCGCTGTCGGGCTATGAGTTTGTTTCGCGTGTGGACGCCATGTGGGGCCCGCTGAAAATGTTTGTGAGCATGGCTGTGGGCGAGGGCATCTCCTTTAAACGGGCGGCTGCCTATGTGGATGTGCGCGTGTTTGAGGTGCCGGGCTTTATGCTGCTGTGCATCATTTTATCCCTGCTGGCGATGGCGACCATCCGCACCCGCCGCGCGAGCTTCCTGCTGCTGCCGATGAGCCTTGCGCTGGCGGTATGGGGGCTGTTTGTGCAGATGTCCCTGCTGGGCGAAATGATCCGCTATGCCAAGGTGCTGCCGCTGATGCTGATGAGCATTATGTATATGGTGCAGATTGTACTGCAGCGCGCGCAGAGAAAGCGGCTGCGGGCACAGGCGCGGCGCGTGGGCTATTCGGCGGGCTATGCGCCCGTTCCGGCGCAGCGCATGGAGGGCAGGAGATTCCAGCACGGGATTGCCGATCATCATGATTATTTGCCGCGCCGCAAGCGTGTATCGTAAGGAGATTATAATATGAAAAAACTGATTGCCGTCGTTTTGCTTTTGTGCTTGCTGACGCCCTCTGTTATGGCGGAGGGAACCAAGATTTCCTTTGAGGTGGAGAAGTTTACCTTCATGAGCGGGGAAAAGGCGAGCGTGAAGGTGCTGGCTTCTGATGTGGCAGATCACGACCGCACGATTAAAATTACGGATAACCGCAAAAATACGTATGAAGTGGTGATCCCGGCCGGGCAAAATGCAGGCGAATTGGACGTCAGCTTTGAACTGAGCGCCAGCGGTCGCAGCACCACCTATACCATCGCCAAGTCTGATGAATATACCCGCAGCAAGTATACCTGCGCGGTGACGGCGCGCGCGGCGACGGTGTATTCCTTTGCCAATGGCGTGTATCAGACCTATGTGGGCCGTGAAATGGCCATCAAGGTGCGTATTGCCAATCCGGAGCGGATGGAGGCAGGCACGAAGATTGAATTGCGCGATGAAAACGGCACGGTGCTTGAGACCATCGAGCATAACCAGAAGCGCACGGGCTACAGCTTTTCCTGGATGACGGATGATTCCTGGCGGCCGGGCAAGTGGGTTTCCCTGTGGGTGGATGGCCGCGAAGTGCCCGACGCCCGCGCCCTGCTGGCAGTGGGCGTGACGGGCAGTAAGAGCATCTACGGCGTCAAGCGCGATGACAACAAGCTGGCGTTCACCATGGACTGCGGCGCAGGCTCGGATAATCTGCCCTATATTCTGGATGTGCTGGATGAATTTGGGCTCAAGATCACGTTCTTTGTGACAGGCCAGTTTGCCAAGAATAATCCGGATTATATCAAAGAGATGGCTGCCCGCGGACATGAGATCGGCAACCATTCCTGGTCGCATCCTTCCTTTTATGAATTGACGGGCGAAGAGATGCTCTCTCAGCTTAACCGTACCAGCGATCTGGTGGAGGAGCTGACGGGCCAGCGCCCCAATCTTTTCCGTCCGCCGGAGGGCAACTGCAACAGCAAGATCCGCGCCATTGTCAATGCGGCGGGCTATGAGGTGATTCGCTGGACGCATGAATCCTATGATGCGCGCAAGGAAGCCAGCGAGAAAAACAGCCTGAAGTATTCTACCAAGGATGTGACGGGCGGCAGCATCATCCTCACGCACATTGACGCCGACTGCACGGCGGCGGTGCTGAAGGATATTTTCACCTGGTACCGCGACAACGGTTTTGAAGTGGTGAAGGTGAGCGAGCTTTTGCACACGGGCGAGACTGCGACGGATGAAAACGGACTGCAGTATCAGGTGCAGCCGTAAAGCGGATAGCGCGCTATGGCGATGTTTTGTCGATGGCCTGAATGATCGGAGTGAGTATTGATGAACAGTTTTCTGAAAAAAGCCCGTCGCACGCTGATTGGCAGCCGCGCCTTCTATGCGACGGTATTGGGCATTCTGGTGCCGATGGTGATCCAGAATGGCATTACCAATTTTGTAAGCCTGCTGGACAATCTGATGGTGGGCGCGCTGGGCGACGCGGAAATGAGCGGCGTGGCCATTGCCAACCAGCTGGTGTTTGTATTTAATCTGTGTATCTTCGGCGGCTTGGCGGGCGCGGGCATTTACGGCGCGCAGTTTTATGGCGCGGGCGATATCAAGGGCTTGCGCGATACCTTCCGCATTAAGCTCATGACGTCGGTGCTGTTGCTGCTGGCGGCGTTTGTTATTTTCATTGGCTTTGGTGATCCGCTGATCACGCTGTTCCTCAAGGGCGATGGCGATGCGGCTGTGGCGGAAAATATGCGGCACTGGGCAAAGACATATCTAATGATCATGCTGGTGGGCATGCCCGCCTTTGCGCTGAGCCAGAGCTATGCCGGTACGCTGCGTGAAACGGGCGATACGCGCCTGCCGATGATTGCCAGCGTTTCGGCGGTTGCGACCAATGTAATCTTCAATTATCTGCTGATCTTTGGTAAGCTGGGGCTTCCGCGTATGGGCGTGGCAGGCGCGGCCTGGGCTACGGTCATCAGCCGTTATGTGGAATTGACAATTATCGTGGCGCTTGTGCACCGCAACAGCAATAAGTATGTATTCATCCGCGGCGCATACCGCACGATGCGCGTGCCCGGCGGCCTTTTGCGCGATGTGCTGAAGGTGGGCGCGCCGCTGCTGGCCAATGAGGCGCTCTGGTCCATTGGCATGAGCACGCTGACAGCCGTTTATTCTCTCAGCGGTCTGACGGTCGTGTCGGCGCTGAGCATTACCAGCACCATTTCCAATCTCTTTAACGTCGTGTTCCTTTCCATGGGCAATGCGGTGTCTGTCATGGTGGGCCAGGCGCTGGGCGCGGACGATTACAAGGGCGCCAAGGCTACGGTGTGGAAGCTGATATTCTTCAGCGTGTGCACCTGCTTTGTGATGGGCGGCCTGCTGATCATCCTTTCGCCCTATATTCCGCGTCTGTACAGCGGCGTAACCCCGGCTGTGCGCGAGATGGCAAGCAGTATGCTGGTGCTCTCTGCCTGTGCGATGCCGCTGCATGCCTTTGCGCATTGCTCGTATTTTACCCTGCGCTCGGGCGGCAAAACGATCATTACCTTCCTGTTTGACAGCGGCTATACCTGGGTGATCTCCGTGCCGGCGGCGCTGCTGCTGGTCAAGGTGATTGCTACGCCCATTCTGTGGACGTACGGCATCATTCAGATGATGGACTTCCTCAAGTGCATTCTGGGCTTCATTCTGCTGCGTAAGGGCGTGTGGATTCAGAATATTGCCAAGGCTCATGCGTGAGTTGCATTATGAAGTGCCGGCGGAAAACGAGGGCAAAAAGCTGAGCGTAATTCTCCGGTCGTGCATGAAGCTTTCCAACCGGCAAATCAGCCATCTCAAGTTTTCTGAAGGCATCTGGCTGAACGACCAGTGTGTGCATACGGGCGTGTTTGTGCACGCGGGCGATCGGGTGCGGGTTACGCTGCGTGATGCAGGACCAGAGCTTGTGCCTTACGACATTCCGCTGCGCATCGTATATCGCGATGAGGACGTGCTGGTGGTGGATAAGCCGGCGCCGCTGCCTTCCATCCGCAGCGTGCATCAGGACGAAAAAACGCTGGAAAATGCGGTGTATGCCTATCTGGGCTGCCCGGAGGGCTTTGTTTACCGCCCTGTCAGTCGGCTGGACAAGGGGACCAGCGGGCTGATGCCCATTGCGCTCAATGCCTTTGCACATGACCGCATGCAGCGCGCATTGCACACCGAAAGCTATGTGCGCGCATATCTGGCGGTCACCGAGGGCGCCATGGAAAGCGACGAGGGTGTGATCGATCTGCCCATTGGCATGCAAAATGGCGTCAAGCGCTGCATTGATCCGACGGGAAAGCCATCTGTGACGCGTTACCGTGTGCTGGAGCGTGCTGAAAATGGCCGTGCGCTGGTGCATTTGCGGCTCGAGACAGGACGCACGCATCAGATTCGCGTGCATATGAGTGCTATGGGGCACCCTGTAGCGGGAGACTTTATGTACGGCTGGGAAATAGAGTCGCTGCCCGGGCGATTTGCACTGCACGCCGCATTTTTGCGCTTTGTGCATCCGGTGACAGGCGAAACGCTGACATTTGAAAGCCCGCTGCCCCGGGAACTGAAAAATCTTTTAAAGTAAATTTGCAAAAACAGGATGAAATTCCTGGTTTTGTACGTTATAATATATGAAACCAGACAGGAGGACACTACCATGAAGAAACTGCTTGCTTTGACTCTGACGCTGATTCTGCTCGCGCTGTGCGCTGCGCCTGCGCTGGCGGATTACGCGTTTGATCCGTACTACATTATTCATGACAGCAATGTGCGCAAGCTGACAGAGGATGAGCTGTGGGGCTTTACCCGCGAAACGCTGCGCTATATCCGCAATGAGCTGCTGGCGCGCCATGGCTACGCTTTCAGCAATGATAAATTCTACAATTATTTCAACGCCAAGCCCTGGTACATCGCCGGCGGCTATAATGAAGACAGCAAGCTGACGGCGTTGGAATGGGATAACATCAACCTGGTCAAGAAGGTTGAAAAGGCCATGGACAACAAGAAGACCGAGAATTCCGATGGCGTTGACATTCAGGAGATCATTGCCTATCAGAACTACATCGGCGGCTACGGCAACGAGCTGGGCTATGGCAATCCCCGCGGCAATGGCGCCGGCGACATCGTGGGCAGTGGCTCCATGAGCGATGATGATGTGGTGATCACGCCCATCCCGGCCGAGCCCTATTACATTTACAATGATCAGTATATTATTCCCGACAGCGATACCCGCGAGCTGACCGAGGCGGAGCTGTGGGCGTACAGCCGTGAGACGCTGCGCTACATCCGCAATGAGCTGCTGGCGCGCCATGGCTATGTGTTTGGCGGCAATAAATTCGGCCGCTACTTCGGCGACAAGGATTGGTACACTGCCGGCAATTATGAGAAGGCAATCCTCACGGCGCTGGAATGGGACAATATCAACCTTGTTCGCACGGTGGAGCGCAAGATGGATATCCTCAAGACCGAGAATGAGGATGGCCTGGATATCGAAGAAATCATTATGTATCAGAACGGCGGCACGCTGCCGGGGTGGTACAAGAAGCCGTGATGAGGGGAAATGTTAGGGAGGCGGTTTTTAAAAGCTCCTCCCTGAAACCCTCCCGAAAACCAGTTTTTGAGCTGGGTGGTTTTCAGCAGGCGTACAGAAAAAGGGTCTGGAATCTGGATTGCAAGCAAGCTTGCGCTCCATTTTCCAGGCCCTTTTTTGTGCGCTTTGCGCGGCAGCGCCCGCGGGGGGATCGCCGTTTCGCTGCGGCAAAACGAGCGGGGTGGGCAACGCGCGTTGCGACGCGCTACACCTCATCAGTCATCCTGCGGATGACTGCTTCCCCTCAAGGGGAAGCCTTTGGGATAGTTGGCAGTAAAAAGCCTTCCCCTTGAGGGGAAGGTGCTGAGCATAGCGAAGCGGATGAGGTGTAGCCAGCCATAGCTGGCGTTATCCTCCCCTGCGCCGCAGCGCGAAACCCGCTTGTTTTTGCCGCAGTAAAAACGGTGCCTCCAACACGCTCCGCCGACTGGTTTTCTGTTTCTCTTTTGACTCAAAAGAGAAAACGTCCTCCCTTCCGTCCGGAAAGAAGAACGTTTATCAAATGCGCATCGACAGCCGTCTGCGCGCAGCCATGACCTTGTCTTTGTAGGGCGAGCGAATGGTATATACATAACCGTAATCCATGCTGCCATTGGCGCGGGTGATGCGGTAGCGGGTGAGGCTGTATTTGCTGCGGTCGCGCAGCAGATCGATATCTTCTGCCAGCAGCTCAGTCATCACGCGCGTGCGGGTGCGGGACATCTGCGTGTGGCCGCATTGCCGCAGCTCGTACACGCCCAGGATGCCGGGCGGGGAAACAAGCGTGAACACGATGCGGTCGCGCTCAATGCGTACCTGATCCAGATCGCGGGCGGCGGCGCGCTGCACCAGCGGGAGCATATCCTTGTACACGCGGTTGTTGCGCAGCGCCTCGATGCGATACAGCTCTTTTTGTCGTTCGCGGTGATAGCGAACCAGCAGGAGTATTCCCGCGACGAGCGCAGCAAACATTGCTACGTAAGCCAAAGCTTCCACAGCAGAATACTCCTTTCAGTACAATATATTGTATATATTAACATTGAAAGAAATCTATTACAAGGGGAAAATCGCTACATATCGTATATTTTAGACTTTTGTAACACAATTTTCACCCGCCAAAGAGCGAATATCCTTTTGGGGAGGTGAAAAAACGTCAATATACGGTGGCATTGCGGATGGCTTCGCGCCAGGCAGAGAGAAAAGCGCCCATGCCGGGGTAGCGCTGCGCACGGTCGGGATGCGTGGCGCGGGTTGCAATATCAAACAGCCTGGGGTCCGACGTCCATTGATCGGCGTAGCGCGAGCCGTCGCGGCTGAGAAAATCAAAGGCCAGCGCACCCATGGTATACTGCATGGTGATGGAGTCAAGCGGAGCGCCGAGCTCATATTCCTCAGGCGACAGATAACGCGCCGAGCCCGGCATGCGGCCGATATCATTGACGGCCGGCTGCTGACGATACAGATCAATATCGCAAATGGCGATGCGGCCCGTTGCAAAATCGACCATCAGGCTGCCATCGTAAAAATCCACGGATACGAAGCCCTTTTGCGCGCAATGCAGATGAAAATCAAACACGCGGTCGAGCGCCTGCAGCTTGACGATCTGCGGCTGATGGCGCAGGCGGTCTTTGACTTTGCGGCTGTACAGGTTTTCTCCCTCCGTCCAGCGGAAAATCAGCGCATAGCCGCCGGCCACCTCGCCATGCCCTGCCAGAGAAACAAGCGCGGGATGACGCAGGATATCATACAGCGGCGCAGCGCTTTTGAGCTGCTGCACGGCGATTTCCGGCGCGTAGCGGCTGTTTATCGTCTCGGCGCCGGCGAATTTGACCAGCAGCTTTCCGTATTTTTCGCTCTGCATGCCAAAGGCAATGTTGCCGCTGGTTTGTTCGTCAAAAACGCAAAAAGGCCGCCCGTAGCGGCCTAAAAAGCTGAAATCGAAGGGGGCGGCGAGGTTTACGGGAAGTCCGAAAACATCCTGAATCATGAGATTCTCCTTATGCGGTTTCGCGGGTGACGTTCTTGATCCATTTGTCGCCGCGCAGGCGGACAAAGGCGATGATCCACTTGAAAAACTGGTCAATGCGCGTGCACAGATACACCGCCCACAGCGGCAAATGCAATACAAACGCGCCGATAAAGGCGGCAGGAATGACCACCAGCCAGCCGCAGAAAACATCCACCAGCATAACAAATTTGCTATCGCCTGCGCCGCGGTTGATACCCATAAAGCATGAGGCGTGATACGTGGTACCAAGCAGCGTAAAGGCGCAGATGCCGATCATCTGAGCTGCCAGCGCGAAGGTGGGGGCATCCAGCTGATAGAGCGAGGCAAAAGGCTTGCGCAGCAGGAATACGAGCGAACTCATGATCACGCCGAAGAACAGGAACAAAAGCTGAATGGTATTTGAGTATTCGCGCACGCGCCTGTAATCCTTGGCGCCCACGGCCTTGCCCACCATCACGCAGGCGCCGCCCGCCAGGGAAAATGTGAACATCGTACCCAGGTTCATCATCATGTCGGTTACGGCAGCTGCGTCGATCATCTGCTTGCCCATCTGGCCGATGACCGCTGCCTTGCACAGACCCACCAGCGCCCACTGCGCGTCGGTGAGGCCCACCGGCAGGCCAAAGCGCGCGTAATCCTGCCAAGCCCACTTTTTATGGTGCGTAAGGTCGCGGATTCGCAGCGGCAGCGCCTTTTGCACGCGGAAAAGATAGACCGACACCAGCGCGCATTCCAGCACGCGGGCGATGACAGTCGCAATCGCCGCGCCCGTTACGCCCAGTGCCGGGAAGCCCAGCTTGCCAAAGATCAGCACATAGTTGAGGCCGATGTTGGAAACAAGCGATAAAAGCGTGGTGTAGAGCGTAACCTTGACCACCTCTACGCCCTTGAGCATAGCCACCATGGCGGCTGTTGCGGCCTGGGGAATGTAGCTCAGACACACGATGGGCAGATAGGAAAGCGCCAGCGATATGACGGCGGTTTCGCTCTTGTTGATGACCAGGTGCAAAAGCGCCTGCGGGAAAAGCGTGATCAGCAGCACGCTGATGAGCGCTGCCAGCAGGCACACGCTCAGCGCTACGGCGCACACCGTGCGGATGCGCTTCAGATCTTTTTTGCCCCAGTACTGGCTGATGAGCACCACCGAGCCTGTGGCCAGGCCGCCCAGCATGGCGGTGACAAAGGTGGTCAGCGTATTGGACTGCGACACGGCGGAGAGCGCGTTGGCGCCCGTGCGTGTGACCATCACGTTATCCGCCATTACCACCAGCAGCGAGATGGCGCTCTGAAAGGCGGCGGGCAGCGACAGGCGGAAGAGCTGCTTGTAAAACGACTTATCTTTGACCATCTTTTTATACCAACCGCAGCGCGGGCTTGGCGTTGAGGGACAGAGGGGCAACTTCGTCGCGCAGCAGGCGGTAATAGGCCGCCGAGCCGATCATGGCAGCGTTGTCGCCGCAGAGCTTGAGCTGCGGCATGAACAGCTGAATCCCCTCGCGTTTGCAGGCCTTTTCAAAGGCTGCGCGCAGGCCGCTGTTGGCCGATACGCCGCCCGCCAGCGCCAGGCGCGGGGCTTGATAATCGCGCGCCGCCTGCATGGTTTTATGCAGCAGCTGATCGACTACTGCATGCTGGAAGGAGGCGGCCAGGTCTTCCGCCGGCAGCGTCTGGCCCTTTTGCTCCAGGTTGTGGCAGGCGTTGATAAAGGCCGTCTTGAGGCCGGAGAAGCTGAAGTCGTATTCGCCCGGCGTGTGCGGACGGGGCAATTTCAGCGCCTGCGGATTGCCGCTCTGCGCCATTTTATCCAGCAGCGGGCCGCCGGGATAGGGCAGATGCAATACGCGCGCCGCCTTGTCAAAGGCCTCGCCTGCCGCATCATCCTGTGTGCAGCCAAGCAGCTTATACACGCCGTAATCCTCTACCATCAGGATGTGGCTGTGACCGCCGCTGGCAACCAGGCACACAAAGGGCGGCTCAAGGGTTTCGTGCGTCAGATAATTGGCGCAGATATGGCCCTCGATGTGGTTGACGGGGATCAGCGGCTTGTCCAGCGCGTAAGACAGCGCCTTGGCGCAGCTCACGCCCGTCAGCAGCGCGCCAACCAGGCCCGGGCCGTAGGTGACGGCCAGCGCATCGATGTCGTCAAAGGTCATGCCGGCTTCCTTCAGCGCCTGATCCACCATGCGGTCCACCGCATCTACATGCGCGCGGCTGGCGATTTCCGGTACCACGCCGCCGTAAATGGCATGCAAAGGGATCTGCGAGAAGACGGCGTTTGACAGAATCTTTCTGCCCGACTGCACGATGGCAGCCGCCGTTTCGTCACAGGAGGACTCGATGGCGAGGATGTTGACCTCTTTTTTCTCTTTGAGCGCCGCGATTTGCTCGCAGCATCTTTCAGCATACGTCATGTTATTGCCTCGGTTGAGCGTATTTGGGACTGATCCCGCAGATGATGCCCATCAGCATGAGCAGCGGCAGGAGGCAATAAAGCACCCTGCGCGCCAGGAACATAAACATGCCCTCTGGCATCAGCGCGATGAGCAGATCGGTTTGCGGATTGAGCAGCCACAGATCGTTGGTGAAGAGCAGCTCGTGCAAAAGATAAAAAAGGCGGTTGAAATCCAGCACGGCATAAAGAATGACCGCCGCCGCCAGCAAAAGAAAAGCGATGAACCCGGGCAGCAGCGAAAAGCGCCGCCGGCGGTACAGAAAAACGGTGCAGGCAAGCACGGGGACAGCCCCAGCCAGGCAAATGAAGGCAAAGCGCCGGATGCCGTCCATGAGATGGCGCACGTCAAAAAGGTGCGTCACTTCATAATCGTGAAAGGGAAATGCCTGCACACTGGGATCATCCGTTTCATGGCGGAAAAAGGCGCTGAGCTGCGCCGAAAACAGCGGATAATCGCTCTTTTTCACGCCAAAGATTTCCGTTTCGGCATAGCGGCTGAAACAGGAAAGCAGCAGCTTTTCATCCTTTGCAAGGCTGGGAATGACGCTGCCCGCCGTCCACAAAGTGAATAGCAGGCAGAGTGTCATTACGCATAAAGCGCGTTTTATCATTATTGCATTTTCAGGTAGGACACCACAAAGCCGTCCAGTGCGCCGTCCATTACGTCATTGATAGCGCCCATTTCGTAGCCCGTGCGGTGATCCTTGACCATGGTGTAGGGCTGGAAGACGTAGGAGCGGATCTGGCTGCCCCATTCGATCTTCTTCATTTCGCCCTTGATATCGGCCATTTCCTGCTCGCGTTCACGCTCGCGGATTTCAAGGAGCTTGGCCTTGAGCATGCGAAGACAGGTGGCACGGTTCTGTACCTGGTCGCGCTCGGTCTGGCAGGCGACGACGATGCCGGAGGGGAAGTGCGTCATACGCACGGCGGAGGAGGTTTTGTTAACGTTCTGACCGCCTGCGCCGGAGGAATGGTAGGTGTCCACGCGCACGTCCTTCATATCGATTTCGATTTCGCTGTCATCCGTTTCCAGGATGGGCGCGACGTCGAGCGAGGCAAAGGAGGTCTGGCGGCGGGCGTTGGCGTCAAAGGGGCTGATACGCACCAGACGGTGCACGCCCTTTTCGCCGCGCAGATAGCCGTAGGCATGGTCGCCGCTGATCTCAAAGGACACGGACTTGAGGCCCGCTTCGTCGCCTTCCAGGATATCCAGCAGCTTGATCGTAAAGCCCATGCGCTCGCAATAGCGCGTATACATACGATACAGCATGCTCGTCCAGTCCTGCGCCTCGGTGCCGCCGGCGCCGGCATGCAGCGAAAGGATGGCGTCGTTATCGTCATACTTGCCGCGCATCAGCGTTTCAAGCTCAAGCTCTTCGGTATGCTTGCGCAGCTCATCCAGCATGGCTTCCACTTCGGCGATCATGCTGTGATCGTCTTCTTCCTCGGCCAGTTCCATCATCACGTCGATGTCGTCGCAATTGGCCACCAGAGATTCATAATGCTTGATTTTGTTTTCCAGATGGGAAATGCGGCGCGTCACATGGGTGGAGCGCTCCAGATTATCCCAGAAGCCGGGCGCGTTCTGCTCCTCGTGCAGCTCGGTCAGCTCCTGCTCCATCAGGTGAATATGCAGACCTTCGCCCACGTCTACCAGCTTGTTGCGAAGCAGCTCCACGTCCGCGCGGTATTTTTCGAATTCAAGAATCATATGATCCTCTCCTTTGGTTCTTGATTAAAGGTGTTATAGGGGATACGCTGCCTGTGGGCAGCTACACCTCATCCGGTGCGATAAATCGCACCACCTTCCCCTCAAGGGGAAGGCTGATGACGGGCTAAACGCAGGTTTTCTGTTTCTCTTTTGACTCAAAAGAGAAACGTTCCCTTCATCCTTATCCGTCGTTCCGTCCGCAGCAGTTTTTATATTTTTTGCCGCTGCCGCAGGGGCAGGGATCGTTGCGGCCGATCTTTTTGTCCACGCGCACGGGCTGATTGGCCTGGCCCGCCTTCTGCGCCTCGCGGCTGCGGTTGGCGGAGTCCTTCATGACGGACTTGGCGTCATTGGTGCCGGTGATGGTGGCAACAGCCCTGCGGCGCGGGGCGTTGCGATCCTCCACATGCGCCAGGAACGTCAGGCGCACGGTGTCCTCACGAATGAGGCGCACCATGTCGTCAAACATGTCGTAGGATTCGATCTTGTATTCGTTGATGGGGTCGCGCTGGGCATAGGCGCGCAGGCCGATACCGTCGCGCAGCTGATCCATCGCGTCGATATGATCCATCCAGCGGCGGTCAACGGAGTGCAGCAGGAAGGCGCGCTCCAGCTCACGCATGTCGTGGCCAAAGTCCGTCAGCTGCTTTTCGCGCTTCTGATACAATTGCAGCGCAACATCCTTCAGATGCGCCTTGAGCTGCTCGCGGTTCATTTTGCGAAGCTCTTCTTCGTGCTCAAGAATGGCAGACTGCGGCACGCACAGGCGGGCCAGATAATCGGACAATTCCTTCAGCTGCCAGCCCTGCGCATCGTCCTCGTTGCATTCGCGATCCACCGCAGCATTGATCAGTTCGGTGATCATGTTCACGATGGTATCGTGCATGTTTTCACCTTCCAGCACCTGGCGGCGCTGCTTGTAGATCAATTCGCGCTGCTGGTTCATCACGTCGTCGTACTGCAGCACGTTTTTGCGGATTTGGTAGTTGCGCGATTCCATGCGCTTTTGCGAGTTTTCAATCTGGCTGGTGAGCAGCTTTGCGTCAAGCGGTGTATCCTCATCCATGCCCAGCTTGCTGGAGAGCATCTTCATGCGCTCGCCGCCGAAAATGCGCAAGAGGTCATCCTCCATGGAGATGAAGAACTGGCTGGAGCCCGGGTCGCCCTGGCGGCCGGCGCGGCCGCGCAGCTGATTGTCAATGCGGCGGCTTTCATGGCGTTCGGTGCCAAGGATGTGCAAACCGCCCAGCGCAACGACGCGCTCGTGCTCCTGATCGGTGGTCTTTTTATACTCGGCGCGCAGCTCGAGATAGCGCTTGCGGGCGGCAAGCACTTCCTCGGATACCTGCTCGTTATGACCGGTGGCTTCCTCGATGATTTCATCGGGATATTCTTCCTGGCGCATGGTACGGCGGGCCATGAAATCCGGGTTGCCGCCAAGCAGAATATCGGTACCGCGGCCAGCCATGTTGGTGGCGATGGTGACAGCGCCAAAGTGGCCGGCCTGGGCGACGATCGCTGCCTCGCGCGCATGGTGCTTGGCGTTGAGCACTTCGTGCTCCACACCGCGGCGGGAGAGCATGGCCGAGAGCATTTCGCTCACTTCCACCGAGATGGTACCTACCAGTACGGGCTGGCCGGTGGAATGACGGCGGATGATCTCCTCCACCACAGCCTTGTACTTGCCGCGCATGGTGGTGTATACCATGTCGTTCATGTCCTTGCGGATCATGGGCTTGTTGGTGGGGATTTGTACAACGTCCAGGCGGTAAATGCCCTGGAATTCCTCTTCCTCGGTCTTGGCGGTACCCGTCATGCCGGAAAGCTTGTCGTACATGCGGAAGAAGTTCTGGTAGGTGACGGTAGCCAGCGTGCGGCTTTCGCGCTCGACCTTGACGTGCTCCTTGGCTTCCAGCGCCTGGTGCAGGCCATCGGAGAAGCGGCGGCCCACCATGATGCGGCCGGTGAATTCGTCAACGATCATCACCTGACCGTCCTGCACCACATAATCCACGTCGCGCTTCATGATGGCATTAGCCTTCAGCGCCTGGATGATGTGGTGGTACAATTCGTTATTTTCGGGCGCGGAGAGGTTTTCGATGCCGAAGTACTTTTCGGCCTTTTCCACGCCGCGCTCGGTCAGGGTGGCGGCCTTTTCCTTTTCATCAACGATATAATCGCCGGTGACCTCGACTTCTTCGCCCATCAGGCGGCGCATGGTGGCGGTATTCTGCGACATGGTGGGATCTTCGATTTTTTCGCCCTTTTCCAGACGGATGACGAAGCGATCAGCCTTTTCGTACATGTCGGTGGATTTTTCGCCCTGGCCGGAGATGATCAGCGGGGTGCGGGCCTCGTCGATGAGGATGGAGTCGACCTCGTCCACAATTGCAAAGGCGTGACCGCGCTGCACCATGTTTTCCTTGTAGACGACCATGTTGTCGCGCAGGTAGTCAAAGCCCAGCTCGTTGTTGGTGGCGTAGGTGATGTCGCAGTTATAGGCGGCCTTGCGCTCGGCGGGGGTCATGCCGTTTAAGATGATGCCCACGCTCAGACCCAGGAAGCGGTAGAGCTTGCCCATTTCCTCGCCCTGGAACTTGGCCAGATAATCATTGACGGTGACGATGTGCACGCCTTTGCCGGTTAGGGCATTGAGGTATGCGGGCAGCGAGGCTGTCAGCGTTTTGCCTTCACCGGTTTTCATTTCGGCGATGCGGCCCTGATGCAGCACAATGCCGCCCACCAGCTGCACGCGGAAGGGGCGCAGCCCCAGCACGCGCTTGGCGCCTTCGCGCACAACGGCAAAGGCTTCCACCAGCAGTTTGTCAAGGCTTTCGCCATTCTGGGCGCGGTTTTGCAGTTCGCGCGTTTTCGCGCGCAGGCCGTCGTCCGTCAGCTTTTCGTATTCATTTTCCAGCGCGTCGATTGCGTCCGCCTGCTTATACAGGGGCTTTAATAGCTTCTCGGGGCTGGGAGTGAGTAATTTTTGCAGAAGACCCATCGGTTAGCTCCTTTTGATAATTTACCATCTTATATTATAGCATGGACGGGGTATTTCTTGCAAGGGGAAGATGGGGAACACGGAGGGGACGATCGAGAGGGCGGCTTTGGAAGGCCAAAGCCCCCTCTCGAGCTCACCCCGAAAGCCAGCGTTTGGATGGGAAGGCGGGCGCGTCAGTGTCGCGGCAGTTGGTTGAAAAAGGGGCGTGAATCCGATTGTGCGAGCAAGCTCGCCCCTCGGCTTCCCGCCTCTTTTTCAGTTTGCTTCGCAAACCCGCGGAGCTGTTCTCCGCGGACTGCCGCTTTGGTACGGGGTGCGTTTGGGAACGCCGTTTTTTTCTGCGGAAAAAACGAGCGGAAAGGTACGCCGCTGCGGCGGTGCGATAGTGCAGGCCCGCTCGTTTCGCCGAAGCGAAACGGCGTTCCTCCGCGGGCGCAACCAGCCAAGCGCGCGCCCGGGAAACGGGCAAGAAAAAGAGCGTGAAAATCATCGGGGCGAGCTTACTCGCAGCCGTGATTTCACGCTTCTTTTTTGATAAGCCTGCCTAAGCATTTGCGGCGACAAAAACTGGTTTTCGAGGGAGCTCGAGGGAGGCTTTTACCTTAAAAGCCGTCCCTCGATCGTTTCTCTTACCGCTCGGCCAGTTCCTCTGCCGTATATTCCTTGCACAGCCGTTTGTACAGCAGGAAGAAGAAAATCGCCGCTACAGGCCCGGTAAACAGCCACGATGCGCCGTAGGAGATGATCAGACATTCCATGGTCGGCCAAACGACGAAGGCTGTGTACAGCCAGATGATGCGAATGCCGCAAATGCCGATGAGCGAAATGCACATGGACAAAATGGAGTAGCCCATGCCGCGCAATGCACCCAGGAAAATGCTCTGCACGCAGCCGAGGAAGTAGGGGACATGCAGATAAATGATGCGGATCATGCCCCATTCAATGGCAGCGGGATCATTCACATACAGCGAAAGCAGCGGCCGGCCGAAAATGATGGTTATCGCACTGAAGATAACAACGAAAATGCTGCCAAGGCCAAGACAGGTATATACCGCGCGCAGAATGCGGCGGGGCTTGCGCGCGCCATAATTCTGGCTGACAAAGCAGGTGTTGGCCTGGGAGAAGGCGTCCAGCGAATTGTTGATGAAGCCGCCGATGCTTGTCGCGGCGCCGATGCCCGCCATGGCGACAGAGCCGAAGGAATTGATAGAGGACTGAATGAGCATGCCTGAGAGCGAGAACGTGGCGCTCTGAATGCCGGCCGGCAACCCCAGATGCAAAAGCTTCATCATGATGTGCGGATGGATGCGCAGCTTGTGGTAGAAAAGGCGCGTTGCGTCCTCACGCAGCATGAGCGAGTGCACCACCAGTGCAGCGGATACTGCCTGAGAAATGACCGTTGCCAGCGCCACGCCCGCTACGCTCATTTTAAATGCGATGACGAAAATAAGGTTGAGGATAACATTCACCACGCCGGCTGTCGTCAGGAAGTACAGCGGGCGCTTGGTATCGCCCACCGCACGCAGAACGGACGCGCAGAAGTTGTAAATCATCTGCAGCGGCATGCCCAGGAAAATGATCTTCAGATACAGCGTAGAAAGATCAATCACATCGTCGGGCGTGTCCATCAAATGCAGCATGGGGCGCGCCAGGAACCAGCCCAGAACAGCCAGAAAAACGCCGCTGAGCACTGCAACCAATACCGAGGTGTGCACGGTTTCCTGTACGGACTTATACTCCCGCGCGCCTGTAAAGCGCGAAACCAGGATGCTGGCGCCGGAGGAAAGCCCCAGGAACAGACAGACTAAAAGACCGGTAATCGTGCCGGTGGAGCTGACTGCTGCCAGCGCCTGACTGCCAGAATACTGGCCGACGACGATGGAATCCGCTGCATTGAACAGCAGCTGCAAAATACCTGAGAAGAATACTGGCAGCGCAAAGCGCATCACATTCTTGCCCATCGGGCCGGTGGTGATGTCCAGATGGCGCTGATGAACGCGATTATGGAATAATTTCAGCCGCATGATACCCTCCTTGCGTCAGCGGGCGCTGAGCTCCTCGGGGGTGAAATCTTTGCATACGCGCTTGTACAGCAGGAAGAAGAAATACCCCATGACGACGGCGGTGATGAACCACGAAACAGGATAAGAGAGGTACAGGCAATCCATGGTATGCACCTTCTGGAAGATGGTGTAAATCCACACAATGCGGAAGGCGCAGGCGCCAAGGAGCGATATGGCCATGGGCAAAAGCGAGTAGCCGATGCCGCGCAGTGCGCCGGAGAAGATTTCCATGAAGGCGCAAAGGAAATAAGGAATGTGCAAATAAAGGGAGCGCTTCATACCCAGGGCAATCACATTGGGATCGGTGTTATACAGGCTGAGCAGCTGCTCGCTGAAAATGACGGTAAACAGACCCAGGGAGAAGGTGAAAACAAAGCTCCACATATGGCAAACCCACATGGAATGCAGGGCGCGGCGGGGCTTGCGGGCGCCGAAATTCTGGCCGACAAAGGAGGTGACCGCCTGTACAAAAGCGCTGATGCCCTGATATACAAAGCCGCCGATGTTGGCAGCTGCGGCGTTGCCTGCCATGACGATGGTGCCAAAGGAGTTGACGGAGGACTGAATCAGCACATTGGAGATGGCAAAAACAGAACCCTGAACGCCGCTGGGGAGACCGATCTTGACGATTTTAGCCAGCATGGAGGGCACGATGCGCAGACGTCTGAGATTCAGGCGTACGGCGTCTTCGCGCAGCATCAGCGAGCGCACCACCAGCACAGCGGAAACGGCCTGGGAGATGATCGTCGCCAGCGCAACGCCGTCCACCGTCATGCCAAAGCCAATGACAAACAGCAGGTTGAGCGCCACGTTGATTACGCCCGCCACGGTCAGGAAATACAGCGGGCGCTTGGTATCGCCTACCGAGCGCAGAATGGCAGCGCAGAAGTTATACACCATCTGCACGGGCATGCCAAGGAAAATAATGCGCATATACAGCACAGACAGGTCAATTACATCATCGGGCGAGCCCATCATCGTCAGCATCGGACGCGCCAGAAAACAGCCCAGGAAGGCCAGGAAAATGCCGCTGATGATCGAAACGGTGACGGACGTATGCACAGCGTCCTGCACGCCTTTGTAATTGCGAGCGCCCATTTGCCGGGCTACAACAACATTGGAGCCGGTTGAGAGGCCGATAAAAAGGCTGACAATCAGGTTGTTCAGCGAGCCGGTGGAGCCGACCGCGGCCAGCGCCTGTTCGCCGGCATAACGGCCCACGACGATGGTATCGGCGGCGTTGAAGAGCAGCTGCAGGATGCCTGAAAACATCAGTGGCAGCGCAAAGAACAGTACGTTTTTGAGCAAAGAGCCTTCGGTCATGTCAATGGAGTGAGGCGCGCGAGATCTAAACATGATGTTTCTCCTTGATTCATAGCGTAATGTGTGGCGTTACAGTGATTATACTGTATATTGCTGGAAATGAACAGAGCCCGGGGCAATCTTTTTTACTGCGCGGAGAGTTCCTGCGGGGAGAATTGTTTTTTGACGTGCTGAAAGAGGATGAACAGAGCTCCGCCCATGACGATGGCTGTTACCAGCCAGGAAACGGGATAGGAGAGCATCAAACCCGTCATGGTGGGCATTGTCTTAAAGAACGTGGCCAGCCAGACGATACGCAGCAGACAGATGCCGGCCAGGGCGATGGCCATCGGCAGCAGCGAATAGCCGATGCCGCGCAGCGTGCCGGAAAATACATCGTAAATGCCCAGCAGGAAATACGGCACGTTCACCACCAGCAGGCGCTCCATGCCCAGGCTTATGACTTCGGGATTGGTATTGTACAGTGAAAGCAGCGTTTCGCCAAAGATATAGCTGCCCACGCCCAGCAAGCCCGTAAATACGAGATTCCACACCTGGCACACCCACATTACGCGTATAATGCGGCGGGGCTTGCGTGCACCCATATTCTGGCCGACGAAGGCTGTTACGGTCTGGGCGATCGATTGTACGCCCTGGTGCACAAAGGAGCACAGGTTGCCGGCGGCGGCGTTGCCCGCCATAGCGATGGTGCCAAAGGAATTGACGGAGGACTGAATGAGCACGTTGGAGATGGAGAACATCGAGCCCTGAATGCCGCTGGGCAGGCCGATGCGCGTGATTTCAAGCAGGATCTTTTTGTCGATGCGCAGCATATGCGGATCCAGGTGCACCTGGTCGTCGCGCAGCATCAGCGATCTGACCACCAGCACGGCGGAAACGGCCTGGGAGATGATCGTCGCCAGCGCCACGCCCGCTACGCTCATATGGAAACAAATGACGAAAATGAGATTGAGAATGACGTTGATTACACCCGCTGTGGTCAGGAAATAAAGCGGGCGCTTGGTATCACCCACTGAGCGCAGCACGGCGGCGGAGAAATTATAGAGCATCTGCACGGGCATGCCGATAAAAATAATGCGGATGTAGAGCACTGCCAGATCGATGACGTCCTCGGGTGAGCCCATCAGCTGCAGGAGGGGACGCGCCAGCACAAAGCCGACGACGGCCAGCAAAGCGCCGCCGATCACGGAAACTGTTACGGCGGTATGCACGGCCGCGCGGGCGTTTTTCAAATCCTGCGCGCCGATATAGCGCGCCACGACTACGTTGGTGCCCGTCGACAGCCCCAGGAAAATATTGACCAGCAGCGAGTTGAGCGAGCCCACCGAGCCCACGGCTGCCAGCGCCTCCTGACCGGAAAAACGGCCAACGACGATGGTGTCGGCGGCGTTAAAGAACAATTGCAACAGACCTGATAAAAACAGCGGCAGCGCAAACAAAAGCGTGTTTTTGAACAAAGACCCTTCGGTCATAACGATATTGCGGTGTGCGTGTGATCTGAACATGATTTTCTCCTGCTTGTGTGCTTATTCCGCGGCCAGCTCCTGCACGGAGTGGTCCTTTTTCAAACGGTTGTAGAAGATAAAGAAGAAGGCGCTCATGAAAATCAGCGTAAATACCCAGGAAACAGGGTGCGAGAGCATCAGGCAGCTCATGGTGGGGTGGGCGCGGAAAACGGTGGCCAGCCATACCACGCGCGTGAGGCAGATACCGCACAGCGAAATGCACATGGGCAGCAGCGAATAGCCCATGCCGCGCAGGCCGCCGGAGAAGACCGACTGCATGCCCATCAGGAAGTACGGTGCGTTGGCCACGACGATGCGCTCCATGCCCCAGCGGATGACCTCGGGATCGGTATTGTAAAGAGACAGCAGCTGCTCGCCGAAAATAAGATTGCCCACGCCCATCACGCCCGTTACAATGATGCACCACAGCTGGCACACATACTGCGTTTTGAGCACGCGGCGCGGCTTGCGCGCGCCGACATTTTGTCCGGTAAAGGTGGTGGCAGTGCTCTGGAAGGCGGCGACCGCCTGATAAATAAACGAGCACAGATTGCCCGCTGCGGCACTGCCCGCCATGGCGATGGTGCCGAAGGAGTTGATTGAGGATTGAATGAGGATGTTGGAAAGGGAAAACATCGAGCTTTGCACGCCGCTGGGCAGGCCGATACGCATGATCTGCCACAGAAGACGGCGGTTGATGCGCAGCTTGCGCGGATCAACGCGCACTGCGTCTGTGCGCGTCAGCAGCGAATGCACCACGAGCCCTGTCGATACAAAATGCGAAAGGACCGTCGCCAGCGCCACGCCTGCCACGCTCATTTTGAAAGCGATGACAAATACCAGGTTCAGCAGCACGTTGACAATGCCGGCGGACGTGAGAAAATACAGCGGGCGCTTGGTATCGCCCACTGCGCGCAGGATGGAGGCGGAGAAATTATACAGCATCTGAATGGGCATACCCAGGAAAATAATGCGCACGTACAGCGCCGCCAGGTCGATTACGTCTTCCGGCGTGCCCATCAGCAAAAGCAGCGGGCGCGCGGCAAAAAAGCCGATGAACGCCAGCAGTATGCCGCAGATAACAGACACCGTGACCGAGGTATGCACGGCGTCCTGCACTTTTTGATGGTCGCCCGCGCCGATAGAGCGCGCAACGATGACATTGGCGCCGATGCTCAGCCCCAGAAAAATATTGACCAGCAGCGCGTTGAGCGAGCCCACCGAACCCACGGCTGCCAGCGCTTCCTGGCCTGCAAAACGGCCGACGACGATGGTGTCGGCCGCGTTGAAGAATAATTGTAAAAGCCCTGACAGGAAAATCGGCAGGGCAAATAAAAGCGTGCTGCGCCACAACGACCCTTCGGTCATAACAATATTGCGGTGTGCGTGGGATTTAAACATGGTTTTCTCCCTTTTATATAGCGGCAGAAGTATCGGCAAGCAGCTTTGTTCTGACGCGCTTAAAGAAATAGAAGAAAGTGATGCCCATGACGGCGCCGGTCAGCACCCAGGAGACAGGGTAGGAAATGTTCAGGCAAATCAGCGTGGGATTGCTTTTGAATACTGTCATGACCCATACCACGCGGAACAGGCAGATGCCGACCAGCGAGATGCACATGGGCAGCAGCGAATAGCCGATGCCGCGCAGCGCGCCGGAGAAAATGGACTGGAAGCCCATCAGCGCGATGGGGACATTGGCTAGGCAGAACTGCTGGAAGCCCCAGTAGATGACTTCGGGGTCGGTGTTATACAGGCTCAGCAGTTGTTTGCCGAAAATAAAGCCCAGCACACCCAGCGTACCGGAAATCAAAAAGCTCCACAGCTGACACACCCACATGGCGCGCAGAATGCGCTGCGGCTTTTTTGCGCCGTAGTTCTGGCTGACAAAGGAGGTGCAGGCCATGGCGAAGGCGTTAAGGCCCTGGCTGATAAAGCCGCCCACGTTGGCTGCGGCAGCGCAGCCCGCCATGACGGTGGAGCCGAAGGAATTGCGCGTGGATTGGATAAGCACGTTGGCGATGGAGAACATGGCGCTCTGCACGCCCGTGGGCAGGCCGATGCGCGCGATCTCCAGAAAGATGCTGGGATCGATCCGCAGCTTTTTCAGCTCGATTTTCAGCATGTCATCCCGGTGCGTCAGCGAACGCAGCGCAAGCAGCGCTGAAATGGTGTGCGAAATAATGGTGGCCAGCGCGACGCCTGCCACGCTCATTTTAAGAACGATCACAAACAGCAGGTTGAGCAGCACATTGGCAACGCCTGCGACGGAGAGAAAATACAGCGGGCGCTTGGTATCGCCTACCGAGCGCAAAAGCGCCGCGCAGAAGTTGTACAGCAGCTGCATGGGCATGCCCAGGAAAATGATGCGCATATAAGTAGTAGAAAGATCAATTACATCCGCGGGGGAGTCCATCAGCTGCAGCAGCGGCCGCGAAAGCACATTGCCAAGCACTGCCAGAATCAACCCTGACAGCAGGGCGGTGGTCACGGCCGTATGCGCGCCGGCGGAGGCGCGGGCGTGGTCCTTTGCGCCGATGGCGCGCGCGACGATGACGTTGGCGCCTGTGCCCAGCCCCAGGAACAGGCAGATCAGCAATTGGTTGAGCGAGCCGGTCGATCCGACAGCCGCCAGCGCCTGCTGACCGGAAAAACGGCCGACAACAATGGTGTCGGCAGCGTTGAATAAAAGCTGGAGCCAGCCGGAGAACATCAGCGGAAGGGAGAATATGAACGTGTTTTTCAGCAGCGGCCCTTCGGTCATGGGTACTTTATGGCTTGAACGCGAAAAGAACATGACAGACTCCTTCATTATATAACAGGATGCATTTATTATAGCGCAGGTAAATTCAATTGTTAAGTATCAAATCAAATTCTTCGGCAAAAAACACGACAAAAATGCAGGAAAACAGAACATGTGTATTCTGGTAAATATATACATCAAATGCGGGGGATAGCATTTTTTGAACAGGAAAATCAAAGAAATTTCTGCGGAGAAATCGAAAAAATGCATATTACGACACGCCCGGGGCAGTGGACATAACAAAAAATGCAACACCTCAAAAAACCTAGGAAAATCAAGGGGTTTGACGAAAATTTTTTGAAAAAAAGCCGAAAAAGTTTTGATTTTCCTCTTGCGTTTTTTGAATATATGCTTTATAATACTGCTGTTGTCTGTTTATGGGATGATGCTGCAGGTTGCCGCCCGGCCTTGGCGGGTAATTGCAGCGGACCAGCCCTGCTGGACAGGGCGACGGGCTCCACTTCCCACCGCTGGACCATAGCGGACACGGGGAAGACGCCAAAGGGATTCCGAGGCGTGAACTTACATCCTCTTCTGCGTAGAGGATGCGCGCCGGGGAGACTCCCACCTTTGGCTGCGAGAACGAAAATAATAGGAGGAAAAAAGATGGCCAACCAGAAAATCCGCATCAAGCTCAAGGCGTATGAGCACAACCTGATCGATCGCAGCGCCGAGCGCATTGTGGAAACCGCCAAGCGCACGGGCGCCCAGGTATCGGGCCCCATTCCGCTCCCCACGGAGAAGGAAATCGTCACCATTCTGCGCTCTCCCCACAAGTATAAGGACAGCCGCGAGCAGTTCGAGCGCCGTACGCACAAGCGCCTGATCGACATCCACAACCCCACTCAGCGCACCGTGGACGCCATGATGAAGCTGGATCTTCCCGCCGGCGTCGAAATCGAAATCAAGCTGTAAGGCAGGAGGGAAAACATCATGAAGAAAGCGATCATGGGCAAAAAGCTCGGCATGACCCAGATTTTCATGCCCGACGGAAGCCTGGTTCCCGTCACTGTCATTCAGGCGGGTCCCTGCACCGTAGTTCAGAAGAAGACCAACGAAAAGGACGGCTACGAGGCTGTGCAGTTCGGCTTTGACACCTACGCCGAAAAGCGCGCCGAGAAGCTGGTCAACAAGCCCGAAATGGGCCATTTCAAGAAGGCTGACGTTGCTCCCTGCCGTCACCTGCGCGAGTTCCGCCTGGAAGATGCCGCTTCCTACGAAGTGGGCCAGGTTGTGAAGGTTGATGTTTTCGCCGAAGGCGATAAGATCGACGTCACCGGCACCAGCAAGGGTCACGGTTTCACCGGTGCCATCCAGCGCTGGAACCAGCACATCGGCCCCAAGGCTCACGGTTCCAAGTATCACCGCGGCGTCGGTTCTCTGAGTGCTAACTCCGATCCTTCCCGCGTGTTCAAGAACAAGCACATGTCCGGTCATTACGGCGTGGATCGCACCACCGTCCAGAACCTGACGGTTGTCAAGGTGGACGCTGAGCGCGACCTGCTGATGGTCCGCGGCGCTGTGCCCGGCCCCAACGGCGGATTGCTCCTCGTGCGCAATTCCGTGAAAGCCTGATAAGGAGGAACAACGATTATGCCCAGTATTCAAGTGCTGAACATGCAGGGCGCTAAGGTCGGCGAAATGGAACTGAACGACGCCATCTTCGCTATCGAGCCGAACGTTGCCGCCATGCATCTGGTCGTCCGCTCCATCCTTGCCAACAAGCGTCAGGGCACGCAGAGCGCGCTCACGCGCGGCATGGTTCGCGGCGGCGGCCGTAAGATCTATCGCCAGAAGGGCACCGGTAATGCTCGCCACCATGGCAACCGTGCTCCCCAGTTCGCGCACGGCGGCGTGGTGTTCGCGCCCCAGCCCCGCGACTACGTTATCAACGTTCCCAAGAAGGTTCGCCGCCTGGCTCTCAAGAGCGCGCTGACTGAAAAGTTCAACGCCGGCGAGATCGTGGTCGTTGATCAGATCAAGTTTGAAGAAGTCAAGACCAAGTACGCTGCCAAGATGCTCAAGGACCTGGGCGTCGAAAAGCGTGCGCTGCTGGTTCTGGAAGGCCGCGATGAATCCATCCTGCGCGCCACGCAGAACCTGGCCAACCTGGATGACTGCTACGTCAACACCCTGAACGTGTATGACATCCTGCGCGCTGGCAAGCTGGTTGTGACCCGTGCTGCGATGGAGAACATCCAGGAGGTGTATGCGTAATGAAGAATCCCCATGACGTCATCCTGCGCCCCGTCCTGACCGAAAAGGGTTACGACGGCATCGAGGAAAAGCGCTACGTCTTCGAGGTGGCTATCTCCGCCAACAAGACCGAAATCAAGCAGGCTCTGGAAGCCGTGTTTGAAGGCATCAAGGTCGAAAAGGTCAACACTGTTCGCACCATCGGTAAGATGAAGCGTCAGGGCCGCACCCAGGGCCGCACTGCCGAAGTTAAGAAAGCCTATGTGAAACTGGCCGAGGATTCGAAGCCCATTGCGTTCTTCGAAGGCATGGCCTAAGGGAGGAAGAGTAAAATGGCAATTCGTGTTTATAAGCCGACTTCGTCCGCCCGCCGCTTCATGTCCGTGCTCACCTTTGAAGAGATCACCAAGAAGACTCCTGAAAAGAGCCTGACCGAGTATCTCCAGAAGAACGCCGGCCGCAACAAGCAGGGCAAGATCACCGTCCGTCATCAGGGCGGCGGCAACAAGGTCAAGTACCGCATCATCGATTTCAAGCGCGACAAGCATGACATTCCTGCCAAGGTTGCCGCCATTGAATACGATCCCAACCGCTCCGCGTTCATCGCGCTGCTGTTCTACGCCGACGGCGAGAAGCGCTACATCCTGGCGCCTCTGGGCCTGAAGGTTGGCGACACCGTGCTGGCCAGCGAAAACGCTGACATCAAGCCCGGCAACGCGCTGCCCATCAGCTCCATCCCCGTTGGTACTCTGATCCACAACGTTGAGATCAAGCCCGGCCGCGGCGGCCAGATGGTCCGCTCCGCTGGCGCCTATGCTCAGCTGATGGCCAAGGAAGGCGCCTATGCTCAGGTCCGCCTGCCCTCCGGCGAAGTGCGCATGGTTCCCATGAACGCCTACGCCACCATCGGTACTGTGGGTAACACCGATCACGAAAACGTGCGTCTGGGCAAGGCCGGCCGCGTCCGTCACATGGGCGTGCGTCCCACCGTCCGCGGCGTCGTCATGAACCCCTGCGATCACCCGCACGGCGGCGGCGAGGGCAAGAGCCCCGTTGGTATGCCTGCTCCTGTGACCCCGTGGGGCAAGCCCGCTCTGGGCCTCAAGACCCGCAAGCACAAGAAGTATTCCAACCGCCTGATCGTCAAGCGCGCGGGCAAGAAGTAAGAGCGATTCGAGAGGAGGCAATCTGAAACATGAGCCGTTCCGTCAAGAAAGGCCCCTATATCCAGGAAGCGCTGCTCAAGCGCGTTGAGGAAATGAACAAGACCGGCAAGAAGGTCGTCCTGAAGACCTGGTCCCGTTCCTCCACGATTTTTCCTGATTTCGTAGGTCACACCATCGCCGTGCACGACGGCCGCAAGCACGTGCCGGTATATGTCACCGAGGACATGGTAGGTCACAAGCTGGGCGAATTCGCCCCCACCCGTACCTTCCGTGGTCACGCCGGTGAGAAGACCACCAAGAGATAACGGAAGGAGAGAAAGAGCATGGCTACCAATACCCGTGAAAAGGGCGTAAAGCGCGCTGAAAGCCGCGATAAGCGCCCGCAGGCGCACGTCAAGTACGTCCGCATCTCTCCCCGTAAAGTCAAGATCGTCATCGACCTGATCCGCGGCAAGAATGCGGATGAAGCTCTGGCGATCCTGCAGTACACCCCCAAGGCTGCTTCGCCCGTTGTTTACAAGCTGCTTTCCAGCGCTATCGCCAACGCCGTAAACAACCAGGAAATGGATCGCAGCACCCTGTACGTTGCTGAAGTGTACGCCAACCCCGGCCCCGTGCTGAAGCGCTACGTTGCCCGTAGCCGCGGCTCGGCTTCCCCGATGCTGCGCCGTACCAGCCACATCAGCGTGATCCTTGACGCGAAGAAGTAAGGAGAGGGAGGTTTCCGAATGGGTCAGAAAGTTAATCCGCATGGCGCGCGCGTAGGCGTGATCTTCGATTGGAGCACGCGTTGGTTCGCCGAGAAGAAGGATTTCGCGAACCACCTCGTTGAGGACTACAAGCTGCGCGAAATGCTTAAGAACAAGTTCTATTCCACCGGCATCAGCCGCATCGACATCGAGCGCAATGACGCCCGCATGACCGTGAACATCTTCACCGGCAAGCCCGGCATGATCATCGGCCGCGGCGGCAAGGGCATCGAGGAGCTGAAGGCTGAAGTCGAAAAGTTCCTGGGCCATCCCTGCAACATCAACGTCATGGAGATCAAGTCTCCTGACACCGATGCTCAGCTGGTTGCCGAGAACATTGCCCAGCAGCTGGAAAAGCGCATTGCTTTCCGCCGCGCGATGAAGCAGAGCATTCAGCGCGCTATGCGCCCCATGAAGGGCGGCGAAGCTGCCAAGGGTATCAAGGTGAGCGTTTCCGGCCGTCTGAACGGCGCCGATATCGCCCGCACCGAGCACTACCATGAAGGCTCCATCCCGCTGCAGACCCTGCGCGCCAACATTGACTACGGCTTTGCCGAAGCCAAGACCACCTATGGCCGCCTGGGTATCAAGGTGTGGATCTACAAGGGTCAGGTCCTGCCCCAGGCCAAAAAGCCTGCGCAGCGCATCGAAGGAGGCAAGTAAACCATGTTGATGCCTAAGAGAGTGAAGCGTCGTCGCGTATTCCGCGGCCGCATGAAGGGTACCGCCCATCGCGGTAACTTCGTAGCTTACGGCGATTACGGCCTGATGGCTATGGAGCCCTGCTGGGTTACCAGCCAGCAGATCGAAGCTGCCCGTATTGCCCTGACCCGCTACACCAAGCGTGGCGGTCAGGTTTGGATCAAGATCTTCCCCGATAAGCCCGTCACCGAGAAGCCCGCTGAAACCCGCATGGGTTCCGGTAAGGGTTCTCCCGAGTACTGGGTGGCCGTCGTTAAGCCCGGCCGCGTGCTGTTTGAGGTAAAGGGCGTTGCCGAAGCGGATGCCCGTGAGGCCCTGCGCCTGGCCAGCCACAAGCTGCCCCTCAAGTGCAAATTCGTTACCAAGGAAAACTATGGAAAGGGCGGTGAGAACTAATGAAGGCTTCTGAATTCGCAGCCATGACGACCGAACAGCTGGAAAAGAAGATCGCCGAGCTGAAAGAAGAACTGTTCAACCTTCGTTTCCGTCTCGCCACCGGCCAGCTCGACAACGTAATGCAGATCACTGCCGTCAAGCGTGACATTGCTCGCGCCATGACCGCCCTGACTGCCAAGACCAAGGCGTAAAGAGCCGAGAAAGGAGGCAATTCAATGTCTGAACAGAGAGGACTCCGCAAGACCCGCATTGGCGTGGTCGTTAGCGATAAGATGGACAAGACTGTTGTCGTTTCCATCAAGACCCGCGTTCGTCATCCCCTGTATGGCAAGATCATGAACCAGACCACCAAGCTGAAGGCCCATGACGAAGAGAATGCCTGCGGTATCGGCGATACCGTCCGCGTGATGGAGACCCGCCCGCTGAGCCGCGAAAAGCGCTGGCGCGTGGTTGAAATCGTCGAGAAGGCGAAGTAAGCGTTTGCGCCTTTGAACGCATTCGACCGCCCATGGGCCAAAGAGCTGCATGGAGCGGAAAGTATATAAGGAGGAAATCCCGTATGATTCAGCCGCAAACGCGACTTAAGGTAGCCGACAACTCCGGCGCCAAAGAGATCATGTGCATCCGCGTGCTGGGCGGTTCTTTCCGTCGTGACGGGTCTATCGGCGACATCATCGTTGCCAGCGTAAAGACCGCCACCCCCGGTGGTACCGTCAAGAAGGGCGACGTGGTTAAGGCCGTGATCGTGCGTCAGCACAAGCCCATTCGTCGTGTGGATGGTTCCTACATCCGTTTCGACGATAACGCCGCCGTTATCATCAACGACGCCAAACTGCCCCGCGGCACCCGCATCTTTGGACCTGTGGCCCGCGAACTCCGTGAAGACAAAGACTTCATGAAGATCGTGTCCCTCGCTCCCGAAGTGCTGTAATAGGAGGATGACAAGATTATGAAGCTGCATGTTAAAGCCAAGGATCAGGTCATCGTCATCGCCGGCAAGGACAAGGGCAAGAAGGGTGTTGTCACCGTTGCTTTCCCCAAGACCGGTAAGGTCATCGTTGAAGGCGTGAACCTGGTCACCAAGCACCAGAAGCCCCGTGGACAGGGTATGCCCGGCGGCATCATCCACAAGGAAGCTGCCATCGATGCCAGCAACGTTATGCTCGTTTGCCAGAAGTGCGGCAAGCCCGCCCGCTATGGCTGGAAGGTAAACGCTGACGGCACCAAGACCCGCATCTGCAAGAAGTGCCACGAACAGATCGACTGATAGGAGGAAACGGTAATGGCTACCCGTATTAAGGAAAAATACCTGACCGAAGCCGTTCCTGCTCTTCAGCAGAAGTTCGGCTACAAGAACGTAATGCAGATCCCCCGCCTGGAAAAGATCGTGATCAACATGGGTCTGGGCGATTGCAAGGACAACGCTAAGGCGCTGGAAGTTGCTGTCGCTGAGCTCACTCAGATCGCCGGTCAGAAGCCCCAGGTAACTCAGGCCAAGAAGTCCATCGCGAACTTCAAGCTCCGCGAAGGCCAGAACGTCGGCGCCAAGGTCACCCTGCGTGGCGAGCGCATGGAACAGTTCATGGATAAGCTGATCAACGTTGCCCTGCCCCGTGTTCGCGACTTCCGCGGCGTGAGCGCCAAGGCCTTCGACGGCCGCGGCAACTATGCCCTGGGTATCCGTGAACAGCTGCTCTTCCCCGAAATCGAGTACGATAAGGTTGAGAAGATCCGCGGCATGGAAATGATCTTTGTAACGACTGCCCAGACTGACGAGGAAGCCAAGGAACTGCTTCGTCTGCTCGGCATGCCGTTCGAACATTAAGCAAGGAGGAGCACTGAAATGGCAAAGACTAGCATGAAACTCAAGCAGCAGCGTGAGCCTAAGTTCTCCACCCGCGCTTACACCCGCTGCCGTCTGTGCGGCCGTCCGCACAGCGTACTGCGCCGTTACGGCATCTGCCGTATCTGCTTCCGCGAATTGGCCTACAAGGGCCAGATCCCCGGCGTCCGCAAGGCGAGCTGGTAAGAAGGAGGTTACAACATGGTCATTAATGATCCCATTGCCGATATGCTTACCCGTATCCGCAACGCGCAGGTTGCGCGTCACGACGCCGTGACGATGCCCGCCAGCAACACCAAGAAGGCGATTGCCAAGATTCTGCTGGACGAAGGCTACATCAAGAGCTACGACGTGGTGGATGACGGTCTGCAGGGCACCCTGAAGGTGACCCTCAAGTACATGAACGGCAAGTCCACCCCGGTTATCACCGGCCTCAAGCGCATTTCCAAGCCCGGCCTGCGCGTGTATGCGCGCTGCGAAGAGCTGCCCAAGGTTCTGGGCGGCCTGGGCGTGGCCATCATCAGCACCTCTAAGGGCCTGATGACCGACCGCGTTGCCCGCAAGGAAAACCTTGGCGGCGAAGTGCTCTGCTACATCTGGTAACTGTATCACGCTTAGGAGGTAATTAAAATGTCTCGAATCGGTAAGCTTCCGATTGCGGTTCCCGCTGGCGTGACGGTTACGGTGGATGAGAACAATCTCGTCACCGTGAAGGGCCCCAAGGGCACCCTGACCCAGCAGGTGAATCCCATCATCACCATCAATCAGGAGAACGGCCAGCTCGTTCTCACCCGTCCCAGCGATGCGAAGCCCCACAAGGCTATGCACGGCCTGTACCGTGCGCTGGTTGCCAACATGGTTCATGGCGTAACCGAAGGTTTCTCCAAGACCCTGGAAATGGTTGGTACCGGTTACCGCGCGTCTGTGGAAAATAACGTTCTGACCATCAACATCGGTTTCTCTCATCCCGTTATCCTGACTGCGCCCGAGGGCATCACCTATTCCTGCCCCACGCAGACCAAGATCACCGTGAGCGGCATCGACAAGCAGGTGGTCGGCAACCTTGCCGCTGATATCCGCGCCATCCGTAAGCCTGAACCCTACCTGGGCAAGGGCATCAAGTACGAAGATGAGCATATCCGCCGCAAGGAAGGCAAGAGCGGTAAGTAAGGAAAGGAGTGACTGCAAATGTTCAAGAAGCGTGACCGTAACGAAGTGCGCGTCATTCGCCACGCCCGCGTCCGCAAGAAGATCAGCGGCACCCCTGAAATGCCGCGTCTGTGCGTGTATCGCAGCAATAAGTACATCTACGCCCAGATCATCGATGATACCAAGGGCATCACCCTGGTGTCTGCTTCCTCCCTCGACGCTGCCCTCAAGGGCCAGCTGGACGAGGTGAACAAGTCCGATGAAGCCAAGCTGGTTGGCAAGCTCGTCGCCGAGCGCGCCAAGCAGGCGGGCGTGAACAAAGTGGTCTTCGACCGCGGCGGCTATGTTTACACTGGTCGCGTGGCGGCCCTGGCTGCCGGCGCCCGTGAAGCGGGCCTTGAGTTCTAAGAAGGAGGCAACGGACACAATGCAGCGTAGAGAACGTGATCGCCGCGAAGAACCGCAGAGCGAATTCAAAGAAAAGCTGGTATCCGTAAACCGCGTCTCCAAGACCGTTAAGGGCGGCCGCAACATGCGCTTTGTGGCGCTGGTGGTCGTTGGCGACGAAAAGGGTCGCGTTGGCTGCGGCATGGGCAAGGCCAAGGAAGTGCCTGAAGCCATCCGCAAGGCCGGCGAGGATGCCAAGAAGCACCTGGTGAACGTGCCGATCGTCGGCACCACCATTCCCCATCCCATCGAGGGCTACTTTGGCACTGCCAAGGTCGTGCTGCTTCCCGCTGAGGAAGGTGCTGGCGTGATCGCTGGTGGCGCCGCCCGCCCCGTGCTGGAGCTGGCTGGTATCAAGGATATCCGCACCAAGAGCTTCGGTACCAACAATAAGATCAACACCGTCAAGGCGACGCTGGAAGGCCTGAAGCTTCTCCGCTCCGCCGAAATGGTTGCGCAGATGCGCGGCAAGACGGTGGAAGAGATTCTGGGCTAAGAGGAGGATAAGAACAATGAAGCTGAAGATTACATTGGTCAAGTCCCCCATCGCTTCCCTGCAGCGTCACATTGACACTGTGAAGGCCCTGGGTCTGCACAAGATTGGCCAGACTGTTGTGAAGGAAGATAACGCCTGCATCCGCGGCCAGATCTTCGCTGTCAAGCACATGGTCAAAGTAGAAGAAATCAACGAATAAGGAGGCCAACCTCATGAAATTGCACGAGTTGCAGCCGGCTTTCGGCTCTACGACTGCTCCGAAGCGTCTCGGTCGAGGCGTAGGATCCGGTCTTGGTAAGACCTCCGGCAAGGGCCACAAGGGCGCGCGTGCGCGCTCTGGCGGCGGCCCCCGTCCGGGCTTTGAGGGCGGCCAGATGCCCCTGACCCGTCGTCTGCCTAAGCGTGGCTTCACCAATATCTACGCTAAGGTCTATGAGACGGTCAACGTTGGCAGCCTTGAAATCTTTGAAAATGACACTGTTGTGACCGAGGCTCTGCTGGTTGAAGCCGGCCTGGTCAAGCAGGTGAAGGACGGCGTGAAGGTTCTGGGCGGCGGCGAGCTGACCAAGAAGCTGAACGTTCAGGTGACCAAGTACACCCAGTCCGCGAAAGAAAAGATCGAGGCGGTCGGCGGGAAAGCCGAGGTGATCTGACATGCTGGAGACGCTGCGTAACGTATGGAAAGTCGAGGAGCTGCGCAAGAAGCTGATTTACACCTTCCTGATGCTGCTGCTTTACCGCCTGGTCGGTATGATCCCCGTTTCCGGTATCAACGCAGAGGTCGTCGCTGAAATGGCCAACACTTACGACATGCTTGGCCTGATCAATATGATGACCGGTAGTGCTTTCAGTCAGATGACTGTGATGGCGATGGGTATTAGCCCCTACATCAACGCCAGCATTATCATGCAGCTGCTGACCGTCGCCCTGCCCTCCCTGGAGCGTCTCCAGAAGGAAGGCGGCGAGGAAGGCAAGAAGAAGATTCAGCGCATCACCCGCTATGTGACCATCGGTCTGGCTGCTCTGCAGGCGATCGGTATCATCGGCGGTCTGAACCAGAGCGGCAACGTTCTGCAGGCTGAATATTCCAACTTCTTCGGTTATGTGACCATCGGTATCATCATGGCTGGCGGTACTGCCCTGGCGATGTGGATCGGTGAGCGCATCACCAAAAACGGTATCGGCAATGGTATCAGCTTGCTGATCTTCGCCGGTATTATCTCCAACATGTTCAATGGTATCCTGATCGCCTTCACCGACGTCATCGGTGTGACGAACTACGGCGCTACCATTTGGCAGTTCCTGGCGATCCTGATCACTGCGCTGGTTATCACCGCGCTGGTCACGTTCGTGGACATGGGCGAACGCCGCATCCCGGTTCAGTACGCCAAGCGCGTTGTGAACCGTCGTGTGTACGGCGGCCAGAACACGCACATCCCGATGAAGGTTATCTCCGTCGGCGTGCTGCCTCTGATCTTCGCCTATTCCTTCCTGAGCTTCCCCGGCACGATCTTTGCCTTCTTTGGCACCAACAGTGGCGTTTACCAGTGGTGGAACAATAACATGTCCCAGACTTCTCCGCTGTACATGATCATCCTGGCTGTGCTCATCATCGCCTTCGCTTACTTCTACACCAGCATCACCTTCAATCCCCGTGAGATCGCTGAAAACATTCAGCGTCAGGGCGGCAACATCCGCGGCATTCGCCCCGGCAAGAATACGATCGATTACCTCGTTCGTACTTCCAACCGCCTGACCCTGTTCGCCGGTCTCTTCCTGGCCGTGCTGGCCACCGTGCCCACCCTGCTGTCTGTATGGCAGAATGTGCAGATCCCCTTCGCGGCTTCTTCCATTCTGATCGCCGTCAGCGTGGCGCTCGAGTCTGTCCGTCAGGTTGAAGCTCAGCTGGTTATGCGTCACTACAAGGGTTTCCTTTAATCCTTGGCGCAAGGTAACAAAACACAAAATAAATCCCACTTCCCGCCCGCAAGGGCGGGGTGGGATTTTGTGGCGCTCATGCGTGTGTGCGTTTTGGGCGCTTGAAATGCAATAATTTCAAGAGACATTGAAAGGAGAACATCCGTTATGAAGATCGTATTCTTGGGTGCTCCCGGTGCCGGCAAGGGCACGCACGCACAGCAGCTGATGAAGGAACTGGGCATTCCCCAGATTTCTACCGGCGATATGTTCCGCCGTGCCATCCGTGAGGAGACCCCCACGGGCCTGCAGGCGAAGAGCTACATGGACAAGGGCGAGCTCGTTCCCGACGAAGTGGTGATTGCCATGGTCAAGGAACGCCTGGCCGAAGATGACTGCAAGAACGGCTACATCCTCGATGGCTTCCCGCGCACTGTTGCGCAGGCTGAGGCGATGGAAGAATTCGCCACCATCGATCTGGCGCTCAATATCGACGTGCCTGCCGAACTGATCATCTCCCGTCTGTCCAGCCGCCGTATGTGCGCTGGCTGCGGCGCCACCTACAACATCACCCTGCACAACAGCGATAAGTGCTCCACCTGCGGCGGTGAACTGTATCAGCGCGATGACGACAAGCCCGAGACCATTCGCAAGCGTCTGGACGTTTACGAAGAAAAGACTGCGCCCCTCGTTGCGTACTATCGCGAAAAGGGTCTGCTGTCCACGGCTACGCTGCTGGGCACCATCGAAGAAAACAACGAAGTGGTGCGCGCTGCGCTGAATAAGAAAGACTAATCAATTATGATTACCATCAAAAATGAGCTGCAGCTATCCAAGATGCGCTCGGCCGGTCATCTGCTCTATGACGTGCTGTGCACGCTGCGCGAGAAGATGGCGCCCGGCATGACGACGTACGATCTGGACAAGATCGCTCATGAGCTGATCACCAAGAATCGTGCCACGCCGTCCTTCCTTGGATACTATGATTATCCTGCAACGCTGTGCGTGAGCATCGATGATGAGGTCGTGCACGGCATTCCCTCCAAGCACGTGAGGATGGAAGAGGGCAGCATCGTATCTGTCGACTGCGGCCTGATTCTGGATTCCTGGCAGGCGGACAGCGCGTTTACCAAGGGGATGGGCAAAATCTCCGAGGAATGCGAAAAGCTGATCCGCGTGACGGAGGAGTGCTTTTGGCAGGGCATCCGCCAGGCAGTGGATGGCAATCGTATCGGTGACATTGGCGCAGCTGTGCAGCAGCACGCCGAGAGTCACGGATACGGCGTAGTGCGTGATCTGACGGGCCACGGCATCGGTCAGGAAATGCACGAGGATCCCAGCGTGCCCAACTTCGGTACGCCGGGCCGCGGCGTGAGACTGCGCCGGGGCATGACCATTGCGGTCGAGCCCATGATCGCCATGGGCCGCTATCCGGTGCATCAGCTGAGCGACGGCTGGACGATCGTGACCAACGATCACAAGCCCTGTGCGCACTACGAGCACACGATTGCGGTCACTTCGGGCCTGCCCGAGGTGCTCACATATCCCGGATTTTCCTGGGAAAACGCTCTGTAAAGGAGAAAACCGCATTTTATGCAAAAAATATTTGAAGGAAATGTAGTTTTTTCAAAAAAAGGGCGTGACAAAGGGCATATGTTTGTGGTATTATTATCTTTGGACGATGACTTCGTCCTGGTATGCGACGGTGACCGCCGCAAGGTGGAAAAACCCAAGCGAAAAAGGCGCAAACATCTGTCCGCGACGCCGCATCAGGCGCCCGAAATCATTTCTCTTTACGCAATGAACCGCTTGAAGGATTCTGACGTGCGCAAGGCACTCAAGCCCTTCTACGTGGACGAGGCTGCGTCCATGGGTCAGGCGGGGCATTCTTCCCAGGTAAAGGAAAATGATTTGGGAAATCATGCGACCGAGCAAAACAAGGAGGGCCATCCGATTGTCTAAGAATGACGTCATCGAAATGGAAGGCAAGATCGTAGAAGCACTGCCTAATGCCATGTTCCTGGTTGAACTGCCTAACGGGCATCAGATCATGGCGCACATCTCCGGCAAAATGCGTATGAACTTCATCCGCATTTATCCGGGCGACAAAGTGAAGGTTGAGCTCTCTCCCTATGACCTTACCCGCGGGCGCATTACCTGGCGCAGCAAGGCGTAAGAGCGTAGGAATCCCGTACTACTTCACCCGCGTCGGCGGGCTCAAGCAAGGAGGAAAAACCCAATGAAGGTTCGTCCGTCTGTCAAGCCGATCTGCGAAAAGTGCAAGATCATCAAGCGCAAGGGCCATGTCATGGTCATCTGCGAGAATCCCAAGCACAAGCAGAAGCAGGGCTGATTGATTCATCCATAGGGGAGAGCGCTCCCCGGGCCGCAAGGCGGCCAATGGCCATGCGCGGCCCAACCAGCGCACAGCGGCGGGGAAATAGCCGCTGACAGATTCTAAGATGGCTTACCGTTGTGGGCGGCTGCCTGCGGGATTTCCCTTCCCAAGGGACCACAAACGGTTTCCATACACTTCCGGGGTCTTTCCCACCCGGTCTAAGGTTGATCAATTCAACCAACACATTTGGAGGTGTAACCAACCTATGGCACGTATTGCGGGCGTTGACCTGCCCAGAGAGAAGCGCGTCGAGATTGGCCTGACGTACATTTACGGCATCGGCCTGACCACGTCCAAGCAGATCATTGCTGAGACTGGCATCAATCCTGACACCCGCGTTAAGGATCTCTCCGAGAACGAAATCAGCAAGCTGCGCGAGTATATCGAGCATCACCTGAAGGTGGAGGGCGACCTGCGCCGTGAAGTTTCGCTCAATATCAAGCGCCTCATCGAGATCGGCAGCTACCGTGGCGTACGCCATCGTCGCAGCCTGCCTGTCCGCGGCCAGAACACCAAGCAGAATGCGCGCACCCGTAAGGGCCCCAAGAAGCAGGTTGCTGGCAAGAAGAAGGCTACCAAGTAAGCTGAAAGAGAAGTAAGCTCCAATAGAAGGAGCGCGGAGGGATAATAATGGCACCCAAATCTCAATCCAAGGTGAAGAAGATTTCCCGCAAGCGCCGTGAAAAGAAGCTCGTTGAGCGCGGCGTTGCGCATATCAGCTCTTCCTTTAACAACACCATCGTGACCATCACCGACACCAACGGCAACGCCCTGTCCTGGGCTTCCGCCGGCGGCATGGGCTTCCGCGGCAACAAGAAGAGCACGCCTTTTGCTGCTCAGATGGCCGCCGAAACCGCTGCGAAGGCCTCCACTGAGTTCGGCCTCAAGTCGGTTGAAGTGTACGTCAAGGGTCCCGGTTCGGGCCGTGAGGCGGCTATCCGCTCTCTGCAGGCTGCCGGTCTTGAAGTCACCATGATCAAGGACGTGACGCCCATCCCGCACAACGGTTGCCGTCCGCCCAAGCGTAGAAGAGTGTAATTTTAGGAGGCTAATATGGCAAGATATACTGGTTCCGTTTGCCGTCTGTGCCGCCGTGAGGGTACCAAGCTCTTCCTGAAGGGCGAAAAGTGCTACTCTGACAAGTGCGCGCTGAGCAAGCGTCCGACCCCTCCTGGCCAGCATGGTCAGGCCCGTCAGCGTAAAGTAAGCGAATATGGCATGCAGCTGCGTGAAAAGCAGAAGGCTCGCCGCGCTTACGGTCTGCTCGAATCCCAGTTCCACAAGACTTATGAGCGTGCTACCTCCATGAAGGGCGTCACCGGTGAAAACCTGCTGAGCCTGCTGGAGCGCCGCCTGGACAATGTTGTTTACCGCTCTGGTCTGGGCGCTTCCCGTCCCCAGGCCCGTCAGCTGGTGCTGCATGGCCACGTGCTCGTTAACGGCAAGAAGGTGGACGTTTCCTCCTACACCGTTGATGTGAACGACGTGATCTCCATCCGCGCCAAGAGCAAGGACATGCCCCACTTCAAGGCTGTGCGCGAAGGCAATGCCGCCCGCATCCTGCCCAAGTGGCTGACCTTCAATGCCGACGAACTGACTGCTACCGTAGTGGCGCTGCCCGCTCGTGAGGATATTGACTTCACGCTGCAGGAGAACATGATCGTCGAGTTCTACTCCCGTTAAAGGACGCACCGCCTGAAAGTTAACATAACGACGGTTTCCAATAATAGGAGGGAAGAACGCCGTGATCGCAGAAATCGAAAAAGCGCACATCGAGTGTCTGGAAGTTGCCGACAACAACACCTATGGCCGCTTCGCCATCGAGCCGCTTGAACGCGGTTTCGGTCACACGCTGGGTAACGCGCTTCGCCGCGTACTGCTCAACAGTCTCCCCGGCGCTGCAGTTACTTCCATCCGGATTGACGGCGTACAGCATGAGTTTTCCACCGTTCCTGGCGTGAAGGAAGATGTGAGCGAGATCATCCTGAACTTCAAGATGCTCTCCGTCCGCATGTTCGCCGATCAGCCCAAGACGCTGGAGCTCATCGCCGAAGGTCCCTGCGAGGTGACCGCGGCTGACATCCGCGTGGATGATGAGGTAGAGGTAATCAACCCCGACCTGCACATCGCCACCCTGGGTGAAGGCGCGAAGCTGCACATTACATTTACCATTGATATCGGCCGCGGCTACGTCTCTGCCGATAAGAATAAAACACCGCAGATGCCGATCGGCGTCATCCCGGTGGATTCCATCTACACCCCCATCCGCAAGGTGAACTACACGGTATCCGACACCCGCGTGGGCCAGGTCACCGACTACGACAAGCTGATGCTTGACGTGTGGACCAACGGCTCTGTGCTGCCGGATGAAGCCATCGCCATGGCCGCCAAGATCCTCAAGGACCAGCTGGAGCTGTTCGTGGGTCTGACCGATCAGACGATGCCCGTGCCTCACTCTGAGCGTGAGGATGATAAGAAGGAAAAAGTTCTCGAAATGACCATCGAGGAACTTGACCTGTCCGTTCGTGCGTATAACTGCCTCAAGCGCGCCGGTATCAATACCGTGGCTGAGCTTGTGCAGCGCAATCAGGAAGACATGATGAAGGTACGCAACCTGGGCAAGAAGAGCCTCGAGGAAGTGGAACAGAAGCTTGAGGCGCTGGGCCTTGGCCTGCGCCCGTCCGACGATTAACGTGACCGCCCATTTCTGGGCGTAAGGAGGAACCCCTCATGGCAACGCAACGTAAGCTGGGCCGCACGGCCGATCAGCGCAAGGCGCTGCTGCGCAACCAGGTCACCAATCTGATCTGGTACGGCCGCATCGAGACGACCCTGGCCCGCGCCAAGGAAGTCCGCAGCGTCGCGGAAAAGATGATCACCCTCGCCATCCGCGAGTATGACAAGACTGTGGAAGTGCAGAAGTCCTTCCACAACGACAAGGGCCAGATCGTGGAAGTGACTGTCACCAACGACAGCGCTGAAAAGCTGGCTGCCCGTCGTATCATGATGAGCTACCTGTACGACCTCAAGGAGCAGAAGACTGCTGAAGAATCCAAGAGCGAGTACAAGGAGCGCACCAAGGATAACAAGCATCCTGTGGTTGAAAAGCTCTTCCGTGAGCTGGGCCCCAAGTATCGTGCCCGCAACGAAGAGAAGGGCTGCGCCGGCGGCTATACCCGCATGTATAAGCTGGGACCGCGCCGTGGCGACGCCGCTGAGATGGTTATCATCGAGCTGGTGTAATCACTGCAATAAAACGCCTGACAGATTGTCTGTCAGGCGTTTTTGTTGTTTTACATGTAAAACTGTTGCGTAACATATCTGTAACATTGCGCAATATCTATCTTTATGTTATACTATCATCGAACCGATAGGAGGTACACATGAAGAAATTTTGGCTTATTTTGCTGGTAATCAGCTTTATTCTTCCTCTGGCGGCGGCAGATGCGCTACCCATTTATCACGCGCCGACCAAGCTTTCTGCGCCTTATGAAAAGGTAGAGGAGCTGGCTGAGCCGCCTTTTGCCGATGACGCGCAGACCATGCGTGTGGATTACGTGGGCATTCGCCAGGGAGACTGCATTGTGGTGCGCGTGGGCGGTATGACCATGCTGATTGACGGCGGCGAAGGCTGGCGCGTAAACACGGTCATTGACTATATGGAAGCCAATGATATTGACGGATTTGACGTGATGTTCTTAACGCATGCGCATGATGACCATCTGGAAATGCAGGAGGAGCTGATCAAGCGCGGTTATTCGGTGGGCAAGGTCATTTCGCCCTATACCGAGGAAGACAGTTATACGCTATGGAATCCCTATAAGCGTCTGCTTAAGGAAAAAGGCATTCCCTTTGAAACGGTCAAGACCGGCGACGTGATGGAATTTGGCGGCGCGACGCTGACTTTCTATCGCTGGGACAACAAAAAGCAGACGATGAACAATCATTCTGTCACGGCGCTCTTGCAGTATGGCGATGCGCGCGTGCTGCTGACGGCGGATATCGGCGGCGAAACGCAGCACTGGCTGCTGGAAAACTTTGATCCTGCTCTGTTCAAGTGCGATATTTACAAGGCCGCGCATCATGGCCGCACGGCGGCGGTGCCGGATTTCCTGACGGCGATGGATCCCGGGCTGGTGATTGTGACCAACACCAAATCCTCCACCGCTACGCACGACAAACAGCTGGACGGCCGCAACATCCCGCGCTATTATATTTCGACGGGCACTATCTGCACCGAAACGGACGGCAGCCAGTGGTACACCTGGATTAAGCCGGTGGAGTAAATGGATATTCAAATTGTTCCTATGCAGTCGTCTGCCGACATGGACGGCAAGGGCTATGTGCATTATCAGGCCTGGATGGAAGCCTACACGGGGCTGATTGACCAGCAGCATCTGGACGCGCGCAGCCTGGAAAACTGCATCCAAAAGGCGCATCAGTACCCGCAGAATACGCTGGTAGCCAAGGATGGCGACCGCGTGGTCGGTTTTGCCTGCTACGGGGCGTATCGCGATGATTCGCTGCAGAACGCCGGGGAAATCTATGCCATATATATTCTGCGCGATTATTACGGCAAGCGCGTGGGCTACCGGCTGATGAACGCGGCAATGGAGCAGCTGCGCGGCTATGACCAGGTGGCGCTGTGGGTGCTCAAGGGCAATGCCCGGGCGCTGCGTTTTTACGAGCGCTACGGCTTTAGGCTGGACGGAACGCAGGCGGAAATCCGCATTGGCACAGAGCTGCGCATGCTGTATGAATAAAAAAAGAGGCTGTCAAACGACAGCCTTTAAAAATGCAAAAAATAAATTCATCATTTGGAGGTCAGGCGCTGAGCGTGTTCAGGGGCGCAGATCGTCGCTCACGGCATCGTCGCTCTTTCACGTGCAATTTCCCTTTCACAGCGTGTCCCTCCAAAGTGTTTTCTGATGATGCTTATAGTATACTTATGCATGAATGGTTTGTCAATAGGTATATTTATAAATTTTAAAATTATTTTTATGCATAACAAAAGCGGCCGGGGAAATCCCGACCGCTTGCATCATTACAGGGCAGAAGCCTTTTCACGCAGGATGTCTACGTAATCGAGCTGTTCCCAGGGGAACTGGCAGTCCGTGCGGCCGAAGTGACCGTAGGAGGCCGTGGCGCGGTAGATGGGGCGGCGCAGCTGCAGGCGATCGATGATCGCTGCGGGGCGCATATCAAACACTTCGCTTACCAGCTGAGAGAGCTTTTCATCGCTGAATTTGCCGGTGCCGAAGGTATCCACCGTCAGGCTGACAGGACGCGCCACACCGATGGCATAGGCAACGGCGATCTGGCACTGGTCGCACAGGCCGGCAGCCACCAGATTCTTGGCCACATGGCGGGCAGCATAGGCCGCGCTGCGGTCCACCTTGCTGGGATCCTTGCCGGAGAACGCGCCGCCGCCATGGGGCGCATAGCCGCCGTAGGTATCCACGATGATCTTGCGGCCCGTTAGACCGCTGTCACCCATGGGGCCGCCCACAACGAAACGGCCGGTGGGGTTGATAAAGTACTTGGTGCCCTCATGCAGCAGCTCCGCGGGGATCTCCTGCTTGATAACGCCTTCGATCATGGCCTTTTCGATTTCCTCGTGGCTGACAGATTCAGCGTGCTGGGTGGAGATGACCACGGCGTCCACAGCGACGGGCTTGCCGTCTTCGTAGGCCACGGTCACCTGGGCCT
>JAFXJP010000036.1 GCA_017532155.1 Clostridia bacterium | reverse complement strand
GAACACGAAGAAGGTGCCGCAGAATACGCGCAGACCGCCGTGCAGCGCCATACCGTTGCAGATGGCAGCCATGGCATGCTCGCGTACGCCAAAGTGCATATTGCGGCCGGCACGGTTTTCGGCAGAGTAATCGCCGCCGTCCTTGATGTAGGTGTTATTGGAGGGAGCCAGGTCGGCGCTGCCGCCAACGAGGTTGGGCAGGCGCTTGGCCAGACGATTGATCATCGTGCCGGAAGTGGCGCGGGTGGCAATCTTGCCCTCGTACTGCCACAGCTCTTCATCCTTGCAGAAGCCTTCGGGCAACTCATTAGCCATCCAGGCGTCATACTCAGCCTTCAGCTCGGGATATTCCGCCGCATAGCGGGCCATCATATCGTTCCAGTCAGCCTCGCGCTGTTCGCCGCGGCGGTTGCACTCGGCCAGGTGCGCGTATACTTCATCATCCACAAAGAAGGTATCCTCGGGCATGCCCAGGGTCTTCTTCATGGCCAGTACGTTTTCATCGCCCAGAGGAGAGCCATGGCAGCCGGCAGTGCCCTGCTTGGCGGGGCAGCCGTAGCCGATGATGGTCTTGCAGACAATCAGGCTGGGACGCTCATCGCGGCGGGCTTCAGAAATAGCAGAGAGGATCTTCTGGCAGTCATTGCCGTCATCCACATACAGCACCTGCCAGCCGTAGGCGGCAAAGCGGGCGCCGACGTCCTCGCGCATGGCGATATCGGTGTTGCCTTCGATGGAGATATCGTTATCATCGTAGAGGATGGTCAATTTGCCCAGCTTGAGGGTGCCGGCCAGAGCAGCAGCCTCGGCAGCCACGCCTTCCATCATGCAGCCGTCGCCGCAGAAGGTGTATACGCGGTGATCCACCACGGGGAAGCCAGGCTTATTGAACTTGGCAGCCAGCATGGTTTCGGCGATGGCAAAACCAACGGCATTGGCAATACCCTGGCCCAGAGGACCGGTGGTGGTTTCAACGCCGGGGGTGTGCTTATACTCGGGATGGCCGGGCGTCTTGGCGCCCCACTGACGGAACTGCTTAAGGTCATCCATGGTCAGACCGTAACCAAACAGATGCAGCAAAGAATACAGCAGCGCGCTGGCATGGCCGTTAGAAAGCACAAAGCGGTCGCGGTTGTGCCAGTTGGGGTTCTTGGGGTTATGGCTCATGGCGTCAGCCCACACGGCATACGCCATCGGCGCCATACCCATGGGCGCGCCGGGATGGCCAGAGTTGGCCTTCTGCACCATATCAACAGAAAGCGTACGGATGGTATTGATCGTCTTTTGCTGGATATCCATGATTTCGTCTCCTTTTTCTTGCGCGGCGCGCTTATTTGCCCTCGCCGGACAGATAGTTACGAATGGGTGTAATATCTATGTTCTCTGTGCCGTCCAGCACAGAAAGCAGCTTGGTAAGCATCTCCTTAACGCCGCCCTGCACATCGCTTTCCACATTCAGCGGCAGCACGGGATCATGCACGGACAGACGCAGTAGGAACCAGCCGTTTTGCAGTCCGTCGTCCAGATCAAAGTTGATGCGAACGCCCTCGCGGTTATCAGGCGCAATATGCCAGCCCTCCGTGAAGGAGGCGTGATCCATCACCTGCTCAATGGCTGCGCGGCCAACGTCGCGGAAGTTTACTTCGTCGGTGATGTTCAGGCGAAGCTCTACGCTCTCCACCGGCTCGCGCAGGCCCTCCAGAAGGCTCGAAAGCTCCTTGCCCTCCTGCTTGAGACGCATGGCCTCTACCAGCAGAACAGTCGTCAAATACATGCCGTCATCCAGGAAGTAGTTTTCCCGCAACGCCGCATGGCCGCTGGTTTCAATCGCCAGCGGACAATCAATGCCCGCTTCATTGAGGCGAATGGCTTCGTCGATCACATTGCGGTAGCCGCGCTTATAGCGGTAATGCACGCCTCCCCACTCGGCAATGAACTGCGCAAGGCCGGAGGAAGTGACAGAGTCCGTCACGATGGTCGCGCCGGCTTTCTTATCCAGCAGCACAGCAGAAATCAGGGCGATCAGGCGGTTGCGGTTGATCTCTCGGCCCGTGCGATCCACAATGGCAGCACGGTCGCAGTCAGTATCAAAGATCAATCCCAGATCCGCGCCCACACGCTTGACAGCGGAAGAAATGGCTGCCATGGCCTCTTTATTCTCAGGATTGGGAATATGGTTGGGGAAGGTGCCGTCAGGCTCGAGGAACTGGCTCCCCTCGGTCCAGGCGCCCAGCTCGCGCAGCATTTCTTCATAGAAGCCGCCTGCGCCGTTGCCGGCGTCCACCACCACATGCAAGCCCAGCAGCGGGCAGGCAATGTCGGTATCCAGACCCTTGCGAATGCGATCGGCCAATTGCTGCTTGTATACGGGCAGGAAATCGCGCTTTTCGATGTTGTCATGCTCCCGTGCCAGCGGCGCTGTGCTGCCGGCGATAGAGAGGATCATGCTCAGATCGGTCGACGAAATGCCACCCTCAGGCAGGAAGAACTTAAGGCCGTTACGGTCGCTGGGATGATGCGACGCCGTCACCATGACGGATGCGTCGGATTTGAAGCCCTCCGTCAGCAGACTCATATACATGGCAGGCGTGGTGCACATACCAAAATCCCACACCTTCGCGCCGCTGCGCGCCATACCTTCGGCGCAGGCCGCCAGCAGCTCCGGGCCCGTGATGCGTGAATCGCGGCCGATAGCTACCGTCAATTGATTCGGATGCTTGCCGGTCTTTTCGCTCAGCCAGGTGATAAACGCCCCGCCGATACACAGCGCCACTTCGTTAGTCAGCACAGCCTTGGGCCCCAGGGCGCAGCCGCGGACGTCCGTTCCACTCTTGAGCGCCTGGTAATTGATCATACCGTTTCCTCCCCTATATCACTCAATCCGCGCAGCAGCTTCCATACGGGCTTCAGCGCCGTGAAATCCTTTGCCACGCGATCGACAATCGTCGGTTCAAAGATCCAAGAAGGATCAATGTTCTGTTTTTCAAAATAGATCGTTCTGCAGGGATAGACGCCTGCAAGCGCCATGGGCAATCCTTCCGGCAGCTTCATTTTTTTCCAGCGCTGGCCATCTACGATGAAGCCAGCATCATTTGCCAATTGCAGGATATGCTGCATTTCGCGGGGATCAGCTTCCATTCTGCGGCGCAGCGCATCAAACATCGGCCTGTTTTCACCCCATACGCCAAGGCCCCAGCTGATTTCCTCCAGCCTGATTTCAAACCAGAAAAACGGCATGCCGTCCTTTGGAATCGCCGCCTGGCGGAAGGCCACCCAGTGATGGTCGCGGTAGGGCGACTTATCCTTGGTGTAACGCGTATCGCGATTGATGCGCGAGAGACACTTATGCGGCCTGACCTCTATCTCCCCGTCAATTGCCAGCATCGCAGGCGCCAGCGCCTGGATGAAAGCATAATAGGGATCGCGCATTTTCTGATAATACTCCTGGCGGTGTTCATCCATGAACGCTTTATTATTGTTAAAGCGGATGTCCGCGCAGAAAGAAAGCAAATCGCTGTTAAACCCTTGGAACATACATCCTCCATTTCAGAATAACCCAACATGAATTATAAGCTATTTCTCAGTATTTTTCAAGTCTTGCGCAAGCTTGCGCGTTTCTTTGCGCAGTCTTTCACAATTTCGCATCATTTCGCGCGTGCTCGCGCTTGACAGTGCGTCCGGAGCGTGCTAAATTGACTAAGGACACTGTAAATATACCCATTTGTATGGAGGTTAAATATGAGTCAGTTAAAAAAGCGCTGTGAAATGGATCCCAAGTGGATGTGGAATCTCAATGATATCATTCCTGGCACCGAGGCTTTCAACGCCCTTTTTGAAAAAGCCGAGGCCGCGCTGCAGGAGTTTGCCGCCCTGCAGGGCCATGTGGCGGAGGATCCCCGCAAGGCCATCGTGATGAGCACCGAAGGCGAGCGCATGATCGAAAAGCTGTTCACCTACGCCCGCATGCGTTCGGACGAAAATGGCGCCGACAGCGAAGCGCAGCTGCTGCTCACGCGCGTTCAGGGCCTCGCCGCCCGCGCCTCCGGCATGAGCGCCTTCCTGCAGCCCGAGCTTCTTGCCCTGCCGGAAGAAACCCTCAAGGGCATGATGAACGATCCTGATTTCAGCGATTATGATGTGTTTATCGACAATATCCTGCGCGATAAGCCCCATACCCTGCCCGCCGAGCAGGAAAAGCTGCTGGCCATGGCCGGCGAGGTAATGGGCGCGCCGCACAGCATTTTCAATATGCTCAGCGACGTGGATATGCCTAAGCCCACCATCAAGGATGAAGACGGCAGCGACGTCACGCTCACCGGCGCCACCTACAGCCGCCTTTTGCATTCCCGCAATCGTGAAGCGCGCAAGGGCACGTACGAAGCGATGATGCAGAAATACGGCGATTTCCGTTCCACCATCTCCACCACTTACCGTTACAATGTCAAGAAGGACGTATTCAGCGCCCGCGTGCGCGGCTTTGGCAGCGCGGTGGAGGCTTCTCTCTTCCCTGATCGCATTCCTGTAAAGGTCTATGACAACCTGCTGCAGAGCGTGGAAAACGCGCTGCCCGCCATGCAGAAATATCTCAAGCTGCGCAAAAAGGCGCTGGGTGTTGACGAACTGCACCTGTACGATCTCTATGTGCCCATCGTCAGCGATTTCGATATGGAAATGACCTATCCCGAAGCCTTTGAAGTGGTCAAGAAGGGCCTCAAGCCCCTGGGCGAACGCTATGCGCAGCTGCTGGACAAGGCTTACACCGAGGGCTGGATCGACGTATACGAAAACGAGGGCAAATGCTCGGGCGCGTACAGCTGGGGCGTATATGATTCTCACCCCTACGTGCTGCTCAACCATACCGATAACCTGAACGGCGCCATGACGCTGGCGCACGAGCTGGGCCACGCCATGCACTCCTACCACAGCAACGAAGCGCTGCCCTACACCAAGGCGGGTTATTCGCTGTTCGTGGCGGAGGTTGCCTCCACCTGCAACGAAATGCTGCTGATGCACGCGCTGATGAACGAATACAAGGATGACAAAAAGGCCAGCGCCTTCCTCGCCAACCAGCTGCTGGAGGAATTCCGCGGCACGGTCTTCCGTCAGACGATGTTCGCCGCCTTCGAGCGCGAGAGCCATCGCATGGAGGAAGCCGGCATCCCGCTGACCGCCGATACGCTGAGCGACGTACATTATAAGCTCAACGAAAAGTACTACGGCGGCGAATGCGTAATCGACGAATGCGTGCGTCATGAATGGATGCGCATCCCGCACTTCTACCGCAGCTTCTACGTGTACAAATACGCCACGGGCTTCTCCGCCGCCGTGTACATTGCCAACCGCATCATGACCGAGGGCGAGCCTGCGGTGAAGGATTACTTCCGCTTCCTCAGCGCCGGCGGCAGCGTGCCGCCCCTCGAGGCGCTCAAGTATGCGGGCGTGGATATGGAAGATCCCGCCACCGTGCAGGATGCGCTCAAGGTCTTTGCCGATACCGTTGATAAGCTGGAGGCGCTGCTGTAATGGCTGAAATGCTGGGCCTTGATAAACAGGCCGCCGCGCAGTATCTCATCAAAAAGCTGCCGCTCAAAAAGCTTTCTTCCGAAGCGCCCTTCCTCTGCCCCGCGCTGGTGGATGCAGCCGTGGATTATCTGCACGCCTGCGGCGCGCTCAGCGAGGGCGACAGCGGCGAGGGAGAATTTGACGAAGACGAAGCCGTTGAATTCATGCTCGATCAGTTGTGCGAGCGCTTTGATCCCGATGACCAGAAGGCGCTTCAATACGCCGAGCTTCTCAACAATTTCTGGCCGGTGTTTGATGATTTTCTGCTGATTTCGGGGCTGCTAAGTCTTTAATAGGATAACGCCGCAGAGCGCGTTATCCATTCCAACAAGAAAAAGCCAAGCTGTTTTTTCAGCTTGGCTTTTGCGCTGTCCATCAAAAGACAACAGCCCTAAGACTGCTTCTTACCCTTCAATGATACCATCGTTATCATCCTCATCAGAATCAATTTCATGTCCGCAATCCGAGCATTCCCAGCAACCATCCCAGTACATTATGCCACCGCAGTTAGGGCAATTCTTATAGTATCTTTCACTCGTATCATCTTCCAATTCCCCAGAACAGTATGGACAATGGCTATACTCAGACTCATCATACACTTTATCACAAAAAGGACACATCTGCATCATTCTCACCTCCCACCTATAAGAATGTTCCACGAAGATATAGTATCGAGATCGAATTTGCAATTCTAGAAAATCTTCACGAGTGAATATTTCAATCTTTGCTTTTATAATATCACATCAAAACTAATTATGCAATATTATTCTTAGCATTCGTATGTTCCTAAAAGCAACTTCAGGGCTGGCGTTTTTCTGTATTTTCCGCTATAATGCTTCATGTAATCAAATTCCCGGAGGTCCTCATGAAAATTTCCAAGAAAGACGCCCTGATGTGGTTTAACTTTTTTGCCCAATTGCCCGACGACGAGCCGCTGATGAATTATCAGCAGGAAATCGTCTATGCCGTGCTCTCGCAGATTGAACTGGCCGAGGAAGCCCGCCAGCAGAAGCTGATGAGCGAAATCAAAAATCTCAAGTCCCTCGCCGGCCGCACGTATTTTGTCGGTAAGGAGGAAAATTTCCCCGCCGGCTGCCGCTCGTGTCTGACAGGCACGGGCCTGAGCGCCATCCGCAAAACCAACAAATGCAACATTCAGTGCAAGTTCTGCTATAATTACGGCGAACTGAACTGCATCCCGCCCATTGGCGAAGGCATGTGGGAAATCGGCGGCAGCAAGTACCGCGTAGAGGATATCGACCTGCTGCTGAGCGTGTGCAACAAGCCCACGGGTATCTCGTATGTGTACCTCGAGCCCTTCATGGAAATTGAAAAATATTATAAGGTCGTCAAAAAGTTCAGCGCCGCCGGCATTCACCAGCATATGTACACCAACGGCCTGAACTGCACGGAGGAAAACCTCAAGGCCCTGGGCGAGGCCGGCCTTGACGAGCTGCGCTTCAATCTCGGCGGCACAAACTGCGCCGACAAGGTGATTGAAAACATGGCGATTGCCAAGAAATACATCCCGCGCATCGGCATCGAAACACCCATGACGCCCGATTTCTTTGAGCAGTTCTTCCAGAAGAAAGAGAAGATCTTCGCCATCGGCTTTGATTTTATCAACTGCGCCGAGCTGCACCTCAACCGCAACAACATCGGCAATTATGAGGGCGAACCCATGTACATGGCGCGCCACGGCTACGTATCCCCCATCTGGAGCCGCGAGCTGACGCTCAAATTCATGAAGATTGCCGATGAGGAGCAGTGGCCGATCGTTGTGCACGACTGCTCCAACCGCACCAAATTTGCAAGAGATCTGAACCTGCGCGCCAAGGAAGGCGGCTGGTTTGGCGCCAGCAATTACGGCTGCGAATTTGACACAACGCCCTATGAAGCCTTCCTGCCCACGCTTGAGGATCCCGATTTCCATTTCGTTGAAGAAGAAGAATTGCCCGAGGGCTACCGCCCGGGCGATGTATCGCTTATGTTCTGAGCATACAAAAAGAGCCGCTATCAAGCGGCTCTCTTTTTTTGATTATTCCTTATCTTTGGTCAGCTTGTTCAAGCCAACCACCACGCCCACGATGATGCCGATAACGATGAAGATACCCAGCATACCCAGGCCCATGTACTTGAGGTTATGAATAAAATTAATCGGAGTAAACTGCATAATCTCTGCCTCCTTATCCGCTTACAGGAAGAAGTTGAGGATCAGGCCGCCCGCGATAACGGAAGCAATCTGACCGGAAACATTAACGCCGATGGAGTGCATCAGCAGGAAGTTCTGCGGATCAGCCTCCAGGCCCAGCTTATGCACAATACGGCCGGACATGGGGAACGCGGAAATGCCCGCCGCGCCGATCATGGGGTTGATCTTGTTCTTGAGGAAGAGGTTGAGGAACTTGGCAAACAGCACGCCGCCGGCCGTATCCACAATGAAGGCAACCAGACCCAGGCCCAGGATCAGCAGAGTGTCAGGCGTCAGGAAGTCGGTGTAGTGCATCTTGCTGGCGATGGTGATGCCAAGGAAGATGGTAACGAGGTTCGCCAGCACCTTCTGCGCAGTTTCAGACAGAGAGTTCAGCACGCCGCACTCGCGGATGAGGTTACCGAACATCAGGAAACCAACCAGCGCAACAGCCTCGGGCGCAAACATACCGGTCACCACAGTGGTGATGATGGGGAACAAAATACGGGTGCGCTTGCTGACGTTAGCAGGCTTATAGGGCATGCGGATCATGCGCTCTTTCTTGGTGGTGAGCAGCTTGATGACCGGGGGCTGGATAACGGGCACCAGCGCCATGTAAGAATAAGCAGCCACCATGATGGCGCCCAGATACTTGCTGCCCAGCGCAATCGCTACAGCAATGGAGGTGGGGCCGTCCGCCGCGCCGATGATGGCGATGGAAGCAGCGTCGTTGAGATCAAAGAACATGCTCGCCATGCACAGGGTGAAGAAAATACCAAACTGCGCAGCCGCGCCGAAAATCATCAATTTGGGGTTAGAAAGCAGGGGACCAAAGTCGATCATCGCGCCGATGCCGATGAACAAAAGCAGCGGGAACAGTTCGTTGGCAATACCGGCGTTGAACAGCACCGTCAGCACGCCTTCCTCGCCGATCGCGCCGGACATAGGCAGGTTTACCAAAATCGCGCCAAAGCCCAGCGGCAAAAGCAGCGTGGGTTCCATGTCCTTCTTGATCGCCAGATAGATCAGAATGCCGCCGATTGCCCACATGACGACCATGCGCAGGTCAAAATTCGCAAAATTGCTAAACAACGCTTCCATTTTGCACATCCTTTCGCCGAAAGTATTCTGCATTTTTCAGAGATTGTAAATATTATCCACAAACTCCGTCAGTGTATTTATATCATATGTATGCGTCAAGTGTCAATGCCAATACAAGATATGGATGTGCTTAATTTTGTGTTACAGAAACGAAGGTGAGGAGACGTTACTTTCTTTGCGTCAAAGAAAGTAACAAAGAAACCAGTCGTTGCGATTGTTGGTGGCTATTTAATCGCGGCAGTTAGTTGAAAAAGACGGAGAATCTCAGGGATTCGAGCAAGCTCGATCCCATGATCTTCTCCGCCTTTTTCAGTTTGCTTCGCAAACCCGCGGAGCGCAGCTCCGCGGACTGCCGCTTTGGTACGGGACGCGTTTGTGTCGCTGTTTTTTCTGCGGAAAAAACGAGCGGGAGAGTACGCCGCTGCGGCGTGGGGAAGGATAACGCCAGCTGCGGCTGGCTACACCTCATCCGAAGCGCTTCGCGCCCCACCTTATCCGCGTCCTCAAAGTCGCATACTCCCTGTCGGTCGTCTGCTCGTTTCGGACGAAGGCTCCATCTGCGCTTCATCCCCCACCGGGGGCGCTTGATTCCGCCTCCCTTAAGGGGAAGGCTGTTTGCTGTCGACTATCCAAACGGCTTCCCCTTAAGGGGAAGCTCCGCAGAGCGCGTTACTCCCAACCCGCTCGTTTCGCCGCAGCGAAACGGCGTTCCCCCGCGGACGCAATCACACAAGCTGTCGGCAGGCCCGGACGGCTATGCCGTCCGGGCGCGCGAAGCGCGCAGAAAAAGGGCCTGGAAGACGGAGGGCAAGCTTGCTTGCACTCCAAATTCCAGACCCCTTTTTCGTATAGCCTGCCGAAACAAGCCAACCAAAGACTGGCTTTCGGGGAGAGCTCGAGAGGGAGCTTTGGCCTCCAAAGCTGCCCTCTCGAACGTTCCTCTTCCCTATTTACTTCACATCAAACGCATACACGCCAACGCGCTCGTTGCCCCAGCTCTCGTCAAAGCGAACTTCCACCCGCTTCGCACCGTCCGGCAGCGCCACGCGGATAAGCGCCTCGTGATTGTCCTCAAAGCGCGCAACTTCCTTGCCGTCCGCCAGCACCGCAAAGCGCCTGGCCAGCGTCGCAGGCATGTTCGCCTTGTAATCCTTGCGCGGAATGTGCATCTGAATGGAGAAAAGCTTGATCTTGCCGCGCGGCGAAATGCTCTCGCGCGAGAAATCGGGATCGAGCACCATACGCAGCTCCTGCGCAGGCGCTGCCAAATCCATCGCCAGCGACTGTCCCACAGGGATCTCGATGCGATGCTCCTCACCCTCGTGCGGACGTTCCCAGCCATCCTGCAGGATGGCCTTTTCTGCATCAGTTACATTGTAACCAGCATTCACAGATGCTTCACTGATCGCGCGGAAGGAGCCCGGCAGATAGCAGCCGTCCTCCAGCAGCGTTTCCTGCAGCTCGGCAATATGCTTTTCCGCCACCTGACGGGGATCTACATTTTCGCGCACGGCAATCGCCGCCGCCGTACCAACTGCCTGGCCCATCACCGCGCAGGTCGCCATCACGCGGGTGGCGCTCATGGCCATGTGCGTGGCGCTGATGTTTCGGCCCGCCATGGAGAGGTTATCCACATTGCGTGAATACAGGCTGCGGTAGGGAATTTCAAAGGGCACCTTGGGCTTGATGTGATGCGACGAATAGCCCATATAGTAGAAGCCCTTGGGATCGTGATTGTCCATCGTCCAGCCGCCAAAGGCCACGGTATCCGGGAAATGCACGCCGTTTTCCAGATCGTTCTGCGTCAGAATATGATCACCCAGGATGCGGCGCGTTTCACGCTTGCCGGGCAGCAGGCCGATGAAATCCAGCTCCCAGTTATCCGCGCCGTGATCGCCGCGATTCTTGATATGATCCCACACGCCCAGCGCCACGCGCACAAGCTCCTTGCGGATCTCCTCCGCATCGCGCAGCGCATCCGTCTCAGGCTCGCCGCCCAGCTCAATCCACCAGAAATTGCCGTGCTTATTGATAAAGTCGTGGTCGTGCATGAACAAATCTTCATCCGTTTCATACACATACGCATCGGCCGGCGGCGTGAAGGGCACGGGATGATCATGCTCTCGGGTGGTGAGCATCAGCGTATTGCCCATCGTGCCGCGGTCAGCCTCTTCGTTGGCGCCGTATTCATTATATTCATCGCGCGCCTCGCGCCCAACGCGCATATCCGCATTCGCTAGCGCCGCCAGAATGCTGTCGCCCGAGCAGTCAATAAACTGCCTGGCGCACACTTCGTGGAAGGTATAGGTGCTTGTCTGCCAGCCAATAGCGCTGACAATGCGGCTGCCTTCCATCTCCGCATGCAGGCAGGAGCAGTTAAGCAAAAGCTCCAGGTTCTCCTCTGCCACGGCCTTTTCGTACAGCACATTATCCCACTGATGCCAGTTCATAATGGGATTGCGGTAAATATTCTCCAGTTCGATTTCCTGCAGAATGCCCGTTTCGCGGTTTTCAATGCCCTTAGCGCCGCGCACCGGCACGCGGATTTCGCTGGACGCATTGCCGCCCAGCACTGCGCGATCCTGCATCAGAACGACCTTCGCGCCATGACGCGCAGCGGAGATTGCCGCAACCAAGCCCGCCAGGCCGCCGCCCACCACGCAGATATCCGCCTCGTGAGTGATCGTCGGCAGCTTCTTTTCATCCAGCGTTACGATATTAATATTACTCATCCAAGGTACGCTCCATTCTGCTTGAGCACCTCACGCAGCTCCTGCGCATCCACCTGCGCGGGCTGGATGGCCTTTTTCACGCACAGCGCCGCCGCCGTACCAGCCGCCTGGCCAATACCCATGCAGGGCGGCATCACGCGGATGGCGCCGGAGGCGTCAGGCTCGGCCGAGATGAAGCGGCCCGCAGCAATGAGGCCCTCGATTTCCTTGGGCACCAGCGCGCCATAGGGAACGCCATAGTGCTTGCCGGGCTCAATAGCAATGTACTGGTTGCTCTTGGGGCCAAACTTGCCGTGCACGTCCACAGAATTGGCGCACAGAAGAATAGCGTCGTCGGGAATTACCGCGCCCAGCACGTCGTCAAGCTTGAGCGTATCCTGACCCAGCAGATGGCGCGTTTCACGGATACCGATCTGCGGCGCAACGGACAAAAGCTTTGCGTTTTCGCAGCCCGGCACGTACTTGCGCGGGAAGTTAAAGATCACTTCCACCTGCTTGCGGCCTTCCATTTCGCCGCGGGTGAGGCTCTTGGAATCGGTGCCGTCCACGTGCATCACGCGGGAGGTATTGATGCTCCACTCGTCTTCCTTCACGCCGCGGAACATGCCGATCGACACGCGGTCAAGATCCCAGTCGCCGTTTTCGCGGGCTTCCGCCACGCGCCAGTGGAAAGAACGGTAGTTCACACCGTCCTTGCGGTAGAACATGTGCAGATGCTCTTCGATATCCTTGTCAACCTTTTTGAGATCAACATTGCCAATGCGGAAAAACATCGTGGCAGGCTGCATTTTGCCGTTGCCATCCGAGCCAATCAGCATCGGCGCGCCGGACTTGAAGCACACATCGCCGTCGCCCGTGCAGTCCACCACCATTTGGGCCGTTACAGCTTCCAGGCCGCCCTTGGCCGCAAAGATAGCGCCCGCAACGCGCTTGCCGTCCATCAAAGGCTCGATAAACTGCATGTGATAGCGAACGTCAACGCCCGCTTCTGTCAGCATGTCATCCGCCACGCGCTTGAGAATTTCGGGATCAAAGGGCGTTACGTGCAGATGACCCGGGCCGATATAGGAGGTAAAGGACGAGGCCGTGGGCACTTCGGAAGGATGAATGGCGCCGCCTTCCTTGACGAGGCGCTCTACCAGATCACGGAACACGCCCTGAATGAGCATCTGCTTGCCTTCAGCGTCGTAACAAGTCATGAAAGGGCCAACCAGACCCGCCGTGGCCATGCCGCCGCAGTAGCCGTAACGCTCAGCCAGCACAACCTTCACGCCCTGACGCGCCGCCGCAATCGCCGCGCACAAACCCGCAGGACCGCCGCCAACCACCAGCACATCGCATTCCGCGGTGATGCTTACAGGGCTTTTTACCTGAATTTCACTCATTGCTTTATCCTCATTTACACTTCGGGAATCACGACTTCAATTTCGCGGCCCGCTTCGTTGGAGCGGATGATCGCATCGATGATCGCCTGATTGATAACGATTTCCTTGGAGGAAACAGTCGCCTTGCCGTTCGTCTTGATGGCGTCCACAAAGGAGCGCAGCTTCTTGAAGAACAGATCGGGCGCTTCGTCCTTGGGCACTTCAAAGCTGATCTTCTTGCCGGCCACGTTCTTATAAATCATCATGGGCTTGGGCAGATCGCCGTTGTAGCAATCCATGGAAGGAATGCGCAGACCGCCCTTGGTGCCCAGGATCAGCGTGTCGCCGCAGGAATCCATGTTCATGGCCCAGGAAATACGGAAGTCCAGAATGATGCCGCCTTCCAGACGGATAAAGCCGGCCGCGAAATCTTCCACGCCGAACTTTTCAGCATACTCGGGATGGCCCGGGTAGTTTTCGGGATCCACGCCAAAGAAATTAGCCGTGTAGCCGCTGACCGTCAGGGGCTTGGGATAGCCAACAGCATTCAGCAGCATATCCAGCGAATAGCAGCCGATATCGCCCATCGCGCCGATGCCGCCCGTTTCCTTTTCGATAAAGGTGGTGCCATAGGGCGTAGGAATGCCGCGACGACGGCCGCCGCCCGCCTGCATGTAATACACCTTGCCCAGTTCGCCGGAATCGATGATCTTTTTGATCATCTGGATGTTGGCGCTCATGCGGGGCTGGAAGCCGATGGTGAGGATCTTGCCGCTCTTCTTTTCGGCCTTCATCACTTCAATCGCCTCATCCAGCGTAACGGTGAAGGGCTTTTCGAGCATGACGTTCACGCCGTGCTCCAGCGCGTCAATCGCGCAGGGTGCGTGCTGGGTGTTGTAGGTGCAGATGCTCACGCCGTCCAGCTGCTCATTTTCCAGCATGTCATGGCCGGAAAGATAGTACTTGGCGCCTTCCACGCCGTATTTCTTAGCGAAGGCTTCGGCCTTGCCGGGAATAAGATCGGCCAGAGCAACGACCTCAACATCTTCCATCTTCAGATACTCAATGATATGCGCGCCGGCGATCCAGCCGCAGCCGATGATACCGATTTTCACCTTTTTGCCGGTGTCAATCGCCTTTTCTTCGTCGTGGATGGTTTCAAACTCGTTGAGAATATCTCTTGCCATGATATATCCTTCCTTTCTGTTAAGAACACGGAAATTTGTATACGTACTCTTCTATCATTATAAAGGGGATAAAAAAATACTTCAAGTCCTTTTTTGTATGTATATGTCTGCAAATTTCGTGATATATGCGGACATATAAAAAGCGGCCGTCCAGCAGCCGCCCATTATTATTCCTTTGTCGGTACCCAGTAGCGCTCCAGATCCACATTGTCATCCGGCTCGTGGATGGTATATTCATATACCCCGCCGCAGCTGAGGATCGTGCGGCGGCTGCCTTCATTGTGTGTAAGACACGTGATCAGCACCTTTTCAAGCCCCAGCTCTACGCGGCAGAATCCCAGCGCTTCCTTCAGCATCGCCTTGGCATAGCCCTTCCTGCGCTCGCTGGGACGCACGGAATAGCCGATATGCCCAGCGTATTTCTCCAGATACGCGTTGAAGCAATGCCGCACCTGCAGCATGCCAACCAGCTTGTTGTCGCTTTCGCGCACCAGGATAAACTGCGTGGCAGGCACCAGCTTTTCACTCTTTTCAATTGTTTCACAGGTTCTGCTGTATTTTAGCCATTCCTCCGCGCTTTCTACTCTGCGCAGCGGGCCCGTACCATCCATGGAAGAATCTGCCGCAGCCATCTCCTGTTTATAAGCCCAGACCTGCTCCAAATATTCCTCCGTCGGGCGGATCAATCGCATTCCCTCCACGGATATCACCCCTTCAAAAAATTTTTACCCAGTATACAGCAAAACAGGCCGGAGCGCAAGCCCCAGCCTGTTTGATTGTTCTTACTCTTCGATGTTGTCCAGATCAATGTTGTATTCGTTCTTCTTAACAGGCTTGATAAAGCGCGTCATCTGAACGGATACTTCATAAAGCAGCACCATCGGCAGCATCAGCATCGTCTGCGATACTACGTCCGGCGGCGTCAGGAAAGCCGCAATCACGGCAATCGCCAGGACGACATACTTGCGATTCTTGGCCATTTTCTTGTAGGTCACCCAGCCATGACGCGCCATGATGTAAATCGCCACCGGCAATTCAAACATCACGCCGAAGGGCAGCACGAAGGACAGTACAAAGTTAAAGTACTCCTTCACCGACCACATGGTATCCGCTACGCCGTCCGCCGCCTGCCAGAATAGGTCAATCGCCAACGGGAACACATAAATGTAGCAGAACACAACGCCCACTGCGAAAAGAAGAATGGCCAGACCGACAATAGCCACAACCATTTTCTTTTCACTAGGATACAGCGCAGGTGCAATGAAGCTCCAAATCTGCCAGAGGATGATGGGCATTGCAACAACAACAGCCGTCACCAGACAGGTTTTAAACTTCATCATCAATGCGTCGGATACGGCGGTGGTAATCACCTCAATACCGCGCGAGCGCACGGGAATGAGGATAAAATCCACCAGCGGGGTGCAGAACAAGTAAAACAGCACAAAGAAGATGACAAATACCGCGCCTACAGACACCAGAAGCATCTTGCGAAACGCTTTGAGGTGTGTGGCCAGCGCTTCTTTCTTTTCTGCTGCTGTCATGGTTCTTACTTGTTCTCCTCAGCCTTGGCAGCTTCGTCAGCTTCTTCGTTCGGATCCTTAACTTCCTTCTTGAATTCACGGATGCTCTGGCCCAGCGCCTTACCAACGCCCGCCAGCTTGCCGCCGCCGAATACGACCAGCGCCAGCACCAGGATCAACAGAATTTCAGTTACACCCAGTCTCATAATAGAAACCTCCTATGTTACTTCTTTTTCGCAGGCCCCAATCCGGCCTTTGCGCTCTTTTCTGCATCGTGGAAAGCTTTATGCGCCTCGCGCTCCGCCTGCTTGAGCTCAACGCGGGGGTCGATCTCACGCATGGTCGTGGCCAGGTCGCGTTCAGTGTCCTTGAGTTCTTCCAGCGTTTCATCCAAGCCTGTTTCTTCTTTAAATTCTTCAAACATCGCCTTGATGTAACGAATAGCCCGCGCCAGAGCACGCGCTACCTTGGGCAAATCCTTGGGACCCACGATCAGAAATGCGACAAGCAGGATCAGAATCAGCTCGCCTGAACCCATATTGAACATGCTTCTTCTTACGTCCTCCCGTCGTCATTGTGGCATACGCATATATTATACCAAAATATCGGATTGAATGCAATATGCCGATCGCCGGCAGAAAAAATATCCACCCTGCGGTCGGCATAGCACGCAATCAGGGATAGAGATCCTCTTCCACCTCTATCACTTCGATCAATGCCTGCGCATAGACCTCAGACATATATTTGGTGGAATAGAAACCCTTGGCGCCGTTAGAAGCCGTGACAACACCGATGTCCTGGTATTCGGGCTCAAACTTCATGCGCGCAGCCGCGCCCAGAAGCTCATCCTCCGTCATCCAGAAGGGCATATCCTTCAGCTTGCTGAACTGCGTGGGACGCGGATACAATTGACAGTCAGAACGAGTAACCGTAGCAATGGTATGCAGCAGATCCTTTTCAGAGATCATCGCATCAAGCTCTGCATACTGCCAGGTCATGATCGTCTGATCGTAATAATAGGTATCCTTGCGTCCCTTAAAGCAGGTAATGTCCTTCAGTTCCTCCGGCGCTTCCTCCGTGCCGATAACAGAAAGAAGGGCGCTCAACTCTTCCTTCTCCAGGCCTTCAGGCGTCTGCATCGTCAGGAACTTTTTGCTGGTTGTTTTACTCTGCTCTGTGCGAGCGCGCAGGCACTCATAGAGTACCTGCGCGCCGCTTTTTTTATTTTCGATTTCGCTCATTAACCGAGCAGGCCGAGCGCTTCGAGGTCGTCAGCGACGTCCTTCAGATCGAACTTTTCGAGGGTAGCGCGGGTGGGAGCGCCATTCTCGTTCCAGCCGAACTGGTTGTAGAACATGGTCAGGGCATCCTGCCAGTCAGCACGGCTCAGGTAGGTGTTGCCTTCGGTGTAGGCCTTTTCATCATTGTAAACCCACTCAGCGACAACGTCATGCGTGTTGCGCATGTCGGTGGTCTTGTAGGCCATGATGGTCATGGCACGATGCAGCTGGATGTCGCGTTCCACGGCGTGGTCGAGGGATTCCTCGGTCCAGTCTTCGCCGGTGATGGCAGCCATGTACTGAGCTTCCACGCTCAGGTCGCCGCGATAGCCGCGTTCCTTGCGGGGAGAGAAGGTCATGGGCCATACCCAGTTGCACAGGGTGAAGCTGTCATGCAGCACCTGACGCATTACGCCGAACTTGGCGAACTTCGCCTTGCTCTCGTTCATCTTGGTGTAGTTGCTGGGCTTATCCAGAGCGCCTTCGCCGAAGATGTCTTCGATGATGTTGCGCTGGATTTCATAGGGCAGACCGGAACCGGTGATGTTCACGATGGTATGGCACATACCGTCGCGGTTGTACAGCACGTTGGTCAGCAGGCCAACCTGAGCAGCGGTCTCAGAGGAGTGATGCTTCTTGCCGCCCATGACGCCCCACAGGCCCAGAGCCTTGGAGTTCAGGTAGGCGTCGCCCATCAGCTCGGGGAAGGTCTTGGCAACATAGTACGCGCCCTGAGTGAGCTTATACATGTTGTGGTTGGGGTTGATCAGCGCAGCATAGAAATCATCCAGCGCGTTGACGTCGCCGTTGTTGGCGCGATCCCAAGGCAGAGCGTTGTACTCTTCCTCGGTCAGGATCTGCTTGAGGATCTTGTGATCGTCGGCCATGACGTAGCCCAGGGTGGCGGCCAGTTCGCCGTAGTTGTCCCACAGGCCCAGATCGTCAGACTTAATGGCAGCGTAGATGCTCAGCATCAGAGCGCCGTCGCCCTCGGTCTCAACGTCCTTGACATTCTTGATGAAGGTGGTGCCGATGGAGGAACCACGGTTGCCCAGGCAGGTGTTGGCATGAGCGCCGACAACGCCCCAGGTCTTTTCCATCTGAGGAATGTAAACGGAGCCGTAGCAGCGGATGGGGCAGGTAGCGCAGCCGGTCATCTTCACGGTGTACTGTTCGGCCACAGCGCCATGGTCCTTATAGGCCTTCTGGCAGCGATAGCCAACCAGAGTGGGCTGACCAGGAGCGGATTCACCGGTATCGATGGGGCCGCCTTCAGCAGCACCCCAGGTCAGGCCGGGATGACCGGTCCAACGGGAGGACTTGTTGCTGTATTCAGACCAGGACTGCATAACGGTGGGGATAACGTGGTTGTTGTTGGAGCCGATCAGGTCCTTCATGACGTAGTCATTCAGTTCCATAACCTTCTTGGGATCGGCAACCTGCATGCCCTGCGTGCCGTAGAACGCGATGGCCTTGCACTTCTTGGAGCCGAAGATCTTACCAAGACCGGCGCCGCCGCAGTGAGCGATACCGGTGATGACGCAGGACAGGTTGACCAGGTTTTCACCGGCGGGGCCGATAGAAACAACGTTAACACCGGCGGTGGTTTCCTTGGTGATCAGAGCGGTGGTCTCGCGGTTGCCCTTGCCCCAGATATGGGAAGCGTCGCGAACTTCCGCAGCGTTATCGGTAACATAGATGTAGCAGGGGGTTTCGGAAGCGCCTTCGATGATCACAGCGTCGAAGCCGCAGCCCTTCATCATCACAGCAGTGTCGCCGCCCATGTGAGCATCAACGATAGCGTTGTTCTCAGTGAAGCAGGACAGGGTCGCGATATCGGTACGACCGGAGCAGGGAGCGTTGGAGCCGGTGTTGGGGCCGATAGCGAAAACGATCTTGTTCTCAACAGCAACGGGATCGGTGCCGGCGGGAACTTCATCATACATGATGCGGTTGGCCATGCCCTTACCGCCGATATACTTGAAATACTTTTCACTGCTTTCCACAGTGCAAGCCTTAGTGGTCAGGTTAACGCGAAGCAGTTTACCAGTCCATCCGTACATAATGGAACACCTCCTATTTTAATGAGCAGCTTACAGAGCAGCCGCGATTTCTTCCCAAGTGACCATCTTCAGAGCGCTGGTGGGGCAGCCGGCAACGCAGGCGCCGCAGCTGATGCACTTGGTAGACTTCTTGGTATCAACGTCGATGCGGGGCATATGCCAGGGGCAGGCAGCAACGCAAGCGCCGCAGCCAACGCACTTGGATTCGTCGATCTTGCGAACGCCGGTGCCTTCTTCAACGTAGATAGCCTTCATGGGGCAAGCGTTCATGCAGGCGGGATCCGCGCACTGATGGCAGGTTTCGGGAGCGCAGCTCCAGGTGCCGAACATGCCGGCGCCATGATGCGGATCTTCGGAAACGCCGTTAACGCCGGTGGAAGCCTTGTCGAAGTTCAGGTTCTCACGGGCATGGATACGAGCCATGTAAGGATGGCAGTCGCCGTCGTTGGCCAGGGTGCAGTTGATTTCGCAGCGCTGGCAGCCGGTGCACTTGGCAGCGTTGGCAACGAGCACATAGTCGGGGGTGGCGATCACATTGACCAGACCAGCCTCGGCCTGAGCCTGGGTGCAGCCGAGCAGGGACAGCATGCTGCTGGAGAGCGCGACGCCGGCAAAGCCCTTACCGGTCAGCTTCAGGAACTGACGACGGGTATACTCGCGGCTCAGCAGCGTCTTCTTGTTTTCAGACATAACAAAACCTCCTTGTTAAATTGGGTTCGTGGTTACAAGCAAACACTGCCGGACCACATTCTTTTGGAATGCGGCTTCCGGCAGGCTTCTTTGCAAAATGGCAGGCGCGCAGATCGCTCTTCGCACCGAATGGTCCGTCAGGCCACGGGGGTCAAGCGGACTCGAAGTCTTGCTTGTATATAATATATCACAATCAGTGTTGCAAAATCAATACTTTTATATCGTATTTTTTGTTTCAATTTGAAAGTTTTTATTTTCTTAACATTATTTCCATGTAATTCCAGCATTGACAGGGAGACTTTTATACCGTATACTACATGCACCCTGAATGATGGGAGGAAACGCTCATGCACGTATTCTTAACCGGCGAATTGCAGTGCGGCAAAAGCTACGCAATCAGTCGCGTGATCGCCCGCCTCAGCCGCCCTGTTTATGGCTTTAAAACCCTTTTTACCGACCGCGGCAGCGATAACAAAGCGCTGTATATGCTGCCGGCAGACGGCAGCCTCTCCCCCGCTCCATCTCAGATCGTTGCGCAGTTTATGGACGGCCGTCCGCAGCCTCTGACCGAACGCTTCAATGCAATCGGCTGCGCGCTTTTGCAGGAGGCGCAGCGTCACACGGAAGGACTGATTCTCATGGACGAATGCAGCCGGTTTGAGCGGGATGCGCATCTTTTTCAGCAGGAGATTCTGCATTGCCTGGACGGAGATATCCCTGTGCTGGGCGTTGTGCGTCTCAATGCCCAGGGCTGGGTCGACCAGATCCGCAATCATCCCAAAGTAAAGCTGATCACCGTTACGCTTGATAACCGCGACAGCATTCCCGATGAAATCATCCGATATCTGAACGCATAAAAATAGCGGCTGAACAATTGCTGTTCAGCCGCTTTTCTTCAGCCGTTGCTGTCATAGCGCATCACGCTGACAGGCAAAAAGCCGTAATAGGTTTTACCATTCTGCATGAATTGCACATACAGCCAGGCGTCGTCCAATTGCGCCATGATATCCACCTTGGTGCCTTCTTTCACTGTAAGCACCTTTGCTTTGCTGCTGAGCGGATCATCTGTCAATTCCGCATCCTCCAGCAGCGTGCCGGTATCATAGATTTGCATGGGCAGCGCAGGCACTTCCTGGCCGGAAATGAGCGCCTCCTCCCGAATCCAGCCGATGCGGTAGCGCGTATCATTGATGCCATACTGAATCAGCAGCCAGCCGTCATGCCGGGCAAATACCTGAATCCAGTCGTTGGTGCTGACAAGCGCCTTGCCGCCGCCCGCGCGCCCGTAGCTTTTGCCCGGGCCCATAAACACCTCGCAGCGCTGATTCTTTTTTACCTTCACATCCTGCGGCGACAATTTGAATGCGCGATTGAGATATTTCACCTCGCTGATCACCGGTTCCCGGGAGGCGTCCTGCACAACCTGCGCAGGGTCGCGCGGCAGATCATAAAAGGCCACCAGACGGATATCCGTTTCAATTGTTGCCTTTACAAAGCGCTCGTCGCCGTTGCTGATATTCCAGAAAACCAATTCCCCGTCCACCAGATCGACAAAGCTGCCGGTATTATAGTGATATCCAAACAGTCGAAAGCCGCCGTCCCGCCAGACAAACTCGATCCCTTCCTGGGAAGTGTCGCCGTTATCCGTGCTGATGCCGATATGCAAGCCGTCGGAAACAAAGTTTTTTTCCTGCTTATAATCCCAATTATAGTTATATCCCGTGCCTTTTTCATAGGTGTAAAGCCGCGCCGGCGCTTCCCCTTGCGGCACAGCGGCAGAGGAATTAAGCCACTGCTCCCACGCGCCGTTTTTCTTTTCAAAGGCATTGAGAATACGAATGTCATCGTTGACAAACAGAACGAAGGCAAAGTCGCCCTCCGGCGTATTCAATAGCTCAACATAGCCTTCCAGCGCGTCAATCACGCCGTATTCCCGGTCAATTTCTATTTCAATCTCTGCCGGCAGCTGCCATGCATTTTCCGCCTGTGCACACAACAACATCAGAAAAAGCAGCGCTGCAAGCATAAGCACCCGCAAAAACCTCATTGTTTTTTCCTCCGTTTTGTTTTCTTTTGTATTCATTATGATACCCAAGCATTTTTGCCCTGTCAAGCAAGCAATTGTAACAAAAAGTACGAATCCAAAACATATTTGAGGGCTGACGAAAGCTTCCCTATAGTATATAATAATAAAATACGTGATCCATTTTCAGGGAGGCAAACCATGAACAAAATCCTTGCAAGACAGGAACTGTGCAAAAACATTACGCTGCTGAGGATCGATGCGCCGCTGGTAGCGCGCAAATGCGAGCCCGGGCAGTTTATTATTCTGCGTACCGACGAAAACAGCGAGCGCATCCCTCTGACGGTCGCGGACTTTGACCGCGAGGAAGGCTCGGTAACGATCATTTTCCAGGTGGTCGGCGCAACGACCGAAAAGCTCAATCACCTGATGCCGGGCGATTATCTGCAGGATTTCGCAGGACCGCTCGGCCGCATGACGCAAACTGACGGCCTCAAAAAGGTCTGCGTGATCGGCGGCGGCGTGGGCTGCGCCATTGCCTATCCCGTGGCCAAAAAGCTGCATGCCCTCGGCGCGCATACCGATGTGATCATCGGCTTCAGAAATAAGGAGTTGGCCATCCTTGACGAAGCCTTCTCCGCGCACTCCACGCGCCTAATCCGCATGAGCGATGACGGCACCTACGGCGACAAGGGCTTTGTGACGGATGCGCTGAAAAAGCTGCTTGCAGGCGGCGAAACATACGACGAAGTGATCGTCATCGGCCCGCTGCCCATGATGAAGGCCGTGTGCGCACTGACCAAGGAATACGGCGTCAAGACCATCGCCAGCATGAACCCTGTGATGATCGACGGCACGGGCATGTGCGGCGGCTGCCGCCTGACGGTCGGCGGGCAGGTGAAATTTGCCTGCGTGGACGGCCCGGAGTTTGACGGTCATCTGATTGACTTTGACGAGGCCATGGCGCGCAACGGCCAGTACCGCGAATTTGAGCGCCACGCCTATGAAGAAACCTGCAATCTGTTCCGGGAGGTAAAGTGATATGCCCAACATGCGTATGGACCGCAACCCCATGCCCGTGCAGGATCCGCAGATCCGCAGCGGCAATTTCAGCGAAGTTGCGCTGGGCTACACCAAGGAGCAGGCCATCGACGAGGCGCAGCGCTGCCTTCATTGCAAGCACAAGCCCTGCATCGCCGGCTGCCCGGTCAAGGTGCACATCCCGGAATTTATCGCTAAGGTTGCCACGGGCGACTTTGAAGCGGCATATCAGATCATCTCCGAAAGCAGCGCGCTGCCCGCCGTGTGCGGCCGCGTATGCCCGCAGGAAAGCCAGTGCGAAAAAATGTGTGTGCGCGGCGTCAAGGGCGAAAGCGTGGCCATCGGTAGACTGGAGCGCTTCGTGGCCGACTATCACAACGCGCACAGCGAAGTATCCGCTGCCAAGCCCCAGATGAACGGCCACAAGGTTGCCGTGGTCGGCTCCGGCCCCTCCGGCCTCACCTGCGCCGGTGACTTCGCGCGCAAAGGTTACGATGTAACCATCTTCGAAGCCCTGCATCTGGCGGGCGGCGTGCTGGTATACGGCATTCCCGAATTCCGTCTGCCAAAGTCCATCGTGCAGCGCGAAATCGATCAGCTGAAGGCGCTGGGCGTGAAGATTGAAACCAACGTCATCATTGGCCGCACGATCACCATTGACGAATTGATGCAGGAATACGGCTTTGAGGCCGTGTTCATCGGCTCGGGCGCGGGCCTGCCCAAATTCATGAACATCCCCGGCGAAAACCTCAAGGGCGTGTACTCCGCCAATGAATTCCTCACGCGCACCAATCTGATGAAGGCCTACCAGCCCGACGCTACCACCCCCATCCGCAAGGGCAAGCATGTGGCGGTGGTTGGCGGCGGCAACGTAGCCATGGACGCGGCCCGCTGCGCCAGACGCCTTGGCGCGGAGGTGACCATCATTTACCGTCGCACGGAGGCCGAGCTCCCCGCGCGCTTGGAGGAAATTGAGCACGCCAAGGAGGAGGGCATTATTTTCCGCTTCCTGACCAATCCTTTGGAGATCATCGGCGATGAAGACGGCTGGGTCGCCGCAGCCCGCTGCCAGAAAATGCAGCTGGGCGAGCCCGACGCCTCGGGTCGCCGCCGCCCCGTGCCGATCGAAGGCGCGGAGGAAGTGATCCCCCTGGATACGGTCATCATGGCGCTTGGCACCTCGCCCAATCCCCTGATCCGCGACACCACCGACGGCCTTGACACCCAGCACTGGGGCGGCATCATCGTGGAGGAAGAAACCGGCAAGACCTCGCGCGAGGGCGTTTACGCCGGCGGCGACGCTGTAACGGGCGCAGCCACGGTCATCCTCGCGATGGGCGCAGGCAAAACCGCCGCCGCAGCGATTGATGAGATGATTCAAAAGAAATAAGCAAAAAGGAGAAACCTTCACGGTTTCTCCTTTTTCGTATGATCCAGCGCGCCGCCGATCGCCATGCCAAGCCCAAGGCCAATGCACATGCCGATGCTCGTTTGCCCCATGAGCGATCCGATGGCCAGGCCAATGCTCAGGCCCATCGACATCCCCAGCGGCAGCCAGGAAGTTTTATTCTTTTCGTCTTTCATCGTTATGCCTCTCTCATTTTTCAAAGTCTTCGGATGGGAAACAGCATATAATTTTTGTCTGTTTGCGGGCAGGTATAATCCTGCACAGCCCCTACTAAAGCAATGTCATTTTCCTTCATGTACTGAATAACCGCAGCAAATACATTCTTCTCATCGCAGGCAGCGCACAGATATTCAAAGCCGGGAACACACCATTTCTCCCAGCCCTCCGGCGCCTGTGCACATTCATCGCACTCCACGCCCGCTAGATACAGCCCTTTGCTGAAATTCTCCTCCCAAGGCATGAATTGCCGGGAAAAATCCGTCATGATGCCCCATATGCCCGCAAGATTGCCGTTTTCATCCTGCTTAGCCAGGGGCTGCACTTCGCCGAAATGTGCATTCGCCGCCTCCCACAGCCTTTGAACAAAGCCCTCGCCATCCAAAGAGGAGCCTGCTTTGCCAATCACGCAGAACGCTTTCTTGGCGTATTTTTGCAATTGCATATGCCCTCCAGAATCACTGTCACTCAAAAACCTGCTGTTCCTTTTTCAGCTTTTCGCACTTTTTCCACAGGCGATATATGCCGTAGCCGAGGAACGCCGCCAGCACGATGTTAATCATTCCCAGCAAGCTGATCGCATGGCCCCAAATGCCGTAAAGAAACAGATTGTAGCAGCCGGCCATCAGATTGAACACGCCGATCACGCCAAGCAGCTTCATGATGCGCGAAAGATGCTTGATGCGCGAGGCATAATCAGACAGAAGCTCAAACGGGCCGTCTTCCTTCTTTTTGCGGAAATACACCCAGGTCAAATAGCTGCCCACGTGCTCTGCGCCCGTCTCCTCCACAAATTCGATGTACTTTTCGCTCTCGGCATGCTGCGGCTTGTTCTCCAGCATCTGCAGGCAAACAGCGTATTCGCCGGGCTTGCACTGCTCAAATTCATAGCGGCAAAAGCCCACGGCGCACAGCGCCAGGCCCTTTGACGCCATTTCGTTGAGCCACTTTTCTTCCTTGTCAAAATCCCATGCCCAGAATAATTTGCGGATGACCTTTCTCATTTTGCATCCTCCTTCATGATTGCGCGGCCATTTTGCAATAGCTCCTGCAGCCGGCTGATTTCCCCCAGCAGCATTTCCTTGCCGCGCGGCGTAATCTGATATTCCTTCTTGCGGCTGTCACTGTCGCCATCCAGCGCAGTAATCCAGCCCTTTTCCAGAAGCGTGCTGATGGCCCCGTACAAGGTGCCCGCCGCCAGCCGCACACGGCCGGTGGACAGCCTTTCGACATTTTGCATGATGCCGTAGCCGTGCATGGGCTCTATCAGGGAAAGTAAGATATAATAGACCGCTTCGGTCAATGCAGCGCCTGGCATGCGTTCGTCCTCCTTATCGACTCCCATTATATCGGTCGCCGTTATAATCATTATATCGGATGCCGATACATCTGTCAATAGGCTGCAATAAAAAATCACCGGTTTTTACCGGTGATTTTTTATTGCTTTATGCATTTCTCTTTTTGCCGTTCCACATCGTACCAATCGCCAGTCCGCATAAGGCAACGGCAATCCCCACCGCCATGTATCCGAAATTGGGAAAACAAAAAGTGAACATCGCTTCTCCCGCCTGCTCCACATATTCCGTGTACGGTATGGTCAAAAAGGTGATGGCCGCGCCAACCACGCTGAGCCAGTTTCCTCTCCCCCAGTAATTATGCTTTGCAATCGTCACTGTCGCTGCCAGCAAAAGCAAAGGCAGCAGCAGCCAGCGGAAAACAATATCCAGCGCTGCAGTCAGCGGTCCATTGATTTGCCAGAAAACAATCATCGCTGCAATCCATACGATAAAGTAAGCAGAAAGCAGAATGATCTTTTCCAGATTACGCCGGGCCTTCACCGTGTTTGTGCTCTCTTCCAGAAATTCCTGATACGTCTGTTTCACCGTTATTTCCTCCTTCAGCAGATGGTCAAGGCTGACGGAATAGATATTGCTCATTTTAATGACGCTGATAATATCAGGATAGGACTTATTATTCTCCCAGTTGGAGATTGTCTGCCTGCTTACGCCAAGCAATTCAGCCGCCTGCTCCTGCGTAATTCCTTTTTCATTACGCGCATTTTTGAGTTTAGAACCTATTTCCATGCATTGCCTCCCAGTTTGTCTATGCTCCGGCCGAAGCAGTTTCAGTATATATGTTTTTTTGATTTTTTCTATCAATTCTCTTTTACACAGCAGAAAAACCCTGTCAAAATTCTTTTACACAAACAAAAAAGCACGGCAAACACATCGCCGTGCCTATGTAATTAGTATGTTTTCAGGAAGTTTTCTTCAAATCCCGCTTCGGCTTCCAGACCAATCAGCCACAGCGCGTTAAGCGCCGCGCCGTAAACCACGGGCTTATCCAGCCGGATGATTTCGCACCCTGCCGGAGCCTTTTCCTTCAGGGAATCGCAATACTCCAGCGCCTTCTGGAACACGCTGCCGCCGCAAACCACCTTGAAAGGCTTGCCTGCAAAACGATACATCGCCTCCAGCGCCTCGGCATAATAATCCGTATTCTTTTCAAAAATGCGGATGGCTTCGGGATCGCCCTGCCTGCGCGCTTTGAACACCAGCGGCGCAAAGGTGGCAATGTACGGACGACCCTTTTCATATATGACCGGCATATGCGCGCGAATGGACGGACCGGTGATTTCTTCCACCATGCGCGTGAGAATGCCGTGCGTGCCGCGGCCATCCTGCGCACGCAGCGTCGCCATGATGGCCGATCTGCCCAGCACATAGCCGCTGCCGCCCGTATCCAGCAGATACCCGTAACCGCCGATGCGATTGACAATCTCGCCGTCCCTGCGATACTGGCAGGCAGAGCCCGTGCCGCTGATCAGGCACACGCCGTCCTCCTTGCCGATCATCGCAGACAGAATGCTCAGCGTGTCGCTGCCAAGCACAGTCGGCGCGCCGCCGATGCGTTCCCGAATGCCCTCCCGGATCTGCGGAAAGGGATCACACCCCGCCACACAGCCAAAGAGCGAGGAAATCTTTTCGCCTTCAGGCAGATGCGCAAGCAATGCATCCACCGCGCCGATATAGCGTCCGTACGCCGTTTCCAGCCCGATATCCATGGGATTAGCGCCCGCCCGACGATCCTTGGCCAATACGCAGCCATCAGAAGAAAACAGTACGCTTTCAGTCTTGCTGCCGCCGGAATCCAAAGCAATGTGATACGTCATAACGCGTCGTCCTTCGTTTTTTTCTATCATTATACAGAATATAGCAGGCAAAATCAATCATACAAAAACAGACAGCCGGAAAAACCGACTGTCTGCTTTCAAATTCAATTAGTTGCCCATATCCTGCACGTACAGTTCACGCACGGCGTTGGGATCAGCCTTCACTTCGGGCTTCTTCTCCTCCACCTTGCCGTCGCGCTTGGCAAAAAAGCCGGGCGCAACCTGCGGGAACAGCGCATAGGACAGCACATCCTCTTCGCACTTGGCCACACCCTTGGTCTTTTCGCGATACTCATCAAGCTCAGGCTTGATCAGGTCGGCAGGACGGCAGGTGATAACTTCGGCGTCGCCGATGCACTTCTTGCGCACTTCTTCATTCACAGGAGCAGGCAGACGGCCGTATTCGCCGCGCAGCAGACCCTTGCTTTCCTTGGAAACCATCTTATAGCGCTCGCCGGCCAGGACGTTAAGCACCGCCTGGGTGCCGACAATCTGGCTGGTAGGCGTGACCAGGGGCGGGAAGCCAAAGTCCTCACGCACGCGGGGCACTTCGTTGAGCACGTCGTAGTACTTATCTTCCGCATTGGCCTGCTTAAGCTGGCTGATGAGGTTAGAAAGCATGCCGCCGGGCACCTGGTAAACCAGGGTCTTTACGTCGGTATTGAGCACCTTGGGATCGAGCGAGCCCGTTTCCTTCAGGCGCTGAGCGACCTTGCGGAAATGCTCCGCCGCCTTCATCAGCTGATCCATGTTAAGGCCGGTGTCGTACTCGGTGCCCTGCAGGGTAGCCACCAGCGCCTCGGTGGAGGGCTGGGACGTACCGTTGGCCATGGGCGACAGCGCGGTATCCACGATATCCACGCCCGCCTGGGCTGCCATCAGGTAGGTCATATCGCCCGTACCGGTGGTGTTGTGGGTATGCAGATGGATCGGCACCTTGATGTTTTCCTTGAGCTTCTTCACCAGGGAATAAGCGTCATAGGGCAGCAGGAGGTTGGCCATGTCCTTGATGCAGATGGTATCAGCGCCCATCTGCTCAATTTCCTTGGCAAGCTTGACGAAGTATTCTTCGTTGTGCACGGGGCTTACGGTGTAGCTGATGCAGCCTTCCGCCAAACCGCCGTACTTCTTGACCGCGCGCATGGAGCGCTCGATATTGCGGGGATCGTTCAGCGCGTCGAAAATACGAACGACGTCGATACCGTTTTCGATGGACTTGGCGCAGAAAGCGTCTACCACGTCATCGGCATAGTGCTTGTAGCCCAGCAGGTTCTGACCGCGCAAGAGCATCTGCAGCTTGGTGTTGGGCATGTGCTTTTTCAGTTCGCGCAGACGCTGCCAGGGATCTTCATCCAGGAAGCGCATGCAGCTGTCAAACGTAGCGCCGCCCCAGCACTCCAGCGACCAGTAGCCAATGCTGTCCAGAATCTCGCACGCCGGCAGCATGTCGCTCAGGCGCATGCGGGTAGCGGCCTGGGACTGATGCGCGTCGCGCAGGATGGTGTCAGTAATGTGAAGTTTAGGCATATTTCAATTATTCCTCCGTTATGCGCCAAACAGCGCCAGCAGCACGCCGGCCGCAATGGCAGAGCCGATAACGCCCGCCACATTGGGACCCATAGCATGCATCAGCAGGAAGTTGCCGGGATCAGCCTTCTGGCCCTCACGCTGCGAAACACGCGCAGCCATGGGCACAGCAGATACGCCGGCAGAGCCAATCAGGGGATTGATCTTTTCCTTGAGGAAAAGGTTCATGAATTTAGCCAGCAGCACGCCGCCGGCAGAGCCGCAGGCAAAGGCAAAGATACCGATACACATGATCAACAGCGTTTTGCCCGACAGGAAGGTATTGGCAGTTGCCGTCGCGCCCACGCATACGCCCAGGAACACCGTCACGATGTTCATCAGCTCGTTCTGCACCGTCTTGTCAAGACGCTGCGTCACGCCGCACTCATGCAGGAGATTACCCAGCATCAGGCAGCCTACCAGCGGCGCAGCAGAGGGCACCAGCAGGGCCACGAAGATCGTTACCACAAAGGGGAAGCAGATCTTTTCGGCCTTGGATACCTTGCGCAGGGGCTTCATGACGATCTTGCGTTCTGCTTCCGTCGTCAGCGCACGCATGATGGGCGGCTGAATGACAGGAACCAGCGCCATATAGGAATAAGCAGCCACGGCGATGGGGCCCAGCAGATGGGGCGCCAGACGGATGGCGGTATAGATGGCCGTGGGGCCGTCCGCGCCGCCGATAATGCCGATGGAAGCCGCTTCCGCGCCGGAGAACACGCCGGTCAGGCGCGCAATGGCATAAACGATAAAGATACCCACCTGCGCCGCCGCACCCAGCAGCAGCGTTTTGGGATTGGCCAGCAGGGGCTCAAAGTCCGTGCCGGCGCCCACGCCGATAAAGATCAGGCAGGGATAAATGCCCAGTTTGACGCCCAGATACAGATAGTCAAGCACTCCGCCGTTGTCGCCCAGCAGCGTCCAGTTGATATGTCCGCCGGCAAACAGCTCTTCATGGAAGAGATTGGCGCCGGGCAGGTTGGTCAGCATCATACCAAAGGCAATGGGCAAAAGCAGGAGGGGTTCAAATTTCTTGACGATTGCCAGATACATCAGCACCAGCGCAATCACGATCATCAGCAGCATCTTCCAGTTGCCGGCGATCAGGGAAAAGCCCGTCTGATTCCAGAAATTGATAATCGTCTCCATTTGTATTCCCCCGTTATCAGGCAAGGGTCAGCAACTGCTGGCCGGACTGCACGGTCTGGCCGGCATTCACAGCCACAGACGCCACCGTACCATCCACAGGCGCCATGATTTCATTTTCCATCTTCATGGCTTCCAGGATCAGCAGCACATCGCCCTTCTTGACAGCCTGGCCAGGCTTAACATTCACAGAGATGATGTTGCCGGGCATGGGCGCATCAACGCTCTGGCCGCCGGCCACGGGAGCCGCAGCGGGAGCAGGAGCAGCAGCAGGCGCGGGGGCCGCAGCAGGGGCAGGAGCGGGAGCCTTGGCAGCTTCGCCTTCCAGCACTTCCAGGGTGATATCATACACGGTGCCGTTTACGTTTACACGATACTTTTTCATGGTATTTCTCTTCCTTTCTGCTAATCAGACGCGCTTGATGCTTACAATACGGATAGCCGTCACATCGGTGCCCAGCTCTTCAGCCAGCGCAGCGGATACAGCAGCCACCAGCTCGCCGCGGTTGGGGATCACATCCGCGGCGGGCGCCGCCACAGGGGCAGCAGCCGTCGCAACAGGAGCAGGAGCGCTTTCCTTGCCGGCAGCCAGCACGGATACCTTGCCCAGAATCTTAATCAGTACGATCAGGCAAATCAGGCCGATAAATACAATACCCATGCCCATCGCACATACGAACCATGTGGGAATCTCCGGAGCAACCACATTCAGGGTTTCAGTAGGCATAGTTACCTCCTCGATCAGCCGCGGGGACCAGCAGCAACGATCTCCTCGGACATATGGGTGTACTTGGTGAAGTTGTCGCGGAACATCTGCGCCAGCTTCTTGGCGGCAGCTTCGTAAGCAGCCTTGTCTTCCCAGGTCTTTTCGGGGATCAGCAGGTCAGCAGGCACGCCTTCGCAGGCAGTGGGTACGGACACGCCGAAGTAGGGATCCTGCACAAATTCGCCCTTTTCCAGATCGCCGTTGAGGGCGGCGGTCACCATCGCGCGGGTGTAAGCCAGCTTGGTGCGCTTGCCGGTGCCGTTCCAGCCGGTGTTGACCAGGTACACATTCGCGCCGCTCTTTTCAACCTTTTCGGCCAGCATTTCAGCGTACACGGAGGGATCCAGGGGCAGGAAGGGCTCGCCAAAGCAGGTGGAGAAGGTAGGCACGGGAGAGGTGATGCCAATCTCGGTGCCGGCCAGCTTGCTGGTGAAGCCGGAAACGAAGTAATACATCGCCTGGTTGCGGTCGAGCTTGGCGATGGGAGGCAGCACGCCGAAGGCGTCGGCGGTCAGGAAGATAACGGTCTTGGGAGTGCCGCCCACGCCGTCGAGCTTGGCGTTGTTGATGTACTCAACAGGATAGCCCACGCGGCTGTTCTCAGCCAGAGAATCATCATCAAAGTCAAATTCGCGGGTTTCGGGATCCATGACCACGTTTTCAACCAGCGCGCCGAACTTGATGGCGTTGTAAATATCGGGCTCCTTCTCGGCGGAGAGGTTGATGCACTTGGCATAGCAGCCGCCTTCGAAGTTGAACACAGAATCCTCAGACCAGCCATGCTCGTCATCGCCGATCAGCTGACGGTTGGGGTCGGCAGACAGCGTGGTCTTGCCGGTGCCGGACAGGCCGAAGAACACGGCGGAGTCGCCGTCCTTGCCGATGTTGGCGGAGCAGTGCATGGGGAATACACCCATCTTGGGCAGCACGTAGTTCATCACGGAGAACACGCTCTTCTTGATTTCACCGGCGTACTGAGAGCCGCAGATGACAACCAGCTTGGCTTCGTAGTCCACCAGGATGGCAGCTTCGGAGCGGGTGCCGTCGATTTCGGGCACGCACTTGAAGCCGGGCGCGGCGATAATGGTGTAGTCTTCAGAGAAATTACTGAGCTGTTCCGCAGTGGGGCGGCGCAGCAGCTGATGAATGAACATGTTCTGGCTGGCCAGCTCATTGATAATGCGGAAGGACTTGGCATACTTTTCATCGGCGCCGGCAAAGCCGTCGAAGATGAAAATTTCGCGATTCTGCAGATAGGCAACAACCTTGCTGTAGATCGCATCAAACTTGGCCTTTTCGATGGGGCGGTTCACTTTGCCCCAGGCGATTTCATCATGCACAGCAGGCGTATCAACGATGAACTTATCATTGGCGCTGCGGCCGGTGTACTTGCCGGTCTTGACAACCAGCGCGCCGGTCTTGCTGAGGGTGCCTTCGCCGCGGCGCAGCGCAGCCTCGGTCAGCTGAGCGGGGGTCAGGTTGCGGTAAACAGCCTTGGGGTTAACGATGCCGTACTTCTCGATGCCGTAGGTTTCCATAAGAACTGCCTCCTTCAATTTCTCGCGAGCGTTCCTCTCCATCCCCTGCAATGCCGCCCTGTTTCGTCGGCAGTTTCCCGGCGAACATTGCGGCCGGGTGGGAATATGACTCGCGCAGTATTAATATATTTGGCAGAATTGGCTACAAAAAATCCAACTCTCACCAAATACATCATATTACTTCAATTGCAAAACTGGAAATGTCAAACAAGAATATCATCATGCCTATTTTTATATATATTTCAATTTTGTTAACTTCATATTTTTCGCACTTTCCGCCTTCCAATGCTTTATTTCTGCTGATATTTACAAAAATCAGCGCAGTTTGAGCAATTATTGACGAAAGAAGCCCGAGCGTTGCAACCAATATTTAATAATCGATTGACATAAAAAAACGGCGCCGGTCGCATGACCGACGCCTGTTTCATATGCAATTATTCGGTGCGCAGCGCCACCACGGGATCCTTCTTGGCGGCCATGCGGGAGGGAATGAAGCCCGCAATCATGGTCAGGATCATGCTGATGATCACCAGGATCACCGCGCCCTGCCAGGGCAGGATCGCCGCAGCCTTGATATTGGACAGACTGCTGATGATGGCATTGATGGGGAAGGTCAGCCCCCAGGTGACCAGCACGCCCAGCGCGCCGGCGCACACGCCGATAATGAAGGTCTCCGCCGTGAAGACGCGGGAAATATCCTTCTTGGAGGCGCCCATTGCACGCAGGATACCAATTTCCTTGGTACGCTCCAGCACGCTGATATAGGTGATAATACCAATCATGATAGAGGACACCACCAGCGAAATGGACACAAAAGCAATCAGCACATAGGAAATAACGTCCACAATCGTAGTGACAGAGGACATCAGCGTGCCTACATAGTCGGTATACTGAATAACGCGGCCGTCCTTGCCCTCAGCGATCATGCGGTCATTGTATTCGCCAATGATGCGCACAACCTCTTCCTTGCTGGCAAAGTCGATAGGATAGAGCATAATTTCCGTAGGCGTAGCCAAATCAATGGCATTGAGCAGCGCAATGTTGCCGTCATAGGTGGCCGTAGTCGTCTGGGAAGCCATCTGATCCTTCATCATGCCCAGGATCTGCTCCTCTGTCATCATGCCCATCATCATGCTCACCGAGGCCTGCTGTTCAGCAGGCAGCGTGGCGATATAGGCATTCACCATTTCCATCGTCGGCTCAGCCACCGTACCGCCGTCAAAGCGAATACCGGTGAAAATATCCACCTCGGGATTTTCCTTCTGCGCCTTGACCGCCGCCGTTTCGTTGTTGGCGTTGATCACATATTCCACCAGATCGCGCGTATAGCCGATGCCGCCGGCCGCAAAGACGGATACCAGCGATACCGTTTCGCCGCGGGCAATGCCCACCACCTTCAGCTCTACGCCATTTTCCAGCGCCTCACTGAGATACTGCGCGTCGCCGCGCATGTCGGTATATACACCGGACGCATTGCCCTTGTACATATCGCCCTGCAGAATGAGCTTGAACTCCAGTCCCAGCAATTCTTCATGCGTATAGCTGGTAGGCTCGGTGCCAATCTGGCCGCCCATCATCAGCGTCATGAACATCTGCTGCACTTCGCTCTGGTCGCGCATGCCCAGGGTATACAGCGTCATATCACTCAGGTCGTCGTTTTCGCCCACAACCAGCAGAAGCTCATTGTATTTTTCGGGCAGACGGCCCACGATAACGGAATAATCATCCGCCATATCGTCGTTGCTCTGCGGCAGTTCAAAGAAAGCGTTGAGGTTATACATTTCCGCCATGCTGCCCATGGAAGACATCGAGGACATGCTCATCATTTCCGTCATGTCGCTCATCATGGTGGTGTTGGTCATGTTGTCAATCAGCGTGCTGGGATTGACCTGCTGCACGCCATTGACAGCATTTACATTATAGATATTGAGTACAGGGTTATACTCATAGCCCACGCCGCTGAGATACTGATTGATCTCCTCGTCGTTATCAACAAACTCCTTAAAGGCGCCCAGGTCATTTTCATTCACTTCGCTGACCATGGTATTGAGCACTTCCGCCATGATGTTGCTGGAATAGATGCGGCCCTCTTCCTGCTCGGTCTGCACAGACTGGCCGATGGACATCATATTCATCATCATGCTGGCGCTGTCCACCGCCTCAGACTGAATGGTAAGCGGGTACAGCGAGAGCGTATCTTCCTCAATACCCTTGATGTAGAGATTAACGCCGTTGGAGAGCGACAGAATCAGCGCGATGCCAATGATGCCGATAGAGCCCGCCAGCGCGATCATGAAGGTACGGCCCTTCTTGGTCAAAAGGTTATTGAGCGACAGGCGCAGCGCCGTGCCAAAGCCCATGGCGGTGTGCTTCATGTTCTTGGCGTGGTCGCCCTTGTCAGCCTCCGCGTCATAGGGATCGGAATCGCTGATGATCTTGCCGTCCAGCAGGCGGATGGTGCGGGTAGCATATTCATCCGCAAGATCAGGATTGTGCGTGACCATGATGACCAGACGGTCCTTGGCAATTTCCTTGAGGATTTCCATGATCTGCACGCTGGTTTCGCTGTCCAGTGCGCCGGTGGGTTCATCCGCCAGGAGAATCTCAGGATTGTTGATCAGCGCGCGGGCAATCGCAACGCGCTGCATCTGGCCGCCCGACATTTCATTGGGCTTTTTGTGCAGCTGATCGCCAAGGCCTACTTTGTTCAGCACGTCAATGGCGCGCTTGCGGCGCTCCTTGGCCGATACGCCGGAGAGCGTCAGCGCAAGTTCCACATTGGACAAAACATTCTGATGCGGAATCAGATTGTAGGACTGGAAAACAAAGCCGACCGAATGATTGCGGTAGCTGTCCCAGTCGCGGTCCTTGAATTCCTTGGTGGAGCGACCCTTGATGATCAGATCGCCCTCGGTATAGTGATCCAAACCGCCGATAATATTAAGCAGCGTGGTTTTGCCGCAGCCCGACTGACCAAGAATGGCTACAAACTCGCTGCGGCGGAAGCTGAGATCCACCCCACGCAGCGCCTGTACCTTGTGTTCGCCCGTCACATAATCCTTGCGGATACCTTTCAATTGTAGCACGACGAAATCGTCCTTTCCATCCATTTTACAGGAAACAGTTTACCATGTAATTATAAACGCAATGTGAACGTTTGCAAGGTTTTTTTCGTCAAAAAATGCGATACGGCAACTATTTTTACCGCATCACTTCCATATTATTCCGTTTTTGTATTTTTCAGTATTTTGGCAGGCAAAGGATCGTCTGTCAGCCCTAAAATATAATCTGTCGATGTATTGTAGTACCGTGCAAGCGCAATCAAAATGCTGGTCGGAATATCACGCTGTCCCAACTCGTAATTCGCATATGCCTGCTGCGAGCAATGCAGAATTTCTGCCATCTCCCGCTGCTTCAAATCAGCATCCTCACGTAAATCACGAATCCTGCGATACATCAGCAAATCACCTCTGCCTTATTATCGCTACAACATTCTGTTGTATTGACTTTTACAACAAATTGCAGTAAAATGTAAAAAAAGGAGGTTGTTCACTATGTTTGACAGACCCGGAGAGAAACTCAAAACGTTGGCCATCATCAATTTTGTTCTGATGCTGATAGCAACTGTAGTCCTTGCTTGCATCTATGCTAACAGCGGTTATCTCACCATCGGACCATTTCTTCTCATTGCAGGAGTCGGCAGCTTCGCCGGATACATCTCCTCGCTTCTCCTGTACGCTTTTGGCGAGTTAATTGATTCATGCAAAAGAAACGCTCATAACAGTGCAGAATTACTGCATTTATTAAGTGCCAAAGTATCCGACAATTTTTCTGCTCCCAAATAGTCTCCAGCCAAATCCGCTTTACCTCAATATTATTGAATGAATGCATGCACAGATACCGCCCGCAATAATCCCCCGCAGGCGTAACCACACAGCAGCGCGGCAGGCCGATTGCGCAGCAATCGCGTCCGCAACGCGGACAAGAAAAAGGGCCCCGGAATCGATGGGAAAGCTTGCTTTCACATTCGTATTCCGAGGTCCTTTTTCGTCAGCCTGCCGCAAAACCCAGCAAGTCAACTTCCAATCCATACGCAGGTTTTCTGTTTCTCTTTTGACTCAAAAGAGAAACGTACTCTCCCCTCCCCGCGTTAATCCACGTTGTTCAATTCCGCCAGCATCTTATCGACAATGCCCTTGACTTCGGCAACAGCAGTCTCGACATTCGCATCCTGACGGAAGGACTTGTCGCGGGCGGACACTTCCACCGCACCGCGGGCGAGCGTCTTGGGGCTGACGATCACGCGCACAGGCACGCCCAGCAGGTCCGCATCGGAGAACATAACGCCAGCGCTGACGGGACGATCATCATAGATCACTTCCACGCCGGCCTTCTTGAGATCTTCGTAGAGCTTGTCCGCAGCCTCGCGCACTTCGGGCTTGTCGGCGCGCATCGCGCACAGATGCACCTGCCAGGGCGCAATGGTCATGGGCCAGATGGGACCGTAATCGTCGTGGCGCACTTCGCAAACGGACGCGCACAGACGGCCTACGCCAATGCCGTAGCAGCCCATGATGACATCCTCGAAAGAGCCGTCCTTCTTCTGGAACTGCAGGCCCATGGAGTGAGAATACTTGGTGCCCAGCTGGAAGATGTTGCCCACTTCGATACCGCGGCTGACGGAAATGACCGGCTTGCCGCACACGGGGCAGATAGCGCCCTGATAGGTCTTGGCCACATCGCAGAAGGAATCAACCTTCGCATCGCGCTCAATGGAGAAGCCCGTCATGTGATAGCCTTCTTCGTTGGCGCCGCAGACAAGGTTATCCGTGCCTTCAAGGCTCTTGTCAAAGAGCACGGTAGCATTCTTCGTGATGCCGACCGGGCCGATGAACCCAGCCACAATACCGCTTTCCGCGGTGATTTCGGTGGCAGGATGAATCTCGCAGCCCAGGTGATTGCGCAGCTTGGTCTCGTTCACTTCCAGATCGCCGCGCACAAATACGATTACATACTTGTCGGTGAGGTTTTCCTGGTAGACGACGGCCTTGCACATATGCTTGGGCTCGCAGCCGAGGAAATTGCACACGTCTTCGATGGTCTTCTGCTCGGGCGTGGCAACCTTCGTCAGTTCTTCTTCGCCGCGCTTTTCATTCACGACAACGCAGTCAGCCGCTTCCATATTGGAGCGATAGCCGCACTCGGGGCAGGTAATGATGGTATCTTCGCCGATGTCGGTGAGCAGCATGAACTCGTGCGACACTTTGCCGCCCATCATGCCGCTGTCGGACTTGACGGCCACAACCTCAGGCACGCCGCAGCGGGCATAGATGCGCTCGTAGGCGTGGTAGGCGCGCTCATAATACTTTTCCAGGCACTCCTGAGAAGTGTGGAAGGAATACGCATCCTTCATCGTGAATTCGCGCACGCGGATCAGGCCGCCGCGGGCACGGGGCTCATCGCGGAACTTGGTCTGAATCTGATAAATCATGAAGGGGAAATTGCCCTCGGCCTTGGGCGTTCCGCGCACGGCATGCACGCTGGCTTCTTCATGGGTCATGCCCAGCACCATGTCGTTGCCGCCGCGATCCTTCATGCGCAGCAGCTCGCTGCCGATCGCATCAAAGCGGCCGGACTCGCGCCAGAGATCGCCCGGCATCACGACGGGGAACATCACTTCCTGGCCGTCGATTGCGTCCATCTCTTCGCGCATGATGTTTTCAATCTTACGGGTAATGCGCTTGGCGGGCATCAGCAGGGTGTAAATGCCGTTGGCCACCTGTTTCATATATCCGCCGCGGATCATAAAGATCTGGCTGGCGATCTGGCAATCCGCCGGGGTCTCGCGGAAACGTTCGCCCAGCATGTTTGCAAGTTTCATACGGTAATTCCTCCCAAATTGAGATATCTTACAAATTATAGCACTTAAAAGGAAGGAATGCAATAAAAAAAGCGGCCGGATGCTGTTCATTGTTTTTCATTCTTTTTTTCTTTTTTTCAAAGCTGCGCAGCGTTTATCAACAAGCGGCATTTCTCTTGACGAATCAGGCTAAAAATGGGATGATATATGTATAAAATCAATCTCTGTGGAGGTTTATGTTATGGGCATGCTTTCCCCTTCCATGATGTGCGCTCAGATCGATGAGCTGCGCACCTATCTGCGCGCTTTTGAAAAAAACGGCATTGAATATCTGCATATTGACGTGATGGACGGCTGTTTTGTACCCAACCTCATGCTGGGCACCGATTATGTAAAGCAGCTGCGCAAACTGACCAATATTCCGCTTGACGTGCACCTGATGATCGTTGAGCCCGAAAAGAAAATCCCGTGGTTCGACTTCCAGCCCGGCGAATACGTAGCGGTGCACTATGAAAGCACCAAGGAATGGCGCAAGTGCCTGGAGATGGTGCGCGCCACCGGCGCCAAAGCGCTGGCGACCATCAATCCGCCCACGCCCGTGAGCGTTCTGGAGGGCGTAATCGACGTGATTGACGGCGTGCTTGTAATGACCGTCAACCCCGGTTTCGCCGGCCAGAAGGCTGTGCCCGAGACCATTCAGAAAATCGCCGACACCCGCGAGCTGCTCAAAAAGCACGGCAAGGGCGATCTGCCCATTGAGGTGGACGGCAACTGTTCCTTCGAGATGGCGCCCAAGATGCGCGAAAAGGGCGCGGATATTTTTGTCTGCGGCTCTTCCAGCGTATTCACCAAAGCGATGCCGCTGGACGAGGCGATTGCGAAGTTCAGAGAGTGCGTGAAGTGAGGAACGGAGGAGGGACGTTACTTTCTTGAGTCAAGAAAGTAACAAAGAACCTGCGTTGGTATTGGAAGTTGGCTGCGTAATTGACGCGGCAGTCTATATCGAAAAAGAAGCCGGAGAAAACGGATGCAAGCAAGCTTGCCCCGATTTTCTCCGGTTTCTTTTTCTGCGTGCTTCGCACGCGCGCGAAGCTGCGCTCCGCAGCCTGCCGCTTTGGTACGGGGTGCGTTTGGGCGACGCCGTTTTTTCTGCGGAAAAAACGAGCGGGAAGGCACGCCGCTGCGGCGGCACGATCGTGAAGCCTCCGCGAGCGCTAGCAGTCAACAATCGCGGCAGGCCGATGGCGCAGCCATCGCATCCGCGAAGCGGATAGAAAAAGAGCCTGAAGCCGATGGGCAAGTTTACTTGCACACTCGGATTCAGACTCTTTTTCGATAAGCCTGCCGAAACAAGACAACCAAAGACTGGTTTTCGAGGGAGCTCGAGGGAGGCTTTTACCTTAAAAGCCGTCCCTCGATCGT
>JAFXJP010000035.1 GCA_017532155.1 Clostridia bacterium | reverse complement strand
GTATCTCCCCTTCCTTGTTTTTCCTCTTTTCGCATTTGTTTGGTGCATAATGCTCGTTGACCTCCCCTCTTGACAAAATCTTTTTCAGAAGAGTAGTTTTTTTAATTATAACACATACAAAAGCAAAACGACAGGGGCAAAATGCCCCTGTCAAATCATTTATCCTGCCGCATCCAACATATTCTCAATAAAAATTCCGTATCCCTTGGCCGGATCATTGACAAATACATGCGTTACGGCTCCAATTATTTTCCCGTCCTGAATGATAGGGCTGCCGCTCACGAATGATTGTCATTATGGACAACATAAGATGTTTAATAAGAGTATTTCAGAATCTTCAGTTTACTTTTCTTTTCTAATCTAAAAATAAAAAAGGATAGGATGAATGAACAAACAATAGTGATTGCAAACGCGTAGATCTTTTGTGTGTCTGAAATTTTGAGAACCGAAAGCATTTTCGATACAACCATTAAAATCGGTAAGTGAGTGCAATAAATGATCGTACTAATCGATCTCATTATTGAGGCATTTGGTATTTTAATGTCAATGGACAAAACAAACAGAACAAAAAAAACCGCCGTAGGTGCTAGCATAAACCAGCAGTCGCAATTGTAGACAAACCATAAATGGTTGCTGGCAGAAATAAATTCATACTGTAATCCCAAATAGCAAACGACAAAGCCAAGAGCGCTACACGCTTTGTTAATGACCTTGAGTTTCTGCTCAGCAATCAATTTTCCAATCACGATGTACATAATCGCAATACAAACATTATTGTAGGGGGTACCTGTAACATGACATATACTTGTATAAAGATTGTTCCAAGTAATGTTATCCGCTATTATCAATTGATATTTGGAAACATATGTGGCCAAACAATAAAAAATAACACTAAGAGAAATCAAAAGGATTTGTTTGGTTTTTGATAACAGATAAACAATTGAAAGACCCAATATACAAGCCATCAAATACCAGGATGCCTGAAATGTTGATCCCCAAACTAAGTTTCTCAAAAAAACCGAGATAAAATCAAGCCAGTTGTATGTGTAGTATTTACGGACATAGATGGTAAAGGGGAGCAAAACAACAAACCAGAATAGGTATAGCTGTAGATAACGTTTTTCAATATTCCATAAGACAGTTTTTCTTTCCGCAACAGGGGCCGCGGTTATTTTGGAAAAGGAAAAGAATCCTGTAAGAATAAAAAAAACAGGAACCGCAAGGCGAATGGTAGGAAATAATGCTCCGTTGAAGAGGTTTGTATGAATTGCAACGACAAAGAGCGCCATTAGTAGTTTAACAGCATCAATACAATCGTATTGTTTTCTCATTATATATGCTCCATTCTTTCTCCATTCTTTTTTATTTTTATTATATCATTCTAAAGAACAAAATACCAGAGGTAATTACCTCTGGTATCAGAATTATTCAGCTGCATCCAGCATGTTTTCGATAAAAATTCCGTAACCTCGAGTAGGATCATTCACTAAAACGTGCGTTACTGCTCCCACAAGCTTTCCATCCTGAACAATTGGTGACCCTGACATGCCCTGCACGATGCCGCCGGTTTTGGCAATCAGCCGCTCGTCCGTTACGCGGATAACCATCGATTTTTGCTCGCTGCCGCGGTTCACCTGCGTAATTTCCACCGAATATTCCGCCATTTCGCTGCCGTCAACGGTAGACAGGATCGTTGCCGCGCCTGTATGCACCTCGCCCTTGCCGCCCACAGGCAACCCATCGGGATACAGCGCATTGTTTACAGCGCCATCCATGCGGCCATAAATCCCCTTTTCGCCGTTTGATTCCACCGCGCCCAGGCGCACCTGCTCGCGCAGGAAGGAGCCCTTGAGTTCGCCCGGCATGCCGCGCTCGCCGCGGCGCACGCCCACGACCTCGGCCTGCATCAGCCTTCCCTCCTGCACAGACAGCGTCATGCCGGTATCCGTGTCAATAATCGCATGTCCCAGCGCGCCGTAACGCTGCGTTTCGGGATCATAAAAGGTCAGCGTGCCCACGCCCGCCGTGCTGTCGCGCACCCATACGCCCAGCCGGTAGCGCTGGCTGCTTTCATCAAAGGCAGGCGTCGCCAGCACAGTCTGCTCGCGCCCATCACGCTCCAATACGATCGACAACGGCTGTCCCTGCGCCGCCTCTACCGTTTCAGTCAATATATCCGCGCTCTCCAGCGGCCGGCCATTCACCGACAATAGCACATCGCCCGCCCGCAGCCCAGCCTGCAAGCCCGCGCCGTCGCTGAGCCCGACCACCAATACGCCTCTGGTATGAATGGCCACGCCCACCGCCTGACCGCCGGGAATCAGGATTTTTCCCGCAGCAGACGGTCCGCTCTTGCCCAAAATCTGTCTCAGATCCAGCGAAATGGTATAGCGTGCGCTGCCCAACCTTTCATCCAGCGTGGCTGAGGCATTGGCTGCGCCCTGCAAGGGCGCCATGCACAAAGCAACCGTCAACAGCGCCACCATCAGCGCCGATACATATCGTCCGGCGCGTTTTCTTTCTTTCATTGCGCAGTCCCTCCGTTCGCATGCAGTTTGCGCGCGCAATGATCAAAGCATGCCCGGCAAAAATTGACGCAAATCCTTGCCTATGATATAATATATTATTCTGAAAAAAGGAGAAATTGCATATGACGCTGTATCAGAGATTTTGCGAATTGCCCATCGAGCCGCGGCTGATCGGCCTGGAAAAGAGCGAAATGCAGGTCGACTATTTCTGTACGCCGCGCGGCACACGCACAATCGGCTTTGAAAATTGCATTCAGTATTGTTTTATCCGAGGCTATGGCGAAACAGTCTTTGCCGTCAATCCCGAAAGCTGCGCTGATCAGTATGTCTATCCGCTAGCAAAGGATTTCAAGGATTTTTTGCGTCTGATCCTCGCCTGCGGCAGCACCACCGCCGTTGAGCAGATTATTCTGTGGACGCAGGAGCAGTTTTTACAGTTTCTCTCCAGCGAAGATAACGCGCCCTTGCCCCAGCAACTTAAAACGCTGGAAATCATCCGCAAAGAGCTGCGCCTCACACCGATGGAGGATCCCTATACTTACGTCAAAAATTTTCAGGCTGATTTTGATCTGAGCAAGCTGTATTTCAGCGATGAATATTACAAAACCGCCGGGCTGCCGCTGCCCGAAGGCCGCAAGCCTAAAAAGCAAAAGCCGCTCTGGGAAACAGCTTTTACCGTTGTTTTTCAGCGCAAAACACCTGACTGATGAAAATCCCCCGCGTGCATTTTTCACGCAGGGGATTTTTTATTGCATGGCATTTTCAATTTCGCACACATGGCGCGAGAGCGTGGACAAAAACGCCGGCATCACCGCCATGCGCGTTTCCTCCTCCTGGCCGAGGTATTCCTTGCACATCAGCAGCATATCGCCCGTGGCGCGCGCCAGATTTTCATAGCGCATCAACGCGATATCCAATTGCACGCGCATTCGGTCGCCCTGCACGCGGGGATCCTTTTCCACCGCACGCCGCAGCAGCGCATCCAGACCCGTCAGCAGCTGCGCAATGTCCTGATCGCCCAGCACCGCCGCATTTTCCGCAATGCGGCTGCGCAGCGCGCCTTCTGTGATTTCATCCTTTTTCAAAGGATTCAGGCAGGGCGTGCCCTCACATTTCAGTTCATGCACAATTTCCTCCACCAGCTCCGGCCGCTTTTTCAGCACCGCACGGTATTTATTCTGATACCTGAGCATTCGCGCATGATCGCCCTGCGCCAGTTCCATCACCGCCGCACGCACGCTCTTTCCCTGGCCACGCAGCGTCAGCACATTTCGCATCAGTGCGCGCACTTCCTCTTCCGTAAAGGTTTCAAAGGGCTCGGCGCGGCGCATGGCGGCGTGATCCTGGCCGCGCAGACGCATATAATAGTAATTGCGCACGCTGTTGGGCTTGCGGCCCAATTGATCTCCCATCTCTTCAAACACACTGCGCAGCGGCTGTCCGTTTTCATTGGCGCGGCGAATTTCATCCCAAAGCCGGTCGATCTCATCCTCGCGCCAACCGGCACGCGAAGACTTCAGCACGGTCTTTTCCATCGCTTCAACCTCCATTGCTTGCATCCTTACTCCACATAGTATGCACATGCAAAGCCGGGAATATGCCTGATTTACGGAAAGCAAAAATAAATTTATTAATTTTTTGTGAAGTGATGCAACAAAATCTTCATTTGTATCGTCTTATGGATGGAGGTGGAAATAATGTTGTACTCTTTAAACACCATGTATCACATCGGCCTTGACCCCGCAGGCTATAGCGTATATCTTTGGGGAGAAATCCACCAGCTGACGCAGCAGGAGTACCTGCTCTTTGATCAATTGCTGCAAAGCGCCATGGACGCCCGCCTGAAGGGCACGCCCGTGCGCGCCGTCAGCCGCGCGGAGCTTCTCAAAACAGCCTGGGGCAGCGCCGCAGAATATGCCACGCGCACGGTAGATGTGCACGTGCAGCGCCTGCGCGCCAAGCTTGGCAACGATCTGATCACAACCGTCTACCGGCAGGGATACTGCATCAATCCCGCCGCGCTCAATCGTCTGGCTGTTGCTATGTAAACCCATTTTTGCAAATTCCCCAATAGTATGATATACTAATAATTCAAACAACATTCTACCAAAAAGGGAGGCGCGCCCATGAACAGCCATGCGTATCAGCTGATCGCTCTTGGCGCGCGCTACCTTTTTGTCTTTTTGGCTTTTCTCATTGTTTTCCGGGCCGGGCTGAGCCTGCTTTCCGAACATCGCAAACGCAAAAAGAAATTGCGCAATCTGCCTGACGCCGGCATGGTGGGCGAAATGCGCGATACCGACAATGACCGTGCCTATCCCCTGCCGCGCGAGGGTACGCTGGGCAGCGGCCGCGGCTGCGATATCCGCCTGAAGGGCCTGCGTCGCCGGCACGTCAATTTTGCATTTGTGGAGGGCAAAGGCCTTTTGCTCACGCCCTGCCACAGCCGCAGCGAGGTGCTGCTCAATAACGCGCCCATCCGCAAGGGCGGCTATGCCCTGCACGGCGCGCTGATGCATGTAGGCGGCTATACGCTGCGCATCCGCCTGTTTGCCGGTCTTAACGTTCCGCGCGCCGCCAGCTTCCAGGAGCATTTCCAGCCCGTATACGGCGAGGATCTCTATGCGCCCGATCCCTACGGCTTCACGCCCGTCATGCCTTATGACGCCGCGCCGCCGCCCCTGCAGGAAGAAATGCCGGAGCCGCCCCTTTACCAGGCCTACGAACCCGCTCCGCCGTCTGTCTATCAACCCTGGCAGCCGCCCGCCGCGCCGGTCATGGAAGAGCCAGAAGACGAATCGCCCCTGCCCTTTGACAGTGGCATGTACGCCCCCAAGCCCGCGCAGGAAGAGGATTTTATCATGACCGCTCCGCGCGTACGCCATCGCCGCAGCGAAAGGAACCGCAACGCATGAACATTGCCCTCAAAGCCCGCAAGAAGAAACGCCGCACGCAGCTAAGCGCGCTGACGGCGGTGGTTATGCTGTTCTTCTTTGCGGCTTTTTTGCTTTTGTTCCTGAAGGATCTTTCTTTGCAAACACTGCTGATGGCCGTGCTCACCCCGCTTTGTATTCATCTGGTGGTAAAGCTGTTGCCTCGTCTTTTCCCCATGGACCAGATGCTGCTAACGCTCATAAGCTTTCTGTGCGCGCTGGGCGTGCTGCTGCAGTACCGCTATAGCGCTACGCGCGGCATGACGCAGGTGTTCAACTGCGGCGTAGGCCTGCTCAGCATGATCGGCTGCGCGCTGCTGGTGCGCCACATCAAAAACTGGAAATACCTGATCTTCCCCATCATCCTGGGCTCCTGCGGCCTGCTGGCGCTGCCCTTTGTTTTCCGCGCCGCCAATGCCAATAAAGGCGCTACCGCCTGGGTCGGCGTGGGCTCGATAACCATGCAGCCCAGCGAACTGGTCAAGATCGCCATTCTCTTTGTCCTGTCGTATTACCTGTCGCGCCGCAAGGTGGTCTCAGCCATCCTCTTTACCGGGCTGATGCTCGCCTTCCTCGTGCTCCAGCGCGACCTTGGCACCGCCGCCATCTACGGCGGCACGGCGTTGGTCATGCTTTATGCTGCTACCTCCAGCCCGCTGCTGATTGGCAGTATATTGGGCGCAGGCGTGGGCGGCGTGGCCATCATGTACATGCTCTTTAAAAACAGCTATTTCCGCACCGTGCAAAACCGCATCAACAACTGGCTGGATCCCTTCTCTACCTACGATCAGCTCGGCGGCGGCTATCAGATTGTGCAGGCGCTCATCGCGCACGCCAACGGCGGCTTCTGGGGCACGGGCCTTGGGCTTGGCAATGCCAATGTCATCCCTGAATTCCGCACGGACTTTATCTTCTCCGCGCTTGTCAATGAATTTGGCATGATCTTCGCCGTGCTGGTTTTGTGCATTTACGCCTTCATCGCCCTGCGCGGCGTGGATATTGCGCTGCGCTCGTCCTCTGCCTTCCATTCGCTGCTGGCACTGGGCTGCGCCGCTATCCTGGCCGTACAAACCTTCATCATCATCGGCGGCATCATGAAATTCATCCCCATGACCGGCGTTACCATGCCTTTCCTCAGCTACGGCGGCACGTCGCTGGTATCGGTGATGGGCATCATGGGCGTATTGCAGGGCGTTGCCTCGCGCAACGAACGCTCGCTCCGCGAGGATGAAAAGCTGGCCGATATGGGAGAGGAGGCAGGCGTATGAAGCAGCTTCGCCGCAGCATGCGCATCGTTGCCTTTGTGCTGGTGCTCATGATTCTGCTCCCCATCGGCTATGGCGCCTACAGCCTCATCCGCTACGGCACACGCTGGCGCACCTCCGAATATAACACCTACCTGTCCACGCTTAAAAACGAAGTCATCGCCGGCGATATCTATGACCGCAACGGCGTGCGCCTGGCAACCACCAGCATCTCCACCGATATGGACGGTGAAATCGTCCGCACGCGTCTGTATGCCGATTCTGCCGCCGTACGCTCCTCGGTGGTACATGTGGTGGGCGATACGCGCGGCAATGTCAAAAACGCTGCCGAAAGCTTTCTGGCAGAATACCTCTACGGCGCCAATATGACCTATCCCGAGCGCCTCAGCCAGCTTTCCGGCAATGGGCTGCTGCGCGGCGATAACGTGCGCCTCACCATTGACAGCGCGCTTTGCACCTATATCAATTCCATCTTTCCCCAAAACCACAGCGGCGCCGTTGTCGTGATGAATTACAAGACAGGCGAATTGTTAGCCGAAATGTCCTTCCCCAATTATGATCCGCAGTTTGCCTCATCCGTTTCCGTCTATCAGGCGCTCAACCGCGCTACCAGATGGCTGAGCGCGCCGGGCAGCACCTATAAGATCATCACGCTTGCCTCCGCGCTGCAGAATTTGCCCAGCGCCGCCGCTGCCGACCGCACCTTTGGCTGCACAGGCGGCATCGTCTTTGGCGAGCACGAGCGCAATGTGATGGATTATGGCGGCACGGCACACGGCAGCATTTCGCTCAAATCCGCCTTTGCGCAAAGCTGCAACTCCACCTTTGCCGTTCTGGCGCTGGAGCTGGGAGACAAAGCCATGCGCAAAACCGCCGAGAGCTTTGGCATTGGCGATGATTTCACCTTCCGCGATCTGGTGGTGGAAAACTCCGCCTATGCCAATTCCTCCGTCGCGCTCATGGGCGCCGATCTTGCCTGGACAGGCGCGGGCCAGAATGAGCTGGCTGTCACACCCCTGCACATGTGCATGATCGCCTCCGCCGTTGCGAACGGCGGCGTAATGATGGAACCGCGTCTTTTGCTCTCCGCACAAAGCATCAGCGGCGTTGAGCGCGCAGCCTTTGAGCCCATCGTATACCGCACCGCCATGGACGCCAAAACCGCCGCCACCATCCGTGAATACATGCGCGCCGTCGTCACCTCCGGCACAGGCCGCAGCGCTGCAGTAGAGGGGCTTAGCATCTGCGGCAAAACCGGCACCGCGGAAATTGACACCCAGGAAAAGGATAACGCCTGGTTTGTGGGCTTTATCGCCGATGACCGCTATCCCTTCGCGCTGTGCATCGCCGTGGAAGAAGCCGGCACCGGCGGCAGTGTGGCCGCGCCCCTTGCACAAAACATCTTCCGTTACCTCACCGGCAAATAAATACAGACTTTGAACAGCCCGGCTATTGTGCGCCGGGCTGTTTTTGCGTAAAATATAAGTACACATTGGATCTCACACATATTGAGGAGGAACTATTCCCATGAATGCATATGTCCAGCGCGTTTTCGATGATCTGTGCGCCCGTAATGCGCATGAAAAAGAGTTTATCCAGGCCGCCAGCGAAATCCTCGAATCGCTCTCTCCGGTGTTTGATAAGCACCCGGAATATGAAAAAGCCGGCCTGCTCGAGCGTTTCGTTGAGCCCGACCGCACCATCATTTTCCGTGTGCCGTGGGTGGATGATCAGGGCGTAACCCGCGTCAACCGCGGCTACCGCGTGCAGTTCAATAACGCCATCGGCCCCTACAAGGGCGGTCTGCGCCTGCATCCGAGCGTCAACCTGTCCATCATCAAGTTCCTGGGCTTTGAGCAGGTGCTCAAAAACAGCCTCACCTCGCTCCCCATCGGCGGCGGCAAGGGCGGCAGCGACTTTGATCCCAAGGGCAAGAGCGATGCTGAAATCATGCATTTCTGCCAGTCCTTCATGACCGAGCTGTATAAATACGTCGGCAAGGATGAGGACGTTCCCGCCGGCGACATTGGCGTGGGCGCACGCGAAATCGGCTATATGTACGGTCAGTACAAGCGCATCACCGGCCTGTATGAAGGCGTGCTCACCGGCAAGGGCCTTGCCTACGGCGGCTCCCTCGCCCGCAAGGAAGCCACAGGCTTTGGTCTGTGCTACTTCACCCGCGCCATGCTCAAAAAGCACGGCATGAGCTTTGAAAACAAGCGCGTGGTCATCTCGGGCTCGGGCAACGTCGCCATCTACGCCGCCCAAAAGGCCACCGAGCTTGGCGGCAAGGTTGTCGCCATGAGCGACAGCAACGGCTACGTTGTGGATGAAAACGGTATCGATCTCAAAGTCGTCAAGCAGATCAAGGAAGTTGAGCGCGGCCGCATTAAAGAATATGCCGCCCGCGTTCCCGGCGCCGTCTATACCGAAGGCTGCCGCGGCATCTGGACCACCAAGTGTGATATCGCCCTGCCCTGCGCCACACAGAATGAATTGCATCTGGACGACGCCAAGGCGCTGATTGCAAACGGCGTTATCGCCGTAGCCGAGGGCGCAAACATGCCCACCACGCTGGATGCTACCAAGGCTCTCCAGGAAGCGGGCGTGCTCTTTGCTCCCGGCAAGGCCGCCAACGCCGGCGGCGTGGCCACCAGCGCGCTGGAAATGAGCCAGAACAGCCTGCGCATGTCCTGGAGCTTTGAGGAAGTGGACCAGAAGCTCCTTGGCATTATGGAAAACATCTTCAAGGCTGTCGATGCTGCCGCGACCGAGTACGGCACAAACGATAACTATGTCCTGGGTGCAAACATCGCCGGCTTCCTCAAGGTTGCCGACGCCATGATGGCGCACGGTGCAGTGTAAAGCGCGCAATCGCGCTCAAAAGGGAACGGATAAATCCGTTCCCTTTTGCTTTGTATCCATTTATTTAGCTTGCCTTCGGCCCAATACTCGTCTGCACCAGCTGCTGGATATCCCGCTGCCTGCCAGTCGTCGCATCGATATACACAAAATATGTATTGCCATTATAATCGCCCGTAAACTCCCAGCACAGGTATTCCTGCCCGTTTTGCGGGATCAGGCACAAACGGCTTGTCACATTCTTCAGCCGTTCGCTGATGGCTCCCCGCGCTTCCTCTTCGCTCACCGCAGGCGTAAGATGCTCGCGCTGCGTATGACTGGTCAGATAATGCCGTGCCTCCACGCCCACCACCTCCAGCGTATCCATGCGCACCTGCACTTTGATCAGATCGGGATAAAGCACCACGTTCTCCTGCACCGCCGCATAAGAAAGCGTCGCCATGCCGCCGTAAATCTGCCAGAAAGTCAAATGCATTTCCCCATAACCGTGCGCCGACAGAAATTCCTCTGCGGCTTTTTTGCATTCCTCCAGCCCGTATTTGAGCGAAAAATCTGCATCCTCCGGGAACATCCACAGCACGTCGCCGCCCTGCTTGGTCACTGCCAGCTGCAGCACGCAGTCCTCCTGTGTCACCTGCACACCCCATGCGGGAATGGGGCCGCCGCTCTCCTGCGTCAGTTTTCCTGCTTCAATGCTTTCACCCACATACCTGCAGGCAATTTCGCGCGCCTCCTCCTGCGTAATCATCCCGCTGCCCAGCCCGCGCGGCGCGCTCTCGTTCACCACATCGCTGAACGGCCCGTCATAAATCAGCGTTGGGTATTCAATCATCTCGCCCACGCTTTCAATTGGCCGCGCCGCGCTGTCTGCATCCAGCATATACGCCTGCTTTACGTCAAACTGCATATCCTTTTCCAGCATTTGCGCATAGGCCGACTGCAAATGTGTCAGCAGCTGCGCACATGTATCAGATAATTGCTGCAATATCCGCGCGCTGTCGTCATCCAGCGCAGGCTGTGCCCGCTCCTGCAAAAGCATTGCATAATCCTGCAGCTGATTGCACACTTTCATGGTTTCCGCCATGGCGCTGTGCGAAAGCGGCAGCGAGCATAAATGCGCGTGCACAGCCGCCGCATCGCTGCCAATCCGGCTGAGCAGCACCGCACCCTGCCCTTCATCCTCACAGATCATTGCCTTATCCACATTTCTGCCCAGCGCTTCCATCTGCATCATCGCCGTCAGCAGCGCCCCGGCATAGGCGTCACTGAGCAGACGCGCATACCGATGCGTCTGCCGATAGCTGTATACCGTTATGCCGCTGCTCACAATCAAGCACAGCATCATGATCGTCGCCAGCCATAATCCCTGTTTTTTCTGCATCGCTATTCCTCACACCGCAAAAGCATGCGCGCCGATATTCAGCCTTACTTCCCGCGTCCAGATCCACGCAGAGGTCGCCGTGGACGGATTGTAATAATACAGACAACCGCCCGTCGGATCCCACCCTGCCAGCGCATCATTGGCCGCGCGGATGGATTCGCTGTCCGGCGTCAGCCACAATTGTCCGTCATATACGCAATCAAACGCGCCTGCCTCAAAAATCACGCCGGAAATCGTATTGGGAAAGGACGCGCTGCGCACGCGATTGAGCACCACCGCCGCTACCGCCACCTTGCCCGTATACGGCTCGCCGCGCGCCTCGCCGTGCACCAGCCGCGCCAGCAGATAGCTCTCGCTCTCCGTCGCCGCCGCCTGCACGCTGCCGCCCTCCTCCAGCGTAATGCCCAGCGCCGCAGCCGTTGCATTGCCCACCACGCCATCCGCCTTCAGGCCGTTTTTCCTTTGAAACCACACCACCGCATCATATGTTTCCTGACCGAAATGCCCGTCCACAGCACCTGAAAAATATCCATATTGCTTGAGCTTCTGCTGCACACGATACACCTGATCCCCCTGCTGTCCCCAGTACACAATGCCGCTGGCCGACCGCATGCAAAAGAGCGTCGCCGCCACAAGCATCAGCGCAATCAGCCGCCTGCCTTTCTTTCTCATTTCATCGCCTCCGCGCGTAGTGTGCGTCAAAATTGGCCCGTTTATCAATATTTCCTCATTTTTGCAGATATTTGTTCATTTTCCGTCACCCAAAGCCATGGCGTGACATATTTTTCCTGTGTTATCCTTATACTGCGCAAAAGCAAGGCCCTCCCGGATGCCTTGCTTTTATTTTTTTCGGAGGTGATTATGCCCAAAGCAAAAAATCCCGGGCGCGAAATCCGTGCCCAGACCGAGCAAGCGGCACTGCTCGGCATCGCGCGCCTGACCGCCATCCTCACCGATCCCGAAACGCCCAACGGCGATGTGTTCAAGGGCTTGTCGCTGCTCTTTGAGCGCATTTACCAGCGTGACAGCGCAGATAACGCCATGCTGGGTGATTTTGAGATCCGCCTCAAAGCATGACGCGCAGGCTCATCCTGCCCCGCAGCGCGCTCAATCCCGTCTATATCCCCTGCCTTGACGCACCGCAGCGCTATCAGATTTACTTTGGCGGCGCATCATCCGGCAAAAGCTGCTTTCTGGCTACGCGGCTTGTCCTCGATACCCTCTCTGGCCGCAATACCCTCATCGTGCGAAACGTCGCCAAAACGCTGCGCACCAGCTGCCTGAACGAGGTGCAAAAAGCCATCAGCCGCCTGTCCCTCGGCGGCTGTTTTCGCATCAGCCGCACCGATATGACCATCACCGCCCGTAATAACGGCGCGCAAATGATCTTCTGCGGACTGGATGACGTGGAAAAGATCAAGTCCATCACCCCGCCAAACGGCCCTCTAACCGATGTATGGATCGAAGAAGCGACCGAAATCGCCTACAACGATTTCAAGCAGCTGGACAAGCGTCTGCGCGGCCAGACGCGGCATGTGAAGCGCATGACGCTTTCCTTCAACCCCGTCTACAAAACGCACTGGCTGTACCGGGAATTCTTCTCCGGCTTTGATGAAAGCAAAAACTTTCTGCTTTCCCCTGATCTGCTCATCCTCAAAACCACCTACCGCGATAATCAATTTCTCACCGAGGATGACGTCAGGGCGCTGGAAAGCGAGCGTGATCCCTATTTCCGCGCCGTATATACGCTGGGCGAATGGGGCGCGACGGGCGAAAACATCTTCACCAACTGGCGCACAGAGGATCTCAGCCATCTGCAAAACAGCGAAAAATGCCTCTTCGGCCTGGACTTTGGCTTTTCCAGCGATCCCTGTGCCTGCGTCAGGTGCCGCTACGACCGCGATCAAAAGCGCGTGTATATCCTCTCCGAGCTCTACGAAAAAGGCCTCACCAACGATGCGCTGGCCCAGCGTTTGCGCAGTTTTGCCCCGCACAGCTATGTTACCTGTGATAGCGCCGAGCCCAAGAGTATCGCCGATTTGAAAAATCACGGCATACTTGCGCTGCCTGCCAAAAAGGGCCCCGACAGCCTCATGCACGGCATTCAATGGCTACGCGCCCAGGAAATTGTGGTAGACATTCGCTGCACCCATATGGCGCGGGAGCTGACGCTCTATCAATGGAAGCGCGACCGCGACGGGCAGAGCATCCGCCAGCCGCAGGACCGCGACAATCACCTGATCGACGCGCTGCGCTATGCGCTGGAAGGCGAAATGTCCGCCCGCTACGCCGCCATTCAGGCAAGGCCCTGCTGGTAAAATCATAAGGAGAATCACATGATCAAACGAAGCAAATCCCACCTTTCGGGCGAATTACCCTCGCCCGAGCTGTTGCGCAGCGTTCTGCGTGAGCACGCCCGCAACTGCGCAAGGCTGCAGCGCCTGCAGTCCTACTACGAGGGCCGGCATGATATCCTGCGCCGCGAACGCCGCAAAGGTCTGCCCAACTCCCGCGTGCCGCACAACTACCCTGCCTACATCAGCGACATGGCAGCAGGCTATCTGATCGGCACGCCCATCCGCTACGAATACGATGATTCCGCCGCCCTCGCGCCCCTTCTGCAGGTGCTGCGCGAAAGCGATACCCAGTCGCTGGATGCCGAAATTGCCTGCCAGCAAAGCGTGTTCGGCCGCGGCGTTGAGCTCATCTACGCCGATGAAAATGCCCGACCGCGCTGTGTAGCGCTCGATCCCCGCGACGCCTTTGTCGTATACAGCGATGATGAAACCTGTCAGCCGCTCTTTGGCGTGTATCTGCGCCCCGAATACGATATGCGCGGCAGCCGCATCGGCCTGCGCGTCACGGTATACACCGCTGCACTGGTTGCCCGCTATCGCTGCGCGCAGGCTGCATCCATCCGCGATCCGCTGGATGTAAGCAATCACTATTTCGGCGCCGTGCCGTTGATCGAATACTGGAATAACGCCCGCGAAACGGGTGATTTTGAGCGTGTCCTGCCGCTCATTGACGCCTATGATATCCTGCAGAGCGACCGCGTGAACGATAAGCAGCAGTTCGCCGACGCACTGCTGGTGCTCACCGGTGTAATGGGCATTGCCTCGCCCGAGGAAAATGATGCCCGCACGCCGGGCGAAAGGCTGCGCCAGGACAAAACCCTCGCCCTGCCCGACAGCTCCGCCAAGGTGGAATGGCTCACCAAGGAGGCTCAGGAAAGCGATGCGGATGTGCTGCGCCTTGCCCTTGCGCATGACATCCACAAGTTTTCCATGGTGCCTGACCTGACAGATGAGCATTTCGCCGGCAATCTCAGCGGCGTGGCCATGCGCTATAAATTGCTGGGGCTTGAGCAGCTCACCGCTATCAAGGAGCGTTATTTCCGCGAAGGACTGCGCCAGCGCATCCGCCTGATTTCCCGTTATCTTTCGCTGCTGGGCAGTCAGGAGGTAAGCGCCAATGACGTGCGCTTTATCTTCACCCGCTCGCTGCCCGTCAACGAAGTGGAGCAGGCGCAGATCGTCAGTCAGCTGCACGGCATCGTGCCCGATGAACAGCTTTTGCCGCAGCTTTCCTTCCTGCGCGATATGCAGCCCGTAGGGGGTGAAGAATAATGCAGCTTTATCCCTTCCTCTCTCCCGATGACGCCGGCAGCGACGAAGAAAAGCGCTTTACCGAAAGCGAAATACAGCAGCTTTTGTCCGAAAAGCTCGCCGAAGAAAAGCAGCGTTACGAAACTGCCCTGCAAAACGAAGCCGCCGCCCGCCTGCAGGCCGAAGCTGCCCTGCACGAGCGCGAAAGCGAACTGCGCGCCCATCAGATGCGTCAGAAAGCCCAGGAAGAACTCAAAAGCCGCCAGCTGCCCGCAGCGCTGATCAGCATGCTCAATCTCTCCAGCGACGAAGCGCTCGCCCAGACGCTCACTGCTGCCGAAAGCGCCTTCCGCGCCGCGCTGGAAGAAGGCGTGCGCCAGCGTCTCAGCAGCCAGGCGCCCAGCCTCATCCCCCTGCCGCAAAAGACGCACAAACCCAAATCCCTTTCCTACCAGGAAGCGGCCGCCAATTACATCCGCGACCGCCACAACACTTAATCAGGAGGTACATTTATGTCCACTACTCTCACTTCCAATCTCATCATCCCCGAAGTCGTTTCCGATCTGATTGACTCGAATCTGGGCGACGGCATTACCCTGCTGCCTCTGGCTGAGCAGGATGACACCCTGGTTGGCCAGCCCGGCGACACCCTCAAATTCCCCGTCTTTGCCTATATCGGCAAGGCTGCCGTTGTCGCCGAAAACGGTCAGATTATCCCCGGCCAGCTGACCGCCAGCATGAAATCCGTCACCGTGCAGAAGTATGCCAAGGCCATCTCCATCAGCGATGAAGCCCGCCTGTCCGGCTACGGCGACCCCGTCGGCGAAGGCAGCCGCCAGCTGGCCCATGCGCTGGATCACGCGGTGGATGACGATCTGTTCCAGTGCCTCAATGACATGGGCGTGGCCCGCAAGTTCGTCTCCGGCGACGTCAGCGCCGACGCCATTGCTGATGCGATCACCCTCTTTGGCGAGGACGCCGAAGGCAGCAAGGTATTCCTGACCGACGCCAAGGGCCTGGCCACGCTGCGCAAGGATCCTGATTTCGTCGGCCGCGGCGATATGGGCGAGGATCTGGTCATGCACGGCGCCAAGGGCGAAGTGTGGGGCTGCGAAATCGTTGTCAGCAACAAGGTACGTGAAAACGCGCAGGTGAAGGAAAAGAACTACTTTATCGTCAAGCCCGGCGCGCTGCGTCTGGTCAATAAGCAGGGCGCGCTGGTCGAAATCGAGCGCGAGCCTGAATTCATGCGCGATAACATCTACGCCTCCCTGCATTGCGTACCCTATCTGTATGACGCCAGCAAGGTGGTGGCGCTCACCCAGTTCACCGGCCTGCAGTCCCTGACCGAAAATGCCGCAGCGCTGGGCTTTAAGGCTGAAAAGACTGCCGACAACAAGCTGAAGATCACCATCCCCGAAGACTGGAACGCTCCCGCCGGCTATCACTGGGGCTATAAGGTCAATTCCTCTGCGGTGGATGAGGGCGCGTATGGCTCTGCCTATGCCGCTGCCGTCGAAATTCCCACCGAGCCCGTGGAATATACCGGCTCCTATTGCCACCTGATGCTGCTGGGCAGCGATAACAAGCCCGTCAAAACGCTGACCCTGTACATCTCCTGACAGGAGGCCCTATGAGCGTATCCGATCTGCTCACGCGTCTTAAACGCCGTCTTTCGCTGGAAGGCGACGACCATGACGAGCTGCTGTGTGATCTCATAGCCGACGCCCATGCGCTGATGCTTGCCTACATGAACCGCACGGAGCTGCCCGAAGCGCTCATTCCTGCGCTGCTCCGTCTCTCCTGCATGCTGTATAACCGGCTCGGCATGGAAGGAGAAAGCCAGCGCAGCGAAGGCAGCGTATCCATGACCGTCGATTCGCTGCCGCAGGAAATCATCTCGCAGCTGACGCCCTATCGGCTGATGCGGACGGTGCAGCTGTGAATCTGCGCCGCCGCACCCGCAAGCCGGTATATATTGCCCGTCCGCAGCCCATTCAGGGCGGCATGGGCGCAGTGCACGAAGCCTTTGCCGCGCCGCATCAAGCGCTGGAAGGACTTATTCTGCCGTCCGCTGCCTCCCTGAAGCCTCATGCCGCAGGCTTGCATCAAAAAGCGACTTGCACGCTCCTTTTGCCGCCGTCAGCAGATATTCTTCCCGGCGACGGCGTAGGCTTAGCGCCAGACAATCTGCGCTATCGCGTCACCCGCTGCGATCGCTATCCTCTGCACCTGTGCGCTCATCTGGAGGAAAGGCAAGTGTGAACGGCTTTACTCTGTACCGTCATCGCCTGGAAGACCGTCTGACCCACGCCGTGCAAAATCTTGCCGATCATGCCGCCAAAACAGCCAAGGGCCTCACCCCCTACGGCGACGGCAGCGACGGTGGACATCTGCGCGACTGTATTTTTACGCATACCGAAGAGAAGGACGGCTGCTTTTGGGGCGATGTTATCGCGCAAAATCCCCACGCGATCTATGTGGAGCTGGGCACCTCCCGTATGGCCGCGCATCCTTATCTGCGTCCCGCGCTCAGGGAACGCCGATCTGCTTTTTTATATGAGCTGAGCAAATAACCCCCGGCGGTGGATTCTCAGGAATCCGCCGCCCTTTTTTTGTATCAGAAAGGAGGTCATCCCTTGCCCGATCTGACCCAGGACGTCTTCGCCGCGCTGCAGGGCGTGCACTCCCTGCTGTATTATCAGCATCCCGGCACGCTCACGCAGTTTCCCTGCCTGATCTTTTTTGAATCGGCAAACGACGTGCATGCCCGCGCCGACAGCGCGCCCTATCTGCACGAGATCGAATTCACGCTGGAAATCTATGCGCTCACGCCAGAGGTTGCCCATGCGCTTTCTGCCTCTGCCGATGAAAAAATGACAGCGCTCGGATTTTCACGCACCTACTGCTGCGATCTGTTTGACGATGACACCCGCGCGCACCGCCGCGTGCTGCGTTATCGCGCGCTGTGCGATCAATCTTCCATTCTCACCCAATAAAGGAGGCTTTTTATGGCTACCAAATCGCTTGGCACCACGTTTACTTTCAATGCAACCCCCGTCGGCACGCTGTCCGCCATCAGCGAAATCACCTGCGACAGCGAGCTGATTGACATCACCACCCTGGAAAGCCCGGACGGCTGCCGCCAGTTTATGCAGGGCGTCCGGGACGCCGGTGAAATCCGGCTCACCGGCTTTCATGTCAAAGGGGAAGCCGGTCAGCTCGCCCTGCGCAGCGCTTATGATACCGGCGCTGCCGGCACCTGCTGCATCACCTTTCCCGATGGCGTCAAGGCCACATTCCCCGCCCTTGTCAAATCCCACGCACTGGGCGCGGCGCAGGTAGACAGCGCCATCGCCTTCACCTGCGTGCTGCGCGCCGTCGGCAAGGTGGTATTTGGCTGATGCGTTACATAGAAATCGCCGGGCGTACGCATCCTTTGCGCTTCACCGCCCGCGCGCTGCTGCGCACGCAGCAATTGTGCCCTGCGCCCCTGCGCACGCTCTTCACCAGCGGCGAGGAAGGTGCGCGCTGGCTGCTTTACTGCGCGCTGTGCGACGCCTATCCCTTCCTCACGCGCCGCAAATCCGACGCGCTGTTTGACACGCTGCTGCCCGATATTGCGCCGCTTTATGATGCGCTGGCACAGGCCTATGACATGAGCGGCTTTCCGCGCGAGGGCATCACGCAGGAAGAAATGGATCGCCTGCTGGATGCTGCCGCCCGCGCCGGCATGAAGGACAGCTGCCGTCTGCTTGATCTCAGCTACCGCGAAATTGCCCGCGAGCTGGATGCGCATCTCCCGCCCCGCTCCTGGGCCGACGCGCCCATGACGGAAGCGCAAATGCTCTCCGCTCTCAAAAACTATGCAAGGAGGTTTACCCATGCCGACGCTTGATACCCTGACCGTCCGCTTTGAAGCCGATGCGCGCAATCTGCTCAACGATCTGAGCGCCCTGGAAACGCGTCTTGACCGGCTGCAGATGGGCCGAGCCGTCGCTTTTCCCAGCGCATCCGAATTGGAAATGCGCCTGACAGTCACCGCGGATCAGGCCATCTCCCACGCCTTGTCCGGCGCAGGCGATGTGCTGGCCCATGCCGTTCAGGCGCATGAGGTGCAGTTTTCCGCCGCGCTTTCGCAGGCACAAGCCGCACTCGCCGATACACTTTCCGCCGCCGTTGATAAGCTCGCCTCCTCCATCCGCATCACCGCCCCTGTATATATCGACGGCCAGAAGCTGGCAGACGCCACCGTCAAAAACATCCGCCAGCAGTCCATTACGCGCGGCTCGTATGTGGCGCTGGGATAAGGAGGAACCATGTCCATTCTCACCATCAACACCCTTTCCGCGCCTGCGCCCACCTCGCTGCAGGTGGCTTTTGAGGATGCGCAATTATCCGTGCACGCCACGCTCTCCGGCGCTACGCATGTCTCCCGCGCCGGGGTAAAGCGCCGTATCAGCATTTTCTGGGCCTATATGACGCCGGATCATCTGCAAAATCTGCTCACAGCGCTGCATGCCGCGCCCACCTGCACGCTTTCCTTCCCCGACCCCCTCACCGGCGCACCGCTTACCGTCACCGCCTATTCCACCCAGCGCAGCGTCGGTCTGTACCGCATGAAGGACGGCGCGCCCGTGTGGACCAACGTGGAATTGTCCTTCATGGAATGCTAAAGGAGGCCCAGCATGAGTACCTATTCTGCCGCCATGACCGCGCCTGCCCGCACGCTTTCCATCCGCGCCACGCTGACGCTCGCCACCGGCTATGTCTTTTCGCTCACAGGCGATGACATTCTCTCCTACAATCTGACCGAAGGCGCTTCCGGCGGCGACATGCTGCTGGGCAGCGCGCTGTCCGCGCACGGCTCGCTCACACTGCTCAGCCCGGACGGCGCCTGGCAAAGCGGCGGTTCCCGTCTGGGTAACCGCACGCTGCTGGGCGCTGACGTCCATATTGAGATCGGCGTATTATCCGGAAATGATGTGCTCTACGCGCCAGCCGGCAGCTTCATCGTATCGCACGTGGAAGCCGCCGAAGGCGAAAACGCCGTCACGCTGTCGGGCTATGACGCGCTGCTGCACACCTTTGCGCTCACGTTTATCGATCAGCTGACCTACCCCTGCACGCTGCAAAGCATCCTGCAGCATATTGCTGCGCAAGCCGGCTGCTCAATCAACGGCACGCCGCTATGCAATGCCGATACGCTCATTCCCCAGCGTCCCGACTGGGGCGACGGCTGCACCCTGCGCCAGGCGCTGGCGTGGGTTTGCGGCGCCATGGGCTGCTTTGCAAGGCTCACGCGGGATGACCGCATCGCGCTCATTCCTCTCAGTCACACCTCGGATCGCCCGCTTGCCGCTTCCGATCTGCAAGCGCTTACGCTGGAAGATACCTGCTTTTCCTTCAATCGTCTGCGTGTTATTCCGCGCGGCCGGCACTCCGGCGCCTTTGAAGAAATCGCCCTGGATGACACGCTGCCTGCCGGTGATGACAACATGCTCACAATCGATGATAACCCGCTCTTCCACGCAGACAGCGCCGCGCTGCAGCCGCTGATGCAGCAGCTCTGCCAATCGCTCAGCGGCTTTTCCTTCACGCCGTTTTCGCTCACCTTCTGCGGCGATCCCACGCTCGAAATCGGCGATTTTCTCACCATCACCGATCTCAAAGGCATTTCGCATCCCGCCCTGCTCTTTTCTCAGCAGCTGCTCTTTCAAGGCGCCCTTTCCGCCCACCTGAGCTGCGAAATGTCAAACGGCGGCGTGCACCTGCCGCGCATCATCACCTCCAGCGGAAAGCTGTCCACCAACGCCCTGACCGACGGTATCATCGCCGCGCGCCATATCGCCGCCGGTGCGGTGGACGCCGAAAAAATCAGCGCCCGCTCCATTACCGCCGATAAAATCGCCCTGGGCGCCATCACCTCCGAAAGCGGTGTAATCGGCAGCCTGTCCGCCGACAGCATCACCGCCGGAAAGCTCTCCACCGACCGACTGATCGTAGGCGGCTCGGAATTTTCCATCGTGCGCGCGCTCAATCAACTGGCCAACAGCCTCTCGCAGAATAACAATCGCATCGAAGGCAGCGTTCTCAGCGATAAATCGGTTGACGCCAGCAAGGTCACCGACGATTTCGGCGCAGGGCTTGAGCTTTCCTCCAATGCCGCCGTGCTGGTGCTGGCCGGCAAGCTTGACGGCAGTCACAGCCACATGGAGCTAACGGAAGATGCCATCAACATGGTCGGCGGCGAAATCAACATCGCCACCAACGATCTGCAAATCCGAGGCATGGATGACGGCAACGAAATCATGTCGCTGGATCCTGAAGGCCTGGCTGCCAAGCGCGTGGTGGTCACCGAAAGCTTCTCCGCGCCCAACATCATCCTGGCGCATCCCTCCGCTACAGCTGCCTGGCGGGGCAGCATGCAGGCGTCTGTCGATGCGCTGCCCAGGTACCTGACGCAGGACACCACGCTTACCATCCCAGCCGGAACGTATCTTGAAGATATCGTAATCTCCGGTTTTATGGGCAGAACGCTGGAGCTTGCCTTTGATCCGGGCGTAAAAATCATCGGTACAATTCATGTGCACAGCTGCTCAGGCATCGCGCTGACCGCCGCAGCGCGCGGCGATGTATCCATTTACCCGGACAGCAGCGTCAATTATCCGGTTTACATCCGCTATTGCCCGCATGTGCACCTGAAAAACCTGCAGATCAGCGGCTACCGCAATCGCACCAGCTCCTCCTCCGGCACGGGCACAGGACTGTTGATCACCGAGTGTAATTCTGTGGTCGAGGGCTGCAGCATTGAATACACGCATGCCAACGCCATCACCTTCCAGCGCGGCACTTTCTTCTGCCTCAAGTGCATCGGCGGCTATACTGACGGCGATTACACCACCAACGCCAATCTTGGCCGCAGCATTCTGGCCTATCGCGGCGCGCATGGATACGTTGAAGGAACGTGCCCGGCATCGGCAAACGGGCTGGCCAATACAAGCGGAACGCTGCTTGGCGCAGCCTCTGCCACGCCCACGCCCGGCGGCATGGAATACGTCGCGCCCTCCTACGTCATCAAAACCTTCTCCATCAGCAAGCACTGTACCTATCTGTACGGCGAGCGCCGCATCCGCGATGACCAGGCTACCACCTTCTCGCAAGGCCGCTATGGCGAGTACACCGGCGGCGTCAATGGCTGGCGCACGGGCGCTATGTGGTTTGCCGATGCTGCCAGCGCGCTCAGCGGCAAGACCGTCAAATCCGCCTCTCTCACCCTGCGGCGAGCATCGGGCGGCTGGTCCAATGCCGTACCCATTTATCTGGGCAGCGTCGCCCTGGCAGAATCTGCTTTCACCTCCACGCTCACGCCTTCCTTCACCGCCGCCGCAGTCTATCCCATCGGCAGCCTGAAGCGCGAAACGGAAGCAACCTACGACGTGACCAACCTGATCCCCGCCATCCAGGCCGGCCAGGCCATTGGTGTATTCGAGCCGCGCAGCGAGTATTCCGACACCTTCTCGCCCGCCTACACTCAAATCTACGGCAAGGGCTCTGAATATGAGCCTGTATTGACCGTGGAATATAAATAATTTTTCTGCATATTTCCCATCAGGAGGCACACATGAAAATTTCCATCCGTCCCGCACCACACAGCAAAAGCTGCGCAGCAGACGGCCGCAAAAGCTGCGATCTGTATCAGAATCACCAGGAAAAATGCCAGGAAAAATGCACAGACAGCATGTGCTGCGAAATGAAGCACTGCTGGCAGATTGGCGAAGCACTGGAAAAAGAGCTGACTGCCCGCGGCCATACCGTGTACATGGCGGACAAAAAATACCGCAAGCGCTGGCCTGATGAAAAGGCCGCGCAGGCTACAAAGGACGCCATGGCCGCGCTCAACAAGCACAATCCCGATCTGCATCTGGCCATTCACACCAATGCCAACGGCAATAAAAATGTTCGCGGCATTCAGGCCATGTATCCTGCCGCCAAGCACGGCGAGCGCGCCCTGCACAGCCAGCATCTGTGTCAATGCATCATCGATGCGCTGAGCACGATCTACGACGCCAAGCTCTCCACCCGCGAATACATCGCCACCGAAACCGCCACCTGTCCCGGCGCAGGCTGCTATCTGGAGCTGGGCTACGGCAACACAAACAAGGCAGATGCGCAATTTGTGCATGAGCGCGCACCGGAGATTGCAGTAGCGATTGCTAATGGCATTGAAGCGTGGTGGACCGCCGAAGGCCATCCGCTGCCTGACAAAAATCCGCCGCAAAAATCCCTGGAAGAGCGCGTGCAGGCGCTGGAATCCTGGCGCGCCACCTTCCCCGCATAATGAAAGGAGACCCCTATGCAAGAAACCTCTTTGCAGGCCGTCTGGCTGCGCATCAAGCTGGTGCTGTCCGTGCTGGGCGGGGCTGTCAGCAGCCTCGTAGGCGGCATGGACGGGCTGATGATCGTGCTGCTCGCCTGCATGATCATTGATTATCTCACCGGCGTGATGCACGCCATCCTCGAGCGCCAGCTCTCCAGCGCCGTCGGCTTCAAGGGCATTTGCAAAAAAGTGCTCATTTTCGTCATGGTCGGCACAGCGCATCTGCTGGACGTGTACATCCTTGGCGGCACCGGCGCCCTGCGCAGCGCGGTGATTTGCTTTTACCTGTCCAACGAGGGTATTTCCATGCTGGAAAATGCCTCGCGCATTGGGCTGCCCATTCCCGATGCGCTGCGCGAGGTATTGGCGCAGCTGCATCAGAAGGAGGAGGAACGTTAGGGAGGCGGCTTTGGAGCCCAAAGCCCCTCCCTACGACCCTCCCGAAAGGCAGTCATGGGTTGGCTTGTTACGGCAGGCTTATCGAAAAAGAGAGTGGATTCCACGGATGCGAGCAAGCTCGATCCGATGGTCTCCGCTCTCTTTTTCTGCACGCTTCGCGCGCCCGGACGGCACAGCCGTCCGGGCCTGCCGCAGTATTGTGTGATAGCGCTCGCGGAGGATCGCCGTTTCGCTGCGGCGAAACGAGCGGGAGGAGCGCCGCTGCGGCGGCGCGACGGAGATAACGCGCGTTGCGACGCGCTACACCTCATCACCGCCTTCGGCGGAGCTTCCCCTCAAGGGGAAGCCTTTTGGGATGCCTGACCGCAAGCAGCTTCCCACGCCGCCGCAGCGGCGTATCCTCCCGCTCGTTTTTTCCGCAGAAAAAACGGCGACACAAATGCACAAGCCACCAAAGCGGCAGTCCGCGAAGCAAACTGAAAAAGGGGCTTGGAAGCCGGGGGTGAGCTTGCTCGCACAGCGGATTCCAAACCCTTTTTCAATCAACTGCCGCGCCAAAGAAAACAGCCAACTTCCAATCCAAACGCAGGTTCTTTGGTACTTTCTTGACACAAGAAAGTACCGTTTTCCTCGTCCTCCCCGTCCCCCGCACACAAAAGCCCCCGATACCTTTCACAGGTACCGGGGGCTCTTTCTTTTTTGGCTTATTCTACCACAATGCAGTTGCAGGGGCAAACGCTGGCGCACTTGCCGCAAGCGGTGCACTTGGACGCATCAATGCGCGCAACGTTGTTTTCCACAACGATCGCGTCATATTCGCATTCCTTCTTGCAGCGGCCACAGCCAATGCAAGCGTTGGTGCAAACCGCACGGGCGGCCTTGGCGTTGTCGGTGTTGTGGCAGCGCACGATCACCTTCTGGCTGGCGGGCAGCAGAGAGATGACATGGCGCGGGCAGGCTTCCACGCACTTGCCGCAGGCCGTGCACTTGTCAGGATCGATGACAGCAACACCATCCTTGAGGGTGATGGCGCCGAACGCGCAATGGAACACGCAATCGCCCAGACCCAGGCAGGCAAAGCGGCAATCCTTGGGACCGCCGGCCATACCGGCAGCCGCCAGACAGCTCTGATAGCCGTCGTACGCATACTTTTCCTTGGCTTCGCCCTTCACGCCCTGGCAGAGCACACGCGCAACCTTGCGCTCGGTATCAGCGGCTTCCACGCCCATGATGGCAGCGATCTTCTTCGCGCCTTCATTGCCGGCAGGAGTGCAGCCGGTAACAGCCGCCTTGCCCTCGACCACAGCCTTGGCAAAGCCGTCGCAGCCGGGATATCCGCAGGCGCCGCAGTTAGCGCCGGCCAGGCACTCGCGCACCTGCTCCACGCGCTCGTCCACATCCACATGGAAAGCCTTGGCGGCAAAGGTGAGCACCAGGCCGAAGATCAGGCCGATAGCGCCCAGCACCAGACCAGCATAAAGAATAGACATTTTTCTTACCTCCTTATGCCAGACCGTTGAAGCCCATGAAGGCAATCGCCATCAGGCCGGCAGTCACCAGGCTGATGGGGAAGCCCTTCATGCAGGCGGGAATCTTGCTGCTCTCCAGGCGTTCACGCACGCCGGCCATCAGCACGATCGCCAGCAGGAAGCCCAGTGCGGAGAAGGTGCCGTTCAGCACGCTCAGCAGCAGGCCGTAGCCCTCGGACACGTTCAGGGTCGCCACGCCCAGCACCGCGCAGTTGGTGGTGATCAGGGGCAGATAGATACCCAGGGCAGAATAGATAGCGGGCATCGCCTTCTTGAGGAACATTTCAACGAACTGCACCAGAGAGGCAATAACCAGAATGAACACGATGGTCTGCATATACTCCAGGCCCAGGGGCACCAGCACCCAGGCATTGAGCATGTAGCAGATCAGAGAAGCCAGGGTCATAACGAAGGTAACAGCCAGGCCCATGGAAGCGGCCGTGCCTACCTTGCTCGATACGCCCAGGAAGGGGCAAATGCCCAGGAACTTGGAGAAAATGAAGTTATTGGTCAGAATGCAGCTGATCATGAAGAGCCAGATATTCATTTATTTGGCCTCCTTCCGCTTGTTGCCAATGGCATTGATGATGCCCAGCAGCAGACCGTACACCATGAAACCGCCGGCCGGCAGCACAGCAATCAGCATGGGCTCAAAGGAAGTGCCCAGTACAGCCGTGCCAAAGAGGCTGCCGTTGCCCAGCAGCTCGCGCACGCAGCCGATCAGCGTCAGCGCCAGGGTGAAGCCAAGGCCCATGCCCAGGCCGTCCACCGCAGAATCCACCACAGGGTTCTTGCTGGCAAAGGCTTCGGCGCGGCCGAGGATGATGCAGTTTACCACGATCAGCGGGATGAAGATGCCAAGGCTCTCGTACAGAGAAGGCAGATAGGCCTGCATCACCAGCTGGATGATGGTAACGAAGGTGCAGATGATGGTGATGAACGCGGGGATGCGCACCTTGCTGGGAATGAAATTACGCAGCAGGGAGATAACAATGTTGGAGCACAGCAGAACGAACGTAGCCGCAGCGCCCATGCCCAGGCCGTTGATAGCGCTGGTGGTGACCGCCAGCGTGGGGCAGGTGCCCAGCACCAGGCGGAAGGTGGGATTCTCGCTGAGCACGCCGTTCATAAATACGCGGCCCAGGCTGTTTTTCTTCTCGCTCATTACGCTTTGGCCTCCTTCTTCTTGGAGTGGCCGTATACCTTGCCTTCGGGCATCACGCGGTCCAGCAGAGGCGCGGCAATGTTCATCAGCAGGATGGCGTAGGTCACGCCTTCGGGATAATCGCCAAAGTTACGGATGACCACAATGATCAAACCGATGCCAATGGCATAAACGATCTGCGCCCAGCGGTTCATGGGGCTGGTCACATAGTCGGTCGCCATGAATACAGCGCCGAAGAGCACGCCGCCGGTGAGGACGCTCATGATGGCGTCGCCGCCCAGCAGGAGGGTGGTGACCATGGTGGACAGCACCACAAACACAGGGATTTCCCAGCGGATGGTACGGGTCCACAGCAGATACGCAAAGCCGATCAGGATGGCGATCTTGCTGGTTTCACCGATGGCGCCGGGCACATTGCCCAGGAACAGATCCATCTGAGAGAAGGAAGAGGCCAGAGGCGTAGCGCTGGTGACAACATCCGCAAAGCCGTTGGCGGCGATATGGGTGGTCAGGTAAGCGGGCCAGGAGGCCAGCAGCACAGCGCGCGCGGTCAGCGCGGGGTTGAGGAAGTTGTCGCCGATGCCGCCGAAGAGCTGCTTGACGACGATGATGGCAAAGAAGGAGCCGATCATCACCACCCACCAGGGGGTGACGGGGCTGATGCACAGGCCCAGCAGCAGGCCGGTCAGCGCAGCGGAGCAATCCGCAATGCGAACCTTCTGATGCGCGAGCTTCTGCCAGACAAATTCAGCCAGCACGGCGCTCAAAACGGCCACAGCCAGCACGATGGCGGCGTTCAGGCCGAAGAAGATGACGCCCGCGATGGCGCAGGGCAGCAGAGCGATGATCACATTGAGCATCAGGCGCTGCGTGGTATCCGCCGTTTTAATGTGCGGCGCGGAAGAGATAACCAGTTTGCTCATTGCGCCTTAGCCTCCTTTTTTCGCCAGCGCGGCGATCTTTTGTTTGGCAATCTTGAAGGAAATCGTCAGATGACGGCGGGCCGGGCAGATGAACGAGCAGCTGCCGCAGATGGTGCAGTCCATCAGGTTCAGCTTCTTGGCCTTGTCAAAGTCCTCGTTATCGCAGGCAAGCTTGAGCTGCAGGGGCTTGAGGCCGATGGGGCACACTTCCTGGCACTTGCCGCAGCGGATGCAGGGGCTTTCTTCGCCGGTCAGCGCTTCGGCTTCATTCATCACCACGATGCCGCCGCCTGCCTTGGTGATGGGCTGGTGGGTATCGGGCAGGCAGAAGCCCGTCATGGCGCCGCCGGAGAAGATCTTGCCGGGCTCCACAGAGAAGCCGCCGCACTCGCCGATCAGCGCATCCGCCAGGGTACCAATGCGCACGCGCAGGTTGGCGGGCTGACGCACGCCGCCGGTAACGGTGGTAATGCGCTCAACAAGGGGCTTGCCCAGGGTGATGGCGTCGCAGATGGCAGAGCAGGTGGCAACGTTCACCACGATGCAGCCGCAGCCAATGGGCAGACCGCCGGTGGGAACCTGACGGCCGGTGATGGCTTCGATCAGCTGCTTTTCACCGCCCTGGGGGTACTTGGTGGCCAGCACCTGCACGCGCACGCCTTCGCGGCCCTCGCAGGCCTTCTGCATGGCTTCGATGGCGTCGGGCTTGTTGTCTTCAATACCGATGATACCGGTCTTGCAGCCAACAGCACGCATGACGGCACGCAGGCCGTCCACCACACGCTTGGATTCCTCGAGCATCAGGCGATGGTCGCAGGTGAGGTGCGTTTCGCACTCCGCGCCGTTGGCCAGGATATAGTCGCACTGCTGTTCGGGCTTAATGGAGAGCTTCACATGGGTGGGGAAGGACGCGCCGCCCATACCCACGATACCCGCGTTCTTGATAGCGGGGATGATCAGGGAAGGATCAACGGTTTCCACATCGCCCAGGGGATTGAGCTCTACCCACTCGTCCTTAAAGTCGTTCTTGATGATGATGCTCATCGCGGGATTTTCGCCCAGCGAAGGCATGGGGCACACGTCGAGCACCTCGCCGGAAACGCTGGCATGCACCGGCACACCCAGGAATCCAACGGGCTCGGCAATCATCTGGCCCATCTTAACATGATCGCCCTTTTGTACACAGGGATTAGAAGGCGCGCCGATATGCATGTTCACGGGAATCTGAACGACATCGGTCACAAAATCGCGCACTGCAAGGCCCTTAGACTGGTTCTTGCTGTGATGCGCCGGATGGACGCCTCCGCGGAATGTTGCAGCTTTCAATGCGATCCCACCTTTTATTGAAATTGATAGTTGTTGGTAATGTTGCAAGCCGCCGATGCGGCGAAGTATCTGTTTACACGTCGGGCGCGTCCGGGTCAATCACGGTCTTATCCTCCGTGAGCACCAGCTCCACGTCCACGCGATTGGGCAGGCAAATGACGTGCGTACCCAGCGAGCGCATGCCCCAGTTGTCGGCGTTGACCTCTCCCTGATCAATGCACAGCTGGTTGTGGCAGGTGGAAGAGAGCATGTAAAAGCCGTTTTCCGTCATGCGGATCACGTTCACGCTGCCATCCTCCTGCTGCACGGTATAGTCCCGGCCGCTATGCAGCGCCACGGTATCGTGCAGCTTTCCGTCCACATACACCTTCATCTGGCCCGTCGCCACCTTGCCGCGGTTGAGAAGCATCGTGCTTCCCAGCAGCAGGGCTGCAATGATCACAACCGACAGGATCAGGAGCAAATCCCTTTTTTTCATTTGTCCTTGCTCCTTTCCCCCGTTTGGTTTTTATTCAGCCTTATGAGATTCTTCTTCCTTGATGTGCTTTTCTTCAGCTTGGGTTTCCCAGTGAATCAGAAGCGTCATCGCAGCGCGCAGCACCATGGTGATGGCGACCAGCAGAAGAGAAGTAACGTCCTTGGCGATCAGCGTGTGCAGCACTTCGCTGGCCAGCAGATAAGTCAGCGCCAGGGCGATGCCCTTGCCCAGCATCAGGCCCACATGGCCCTTATGCTTGGTCACGGCGATGCCGGTGCGGATGGCGGTGCCCAGGATGATGAACACACCAACGGTTTCCAGCGCCAGGGCGCTCAAGTGAATCAGATCATGAAGAAACGTTTCAATTGCATGAATCATTGGTATAGCCTCTCCTTATCGCTTACTTCACCAGGTCGTAGGCCGCATTCAGCGCTTCCAGCACGGCATTGGTGGTGATGGTCGCACCGGCGATAGCATCGATATCAGCAGCCTGCACAGGGCAGGTCTTGCCGATGAACTGGTTAACAAAAGCTTCTTCCAGCGCCTTCATGCCAAAGCCCTCGGTCTCGGCAAACTGTTCGCTGCCGATCTCGATCATGCAGATCTTGCCGTTGTTATCCACGTTGACCAGCACGGTCACGGGGCCGGCGAAGCCCTGCACGGTATGGCGGGCATAGAACTTACCCAGCGTATCAGCAGCAGCCTTGGCAGAGGTCACAGCCGCAACGGCGGGCTCTTCAGCAACAGGCTCTTCAGCAGCAGGCTCTTCAGCAGCGGGCTCTTCAGCAGCGGGCTCTTCAGCAGCAGGCTCTTCAGCAGCGGGCTCTTCCACAACGGGAGCAAGGCTGGCAGCCGCGTTGTTCACCGCAGCAACCACAGCCTTGGAGGAGGCGGTCGCGCCGGTAATCACGGTGATATCTTCTTCCGCCACGGGAGCGGTCTTGCCAACAAACTGGCTGACAAACGCGTCTTCCTGGCACTTATGCACGAAAGCAGCGTCCGTCGCAGAGGTGGAATCTTCCACAGTTACCTTGGCAATCGTGCCGTCCTCGGCCACGATCACGGTAACATTCACAGGATCAATGAAGCCCTGGGCCGTGCCCTTCACTTCAGTGCCCTTTACTTCTTCAGCGGCAGGCGCTTCCACAGCCGGAGCTTCCTCTTCAGCGCCAACCTTTTCATACGCCTTATTCAGCGCGGCGATCACAGCATCGGTGGTGATGGTGGCGCCGGCAATGGCGTCAATGTCCGTCTTTTCGATCGGCAGCGCCTTGCCAATGAACTGATTGACAAAGGCCTCTTCCAGCGCCTTGGCGCCAAAGCCCGCAGTCTCGGAGAACTGCTCGTCGCCGATCTTCAGCGCGGTGATCAGGCCGTTTTCCACGGTCACGTCCACAGCCACAGGGCCCGCGAAGCCCTGAGCGGAAGCAACGACATGGCCGGTCTTGGCTTCAACAGCAGGTTCTTCCACGGCGGGCTCTTCCACGGTGGGCTCTTCCGCAGCAGCGGGAGCCACAGTGTTCACAGCGTTGATGATGCCATTGGAGCTGACGGTCGCGCCCGCGACTACATCGATGCCCTCAACGGGGATGGTCTTGCCGACGAACTGAGACAGGAAGGCTTCATCGCACTTGGCCAGGAAAGCGCTGTCCATGTCAGAGTCGGTGCCGTTCACAACGACCTTCGCGATCGTGCCGTCTTCGGCCACGGTCACGGTCAGGTCGATCTTGCCGGTCAGGCCGTCGCCCTGCACGGTGTACTCGGTACCAGCCACAGCGGGTTCTTCGGCAGCGGGTTCTTCCGCAGCAACGGGAGCCACAGTGTTCACAGCATTGATGATGCCGTTGGAGCTGACGGTCGCGCCCGCGACAACATCGATGCCCTCAACGGGGATGGTCTTGCCGACGAACTGAGACAGGAAGGCTTCGTCGCACTTGGCCAGGAAAGCGCTGTCCATGTCAGAGTCGGTGCCATTTACAACGACCTTCGCAATCGTGCCGTCTTCGGCCACGGTCACGGTCAGGTCGATCTTGCCGGTCAGGCCGTCGCCCTGCACGGTGTACTCGGTACCAGCCACAGCGGGTTCTTCGGCAGCGGGTTCTTCCGTAGCAATCACAACAGAGTTCACCGCATTGATGATGGCATTGGAGCTGGCGGTCGCGCCGGCCACGATGTCAATGCCGTCAACAGGGATGGTCTTGCCAACGAACTGGCCCAGGAAAGCGTCGGTGTCGCACTTGGCGACGAACGCTTCGTCATATTCAGAATCCGTGCCCTTGACGGAAACCTTGGCGATCGTGCCGTCCTCGGCCACAACCACAGCCACCGTCACCAGGCCCGTGAAGCCGTCCGCAGAGGCGCGGTACTCGGTGCCGGTAACCTCCTCAGCAGCAGGCGCTTCGACAGCGGGTTCTTCCGCAGCAGCGGGAACGACGGTGTTCACAGCGTTGATGATACCATTGGAGCTGACGGTCGCGCCGGCGACTACGTCGATGCCCTCAACGGGAATGGTCTTGCCAACGAACTGGCCCAGGAACGCGTCATTCTGGCAGTTGGCCAGGAAGGCGGCGTCCATATCGGAATCGGTGCCGTTCACGGCGACATTGGCGATCGTGCCGTCATCATTCAGGGTGACGACGATGTCAATCTTGCCAGTCAGGCCCTCGCCCTTGACAGCGTATTCATTCGCGCCAGTCACAGGAGCGGGAGCGGGCTCTTCAGCCTTTTCTTCCTCAGCAGCCTGCGCAGCGGCAAAGGCCACGGGATCTTCATGATACAGCAGAATATTGTTGACAGAAGTCAGCACCGCATTGCTGGTGATGGTCGCGCCCGCGATCGCGTCCACGCCCTCGCCATACACGATGGTGCCGCTCTTGCCGATGAACTGGCCATAGAAGGCTTCTTCCTTCGCCTTGGCGCCGTAGCCGGCGGTCTCGGCAAAGCTGTCATCGCCGATGATGATCTCGGTGATCACGCCGTTATCGTCCAGCTGCAGCTCGACGTATACGTTGCCGGCGAAGCCCTTGGTGGCGGTATTGTAGCGGTTGCCGCCCATCTCATTGACGGAGGCAGCAGGCTCAATGCTGAAGCCAGCCAGCGCGCCGATGGCGGAACCAGCCTGGTTGACGCCGCGAACAACCGCGCTGCTGGTGATGGTCGCAGCGGTGATGGCGTCAATTTCGCCCTCGTTCTTGGTCAGGTCAACCGGCAGCTGCTTGCCCTGGAACTGATCCATGAAGGCAGCTTCCTTGGCCTTGGCGCCAAGACCGGGGGTCTCTTCGAAAGCAGCGCCGCCCACGTTAATGCCGTAGAGCAGGCCTTCGTTATCCGAAGCCACGGTGATTTCCACCGGGCCGGCAAAGCCGGTCACAGTCGTGGTGGTGACATAGCCGATCACTTCGCCGTCGGCGTTCACGCCTTCGTACACGGCGCCTTCAAAGTCACCAACAGCCACAGCGCTGCTCTTGCCAACAAACTGCTGGGCAAACGCAGCGTCTTCCTTGGCCTTGAGGCCAAAGCCGGCGGTTTCGTTAAAGTCAGCATTCTGGCCGATCTTCATGTCGGTCACAACGCCCGTTTCATCCGTGACGATATCCACCTGGACCGGGCCGGCAAAGCCCTTGGCAGACGCGGTAGCAGTACCGGCCTTGCCCTCCAGCTGCGCATACGCCTCGTTGAACGCGTCAACAACCGCGTTGGTCGTGATGGTCGCGCCAGCAATCGCGTCCACGCCTTCTACCTTATTAAAGGAAGCAGCGTCGGGCAGCAGAGATTGGCGCACGGCCACGGCCTTTTCCGCCTCCAGGGCGGCGATGCGGTCTTTCGTGCTGTCATGGGTGAAGGCCAGCGCCAGCGCCGCCACCACCGCGATGACCGTCAGCACGATCCATGCGGGCAACTTTTTGTTCATAGATCCTTACCTCCAAGCAGCTCTTCTTCCCTTGCGGAAAGAGTGCGATTGAGCATCCTTTGCGCGCCAGCGCGGTCACCCTGCCGCAGATATTCGCGGATGGCCGTACTGGATACCAATTCGCCGTCGCTCAGGCGCACGGGCGGCACAACGCTCAGCCCTACGCCGGCTTTTTCGCACAGCGCGCGCATATACTGCGCATCGCCGCGGGCGAACTGACCGAAATGATAGTGAAAGCCAATTACCACGTGACGGGCATGCAGCGTTTTCATCAGAATATCCTCAAAAAACGCCTCGGCGGATTTCGCCGCCACCGTCTGGTCAAAATGGCTGTAAGCCACCAGCTGGATGCCGTGACCCTCAAGGAGCTTTGCCTTCTCCTCCAGGGTCGAGAGCACCTGCACGCTTCCCCCTTTGGCAAACACGCTCGCGGGTGGCAGGTCAAAAGTGTAGGCGCATGGTATAAGCCCCTGCGCACGGGCTGCGGCTACGGTGCGGCTTACCAGCGCCTGATGCCCCAGATGCACGCCATCAAACGTGCCCAGGCATACCGCTGTTTCGCCGTCAAATGCCGCCATGTCCTCAAGACGGATCAGACTCATCTTTCGCGTACGCTCCTCAGTCTCAGTCGTTGGCGCTGGCGCCCAGCGAGCGCAGCATTTTTTCCATGCCGCGCGAATACTGAACAGAGCCATCATTGAGCACCCAGTACGCTTCCAGCCCCTCCATTGCATCCACCAGCTTCATTCCATCCTCCCAGGGAAGCAGGAAAAGCGTTGTGGACATAAGGTCGGCCAGGCCCGAATCCTCCGTCACCACGGTCACCGAGCGCATGAACTTGCCCGGCATGAGCGTGTCGGGATCAATCAGATGGTGATAGTTGACGTTATCCACCGTGTAATAGCGCTGGTAATCGCCGCTTGTCACCGCCGAAAGGCCCGTAAGGAACAATACATCCTTATTGTTGCTGGGAAGCAGCGGATCCTGAATGCCCACGCCCCAGCGCGCGCGGCCATCCATGGGCGGCAAGCCGCAACGCACGTTGCCGCCTGCACTGATAATAAAGGAAGGCATGTCGCTCTCCAGCAGCTTTTGCGCCACGATTTCCACCGTGTAGCCCTTGGCCACCGCGCCCAGATCCAGCAGCATCTCAGGATCGGCAAAGTGGATCGTGCCCGCTTCCTGATCGATGATCACCTGGTCAAAGTCGCTGTGCGCCGCCGCTGCCTTCAGCTCCTCCATGGCGGGCAAAGCCTCGCCGATGCTGCGGTAATTATGCCACACGCGCAGCATCAATCCCATCGCCACGTTCACACGGCCTTCTGTCATCGGCTGCTTTTCCTTGAGCCACAGCAAAAGGTCAATCAGCTCCTGCTCGGCCTTCACCGGGCCCTTGCCGGCGTTTTCGTTCACATACCACAGATTATTGACGCCCTCGTAGTGATTGTACGCGTCAAAGATCTGATGATAATGCGCGAACATATCCGACACCATCGCAAAATTCTTATCAAAGACACTTTGCTCCGTCGCATAGCCGATCACCGTGGTGATGGTATCAAAGGAGTTAAAGAACGTGCCAGAAAACTTCTGATACGTTTCCTGCTTGGCGTCGGCCAGGGCGGTCGCCGCAGGCGATTTCGCACCGGGAGCACCTATGCCCAGCATCAGGCTCAGCAGCATGATGATCAGTACAACTTTGCAGGCATTTCGTTTCATGCGTTTCCTCCGACATTCTTCCTTAACGGCCTATGCCGTCAACGTATATTGTATCACGTTGCAAGCATCTTTGGCAAGGTCATCCGGCATATAATATCGATAAAGTTCTTTCCTTTTTATATAGCAAATTTCCCCAAATACAGCAGCACAAAAAAAGGAACGCCGCAGCGTTCCTTTTTTTGTGTCGCTATGAAATTACTTCGCCAGTTCAACGGCCTTCTGCAGCGCGTACAGATAGTCGGTCACGGTCATGGTGCAGCCGGTCACCAGGTCAGCATCAGTGGGCTTGCCGCCTTCGAGGGGAGCAGCCATCACCTGATCCAGGGTCTTGCCAACGCACCAGGCTTCCAGAGCCGCAACCTGTTCGAACCATTCCTTGCCGATGGGGGAAGCCTTGCGCATGCCGTAGCCGTCCTTCAGCTCTTCCTTGGAGGCGATCACGGTGCCAGCTTCCACGGTGCAGGCGCCGGCGGCAGTGAAGCCCAGCTTCACCTGCACAACGTCAAACTTAACCATCTTGATCACGCCATTGTCATCCAGTACGACAGCGCAGATGGTGGTGTCGGCCTGATAGGCGCCGTCCTTTTCGCCGGCAGCATTGGCCTTGGACACGTTGGTGTACATGTAGGAGCCCAGCTTGTCAGCCATGGCGGAGGTCATGCCCATGCACAGTACCAGCACGAGCAGCAAAGCAACGATCTTTTTCATGGAGGTTTCATCCTTTCGTTTTTTGAGCCGCTGTCTGGTGCAGCTCATTGTTTGAAAATCATAACATATGGAAACATTCTTCATCAACGACGAAAGGATGAACTACATTACAACAGCTTTTTAGTTGCATAAAATTTGTTACATTTCCATTAATAAAACGTAATATTTTCGCATGCCAATCAAAACGCTGCTGTTCTTTCAACAGCAGCTTGCATTGCAGAAGGGCTCTTTCTCTGCAGCATGAAGGATCGTCTGGGTGATTTTCTGCGCCTCGGCCATCCCCTTCTGGGACAACGCGTAGTGTGTCCAGCGGCCGATGCGCTGGCTTTCCACCAAACCGGATTTGCACAAAATCTGCATATGGTAGGCCAGTGTAGGCTGCGTCAGCTTCTGCTTTTTGAGCAGATTGCACGCGCACTGCTCGCCTTCCATCAGCTGGTAAATGATGTTCACACGCGCCTCGTCGCTGAGGGCTTTGAACATCAAGCTGACCTGTCTTGCGTCCACGCTGCCGCCTCCCTTTATGCAAATCTGCATAATTATGTTACATTCATTATATTCTTCGCAGGCCGTATTGTCAAGCAAAATCAAACGCCGGTAAAGCGCATTTAATCACTTATACCGGCGTTATCGATATTGTTTTTGCTATTTTATATTGTTTCGTGAAACCGTTTTATTTTGTATAATTATACAATTATTCAACGCAGTGGAAGGTGTAATCCGTGCGGTCGAGCTTCATCAGGCGCATATAGCCATACTGCATGTCATCCTTCTTGCCCGCGTCGGCAACATAAAAATAATCATTGCCCAGCGAGATAAAGCCCTTGTCCGCCGTCAGCGGCATCTGCGGGATGCCCCACACGCCGCTTGCCTCATGCAGCGTACCGGCCTCCTTGAGGCTCAATACCTCGCCGCGCACCGTGCCGTACACCTGCTCGCGGCCAAGCCTGAGCTCCATTTCCACCGGCGCCTTTTTGCCGTCCAGCACATACACCGGGCGGTTATCAAATCCTTCCTTGCGGCCCTCGTACACAATCATCCAGTAATCGCCCGTCACACGGTCATATTCCAGATTCTGCACGCCGTAAGAGGTATTTCCAGTAAAGGCAAACATCTTCTTATACAGCTTCGGGCCAATCTCATGGGGATTGTTCTGATCAAAATACGCGCCCTCAAACTGATCGGGATCAAAGGCAAGGATCACCTGATAGTCGTTATCCGTGCGCTCCTCGTGACGGTACACGCCGTAAGCCACCGTCATATATATTTTGCCGCTGTTATCGCCGGGCAGCGGGCCAAAGGTGATGCCGTCAATGCCCGAGCAGCCGTGCTTATGCCCCAGCGTCACATGGCCGTTGATATGCTCGCCCGCGTCCAGCTCATCCTGATAATCCTTCACGACCTCTTCCATATACATGGTCGTCAGCACGCCGGGCGTTTTATAATCAATATCCATGCCGGTGATCTTGCTCACGTCAAATACCGCGATATAAAACTTTTCCGTCGCCTTATACTCCAGCGACCCGTACACCTTGCCGTCGCGGAAGGCCAGATCGCCCAGATGCGCGCCGCCGCCATAAATGCTGCCGGCAAGCAGGCCCGTCACGCTGCCTACGATCTCACCCGTATGCATATCCACCTTCACCAGCCGGTCGGTAAAGGACATGTACAGATATTTGTTTTCGTCATCCGCCACTGCGCCCTGCAGATGCCCCGCCGGCTCGGGCCAGCTGCCGCCGTAAAGCTCCAGCGCCAGGCCGGTTTTTGCGTCAAATTTCATAGGAATATACTCCTTTCATACGAATCAGGATGGGTTTATTATAGCGCATGAAGGTAAATCTTTCAAGGGGAGGGGGACGTTCGAGGGACGGCTTTTGAAGGCAAAAGCCTCCCTCGAGCTCTCTCGAAAACCTGCGTTTTTGTGTGCGTAAATGCTGCGGCAGGCGATACGAAAAAGGGTCTGAAATCCGAATGTACGAGCAAGCTCGTCCCTCGGCTTCAGATCCTTTTTCTTGCCCGCTGAAGCGGGCCCGATCACGCGGAGCGTGATCGGCCTGCCGCGCAGTTGGATGGTTGCGAGCGCGGGCCTCACTATCGCGCCGCCGCTGCGGCGTACCCTCCCGCTCGTTTTTGCCGCAGCAAAAACGGCGCCGCCCAAACGCACCCCGTACCAAAGCGGCAGTCCGCGGAGCTGCGCTCCGCGGGTTTGCTTTAGCAAACTGAAAAAGGAGACTGAAGCCGAAGGGCGAGCTTGCTCGCACACTCGGATTCAGTCCCCTTTTTCATACAGACTGCCGCGACAAAACAGCAGCCAGCAAACATAAACGACTGGTTTCTTTGTTACTTTCTTTGACGCAAAGAAAGTAACGTCTCCCCCGTCCCTTACTCCTCGGTTTCAGAAGCCTCCGCTGTCTCCTCAACAGTCTCTTCTTCCTCTTCCTTGTCAGCACGGGCAACGCCCACAATGCGGCTGCCCTCCGCCACGCGCATGAGCCTTACGCCCTGCGTGGTGCGGCCGCAAACGCGAATGGCGTCAACGCCCGTGCGGATGACCGTGCCGTCGTCGGTGATGAGGATGATGTCCTCGTCATCGCGCACCATCAGCTGCGCAGCCAGAAGGCCCGTCTTGTCGGTGAGGTTCATGGCCGTCACGCCTTGACCGCCGCGACCCTGCTCGCGGTATTCGTCGGGCTCGGTGCGCTTGCCGTAGCCGTTCTCCGTGATGGCGAGCACCTTTTCGTCCTCATTCACCACGCACATGGAGATGACTGCGTCTTCAGGCTTGAGCTTCATACTGCGCACGCCCTGGCTGGCGCGGCCCATGGGGCGCACATCCGCCTCGTTGAAGCGAATCGCGCGGCCAAAGTGGCTGGCCATCAGCAGGTTGCGGTTGCCGTCGGTCAGCTCAACGGATACCAGCTCGTCGTCATCGCGCAGGATGATGGCAATCAGGCCGCTCTTGCGCAGGTTGGTGAATTCATCCAGCGCCGTCTTCTTGATCAGGCCCTGCTTGGTGGCCATCATCAGGAAGTGGCCCTCCGCCAGCTGAGGCATCGGGATCATGGTGGTCACCTTTTCGCCCGACTGCAGCTGCAACAGATTGATGATCGCCGTGCCGCGTGCCGTACGGCCGCACTCGGGGATCTCATAGCACTTGATCATGTAGCAGCGGCCGCGGTTGGTAAAGAACATGATATCCTCATGCGAGTTCACCACACGAATCTGCTCGGCATAGTCCTCTTCGCGCAGGCTCTGGCCCGTCACGCCCCTGCCGCCGCGATGCTGCGCTCGGTAGGTGGACTTGGAGAGGCGCTTGACGTAGCCAAAGTGCGTCAGCGTTACCACCATATCGTCCACAGCGATCAGATCAGCCACGTCAATTTCGCACGCCACAGAGGAAATCTCCGTGCGGCGGTCATCGCCGAACTTATCGCGAATGACGGAAAGCTCATCCTTGATGACAGACAGCAAAAGCTTTTCGTCCGCCAGGATGGAGCGCAAATAGGCAATGGTCTTTTCAAGCTCCTGATACTCAGCCAGCAGCTTATCGGATTCGAGGTTGGTCAGGCGTCCCAGACGCATATCCAGAATCGCCTGCGCCTGCTTGTCAGAGAAATCAAAGCGGGCGATCAATTCAGCCTTGGCAGAAGCCTGATCCTTGCTGTGGCGGATAATATGCACGATTTCGTCGATATTATCCAGCGCCTTGAGCAGGCCCTCCAAGATGTGCGCGCGCGCCAGGCTCTTATCCAGGTCGTACTTGGTGCGACGGGTGACAACGTCCTTCTGATGCTCGATGTACCAGTACAGCATATCGCGCAGAGAGAGCACCTTGGGCTCGCCGTGCACCAGCGCCAGCATGATCACGCCGAAGGTATCCTGCAGCTGGGTGTGCTTGTACAGATAGTTAAGCACCACCTGCGGCTGCACGTCGCGCTTGAGGTCAATGACCACGCGCATACCGTTGCGGTCGGACTCATCGCGGATATCGCTGATGCCCTCCAGCTTCTTTTCATGCACAAGCTCGGCGATTTTCTCCACCAGCTTGGCCTTGTTGACGGCATAGGGAATCTCGGTGATGACAATGCGGTCGCGGCCGTTGGGCAGCGTTTCAATTTCGGATTTGGCGCGCACGATGATGCGGCCGCGGCCGGTATGATAGGCCTCGCGGATGCCCGTGCGGCCCAAAATCACGCCGCCGGTGGGGAAGTCCGGGCCCTTGATGTGCTCCATCAGGTCATCCAGCGTCGCATCGGGATTATCCATCAGGCAGATGGCGGCGTTGATCGTCTCGCGCAGGTTATGCGGCGGGATGTTGGTCGCCATACCGACGGCAATGCCCGAGGTGCCGTTCACCAGCAGATTGGGGAAGCGGCTGGGCAGGACGGTGGGCTGCATCAGCGTTTCGTCAAAGTTGGGCATGAAATCGACGGTATCCTTATCGATCTCGCCGATCAGGTGCGTGGTGATCTTAGCCATGCGCGCTTCGGTATAACGCATGGCAGCGGCGCCGTCGCCGTCCACAGAGCCGAAGTTACCCTGGCCCTCCACCAGCATATAGCGCGTGGAGAAATCCTGCGCCAGGCGCACCATGGCGTCGTACACCGCGCTGTCGCCGTGGGGATGATATTTACCCAGTACGTCGCCGACGATACGCGCGCTCTTGCGGTAGGGCTTGTCAGGCGTCATGCCCAGTTCGTTCATCGCATAGAGAATGCGGCGATGCACGGGCTTGAGACCGTCGCGCACATCGGGCAGCGCGCGGTTGATAATAACAGCCATGGCGTAGGAAATGAAGGATTTCTGCATTTCCTGTTCCAGGTTAATCGGTATCAGGCGATCCTGAATATCGCTCATGTGATCCATTCCTTTCAGGGGCGACGAAGAGGCAGCGCCGCTTGCGAGCGGCTACACCTCATCTGTCACCTTCGGTGACAGCTTCCCCTCAAGGGGAAGCCTTATGGGATGTACGCTTCCAAAAGCCTTCCCCTCGAGGGGAAGGTGGTGCGGTTTACCGCACCGAATGAGGTGTAGCGCGTCGCAGCGCGCGTTATCCTCTTGGTACTTATTTCATCGATTCGCCGGAAAAAACCTGTATCTGCTCTTCTGTCAGTCCGTAGAACGTACAAAACGTATCCAGCACCTTCAATTTGGCGCTCACAGGCCGCGCTGCGCAGCTGACCGCACCATCAGGCGAAAGCGTGTAGGTGCACGCCAGCACATACTCCGTGCCGAAATCCACGATGGCCAGCGCATCCGCTGCCGCATCCTGCGGGGCATGCACGCTGGCAACCGTCAGCATGCTGGCAGTGGCCAATTCCTGCGCACCGAGCGCGGACTGTAGCATCGTCAGCAGCGCAGCGGGTATCGAAGCATCCAGTACAGAGGCCAAATCATCCGACACCCCGGATACCTCTTCGCCGCTCATCTGCGCAAAACGAGCAAACGCACCGGCATTGTCAAAGCACAGAACCGAAACCGAAACGATCTCGCCGCTGATCGCTTGCGCGATGCGCTCGGCCGCGGCAGTATCGGCCGTGTACAATTCAACCAGCGTCGCTTTTTCCCGCGTCAGCTGCAGCATCGTCAGGGTTTGATCCAGCAGAAAATCATCGGCCAGCGCGCCGCCGCACACAAGCATCAGCGCGCACAAAAGAGAAAGAATACGCTTCATACGGCCTCCTCTTACAGATCGAGGTCGGTAACCATATCGTAGTTCTTTTCGATGAACTCGCGGCGCGGCTCTACCTTGTCGCCCATCAGCAGGCTCATGATCTCGTCCGCCGCCATGGCGTCCTCCACGCTTACCTGCATCATGGTGCGGGTTTCGGGGTTCATGGTGGTGGTCCACAGCTGCTCGCTGCTCATTTCGCCAAGGCCTTTGTAGCGCTGAATTTCGGGCTTGGGATCGCGGCCGATCTGATCCAGGAGCTTCTGCAGCTCGTTATCGTCGTACACGTAATGCTCCTGCTTGCCCTTGGTCACCTTGTACAGCGGCGGCATGGCGATGTACACATAGCCGTTTTCGATCAGTGGACGCATATAGCGGTAGAAGAACGTGAGCATCAGGATACGGATGTGCGCGCCGTCCACGTCAGCGTCTGTCATGCAGACGATGCGGTGATAGCGCAGCTTTTCGGCGTTAAATTCCTCGCCGATGCCGCAGCCGAAGGCGGTGATCATGTTCTTGATTTCCTGGTTGAGCAGGATCTTGTCAAGGCGCGTTTTTTCGACGTTTAAGATCTTGCCGCGCAGGGGCAGGATGGCCTGATAATGGCGGTCGCGGCCTGTCTTGGCGGAGCCGCCGGCGGAATCGCCCTCAACGATGAAAATTTCGCATTTGGAGGGGTCGCGCTCCGAGCAGTCCGCCAGCTTGCCGGGCAGGCTTGCGCTCTCCAGAACGGTCTTGCGGCGCGTCAGATCGCGCGCCTTGCGGGCAGCCTCGCGCGCGCGGGCGGCACCCAGGCACCGGTCAAGGATAATGCGCGCAATGGCGGGATTTTCCTCGAGGTAAGTAGACAGGCCTTCCATCACCATGCTGTCCACAATCGGGCGCACTTCGCTGTTGCCGAGCTTCGACTTGGTCTGGCCTTCAAACTGCGGCTCGTGCATCTTGACCGACACGATGGCGGCGATGCTCTCGCGCACGTCCTCGCCCTTGAGCGCAGCGTCGCTCTCCTTGAGGATGGGCGGGCGGGCCTTGTTGCGGCCATAGTCGTTGATGGCTCTGGTCAGCGCCGCCTGGAAGCCCGTCAGATGCGTGCCGCCCTCGGGCGTGTGAATGTTATTGGCAAAGGAATAAATATTCTCAGAGAAGCTATCGTTATACTGCAGCGCCACTTCCACCGACACGCCGTTCTTGACGCCCTCGATATAGATGGGCTCGGGGAAAAGCACCTCGCGGCTCTTGTTCAGATACTTCACAAACTCGCGGATACCGCCCTCGTAGTGGAAAACGCGCTCCTGCTCCATGCCCTCGCGCTCGTCGCGCAGCACGATCTTGATGCCCTTGTTGAGGAAGGCCATCTCGCGCATGCGGGTCTTGAGGATGTCATACTGGAAGGAGATGTTGGGATCGAACACGCCGTCGGGGTTCTGTTCAGAGCGGATATCCGGCCAGAACTGCATGGTGGTACCCGTGCGCTCGCCGGCGTCGCCAATCACCTTCAGGTCATATTCGATGATGCCGCGGTTGTACTCCTGGCGGTAGATCTTGCCGCCCTGGTAGACGGTAACCATCAGGTGGCTGGAAAGCGCATTTACAACGGATGCGCCTACGCCGTGCAGGCCGCCGGATACCTTATAGCCGTCGCCGCCAAACTTGCCGCCGGCGTGCAGGATGGTCAGGCACACCTCGACCGCGGGACGGCCAATCTTGGGATGCACGCCCACGGGGAAACCGCGGCCGTTATCCTGCACTTCCACCGAGCCGTCGGGCTTGAGCGTAACAATAATATCCGTGCAGTAGCCGGCCAGCGCCTCGTCCACAGCGTTGTCCACAATTTCATATACGCAATGATGCAGTCCGCGGTAATCCGTCGAGCCGATGTACATGCCCGGGCGGCGGCGGACGGCCTCCAGGCCTTCCAGCACCTGGATGTCGTTTTCGTCATAATGCCCCTGCTCCTGCTGCGGGGTCAGGTTCAATTCATCTGCCATTTGTTCCCTCCGGAGAATGCCAAAATGGGGATCAGGCGATATCTCGCCATCTTGTTTATTATAGCATAAAACCCGAAAATGTACAAGGTTTTTTCCTTATTATAAAACGCGCGCACGCGCGCACGAGGCAAATGCGCAGTATTTGCGTCTTATTTTCGTCACATTTTCTCTCTGTACCAGTCAGGAAAAATATGGTATAATATCTACCAATTAAATGTAATTCAAATTGCAGGGTTTCATATTGATCCTGAGGAAGGGAAAAACATTGCGAAAAAAACAGCTTTTCCTTGAAAAAGGCAAGGAAGCCGTAGCGTCCGTGCTGCCCATCACATTGATCGTGGCAGCGCTGTGCCTGCTTTTTATCCCCGTAGAAACCGACCTGATGCTGGCGTTTTTCATCGGCTCGCTGATGCTCATTGTCGGCATGGCGCTGTTCACCGTGGGCAGCGATACCTCCATGTCGCAGATCGGCGCGCACATGGGCGCCCGCATGACCAAGAGCCGCAAGCTCTGGCTGATCATTGCCGTCAGCTTCCTGCTAGGCACCTTCATCACCATTTCTGAGCCTGACCTGACGGTGCTGGCCACCAACGCGCCCTCCATCGACACCACCGTACTGATCATCACCGTATCGGTCGGCGTTGGATTGTGCCTGGTGTTGTGCATGCTGCGCATTCTTTTTGCCATCCCATTTAACAAAATCCTGCTCATTCTTTACGGCGCGGTCTTCCTGCTGGCCATCTTTGTCGGCCGCGATTTTCTCTCTGTCGCATTCGACTCCGGCGGCGTGACCACCGGCCCCATGACCGTTCCGTTTATCATGGCGCTGGGCGTGGGCGTATCCTCCATCCGTACCGACGAAAACGCGCAGCAGGACTCCTTCGGTCTGGTTGCGCTGTGCTCTGTCGGCCCCATCCTTGCAGTTATGCTGCTGTCCTTCATCTATTCCGGCAGCCCGGAAAGCAGCAGCTATGCCCTTTTGCAAAGCCATGCCGACACGGTCGAATTGGGTCATGAATATATTCACGCCCTGCCCGAATACCTGAAGGAAGTAGGCGTTGCCCTGCTGCCCATCATTGTGTTCTTCCTCATTTTCCAGGTCATCTCCCTGCGTCTGCCGCGCGTGCCCTTCCTGCGCATCCTGGTGGGCGTAATGTACACCTGCATCGGCCTGATGCTCTTCCTCACGGGTGCCAACGTGGGTTTTTCCTCGCTGGGCTATGTGCTGGGCGGAAAAATGGCCGACGCGCGCTTCCGCTATCTGATGATCCCCCTGGCCATGCTGATGGGCTGGTTCATCATCAACGCCGAGCCCGCGGTGCACGTGCTGACCAAGCAGGTAGAGGAGCTCTCCGCCGGCGCCATCAGCGAAAAGGCCATGCGCCTGTCGCTGTCCATCGCCGTAGCCTGCGCCATGGGCCTGAGCATGCTGCGCGTGATCACCGGCCTTTCCATCCTGTGGTTTGTGGTGCCCGGCTATGCGGTGGCGCTGGCGCTTTCCTTCATCGTGCCGCCCACCTTTACCGCCATCGCATTTGACTCGGGCGGCGTTGCCTCCGGCCCCTTGACTGCTACGTTCATGCTGCCCTTTGCCATGGGTGCCTGCGCCACTGTCGGCGGCAATGTCATGAGCGACGCCTTCGGTCTGGTCGCGCTGGTTGCGATGATGCCCCTGATCACCGTGCAGGTGATGGGCGCTATCTCCACCTTCAAATCCCGCTCTGCCGAGCCTGTTGAGACGGTCAGCGCTTACGGCGATTATGACGTGATCGAACTGTGGGAGGTGTAAGGCATGGAGCTGAATTTTGTCGTAACCATCCTCGACCGCGTGCGCAAGGCCGAGATAGCCGAACTATATAAGAGCCTGGGATCGAAAATCACCCTGAGCATGCTGGGCCGCGGCACGGCCACCAGCCGTCATCTGCTCACCAACGGCCTGACAGCCACTGAAAAGGCCGTCGTCGCCACAGCAGCGGATGCCGACGCTACCAGGCAATTCATGCGCACAGCCAAGAAAAAAATGTTCATGGACATTCCCGGCAACGGCATCATGGTGTCCATTCCCATCAAAAGCGTAGGAGGCGGAAAATCATTGGCGCAGTTGACTGATCGCATGCCCGAAGGCGGCGTAAAGCCGCAGGCTGAATATACCCACGAACTGATCCTCATCGTCTGCAACGAAGGCCACAGCGAAAAGGTCATGAACGTTGCGCGCGAAGCCGGCGCCGGCGGCGGCACCATCGTGCCCGCTATGGGCACAGGCAAGCAGCGCCCCGAAAAATTCATGGGCATTTCCCTGGCCGATGAAAAGGACATGCTCTTCATCGTGGAAACAGGCAAGAAAAAAGCCGCCATCATGCGCGCGGTCATGGAGCAGGTCGGCCCGGATACAGCCTCCGGCGCCATCTGCTTCTCCCTGCCTGTATCGCAGGTCGTTGGTCTGCGTCAGGAGGACGAAGAAGAAGCCTGAGCATAAACGGAGAAAGCCTCATCTTTCTCCGTTTTTTTGTTGTTCATTACATTGCATTTCACTCACGATTGCGGTAACATAAAATATCATTCGTATATGTGGGAGGTATTTATATGCCTGACCGTTATCTTGCATCGCTTGTCTGTCCCCTGCCCGAGGATATCGCCCATGTGAAGGGCGCGGGAGATTATGATCTGGCGCTGAAAATGATCGAGCGCCGCCTTGCGCGCAATCTGCCCCAGATGCTGCGAAATCGTCTGGAAACAGAGCGCATGTTCCTTTTGCGCCTGCCGCACTGCTACACGCTCAATCAGGCGGATTTCCTTGCCGAAATGCGCGAGCAGGTGCCGGATTTTACCGAGGACGAGCTGGGCGAGCTCCTGCTGGACGGCAAGCTGGATTTTATTTATCTCCACGGCGAACGTTATTATCACGAGGATTCCATCGCATCGCTGCTCAAAACGCAGCGGCAGATCAATTGCCGCGCCAAGGATCCCTATGATCAGAAAAAGTCTCCGCTCAACGATGTGATCGCCCGCGTGAAGTCCGGCGTGCCCGGCTGGCGCTTCACCATCCGCGCCACCACCACCATCGCTGACAAGATCTTTGACAAAAATGATCTCTACCGCGTGCATCTGCCCATCCCAGCCAGATCCATGCAGCAGGAAGGCGCGAGCAATCTTTCGGCCAGCTGGGAGATCAGCCATATCGATCCCGAGGATGCGCCCCAGCGCACGGTGTATTTTGAAAAGCAAATGAACGAAAACCAGCCGCTGATCACCGATTACACCTGGGTGCAGCGCCCGCGCTATGTCAATCCGCTGGATGAATCGATCCATGAGATCATCTATCCGGACGCGCGCCCCGTGTGCGAGGAGGATCTGTGCGAGCAGGCGCCGCATGTGGTCTTCACGCCCTACCTGCGCGCGCTGGCCAAGGAGCTCAAGGGCGATGAGACCGACCCCGTGCGCATTGCGTATCAATTCTACCGCTATGCCACCCATGAGGTGATGTACGCCTATCAGCGCCCCTATCTGCTCATCGAAAACGGCGCGGAATATGCCGCCACGCAGCTGCGCGGCGACTGCGGGCTTTACGCCTTGCTCTTTATCAGCCTGTGCCGTATCTGCGGCATCCCTGCCCGCTGGCAAAGCGGTCTCTATGCCGCGCCCGGCGATGTGGGCAGCCACGACTGGGCAGAGTTCTATTCCGAGCGTCTGGGCTGGCTGCCCGTTGACTGCTCCTTTGGCGGCGGCGCGCTGCGCGCCCAGAACGAGGAGCGCTGGGCATTTTACTTCGGCAATCTCGATCCCTGGCGCATGGTGGCCAACCGCATGTACTATATGCCCCTGTGTCCGCCTAAAGCCTTCCCGCGCTATGATCCCTATGACAGCCAGCGCGCCGAGGTTGAAACGCAAAATAGAGGCCTTTACGGCGGTGAATTCCGCACGCGCTATGAAATGACAGCCTGGGAGGAACTGAAAGAATGAAATACATCCTCGTTATCGGCGACGGCATGGCAGATGAGCCCATCGCCAGATTGCAGAATAAAACCCCGCTGGAATATCTGAGCCTGCCGGAGTTTGACCGTGTATGCCATATTATGGGCAAGGCGCAGACCGTGCCGCACGGCGTTGCACCCGGCAGCGACACGGCCATCCTCAATATCTTCAGCTACGATCCGCGCACCTATTACACGGGCCGCTCCTCGCTGGAAGCGGCGGGCATGGGCGTGTTTCTGAGCCCCGGCGAAGTCAGCCTGCGCGTCAATCTGTGCGCTGTTGAGGACGGCGTGATTCTCTCCCACAACGGCGGCAATATCGAAGGCGAGGAAGCCATTTCCCTCATGGAAGCGCTGGTCAGCGATCCGCGCTTTGCCGAAAAGGCAGAGAAGCTCTCCCTGCGCATTCACATCACCCCCACCTTCCGCCACATCGGCGTGTTCCGCTGCGAGGACGAAAGCGCCGCCTTCACCCTCACCCCGCCGCACGACGTGCTGGGCGATCCCATTGCCAGGCACATGCCAAAGGGCGCGCTGTGCGCAGAGCTTGCAGAGCTGATGCACATCAGCCACGAAGTGCTTGACCAGCATCCCATCAACGTCAAGCGCCGCCAGGAGGGCAAGCTGCCCGCCAATATGATCTGGCCCTGGGCCGAAGCGCGCGCAGCGCAGCTGCCTTCCTTCACCGAGAAATTCGGCAAGACGGGCGCCGTCATCAGCGCCGTGCCGCTGCTGCACGGCATCGCCGGCCTGGCCGGGCTGGATGTGATTATGGTCGAGGGCGCCAACGGCGATCTGAACACCAATTACGAGGGCAAGGTCGCGGCGGCAATCGAAGCGCTGAAGACGCACGATTTTGTCTGCGTGCACGTGGAAGCGCCCGATGAAATGAGCCATGCCGGCAGCCTGGATAAAAAGCTCACAGCCATTGAATGCCTGGAAGAGCGCGTGGTCGGCCCGCTGCTAAGCGGCGTCAAAAATGATTTCCGTCTCCTGCTCTTGTCCGATCATCCCACGCTCCTGTCCACCCGCACGCATGACGGCAACGCCGTTCCCTTTGGCATTTTCGACAGTCGCGAAGGCGAAAAGAAGCTGAAATTCTGCGAAAAAACCTGCGATCAGGGTATTTTTGTTGATAACGGCGATAAGCTGATGCCGCTTTTGTTTGAACTGTAAGGAGGAAACAACCATGATTATTTGCGATACCCATTGCGATACGTTATACAACCTGCAGGTGCACCCCGGCCAGCCGCTGGATGTGACAATGGAACGCCTCCAGGCGGGCGGCGTCAGCGTGCAGACCATGGCCATGTACGTCGGCCCCGGCCGCAAGGGCTGCGATGTGGAAGCGCTGATGGCGGGCATGCTCAAGCATCTGGATGCGCTTAAGGCCGCCGGCTGGAAGCAGATTGACGATCCCAACGAAGCCAAAGACGGCGAGGTCGCCATCATGCTGTCCATGGAGGGCTGCGAGCCCTTTGACAAAGGCCTTTCCGTGATTGAAGAATACCGCCGCAAGGGTCTGCGCATGGCGGCTGTCACCTGGAATCATGAAAACACCCTGGCCTATCCCGCCATGAGCGGCAGCAAGGAGGGCCTCAAGCCCTACGGCGTTGAAGCCATCAAGGAAATGCAGCGCCTGGGCATTGCCGTGGACGTGTCGCACCTCAACGAAGCGGGCTTCTACGATATCTTCAATAAGACCAATATGCCGCCCATGGCCTCGCACTCCAACTGCGCCGCCATTGTCAATCATCCCCGCAATCTGACCGACGATCAGCTGCGCACGATGTTTAAGAACGGCGGCTATGTGGGCATCAATTTCTGGCCCACCATCCTCGGCCCCGATCCCGATCTTGATACCATTGTCGATCATGTGGATCATATGTATCAGCTGGGCGGCGAGGGCAAGGTCGGCTTTGGCTCGGACTTTGACGGCATCGAGCGCAAGCCCCGCGGCATGGAAAACCCCGCCGATTTCCCCAAGCTCATCGACGCGCTGCGCCGTCGCGGCTTCAAGGAAGAGGACGTCAAGGACATCGCCGGCCTGGGCCTGCTCAAATACTACCAGAGAATCAAGGTGTAATCACAAAACGCGCTCTTTTGAGCGCGTTTTTCATTGATATTTGACAATCTGAATAACCAGGTGTACAATGGGACATCATACCAATGCGGAGGAAATGTATGGGTATTATCGAATCTCGCAACAAAGAAGAAGCCCGCCGTGAGCAAAACGGCGTTGTGTATTATGACCGCGGCGTGCTCAAGGGCCGCGACGGCAAGCAGTATCAGCGCTTCGCCATCCAGACGCACTTCGTAGAAGTGGGCGAGGATCCCGCCAAGCTGTTTGAGCAGTATGTGCGCCCGCTCTATCAGCAGGGCGATATGGTCGCCTTCGGCGCCAAGGTCATGGCCATGTGCACCAAGAACGTGCGCACCAAGGATGAAGTTAAGCCCGGCTTCTGGGCCAATCTCCTGTGGCGCTTTGCCGGCATCAATCATACCGGCGTTGGCATGCACGAGCCCCGCAAGCTGCAGCTGGTCATCGATATCTGCGGCCTGCCGCGCGTATTGCTGGCTGTGTTCCTCAGCGCCGTTACCAAGCTCTTTGGCGTGCACGGCGTGTTCTACAAGGTGTGCGGCAAGGGCGTAGCCGGCATTGACGGCTTCTACTACCGCTCCAGCTTTGACCGCTACAAGGAGCTGGCGCTGATCAATCCTGACAATCCCGTTGAGCTGTGCAACGATCTGTACCGCAAGACGCTTATCCCCGTGGTGCTGATGGACGCTAACGATATCGACCAGAACCAGCTGGGCAAGTGCGACGCTTTCCCGCTGAGCGACGATCAGATTCAGGATGCGCTCAAGGACAATCCCCACGGTCAGGGCGACGAGCTGACGCCGTTTATCCTGATTCGCCCTGTGAAGTAAGGACGGGGAGACGAGGAGACGTTACTTTCTTGCGTCAAGAAAGTAACAAAGAACCAGTCGTTTATGTTTGTTGGCGGCGTTATTGTCGCGGCAGTCTATATAAAAAAGAAAACCGGAGAAAACGGATGCAAGCAAGCTTGCCCCGATTTATCTCCGGTTTTCTTTTTCGGCGTGCTTCGCACGCCCGCGGAGCACAGCTCCGCGGACTGCCGCTTGGGTGCGGGATGCATTTGGCTGTCGCCGTTTTTGCTGCGGCAAAAACGAGCGGATTTCGCGCTGCGGCGGCGCGATCGTGAAGCCCGCTCGTTTCGCTGCAGCGAAACGGCGTCACCCCCGCGGGCACAACCAGACCCCAGCGCGGCAGGCCCGGACGGCTGCGCCGTCCGAGCGCGCAAAGCGCGCAGAAAAAGGGCCTGGAAGATGGAGGGCAAGCTTGCTTGCAATCCAGATTCCAGACCCCTTTTTCGTATCGCCTGCCGAAACAAATCAACCAAAACACAGGTTTTCGGGGGAGCTCGAGGGGTGCTTTTACCTTAAAAGCAGCCCCTCGAACGTCTCCCCCTCAGCCATTGTCTCCCCACTGCCAGATCATCACCGCGCCGTCCATATCCGCGATGCCGATCACCTGGCCGTACACATTGACAAACCGCACCCGCAGCATACGGTGGCCGTACTGAAAATCAATCAGGCGCTCCACCTGCGCCGTGCAGCCGGAAAGCTTTTGCAGCTGCTCCTGACTCAGCTGCTCATACACGCGGGAGATCAGCGCATCGTCCGTGTCCTCATCGCGCAGCGGACGCGTATACTTGTAATACGATCCCTCGCGCTGCAAAGGCGTAAGGCCTGTCAGATGGAAGCCGTTTGTCAATACCACCTGCGGCGCATCGATGCCGTTATCTGTCATGCGCAGGATCGTGCGTCCGTCCGCCATCCTGCCCAGCACTTCAATCAAGCCATTTTCGCTCTCATATACCGCGTACTTTTCCTCGCAGTTGGCGCCGTTGTCCATCCACGTCCAGCCAGGCTGATCGATTACGCCGGTCACCTCGCCGTTTTCATCGCCCAGCGCCGCCAGCGCGCGCGTGCGCCCGGCAAAGATCATGCCCTCCAGCGTCACGCCGCCGTACAGCGTACATACCGTCGCGCCCGCGCCATCCTTGAGCGTCGCGCCGCTCTCCGCCGTGCAAATGCGTTCAATCAGCAGCCGTTCTTCTTCCAGCGGCTTTACAAATGTCGCGCCCTTGGTATAAAAATAGCCCGTGCTGCCGTCTTCATACATCAAATGCAGATTGCTGCTGTTATACGCCATCACATATGCGCGCCTGCCGTTAAAATTACCGTAGGGCAGCATGCCCGCGCCGCGCAAACCGCTGATGAGATAGCCGTTCATCATGTAGCCTTCCACCGGCTCATCGCTTTCGCCCATGGCAATGCGCACGCGGCTCCATTCGCCCAGATCCTCCAACACCTGCACGCGAACGCCCGTGTAATACCGCCCAATCGAGGTGGAATTTTTGGTCGGCTCGGCGCGCAGATTCAGCCGCGCATCCCATTGCGCGCCATTCCATACATAGCGATATTCCGCCGACGCAATAGAAAACACACAGCAAAGCAGCAAAACACAACAAAAAATACGCTTCAACATGGCAGAGTTTACCTCCCTTTCATGGATATAACGAAGCAGGCAGGGAAATTCTTGCATTACAGCAAAAAAGCCGGCCTTTCCCGTATCGGAAAAGGCCGCTTCAGGTCACGCAGCATCAATCGTGCACGTTTTCCTTTTTCCACGCCAGGTATTCATCAAAGGTGCCCATGTGATCGTAGCAGCCCTTCTTGCCCAGGGGGAACTCGATCACGCGGTTGGCGATTTCATCAATAAACTGATGGTCATGGGAGGCAAAGAGCACATTGCCCTTGAAGGCCTGCAGGCCGTCGGACAGCGCGGAAATGCTCTCCAGATCCAGATGGTCGGTGGGCTGGTCAAGGAGCAGGGCGTTGGCGTGGCTCATCATCATGCGGGAGAGCATGCAGCGCACCTTCTCGCCGCCGGAGAGCACGGACGCGCTCTTGTATACATCGTCGCCCGAGAACAGCATGCGGCCCAGGAAGCCGCGCAGGAAGGTCTCGGTGGTATCCTGGCTGTACTGGCTCAGCCACTCGATGAGGTTGCCCTCAAAGCCCTGGAAGAAGGCGGTGTTATCCTTGGGGAAGTACGCCTGCGACAGCGTCACGCCCCACTTGATATGGCCTTCGTCGGGCTCGATCTCACCCATCAGGATGCGGAACATCGCCGTCTGCCCCGCTTCGTTATCGCCCACAAAGGCAATCTTATCGCCGCGGTTCATGACAAAGGACACGTTATCCAGCACTTTTACGCCGTCAATGGTCTTGCTCACGCCATCCACCGTGAGGATATCCTTGCCGGCCTCGCGCTCGGGCTCAAAGCCGACGAAGGGATACTTGCGGGAGGAGGCGGGCAGCTGCTCGACCTGCAGGGAGTCGAGGATCTTCTTGCGGCTGGTGGCCTGCTTGGACTTACTCTTGTTGGCAGAGAAGCGGCGGATGAATTCCTGCAGGTCGCGAATCTTTTCTTCCGCCTTCTTCTTCTGGTTGTTGAGCAGGTTCTGCATCAGCTTACTGGATTCATACCAGAAGTCGTAGTTGCCCGCGTACATTTTGCAGGCGCAGCGGTCCACGTCCACAATGTTGGTGCAAACGGCATTGAGGAAGTGACGGTCGTGGCTGACAACGATGACCGCCGCCGGGCACTCCACCAGGAATTCCTCCAGCCAGTCGGTGCTTTCCACATCCAGGCCGTTGGTAGGCTCGTCCAAGAGGATAATGGAGGGCTGGCCAAACAGCGCCTGGGCCAAGAGCACCTTGACCTTCAGGCGGCCGTCGAGCGTGCCCATGATGTCATAGTGCATTTCTTCCTTGATGCCAAGGCCGTTGAGCAGTCGCGCCGCCTCGGTTTCGGCTTCCCAGCCGTTCAGATCGGCAAATTCGCCCTCAAGCTGAGCAGCCTTTTCGCCGTCCTCGTCGGAGAAATCCTCCTTGGCATAAAGCGCTTCCTTTTCCTTCATGATGTCATACAGGCGGCGGTTGCCCATGATGACGGTGTCCATGACGGAATAAGCATCATATTTAAAATGGTCCTGCTCAAGCACGGACATGCGGTCTTCCTTGCCCATGCTGACCGTGCCCGAGGTGGGCGCGAGATCACCGGAGATAATGCGCAAAAGCGTGGACTTACCCGCGCCATTCGCGCCGATGATGCCGTAGCAGTTATCCGGCAGGAATTTGAGATCTACATGCTTGTAGAGCGCCTGACCGGAAAATTCGAGAGTTACATCCGTGAGTGTGAGCATTTCCTTCTCCTTTAATTGTCCATTTTTTAGAAATAGCCAACAGATCTACTATACATGGTTATTTCGTTTCTGGCAAGGGGTTTTTCTGTAGAATTTGGGCAAAATAATCGCGCGAAAAAAATCCGTCTATTTTTTTCTCTGATCTGTTTCAAACATTTTCATCCGGGTATAACAATATCAGAAGGAGCTAAGCTCCCTCACCACAAAAATTATTTAAGGAGGACAATCAAATGTCTGCTCAGTTCTATATCTGCCGTCACTGCGGTAACATCATCGAAAAGATCGAAGACAAGAAAGTGCCCGTCGTATGCTGCGGCGAAAAGATGGAAAAGCTCGTTCCCAACACCGTTGACGCCAGCGGTGAAAAGCATCTGCCGGTCGTAAAGGTTGAGGGCAACACGGTTACGGTGAATGTCGGCTCCATCGACCATCCCATGACGGAAGAACATCTCATCGAGTGGGTACACCTGGTAACGGACAAGGGCGCGCAGCGCAAGTTCCTGAATCCCGAAGACAAGCCCGTCGTCACCTTCGAGCTCTCCGGCGAAAAGCCGCTTGAAGTGTACGCCTGGTGCAATCTCCACGGCCTGTGGATGACCGAAGTAAAGTAAGGAGGCAAAACCATGCTGGACCGCAAAGTCGTGCAGCTGCTCAACGAGCAGATCAACAAGGAATTCTACTCCGCGTATCTGTACCTGGATTTTTCCAACTACTTCATCGATCAGGAGCTGAACGGCTTTGGCAACTGGTATAAGATTCAGGCGCAGGAGGAGCGCGACCACGCGCTGCTGTTCCTTGAATACCTGCAGAACAACGGCGAGAAGATTGATCTCTTGCCCATCGGCAAGCCCGATGTAGCTCTCACCGACAACAAGGCCGTGCTGGAAGCAGGCCTCAACCACGAGCGCTACGTAACCTCCCTCATTCACGCCATCTACGAGGCGGCCTACAACGTGCGCGATTTCCGCACGATGCAGTTCCTCGACTGGTTTGTGAAGGAACAGGGCGAAGAAGAAAAGACCGCCGACGGCCTGGTCAAGAAATTTGACCTGTACGGCAGCGATCCCAAGAGCCTGTACATGCTCGACAGCGAAATGGCCGCGCGTGTATACACCGCGCCTTCGCTTACACTATAAAAACCCATCCCACCTCCAAGCAAAAAGGGAAGCGGCCCATATGGGCCGCTTCTTCTTTTTTATTGATATAGCGGCACTGCCGCCTTGTACACCCGATTAATCGCTTCAGCAATTTCCTCCGGGGTTGCTTTTGTCTGTCCGTGCAGATACTCCCGGAACAAATGCACAAACCCGGCCGAGAGCATATCCACCATCAGCAAAAAGCCCTGTTCATCCCGAATGCCTGCCGTATCTACATGCGTATGAATTTTGCCCACCAGTGTTGCTTTCAGCCGGCCAACCAGCACATCCGCCCGGCTGCCCCCGAACAACAGCCTGAGCATCTTTCTATTTTCCGCTACCGCCTCTGCCATCATACGCAAAAAAGGCAGTGGATCGCTGAGATTTTCATGTGCTACCGCTTCATCCAACGCCTGCTCAAAGCGCTGCAGCACCTCGTTTTCCAGTTCCTCCATCACGGCGTACACATCCTGATAATGCGCGTAAAATGTATTACGGCACAGATCCGCCCGGTTGACAATCTCCGCCACGGTGATTTTTTCCAGCGGTTTTTCTGCCAGCAGCTCCACAAAGGCCTGGCGAATCATTGCCTGCGAACGCAGGGCGTTGCGATATTTGTGTGCCATCCGCTCTCCCTCAATTTCCACACAATTTTATACATTATGTTTAATATTGCACATTATATTTATAATTGATAATTGTGCATGATATTTCTATTGAATTATAATTCTCCCCGCAAGCGGCGTCAAGCCCGCTTTCAATAAAGCGCAAAGGAGATTAACCCATGAAGCTGATGAGCATTCTGATCAAATATGCAGATTTTCTGGAAGGCCTGCGTCTGAATCTGTTCGGCGGCAGCGCACGCGAAACCATCGCTTATCTCAAACGCCGGCAAAAAAAGGAAGAAGCCTGAGCCTCTTCCTCTTTTTTATTTCAGTTTTGCCTGCGCAATTCTTTCGGCAAAGTCGTTTACGCCCTTGTCGTGTCCGTCTCCCGCCACAAAGAAGCGTACCACGTTCGTCTGGTTGTAGAAATACACCTTCACGGGCGCAGGCACATAGCGATGGAAGCCGCCGATGCCAAGGTATCCTGCTTCCGGGCCCACGCTCTTTTCCACATAGCGCTTTTCCTGCCACGCTTCAATGTGCTCTGTTTCCTTGCCGCCCAGGCTGCCCGTTGTCAGCGTTTTGGGCTCCAGGCCGTCCCAAATCAGCCACTGGGCGATCTTCACCATATAATCAAAACCATAGCGGCCCGGCCACTGATAATCATACTGTGTCCACCCGTTCGCTTTTTTCTTGTCGCGCAGAATGGGCAGCGCCGGCTTTTCGGCAGGGGTTTCCTCCGGCTTTTTCTCTTCTTCCTTCTTTTTCAGGTTCACCAGCACCGGCGCATCCAGCGCGCCCGTCGTGCGGATTTTGTCAAATTCCGCCTTGAGAATTTCATAATTGAGCGACCGCATATCAATGACGATACCCGCGCACTGCGACGCGTGGAAGAGCAGCTCCTCGCAGGAAATGGCCATGATGCTCGCGGGCATACTGGCCTTCGCAAACATTTCCTGTGCCGCGCGCGCATGCTTCAGATCGGTAAACACGCACACGCTGCCCTTATCCATCTGCCCCGTTTCGCCGGGACGATTGACATAGAACAGATGCTGCGTCGTCGTCTTTTCAATCGGATCGCCAATGTCGCCGCCCCACGACTTCATTACTTCCAGCGCTTTTTCCGTGGCGTATACGCGCTCGTCTTCCTGCTTGTCGCCCAGCGCATACACAACGCCCTGATACAATTCGCGGTAGGCGTTGAGCGTCATGGTCAGGCCCATTTCGGCCAGCGCATGCATATAATCCGAGCCCTCGGGCTGCTTTGTGCGCAAATAGGCATACAGCTTGGCGCGGTACAGCATGTGACGCAAAGAGCAGTTTTTGCCCTCCAGCAGATCCTCTGCCTGATAGCTGACAAAGTTTTTGAGCCACAGCTCGCACATCGTGCGCGTGCCGTTATCCAGGCGCATCACGCCAATGCCGTTATACGCGCACTCGCCAAAGAAGGTATGAATGCCCTTTTCGCCGTCAAGCTCCAGCACATCCGCCTGCACATGCAATTTCTCTGCCAGCATTTCGCAGGCTTTGTGCGCCAGTTCCTTGCTGGTAAATACCTCCATGCGCCCGTCGGTGCCCATATACACAGGCTTTGCGCCCGGCACACGCGCTGTCAGCACCCACAGCTTTTCCTGCGAAAGCAGCATTTTGCCCAATTGCATCTGCAGATCCGCAATCTGCTCCTGCGCCTGCTTTTTCACGTCCTCGGGGCGCTGCTGGTGATCGGAGCGCTTGGTGAGCATCACGCACAGCGAAAGCTTTTCCTTCAGCTGCTCAAGCGGCGAAGGCGCGGGCTTTTCTTCCGCAGGCGTCTCCTGCGCAGGCGGCGCATTTTTTTGCATTTCGGCGCGCACCTTTGCCGCATTTTCCTTTTCGCGCAGGCGCTTGCATTCATCATTGAGCGCATGCGTGTTTCTGATCTGCCGGGGCATCAGCACAAAGCCCGCAATCAGCAGCGCCGCGCCGGCAATGGCAAAAATCCACACAGACTGCGCATTGCTCCAATCGATGGCGAAGGCCATGACCACATCGCCCAGGCCAAACAGCACCAGTATCATCCAAAGGCTGTTCGCCTGATACATCAGATAACCGCTGACCGCCAGCAAAAGAATCATCAGCAGCATCAGCAGTATTTTTCCAGCGCCGTCTTCCAGCTCATTGCCGATAATCGCCGGCAAAAGCGCCAGAAAGAAGCAGCCAAAGCCCATATAGCTCACCATGTCAAAGCGTTTATGCGGCTTCACGCCCCACTTTTCCATCAGCTTCATCAGCCAGCCGGAATATAAATCCTTCATCGGTACACCCTGCTTTTATTCTTTCCAGTTCTTTACGATCTTCACCGTCTCATCCACAAAATCCGCCGGCAGGCCTTCATAGGAATTTGCGCCAAATACTTTCGGATGGCGCGAGCCGCCTTCGTTTTTTGCCACATTCGCACGCAGATCCAGCGTGCCCATGCCGGTGATCTTTCCGCCGTCTTCATTGCCAAGACGCGTGCTGTGATTCATAATCAGCGTGCCCGTTTCATTCAGCTGCAGCGTGCCCGCCATGCCGCTGTGGCGGCTGTCTACAGGCAATTCCACCGCGCCGTCAATGATCAATTGCCCGCCTTCCCGCACGTTCAGCTTATCCACCGTCACATCGCTTTGCGCAGTGATGACGCAGAAGGATCTTTCGCTGACGACCAGCTCCTTAACCGTCATATCGCCCGCAAGCGTCGGCTGATCGCGGTCATTGCTGGGGGAAGGATGCAGCGGCACGTTGATCGAAGCCGTTCCCTCGGGCACCGCAATTGTTTCGCTGAATTCCAAATACCTTTCGCCCTCGATCACCACGCCGTCTCCCAGCGTCAGGCCGTTGGCGCTAACAATGGCATTGAGCTGCATCGGGCCGTTGAAAACGAAATTGGCATTCGAATTACTCAGCCGCACGCGTTTATCGCAGGTGAAGGTAACCGGGCCGTTATAGATCACATTGCCGTTGCTGTGATAGATCATGCCCGTATCGGACAGGCAGTTCCACGGGCCGTTGACGATCACGTCGCCCGGCGCGCCGGCAGTGCCAACCGTCTGCGCACAGTTCACCGTCACATTTTCAGGGAAGGTGAATTCGCCCACAATTGAAATGAACGCATTGCTTTGCGTCAGATCCAGCGTCACTTCCTCCGTCGGCCAGCCAAAGTCCTTCACGCGCAATGAAATCTCGCGATAGCGGCTATTTTGCATCGCCGCAAGCAATTCTTCGTAGTTGGCAGGCGTAGCAATTCCGCCGTCGCCGTCCGCCAGCGCCAAGCCGCACAAAAGCATGCACGCCATCAGCATCGCAAAGAACTTTTTCATCGTTTATTCTCCTTTTTATACTTCTTCTCAATCACGGTCGAATAAATGACCATCGTGACAATCACCACAGGCATCACCAGCAGCATGGAAAGCAAAATCCACATCTTGTTTTCCATCAGCAGCGGCAGACCGGTCAGCGTAAACGCCGCGCCGAAGGCGATAAACAATTTGCCCACTGCGCGGTTGTATTTTTTCACATCGTTTACTTCTATCATAGGCGCGTTTGCCCAGAAGTGCTGCGGCTTCTTCGCAAAAAATGCATGCACGCCAATGCCAATCAGCAATAGCCCAACCGCCGACCATATCAGAAACGCGAACATGCCTTCAGCCATTCGTATCACTCCTTATTAAGGCTACTGTAGCACAGCATGCAGCGCTTGTCAATCAAACAAAAAACACGCGGTCACCCGCGTGCTTTTCTGTTGTTTTACAGTGCTTCCTTTACTTTCTGCGCCACAAGCTTCATATCCTGCGTGGGCTCAAGGCGTGCGAGCACCGCGCCTTCACGGCCGATCAGGAACTTGGTAAAATTCCATTTCACCTCGCCGTTTTTCTTGTAATCCCTGTCCATCTTCCGCGCTACGCCGCTCATCGCAAGGCCCATCGGGCTCAGGCCAAAGCCTTCAAACTGCGTGTTTTCCGCCAGATAACGAAACAGCGGCAGCGCGTTTTCGCCGCGCACATCCGCCTTGGCAAACTGCGGAAAGGTGATGCCAAAGCGGCCCGTGCAAAAGGTGTGGATCTCCTCTTCGCTGCCCGGCGCCTGCTCGCCAAACTGATTGCAGGGGAAATCCAGAATTTCAAATCCCTGCGGCTGCAGCTGTTCATACATTCCCCGCCGGCGGAGTATGCTCCTTTTTCTCAAATATCAAACATGCGCTTCATGTACGCTGCGCGCGCGGCGATCATTTTCTGCGTGGTCGGCGCGTTGAACACCGTATCAAAGCCGTGCATGGTGCCTTTGGTTTCGGTCAATTCCGCCGGGACGCCCGCTTTGCGCAGAAGGTCGGCGTACAATACGCCGTCATCGTGCAGGCAGTCAAACTCCGCTACTTCGATGTAGGCGGGCGGCAAATCCGCCAGGCTGTCTGCCTCCACCGGCGAGCGGTAGGCCAGCGGCGTGCGCGCAGGCTCGGGATTGATGATGGGCCCCACTTTCTTGGACAAGGTGGAATTCCACATGGGCGTATCGGTAAAGCGGCGGCAGGAGTCGCTTGCGTCGCGGCCATCCAGCCAGGGATACACCAGCATCTGAAACAGCGGACGCACCGCCGCGCCGCGGTCGCGCGCCATCAGGCAGGAGGTGACCGTCAGCGTGCCGCCGGCGCTATCGCCGCCAACGCCGATGCGCTTTGGATCGATGCCCAGCTCTTGCGCGTGCGCATGCACCCAACACAGCGCCGCATAGCAATCCTCCTGCGGTACGGGGAAGGGATGCGCGGGCGCCAGGCGATAGCGCACATACACCACTTTGCAGCGCGCCAGCTTCGCATAAGCCATGGCCATTTTGTAATGGCTGCTGTAGCCTTCAAATACAAAGCCGCCGCCGTGGAAATTGACAAGGCAGGGCGCTGCTTCCGGCAAATCCCTGGGAGAAATGACAAACGCCTCCATCATCGCGCCCTCAAAACCCGGGATCTTGAGCGATTGCACATCCAGCTCCGCATCCCGAAAGAGGCAGCGCGGTGTTTTCATACCCTTTTGCGCCAATTGCACAAAGGCGCGGCTCATGGGCGGTGTGAACAGATTGAACGGGAAAAACTCCCGGCTGATGGGATACTTGGCCATGCGTCCTCCTGAGGTTTTTTGAAAAGGAAAAAGGACAAAGGCTTAAAAGTCTTTGTCCTTATCTGGCGGAGAAGCCGGGATTTGAACCCGGGCCACGCTTATCGCATGCTACTCCCTTAGCAGGGGAGCCCCTTCGGCCTCTTGGGTACTTCTCCAAGCCGAATATGATCTTTGGTAAAAGTGGCGGAGAGAGAGGGATTCGAACCCCCGGTGCCTTTCGACATCACCAGTTTTCAAGACTGGCGCCTTAAACCACTCGGCCATCTCTCCGCATGGGCGATAGCCTGCTTTACCAAAGCGCATGAAGTATTATAACAAAAGTAATTCCGCTTGTCAACGGTTCTTTGCGTCTTTTTATCGCCTTCCGGCAAAAAAGCGGCGGGATACACGCGCATCCCGCCGCATTTTTCTTACTTTTCAACCATTTCCATGCTGCTGAGGGCCGCTTCTATCACTGCGGTGAGCTCTTCCTCGGTCAGGTAGGTTTCCTCTTCGGGGTAGTAGTTCACGCTGATGAGCACGCAGGCGTCCTTCTGCAGGGAAGGAATGTAAGTAACCTTGCTCTGGTTATAGCGCATGGTGCCGGGGTTCTCTTCATCCTCGTAGCCGTAGGCATAGGTGAAGGTCTGCGCCTTGCCCCAGGCGGTGTCAAAGGTGGTCACCTCGGTGATGGTGCCCTCGCTGGCGAAGCCAACGAAGGTATCGTACACGCTGTTGACCATGTCTTCGGCGCTCTTGGAGATGCCCTTGATGTAGATGTTATCCACAACGCTTACGCCTTCCTGCGGAACGAACACAAAGTCGTTGTCGATGGGCTCGCCGGCAGAGGAAACGCCGGCCACGTTTTCATCGCTGGGATCATAGCCCGCGGGAGTGTTCACATTGGCCAGGTGATAGTAATCGCTGTTCTTGCCGCCGTCCTTTTCGACGATCAGCCAGTTCTCCTGGGTGCCGACAGCCGCGCCGTTCTTTACCTTGAGAGACCCGTCATCATAGAAGCCATAGTAGAAAATAACCGACAGCAAAATGACCGCAGCCACCGCGATGGCCGTGATCTTGAGGGTCTTCTGGGTCTTTTCAGACTGCTGCGCCCACCACTCCTTGAAAGTGGGATCCTTGGGCTTGACGTACTTCTGGGGACGCTTAATGTGTTTCTTGCTCATGATACATACTTCCTATCTGAAGTTTTTCAAATATCATATCACAATTTTTCATAAAATACAATCTTCCCGGCACATCTTTATAAATGCGACATATTTTTTCATTATATTCTTCCATTCGCATCCGCCGCGCGAACGATTTTTCCCGCCACCGCATAAACAGACAATTTTCGAGGCAGGATAGATACTGTACAAATCGAAATACCTTTTACCACACGCAGGAGGGATGAACATGCTGTCTCACGTACGCAAAAAAGATGTTCTGGTTGTGCGGCTGGAGGGCGAATTGGATCAGTGCAGCGCCGCTTCCATCCGCCGCGATCTTGACATGCTGCTTCAGGATGCATCCGTGCGCCATCTGGTGCTGGATATGAAAAAAATGCCCTTTATGGATTCCTCCGGCATCGGCGTGATCCTGGGCCGCTACCGCACGCTTTCGCTGCGCGGCGGCTCGGTATCGGTCATGCACATGTCCGAGCAGGTGAAACGCATTTACGCGCTGTCCGGCATGGGACAGGTCATCGCGGACATGGATGAAAAGGAGGACTGAAGATGCGCTTTATCAATCACATGCGCCTGCAATTTGACGCCCGGCCCGAAAACGAAAGCTTCGCCCGCGTGGCAATCTCCGCTTTCACCGTGCATTTAAACCCCACGCTGGATGTGCTCAGCGATCTGCGCACCGCCGTCAGCGAGGCCGTGACCAACGCCATCGTGCACGCCTACGGCGAAAAGGGCGGTCAGATCATCCTGGAAGCCGCCATCCGCGAGGACGCGCTGCTGCTTTTATCCGTGCGCGACTACGGCTGCGGCATCGAGAATATCGACCGCGCCATGCAGCCCTTTTTTACCACCCAGCCCGAAAAGGAACGCTCGGGTATGGGCTTTTCCGTCATGCAATCCTTTATGGACAGCGTGCAGGTTACCTCCTCGCCCGGCGAGGGCACCTGCGTGCAGATGGAAAAAAAGCTGCTGGCTACCGCGCCGCAGCAATAAAAGAACGGACGGCCAAGCAAGCCGTCCGTTTTTTCTTACAGATCCTTTTTAACTGCCTTGAGCAGCTCCCGTGCAATCATCTCATGGCCAGCCGCCGAGGGATGCACGCCATCCCGCAGCCACCAGTCCGGCGCCGCAAGATTGCACAGCGCATCGAATTTCTCCTGCAGCGGAATAAAGGGCAGGCGATACTTTTCCGCCACCGCCCGGGCGCTGACAGCGCGCTTTTTCACCTCGCTGCTGAATTCCTCCCAGCGCGCCTGCGTCGCCGTACCCGGCAACACAAAGGGCTCGAGGATATAGATTTTAACCTCCGGCAGCTCCTGCAAAATCTCTTCAATCATCAGATCGTATACCTTGCGGTATTTCTCATCCGACACGCCGTTGGGAATATCGGCGTAATCATGCCATACGTCGTTCACGCCAATGAGGATAGACAAATAATCAGGCTTGAGCTGCACGATATCCTTTTTCATGCGCGCGTAAAGATCCACCACGCGGTTGCCGCTGATGCCGCGATTGATCACGCAAACCTCCCCCGGATGCTCATACATCAGTTCCGCCGCTATCAGCGTGGGGTAGCCGTTGCCGCGCGCCGCATCGTTTTCGCGGTTTCTGCCGGCGTCGGTAATGGAATCGCCCTGAAGCAAAAATGTCTTCATCTTTCTCCTCCACAAACGTTTTTTTATCATTATATGTTATTTGCACAGGCAGCGCAAGCGTGCACATTGGTTACATATCCAGTGCTATTTTTGTGAAATTTTGTAATTATTTCATTTTTCTGTTCCCATTCACGCCATATTGTGCTATAATAACCCTGTTATAATCGCCAATCTTGATGAGTACAAAGGAGGGAATGCGCATGTCCTACATCATGAACCTGGTCATGAACGCCACCAGCATTGCCGTCCTTGTGCTGATTTTGTTTAATTTCGGTCAGTATCATTATAATATCCGCCGCACCAAGGGCCGCAACAATCAGCTGTTTATCAGCATGATTCTCACCAACATTTCCCTGTTGGCCCTGGATTCCATCACCTGGATTTTAAACGGCCTCACCTTCCCCGGCGCGCGCTTCCTGCACGGGCTGAGCATGGCCGTCTATTACAGCCTGCAGGGCGTGATGAGCTTCATCTGGCTGCTGTATGTCGAGCAAAAGCTCTACGGCGGCCCCAGACATGTGCGCCGCCATTTCCTCTGGTTTGCACTGCCCGTCGTGGCGCTGATTGTCATTTCTGTCTCCAGCAGCTTCTTTAAGCCCATGCTGTACTGGATTGACGAAAAAAACCTCTATCACCGCACGTCTTATTTCTGGGTGCCGCTGCTGCTGACAGGCGCATACGCCGTCTATTCTATGGCCATGGTTATTTATGCCCATAAAAAGAGCATTTCCGTGCTGCCGCAGCCGCTGATGCGCTTCCTGTTTGCCTATCCCTTCCCGCCGCTTTTCGGCGCGCTGATCCAGTGGATGTTCTACGGCGTATCCATCATCTGGACGGGCTCTGTCATTTCGCTTCTGATCATCTACATCAACCTGCAAAACGACAAGGTAACCACCGACGCACTGACAGGCATCAGCAACCGCCGCAGCTATGAAAGCTATATGTCCCGCCGCATGAGTACGCTGCGCGGCGACGGCATCCTCTTCCTGTTCATGATCGACGTAGATCATTTCAAGCAGATTAACGATCGCTGGGGCCATAACGTAGGCGATGAAGCGCTCAAGCAAACGGCAGAGCTGCTCAAGGGCACAGTAAGCCGCAACGACTTTATCGGCCGCGTAGGCGGCGACGAATTTGTGGTCTGCGGTGAGCGTGATAAAATCGCAGACATCGAGCAAGTGCTTGTCGGCATCTATCAGGCCGTTGACCGCTTCAACGACGACCGTCTGGTGCCCTACCGCCTGCAGCTAAGCATCGGCTGCTCCACACTGCGCAGCGACGAAAACAAAACGCTCATGCAAATGCAGCGCGAAGCGGATCATACCATGTACGCCGCCAAGGGCACCCCTCTGGGCGACTGAAACAGCATAACAAAACGCGGATAGATGCACTATCCGCGGTTTTGTTTATGCCGGATAACGCAGTGCGCGTTATCCTTTCTTTTTTCCCAGCACCACACGGTCAAGATCATTCAAGTCTTTAACCACCTGAATCTCCGTGAAATCCTTTTCCATCAGCGCAGAGACCGCCGCACCCTGATCGCAGCCAATTTCAAACAAAAGCCAGCCGCCGGGGGTGAGGTGATGCGGCGCTGCAGCCACAATGCGGCGGTAGAAGCTGAGCCCGTCCGTGCCGCCTTCAAGCGCCAGATGCGGCTCGCGCAGCACCTCGGGGGAAAGTGTGAGCATATCGGCGTCGGAGATGTAGGGCGGGTTGCTGACGATCATATCAAAGGCTTCTCCGGCAAAGGGAGAAAGCAGATCGCCTTGGCGGAAAGTGACCGCCAGGGCGTTGCTTTTTGCGTTTTTTTGCGCCAGCTGAAGCGCTTTTTCGCTGATGTCGCTGGCAAAAACCTGGCAGTCCGCATGCTTTTTGATCGTCAGTGCAATGGCGCCTGTGCCCGTGCACAGATCCAGCACGCGCATATCCCTGCGCGCGCGGCGCAGCGCCTCTTCGCACAGAATCTCCGTGTCATAGCGCGGGATGAGCGCATCGGGAGATACGGCAAGCGATACATCCATAAACTCCACTGTACCCAGAATATACTGCAGCGGCTCGTGGTCAAGACGGCGGTCGAGCAGCCGCTCAAAGGCGGCAAGCTGCTCCCCGGGCAGCTCGGAAAAGGAATCGGCGCGCAGCATCAGCGGGGATATGCCCGTGACGTGAGATAACAGCAGCGATGCATCAACAAGGGGGTCGGCAATGCCGACCCCTTGCAGCTTGTCCGCCGCATTGCGCAGAACATGGCGGATTGTCATATTAGTCTTCCTTCTTTTCGGGCGCGGGGACGGCGATGATATAGCCTTCCTCGGTCTTGGGACCCTCGGGCATATCGCCCAGGGCAGCCTTCATGGCCACGATCGCCACCTCCAGCATGCCGTCATCGGGCTCTGCGGTGGAGAGCTTTTGCAGCATCATGCCAGGCTTGCGCAGCACCACGGTGCATTTATTCTCCTTGTGGGCAAGCAATTTCAGCACTTCGTAGCTGATGCCGGCAACCAGCGGCAGCAGCAGCAAGCGCGTGAGCACACGCAGGAAATAATGCGCGCCCAGGTCAAAGCCGGTGAGAGAGAGCACCAGCACATCAAAGATGGAATAGAACACGATGGAAAGAATGAAGGTAATAAGCATGAAGCTGGTGCCGCAGCGAGGATGCAGCGTGGTGAACTGCCGGGCGTTTGCGGGGGTCAGCTCCAGCCCGGCTTCGTGGCAGTATACCGTCTTATGCTCCGCGCCATGATAGCGGAAGGTGCGGTTCATATCCGGGATGCGGCCGCACAGATACAGATACCCCAGCAGGATGACCGTGCGCACAACGCCGGTCACCAGATTCTTGAGCAGCAGCATGCCGTTGGAGCCGGTGGCAGGGAACAATTTGATGATGGTGTTGGGGATGAAGACAAACAGGCCCATGGAGAGAATGAGCGCCAGCACAATGGCCACGCCCATGACCACCTTATCCACACCCTTGCCCAGCTTCTTGGCCAGCCAAAGCTCAAATTTGGTAGGCTCTTCCTCGGCGACGCCGCCCATCTTGGCGCTGTCATCCAGCGTTTTCATGCCCATGGAGAGCATCAGAACCATGTTGACCATGCCGCGAATGAGCGGCCAGCCCATCCACTTGTGCTTCTTGGAGGGCGCTTCGTAGGGATCGCGCTTTAATACCACGCTGCCGTCAGGACGGCGCACAGCCAGCGCGATGTATTCGGGAGATTTCATCATGACGCCTTCGAGCACGGCCTGTCCGCCGATATCGACGCGCTTTACATCTTTATTTTCCAAAATGACTTATCCTTTCCGGGCAAGTGCCCATACGATCACATTTATATTATACACGAAATATGCCAATGGTTCAATTCATATCTGCTTGCAATCAAAGGAAAAACAAAAAAGTAAACCGATATATCACTGCCCGTAACCATCTGCCACACAACAATACAGTTTCCTGTTTATTGTATTTTGTTTGCTTTCCAACAAAATTTCCCCGCCTGATACTTGACCGCAGAAATCATTTCATGGTATCTTATTTAAATAGAAAGGAAGTACATACCATGGCAAAGATTATGACAGCAGAACAAAAGCACCAGATGATGACTGAAACGCCGATCAACCGCCTGATTATTCGTATGGCGATTCCCAGCATTATTTCCATGCTGGTCACGTCGCTGTATAATATGGCGGATACTTTTTTTATTGGGCAATTGCATAATGTGCCGGCGACGGCGAGCATCGGCATTGTGTTCCCGCTGATGAATATCATCCAGGCCATCGGCTTTTTCCTGGGCCAGGGCTCGGGCAACACGGTATCGCGTCTGCTGGGCAAGAAGGAAATAAAGGATGCTGAGCACACGGTCGCTACGGGCTTTTTCGGGGCGATCATCATGGGCGTGCTCTTTACCAGCCTTGGACTATTGTTTATCAAGCCGCTGATGAAAATCCTGGGCGCGACAGATACCATCATGCCCTACGCCATCGGCTATGGCCGATATATCATTCTCGGCGCGCCGTTCAAGCTGGCGAGCATTGTTTTGAACGTACAGATGCGCTTCCAGGGCAATGCGTTCTTCTCGATGATTGGCATTGCCTCTGGCGCAGTGCTTAATATTTTCCTCGATCCTCTGTTTATCCACACCTTTGGTCTGGGCGTGGAGGGCGCGGCCATTGCCACCGCTATCAGCCAGGTATTCTCCTTCCTTTTGCTGCTGGGCGGCACCTATCGCGGCGGCAATATCCGCCTGAAGCTGCGCGCGTTCACCCTCAAGTGGAAGATTATCAAGCCCATCATCGGCGGCGGCATGCCCTCGCTGTGCCGTCAGGGCCTGGCCAGCGTGGCCAATATCTGCATGAACCTGGCTGCCACCACCTACGGCGGCGTGACGCCCGAGGCCATCGACGCAGCTGTTGCGGCACTTGGCGTAGTCAACCGCATTATGCAGTTTGCGGCCAGCGCGATCATGGGCATCGGCCAGGGCTTCCAGCCCGTGTGCGGCTTCAATTACGGCGCCAAGAAATACGGCCGCGTGCGCAAGGGCTTTATGTTTACGCTCAAAGTCATGTTCTTCTGCATGCTGATTTTCGCCGTCATCGGCTTTACCTTCCCCCAGCAGATTGTGTCCATCTTTAACAGCGATGCGACGGTCATTGAATTTGGCACCATCACCATGCGCTTCCAGTGCCTGGCCTTCCCGCTGATGTCGGTGGTATTCAACGCCAACATGGCCATGCAGACCATGGGCATGGCGGGCCGCTCGACCATCCTTTCGATGGCGCGCCAGGGCGTGTGCTTTATTCCCATCATCCTCATCCTGCCGCCCATCATCGGCGCGCTGGGCATCCAGATCGCCCAGGCGTGCGCGGACGCGTTTGCCTTTGCCATCACTGTGCCGATGCTCATACCTGTGCTGAAAATGCTCAAGGAAAAGGACAAGGAGCAGCAGGCGGCGTGAGGGGAAGGTGGGGCGCAAAGCGCCTCGGATGAGGTGTAGCCAGCCGCAGCTGGCGTTACCTACCCCGCGCCACAGCGCGAAACCCGCTCGTTTTTGCCGCAGCAAAAACGGCGACACGAACGCACAAGACACCAAAGCGGCAGTCCGCGGAGCTGTGCTCCGCGGGTTTGCGAAGCAAACTGAAAAAGGGGATTGGAAGCCGAGGGCGAGCTTGCTCGCACATCGGATTCCAACCCCTTTTTCATATAGACTGCCGCGATAAAGGAAACAGCCTCCTTCCAACGCAAACACAGGTTCTTTGGTACTTTCTTGACGCAAGAAAGTACCGTCCTCCTCATCCCTCTCGCCTCACACCAGCGACGGCAGACTCTCTGCCCACGCAAGCACATCTCTGAGCGTTGCCGGATGGAATGCATCGGTCGGCAGATTCTTTTTATTAATCAGGCAATCGGTTACCAGGATCATTTCCATGCCAATGGCGTGCGCGACGCCGTCCTCTTCCGCGTCGTTGCCCACCATGATGCAGCTTTCGGGCGTGACGCCCAGCTTTTCGCACACCTCGGTATAGTAGCGCGGATGCGGCTTGGCGTAGTGAAAATCGTCAAAGGTAGTGACCAGCGGGAAATCAAAATTCTCCAGTCCGGCCCAGCGCAGACGCGACTGCGTGGCGATGGCGGGGTAAAGCGGGCTGGTGGCGATGATGACGTTATAGCCTTTTTGCTGCAACAGGCGGATGAGCTGCGCGGACAGCGGCACGGGCGTGCAGGCTGCGGCGCATTTCTGATAATCCGTTTCATAAAAGCGCAGGAATTTGGGCTCGTTCTGGTAATAGTCAACGCCTGTGCGGACGGTGAAAACATCGGCAAATACCTCGCGGTTGGTGCGTGCGCCATCGTTTTTGATCATGGCGAGAATGCCTTCCCACAGCACCTGATACATTTCTCTGGCGGGAATGCTGGGAATCTGCACGGACAGGCCCTCAATGTAGATCTTCAGATACTGATCCATATCCATGGGCAGCAGCGTGCCGTCCAGATCAAAGAGAATATTTTTGCGCGCGGGGCACAGCAAAGGCACCATAAAGACCCTCATTTCTGTTGTGGATTGCCCTTATTATAGCATATCCTTGCCATTTGAGGTAGGGATGGATGTAAAACAAGCTGTTTTTGCGTGCATTTTTATTGCCAAGGAGGCAGGAAACGGTTATAATTTATCATGAGAAATTATGGGATAGGAGATCCTGCTATGCTGAAAAGAGCGCTTGCGCTGCTGTGCCTTGTGTGCCTGATGACATCCTTGCTGCCGCCGGTGACGGCCGAGGAAGAAACTTCTTTCTTTGCGTATTTTGAGGATGCGCGCTGGCTGCGTACCGAGCCCAAGGCCAATACGCCTACCGTGGTGAATGTACCCGAACGCTCGCTGCTGCGCCTCACGCCCGTCAATGATAAATATGCGCATGCTGTGTATCAGGGCCAAGAGGGCTATATTCATATGAAGGATTACAAAGAGATCGACTACATCGATCCGCATAGCGAAGAGGCGGTGACGGTGGAAGGCTTCTTTGGCGCGCCGGTGCGCATGCGCGCAAATCCCCTGCCCAATTCCGCGCTGGTGGATCAGCTGCCCACCGATGAGCGCATGCGGATTACCTATGTAACAAAGGACTATGCCTACCTGACTTTCAACGGCAAGGAGGGCTATGTATTCATCGCGGATTTTGTGCCGATGGATTATCAGAAGGGCAGCGTGGAGCCGTATATCGTCTTTTCCGATGAGGATGTGAAGGCGTTTGATTCGCCCTACCACGGCGCGCTGGAACTGGCGACGATCAAGGCCAACACGCCCGTTTCCGTCAGCGGATTTGACGGCGATCATCTGCTGGTGACGGTGGAGGATCAGCTGATGTATGTTGACGGCGGCGAGATGACGGCGCTGCTGGAGGATTTTGCGGTGGAAAGCTTTTCCGCCACCGTTAAAAACAAGGTGAATATGCTGGAGTATCCCCTCAAGAACGCAGCAAAGATTGGCAGCGTCAAAAAGGACGCGGAGGTAACGGTGCTGGCGTATCAGGGCGATTATGTGCGCGTGCAAAGCGGCGATGCGACGGGCTATATTCCCGCCGATCAGATGAAATCCAGCAGCGCCGCCAAGGCTGCGCAATCTGCCTTTAACCACCATCTTAAGAGCATCGCCGGCCGCAAATTCCTGGATGTGGCGCTGAGCATGATGGAGGAGGGCAATCCCATCCTGCGCATGTACAATGAATACTGCGAGGGAGAAGTGACCGCGCGCTACCAGTACGGCGTGCCCTATCTCTTTGCCGGCTCCAAGGAATCCTCCATCCTCAAGATCCGCTATCCCTCGCAAAACTCCAATTATTACTTTACCGATAAAAAATATCTGGGCGGCTTTGACTGCATCGGCTTTGCCCGCTGGCTGCACAATCAGGTGGGCATGCGCAAGCTCCCTGCAATCAGCGAAATGCCCAATCAGAATAAAAAGTATATCGTCAACGTGAAGAATAAATCCATGGAAGAATGGGCCGACGAAATGCAGGTGGGCGACGCCATCGGCATGGGCTACAAGGGCGGCGGCTATCACGTGATGGTATACATCGGCACGCTGGGCAGCTTTGGCTATACCAAGGAAATGCTGGGCGAAACGCTGGCGCCATATATCAATTACCCGCTTGTTATCCACTGCGGCATGAACAATTATCACACCGCCTGGTACACCGAATATCTGCAAAACGAGGGCATTGAGGGCGTAGTTCCGCCCGACGGCGGCGTGACGATTTCGATCATCGGCGTGCCGTATGACAAGTGCCCCTATACGGAAACGATGTGGGAAGGCACCAAGAATGTAAAGACCTTCCACTGGTTTGATCTGGAGGGCTACAATCTGACCAGCATCGATCCCACGGCGTCTGGCATCAAGTGGTACACGGTGTTCAGAAACGTGGAGAAGTAAGGAGATAACGCGCTCTGCGGAGCGCTACACCTCATCAGTCATCCTGCGGATGAGGTGTAGCCTCCCACAGACGGCGTATTTCTTGCAATTTTGCTTGACCACGTGGAACGGCCTGTGCCTGCACGCAACAAGATCGGCACAGGGACCGGGCACTGCCCGGCGGCGTATTTCTTGCAATTTTGCTTGACCACGTGGGACGGCCTGTGCCTGCACACAACAAGATCGGCACAGGGACCGGGCACTGCCCGGCGGC
>JAFXJP010000034.1 GCA_017532155.1 Clostridia bacterium | reverse complement strand
TGCTGGATCTTCTGTTTGTCGGCGTATTCCATTGGGGCGTAGGCTCCGCTGCGGCAGCCACCGCGATTTCCCAGGTGGTCAGCACAGTGCTTTGTCTGTATCGCCTGATACACAGCGACCGCGAATACCGCGTATCGCTCAGGAAAATCTGCTTTGACTGGCCGATTCTCCGCGAGATTATGGAAAACGGCATCCCCTCCGGCTTTGCCAACAGCATTATCGCCATCGCCAATGTCGTCGTGCAGGCGAACATCAACGCCTTTGGCGCGGCTGCCATGGCGGGCTGCGGCGCGCATTCCCGTATCGAGGGATTCGCCTTCCTGCCGGTCATCTGCTTCAACATGGCCATTACCACGTTTATCGGCCAGAACCTTGGCGCCAAGCAGTACGAGCGTGCAAAGAAAGGCGTGCGCATCGGCCTTGCCTATGCTGTTGCCTTTGGCGAGGCCATTGCGGTGTTAATCTACATCTTCTCCCCGCAGCTGATCGGCCTGTTTGACAAGAATCCCGAGGTTATCGCATACGGCGTGATGCACGAGCGCACCACTGCCCCGTTCTTTTTCCTGCTATCTTTCACGCATGCGATGGGCGCCGTCTTCCGCGGCGCAGGCATGGCCACCACATCCATGGTCGTGATGGCCGTTTGCTGGTGCGGCATCCGCGTGCCCTATGTCACCCTCGCCGCGAAGCTCTTCCCCGTGCTGCGCTCCGTTTCCACCGGCTATCCGGTCACCTGGGCGCTCAGCTCCATCTGCTTTGCCGTGCTGTATTTCAAGACAGACTGGCTGCACGGCTATGAAAAGCGCAGAGCCCATCTGAAGCACTGATTCCCCCAAGGAGGTTTGCTAATGAACTTTATGGACATTGCAAAGGCGCGCCAGTCCTGCCGCAGCTACGACGAAACGCGCGCTGTTGAACCCGAAAAGCTCGCCGCCGTGCTGGAAGCAGGCCGCATCGCCCCCTCCGCCTGCAACGGCCAGCCTTATCACTTCACCGTCTGCACGGGCGATACCGCCAAGGATGTCGCTCTGCTCACCCGCGGCAGCATGGGCATGAACAAGTTTGCCGTGCAGGCTCCTGTGATGATCATCATCTCCGAAGCGCCGTACGTCAAATCCGCCGCGCTTGGCGCAAAGATCAAGAATAACGACTACCGCTCCATCGATATCGGCATTACCACCGCCTACCTGACGGCAGAAGCCGCCGCGCAGGGCCTTTCCACCTGCATCCTCGGTTGGTTTGATGATGAAAAGCTGCGCGCGCTGTGCGGCATCGATTCCCCGATCCGCCTGGTGATTACGCTGGGCTACGCCAGCGCAGAAGACAAGCTGCGCGAAAAAAAGCGCAAATCGATGGACGAACTGGTCACCTATATCGGATAATCAAAAAGCAGCAGGCTTCAATTCCCGCTGCTTTTTGTTTGCCTTCATTTTCTTAATCCCTGCCAGAGCCGGGCATTCGCTTCATCCAGAATCGACGCGTCAATTGCCTCAAAGTCCAGCTGTTTTTCCCAGATCACTGTGCCGCTCATTTCGCCCGTCTGGTAATCCTGCACGGTAATTCTCAATCTGTTGAGATACGTGGTTTCCGTATATTGCTCCTCGTCATACGCGCTTTCACGCACCAGATCGGAATTCGCGCGGCGCACAAGCTTCAGTTCGCTTCCCTCCCAGCGGAAGATGCACGTATCAAACATCGCGCCGGCAGCGCCATTGTTCGCATGGGATATGACGTAGCCGTTTTCGCCATCCAGCCTGTAATTGGCCAGCCCGTAATCAATCGTTCCGTAGCGCGCATAGGTATACCCCTCGCCCTCGCGCACAAAGAATTCATACATGGCGTTGCTCGCACCCGCATTCACCAGCACCACGATATCCTGCGCGCCGTCAAAATTCACGTCTTCCCATTCAATGCGCGGTCTTTCCTCGATGGAGGTAAAGTAGATCTCCGCGCCGTTTTCCGCCGTATACCGGTGGATATAGTCCCACTGCGGCGTGAGGCCGACAATCTGCGTCTCTTCCCTTTCCGCTAAAGCGAATACAGGCAGCGCAAATGAAAGGCACAGCATCAGGATCACAGCAAATCGCTTCTTCATCATACTTCCTCCTCAGCGGATGATGATCTCCGGCGCATCGGTATCGGGCAGCGCATCCACCGGAACCAACACCTGCCTAGTGTTCTTCGTATCCAGATAGTTCGCTCTGGACTGCGCAAATACGCCGCCATCCGCCGTGTGCAGCACCCGGAAACCATAATCCGGCCTACAGGAGAAATCCTTTGCAGATGCAGCCGTCAGCGTGCCGTCCGCGTCAATCACCAGCCGTACAATGCTGTACACGCCCTTCGACTT
>JAFXJP010000033.1 GCA_017532155.1 Clostridia bacterium | reverse complement strand
CGACATCATCACCGCCAACATGAACGGCGACAGCTACTACACCAACTCTTCTCATCTGCCTGTCGGCTACACTGAGGATATCTTCAGCGCGCTGGACATCCAGGACGAACTGCAGATCCTCTACACCTCCGGCACCGTGTTCCACGCGTTCCTGGGCGAAAAGCTGCCTGACTGGCGCGCCGCGGCCACCCTGGTCCGCAAGATCGCCGAGAACTATCGCCTGCCCTACTACACCATGTCTCCCACCTATTCCGTGTGCAAGAACCATGGTTATCTCGTAGGCGAACAGTACACCTGCCCCGAGTGCGGCGGCAAGACCGAGGTTTACAGCCGCATCACCGGCTACTATCGCCCCGTGCAGAACTGGAACACCGGCAAGTCTCAGGAGTTCAAGGATCGCAAGGTGTACAACATTGCCAACTCCAAGCTGACCCACGTTGGCCCGCTGTCCGGCGAAGGCGTATCCGTGCCTACTCCCGTGGCCGCGCCCCAGCAGGATCGTCTGCTGCTGTTCACCACCAAGACCTGCCCCAACTGCCGCATGGCCTGCATGCTGCTGGATAAGGCCGGTATCTCCTACGAAAAGATTGATGCGGAAGAGCACGCCGGCCTCACCCGTGAATACGGTGTGCAGCAGGCGCCCACGCTGGCGGTGATTTCCGGCGGACAGACTACGCTGTACGCCAACGCCTCCAACATCAAGGGCTTTATCGAAACTTATCAGAAAGCGTGAATCACTTTATGATGAATACACCCTCTGCGGATATTCTCATCATCGGCGGCGGTATGGCAGGGCTCACCGCCGCCCTTTATGCCCTCCGCGCCGGCAAGAGCGCGCTGATCATTGAGAAGGAAACCTTCGGCGGGCAGATCACTTCTTCCCCGCGCGTGGATAACTTCCCCGGCATTCCCGCCGTCAGCGGCAATCAGCTGACCGATGCGCTGCTCAGTCAGGCACTGGATCTGGGCGCAGAAATCGAATTGGAAGAGATCGTATCGCTTCGCAAGGAAGCTGATCTTTTCGTGGCCGACACCGGCAAAAAGCAGTTTACCGGCAAGGCGGTGATCATCGCCAGCGGCGCCAAGCACCGCCCCCTGGGCGTGGAGCGCGAGGAGCAGCTGGTGGGCCATGGCATTTCCTACTGCGCGCTGTGCGACGGCGCCTTCCACAAGGGCCAGGATGTGGCCGTGGTCGGCGGCGGCAACAGCGCTTCGCAGGCGGCCGTTTTCCTCAGCGATCTGTGCAAGAGCGTTTCCGTTGTTCAGCTGTTTGATCATTTTACCTGCGATCAAAAGGAGATCGACGCCATGCAGGCGCGCAGCAATATCCGCCTGCTTACGTCCCGTCAGGTCACCGCGCTGGAGGGCGAAAACCAGCTGACCGGCGTTGAATTGACCAATCCCGAAACAGGTGAAAAATCTGCCCTGCCGGTAGAAGGCCTGTTCGTGTGCATCGGCCGCATGGCGGATAACGAGCCCTTCCGTGGCCTGATCGATCTGAATGCGCAGGGCTTCATCGTAGCAGGTGAAGATTGCCGCACCAATGTGCCTGGCATCTTCGTGGCGGGCGATTGCCGCGTCAAGACCGTTCGCCAGCTGACCACGGCTGCGGCGGATGGATCAGTTGCCGCAGTTGCTGCCTGCAGCTATGTAGACAGCCAAAAATAAAAAACACGGGCAGTTTCGGCTGCTCGTTCCTTTTTACCCCCAAAAATGAAATAACCCTTGACGGTTCAACTAATCACTTTGACCGCCAAGGGTTATTTCGCTGCTATCTTGATATCCACTATATAGTCAACCTCTCTTTCTACAGATTCAGCCGGACTCTTTCAGCTCATTTCCTGCTTTCTTCCCTCTTGATCGTTTCTTTACACGATCCTTTCGCACTTTTGCGCCTTGGAAGGGTTTCTTGAAATCTTTCTTTTCTGAAAGCTTCCGTCTGTCGGTTCAGCCTTTTTTTAGATTTCCGTTGGTCCAACCTGCTTCTTGTTTTTGATTCGGTCCTACTGGCTCAATTAGCTTTCGTCGGTCCTACTTGCTTTTTTTGCTTCCGTTGGTCCTTTGGTTATCTATTTCTGAACCCCGGGGGTTTTACCTGTTCACTGGTATCACCTCTTCCTTGTGTCTATAATATACCATACCTGCACCATTTTGCATAGACGGCAGAATGTCCAAAGTTTCACAGGAGCGTTTTTTGCAATAGGGAGAAATTATATTCAAACCCTTTACAAGCCGGTTTTCTTGTGTTATGATGTATCTGTTGGGCGGTTTTCAACCAGTCCAATTATTTTTTTGAGGAGACGCCATGCAGGAGCTTTCTTTTTCTTATCAGATCATCCGCATCCGCCGCAAATCCGTCAGCATACGCATCCTGCCTGACGGCATGGTGGAGGTGCGCTGCCCGCTAATTGCAAGCGAAAAATCCATTCATGAAATTGTTTGCAAAAAAGCAAACTGGATTGAGAATAAGCTGCTTGAAATCAAAAGCGCGCCGCCTGTTATCCCCTTTACCGCCGGCGAATTGGAATCTCTGACCAATCAGGCAAAAGAAAATTTCATCCCTCTCGTCAAATACTACGCAAATCACTTAGGCATATCCTGCGGACGCATCACCATCCGCCATCAGAAATCCCGCTGGGGCAGCTGCTCTGCAAAAGGCAATCTCAGCTTCAACTGCCTGCTGATGCTCACCCCGCCCGAAGTACAGAAATACGTGATCATCCATGAGCTGTGCCACTTCAGGCAAATGAACCACTCATTCAAATTCTGGGCTGAAGTAGAAAAAATCGTGCCCGATTACCGCAAAAGCCAGCTATGGCTGAAGAAAAACGGCCCTGCGCTCATCCGCAGACTGCCGCAATAAAAGACCGCCCCGGATCATCCGGAGCGGTTTTTTTATTCGATTTCAATCCAATAGCGGCCCACTATCACATGATGCTTGGGCGACATCACGCGCCCTTCCAGCACGCCGCCGTTGGCCACGATCGTTTTCACGCTGGCGACGTTTTCATCGCCTGCCGTCAGCAATACGCGATCAAGCCCCAGCTTCTTGCACTCCGGCAAAACCGCCCGCAGCATTTGGGTTGCATATCCTTTACGGCGCTCCGACGGGCACACGGAATAGCCGACGTGACCGCCCCAGGTGGCAAAGGGCTCGGTATGCGTGTGGCGAATGTTGATCATGCCCACGATTTTCTGATCCGCTAACCGCACATAGATAAACTGCGAGGAGGAGGGCTTATGATCCGGCACCGTCTCGGGATTTTCGCACAGCGCTACATAACGCAGCCACTCCTCCGGATCGGCTATCTGCATCAAACCGCCCGAGCCATGCATCCAGTCCAGGCAATCGCGAAATTCCTCGCGGTACGCCTTGATCTGCGATACATATTCTTCATTTGGCTTGATCAGTGCAAAACCTTCCATGCATTTTTCACCTCTCAAATGGCCTGTTAAACGATCCAATCTCAATCAGGTTTCCCTCAGGATCAGCAATATAGCACGTCCGCTGTCCCCAGGGCTCGGTAGTGGGCTCCAGCACTGGCTGCGCACCCAAAGCAGTAACGCGCGCGTACTGCGCATCAACTTCCTCAAAGGTATCCACATACAGGGCAATTTCGTAATGCCCGTTGATGCCCTTAAGGTAGTCATATTTGCGGCTGGTCATCTTTTCAAAATTCTTGCGCTCGTACAGCATAAAGAGCGTACCATCTTTGACAAGATACACATTCTCTGCATCCTCGCCTTCAGTGATTTCAAAGCCCAGCACATCGCGATAAAAGCGCACCATCGTCGCCATATCGTTTACAAAAATGCCCACGCCGTCCAGTCGCATATCGTCACTCCCTTTTGCAGCCGCTTATTTCGCAAAGTCTCCAAAAATATCAACAAAGCATCTCTCTTTGCCAGGCTGGTAGTTGATGATCAGCGAGCCATACGTTTCTTCATTTTCGAAACCAAAGAAATCGAAATGCTCGTCCTTTGCTTCCTCATACAACGTATACCTTGACTTCAAATAATCAACCAGTGCATTTACCATTTCCTGACTGATATTCTTGCTGGCGTAATGCTTATATGTACTGCCGTTAGATTCTGTTATGACCTCCATCGTCCATTCAGCATTGCCAATGTCCAGTTCCGCTTTTTCTTCCGCCGGCGTCTCAGTTTCCGGCTCAGATGTCGTTTCCATCGCGACAGTGCTGTCAAGCGCCGGTTCAATCACTTCTTCCGCCGCAATTTCCTCCGGCCAGACAAGCACCATGATAAATCCCGGCTCCGCCTCGCCTTTTCCGCCGCCGCGGCCCAGGTCGAATTCCACCACAATGCCTTCTTCGGTCTGGGCGCCAAAGCCATACTTGGGCTCATCATAACGGTTCAGATAGAAGCCTTCCATGTTGATCTGATCAAACGCAATCAGCTTTTTCAGCTGCTCGATATAGGCAAGCACCGTCTCATCCGACACTGCGCCGACCTCTGCCGGATCCAGCGCCGTGATCATATACATTTCATCGTCCGGATGCTGCACCTGCAGCTGCTCAAAAGGAGGCTTGGGCACGGGCATATTAAATTCTTCCCCCGCCCAGGCAGGATCAAATACAGCAGGCGCTTCCGCCAGGCAGCCAGCACACAGCAACAGACACAACAGCAACGAAACAAATTGCTTCATGGTGTACTCCTTTTATCAGTCGCGCTTGAGCGCAGAGTCAAAGGCGAAGGTAGAAGGCTCGAAGTTGATCTTCTTGGTAAATTCGTAGGCTTCCTCAGCGCCAAACATACGATCCATGCCGGAATCTTCCCATTCCACGCACAACGGGCCATGATAGCCCATCTGGTTCAGTTCGCGGATGATGCCGTCAAAATCCACATCGCCATGGCCCAGGGAAACAAAGTTCCAGCCGCGGCGGGTATCGCCAAATTCGATATGGGAGCCCAGGATGCCCGCCTTGCCGTCGCGACGTACCTTCACGTCCTTCATATGCACGTGATAGACGCGGTCGGCAAAGTCATGCAGGAAGGTCTGGGGATCCACGCCCTGCCAGAGCAGATGGCTGGGGTCGAAGTTCAGGCCCAGGGTGGGACGGTAATCGATGGTCTCCAGCAGTTTTTTGGTGCTGTAATAGTCAAAGGCGATCTCGGTGGGATGCACCTCCAGCGCCAGCTTGACGCCGCACTCATCGTATACGTCAAAGATGGGCGTCCACAGTTCCTTGATCTTGTTAAAGCCCGCGTCCACCATTTCCTGGGTGGTCTGCGGGAAGGAGTACCACCACGCCCAGATGGGAGAGCCCAGGAAGCAGGTGACAACGCTGACGCCCAGGAGCTTAGCCGCACGGGCCACGTTCTTCATTTCTTCAATCGCCCAGGCGCGGATTTTTTCGGGATTGCCCTTGCAATCGGCGGGTGCAAAGTTATCCAGGCGGGGATCCCAGTTATCGCCCACGCACTGGCCGATCAGATGGGCAGAGATCGCGCCGATGTGCATGTCATACTTTTTGAGGGTATTCAGCACTTCGTTGCGGTAATCTTCGCTTTCGATGGCGCGGCGCACATCCAGATGCGCCTGCGTGGCAATCTCAATGCCGTTGTAGCCGATTTCGTGCATGACCTTGCACAGTTCCTCCAGCGGCAGATCGCCGAACTGACCAGAGCAGATATTGACAGGACGCTTCATAATGATTTCCTCCTTAGACCGTTCAAAAACGGATATATTCCTTAGATTATCTCTATTTTAATGAACAAACGACATTTCGTCAATGCAAATTCATGCTGTGCAAGTGTCATTTTGCGCTGTGCCAGATGCTGTCCACAACTCCCGGCAGGAAAATACATCCATGCCCTTTTCCCGCGCCGTGCAAATCAGTATCACATGATATTCTCTGGCCAGCTCCACCGCTCGATCGGTTGGCACAGCATTGCTGGCCAGCACCGGCACGCGCGCGCGAATGGCTTTTTCAATCATATCATCCGGAATGCGGCCGCTGGAAAAGAGCACGCACTGCGTTAAATCAATGCCTTCGATCAGCGCGCGGCCGATGGCCTTGTCCAGCGCATTGTGGCGGCCGATGTCCTCGCAGCAGAAGAGGATCTTTCCTTCGTGCATCAAAAAGCAGCTGTGGATACCGTGCGTCAATTGATAGAGCCTTGCGCCCTCGCGGAAAGCGCGCGCCAGATCATAAATCCATTCGGGCTTCCACGAAAAATCCGGCAGCGGCGCAATATCTGCATCAGCAATTGTCGCCCGCTCCATCACGCCATCCTCACCGCAATTGCAGGCGCGTATCTCCAGCGGCTTTTTATACAGCGCAATGGGCTGCGCAGTCTTTACCTGCGCCTGTTTGCCATCCGCACTGATACAAATCTCCGTTACATCCTCCGCGCTGCTGATGCGCCCTTCAGAATATAAATGCCCCACGATCAATTCAGACAAATCCTCCGCCGTACACACCAGCTTCATTGCCAATTGGCCGTTTATTTCCACATGCATCAGCGTTTCGTGCAGTATAATCCGCGTTTCCCTGTGCATCCCTGTCTGATCGCAGCGCACAATCTCCTGCTCATGCGTAGCCTTTCCCCGCCCGCACAGATCCTCGATTTTCATATATTCCTCCGTCCTTTTAAGCTGCGCAAATACGCTTTCCGGTCCGCCGAAATGCAGCGGCTCTCCAGTGCTTTCTGTATGGCTTTGGCATGCGTCCACGCCGGCAATCTGCGCTCTTCCATATACGGAAGCGCCGCCTCATACTGCTTTGTCAGCGCTGTGGCAAAGTACCAGGCAACCATCATGCGCACATAGTATTCATCCGATTGCACCTGCGCCGCCCACACCAGATAACGCCGATCAAACCCCTCGTCCATAAAATGAAGCATCAGCATTTCCAGCCCAAAGCGCACGGTATACGGTCGCTCCGACTCTATCCACACTTCAATCTTCTGCAGCAGTTTTTCCTTTTCCCGGGAAAATACCCTGGGCCGCAGCTGATCGCAGGTTGCCCAGTTATCAATGTAGGGCAGAAAAGCTTCCACCAGATGCAGCGCTTCCTCCGGATCGCGTACGTCATTGATCAAAAAAGCATGCAGCTGGTTTTCCTCAAAGCTTTCATGCGGCAGCGTTGACAAAAAGCGCTCTGCCGCTGCCGTCCCGCGCATTTCCCGGGCCACCGTGCGCAGCTGCGGCGTGGGTACGCCGATAATCGCTTCTTTCTTTACTGTCGGCAAAAGCCTGCGCTGAAAATCCGCATGCGCGTCATCCCGCAGCGCCAGCAACCGTGCCCTGAGCATACGCCCTCCTAAAAAAATCATGGGAAATGCAGCGAGCCGCCGCACTTCCCATGAAATGCATTTATAATTCGCCGCCGTCAATGAGCATGCTGATGCTGGTCACCTGATCACTCTTGAAGCGATAGGTCAGCGTTGTCACGCCGCCGTCCTCGCGCGTGAAGGTGTATTCTACGCGGGCAAAGGTATCGCTTTCCTTCCAGTATTTGCCCGTGCCGGTATACTCATCATAATACAGGCTGCGGTTGCCCTTGGCATTGGCCACCTGACCCATATCGCGGTACAGCGAGGTCACTTCATTCAGAGACATACCAACCTTTGTATTGCGCGGGCCAATCATGCCGGTATAGGCGCTCTTAATGTAGTACATCACGCCACTTTCCTTCACAAAGCGCGCCTCGCCCCATTCATACGTCACTCTGATCCCCTTACCGGAAATCACGCTGGCGTCCTCAATTTCCTCTTCCTGACCGGCGCCATACAGCTTTTTGAATTGCTCATAGGTAGTCTTGCCCACAGTAAAGCCCTTAAACTGATCCTCCTCATCGCGGAAGAACTTTTTATACGGCACATTGATACGGTAGTCCATCACCAGCTCATTGGATACCTTGCCATACTGATTGACAGACACCGCGCGCAGCTTCACACGGCCGCCGGGCAGCAGAATGCCTTCGTCCGTATAGATGGGCGAATCGCTGTTGGGCATGGTGCCGTCAATGGTGTAATACACCGTCAGGCCTTCCTTTTCCAGGGTGCTCTGCTTGCCTTCCGCATCCAGCGCATAGAGATATACGCGCTGCTGGCGGTCATATTCACCCGGCGCCAGACGCGCTTTGGGCGCACCGGCAGAAGGCATGTTGATCGTGTACTTCACAGCAATTTCATCGCTGATCAGCGCAGAAGATACGCACACCGCACGGATATTATACACACCTTCCGGCAAATGGATCGGCTCGGTATAAAGGATGCCGCCCTCAGGCAGCTCGCTTTCTTCATCATTGATCAGATAATAAATATCGTACCCCTGATCAGAAGACAGCTCCGTCTCGCGCTCCAGAATATACGCACCTGCCTGCAGCGAGGCATGCGGTGCATGCGGCACCAGCTGATCACGCTGGGATTTAAAGCTCATTTCGCCGGTATTCTCATACGCCAGCTTCATCAGATCCGTCGCCTCAAACAGGCGCTCCTGATCCATCATGATGGAAATGGCATAGCGATAGGACAAGGGGTTTTGCTTGTCCACCTCTGTATAGAGCAGATGGTACACGCCCTCCGCATCCGAAATGCGTCCCGCCGCCTCATAAGCCTCAGCCAGCAGCAGCAAATAATCATACAGGCCGTCAATCTCAGGATACAGCTCATATGCGCGCTGATAGATTTCGATCGAGCGGTCGATATAGCCCTGATCAATCTGATCCGTGCCGATCTTCCACAGCGATTTGGCTGCCGCCTCCTCGCCGATCATCACCACTACCTGCGCTTCCTTTTCTTCATCGCCCTGCACGGCGTTCATCAGGAAAAGGTGTCCGGGCGTGGTACGAATCGCCACGATAAACAGCCCAACCGCCATCACCATCATCACGCAGCACAAAACCGCCACCAACATGGCAGTATTCACGCCGCTCTTGTGGTGCTGCGAAGGCACTGCATGCGCATGGCGCTGCACGCTGCGCTTTTTGATTGCACGGCTGCCCGTGCCCGCCTGACGCTCCTGATCAGCGGAAGCGCTGCGCGCGTAATAGCGGCTGGCGCCTGAATCGCCAAACACATTTTCCGTGTCAACAGGCTTCTGATACACGGGCGGCGGCGTATATGCACGGCCTTGCCGCATGGCAGCAACGCCGCTTTGTCCGGTGTACTGACGCAGAGGGGAGCCGCAATGCGGGCAAATATGCGCGCCGTTTGTAGCTTCCTTTCTGCAACGTTCACAGATCATTGCAGATAGTCTCCCATCGGTCCGTCGGGGATTTCAGGCGCATTGGGCGAATCGGGATCTTCCTCTTCGTCCTCTTCCACTTCCTTGCGGAAAGGCAGCTGCATACGCGCCATCGCTTCATATTCGGGATCGCTCTCGTCAAAATCGCGCTCAGGGGCGTCGCCGCCCAGCATTTCAATCGCGGAGCGCAATTCGATGTAATTGAGATAGCTCTGGTCGGTGTCAAGAGCCAGGTCAATGAGCGTTTCAAGTGCGCCTTCATCGCCCAGGCGGCCCAGATAACCAGCCAGCACCGCTATATTGGCGTCATCCTTGCGGATCAGGCGCAAAAGATTCTTCAGCACCTCGCCGCTCTCGTCCGGATAATAACTGAGCACGCCGCACAGCGCCTCGCAGCCGGCGTCATTGCATTCGGGCAGGGCCTTGAGCATGGGCTCAATTGCCATGGTGCCCATCTGCGCCAGGCTCTCAGCTGCCGCGTCGCACAGCTCGTCATCCACATCGCGCGTCTTCTGCCAGTCGATGTACATCTCCATCGGCTCTGTGCTTACCAGCTCCTGCAAAAGAGACACCGCCGTCATGCGCGCCTCCTGGGGCGTACGCTCCTTTTTGAGCATGGAAACCAGGCGCTTTTCGGCGGGCGCACCCAGCTTTACAATGCGGTTGAGCAGCATATCCGGCACAGGCACGCGCTGCTTGAAATAATCCTCCATCCAGTCGATGAGCGTTTTGGCGTCATCCCAGGCGTCAAAATACTCGCCGGGCTTCTGGTGCGCCAGAAAATCCGCCGGCGTATCCAGGAAGATGTCGTACACTTCGGGCATCGCCGCTTCCATCGCGTCGTAATTCTTATAATCCTTGGCGTGATCCTTGAAATACTTCATCGCAAACATGGAAAACGCCTTATCAAAATCAATGCACTTCATGGGTTTCTTTCGTCCTCCTGATCAGTTGCATATAGGCGCGGCCCACTCTCAGCGGGCGGCGGCTTTTTGCGATGCGCGCCTCTGCTGCCTCGGCATTGCCCGCGCACAACAGCGCATACGCCGCAAAAGCAGACAGCCACACATCGTCTTTTTCTTCCGAATAATGCTTGCGCGCACTCTCCGGCAGCATGCGCCAGGCCGCAGGCACGCAGCGGGTGAGCACATTCAGCTCCACCTGATCTTTCAATTCCCGCAGCAAATCGCGCACCAGATCGTGCAGATCAGCGTCATACGGCGGTCTCTCGCGCGGCGGCAGCAGGCACACCTTGCCATCCACTTTGGCAAAGCAGGGCATGGGTGAATCCATCTTCCTGAGCGCAGAAACGATCTTCCACACGACGGGCGAAGGAATATCATCCTCCACCAGAGAAAGCCTGAGCGCCTCTTCATCCTGCAAGCGCAGCATCAGCCGGATGGCAAATTCCTTCACTCCCGGCAGCGGCACACGCATCAGGCGCAATAGCTCGCTGTGCATCAGGTAAGGATCACGCTCAGCCGCCTCGTCAATCTGCAGCTTTTCGCTCATAAACTGCAAAAGCCGCAGGGAGTGTGTCTGATCGCTGTCGCCTTCCTCCAGCGGAACCTCAATCAGCGCGCGCACCAACTGATCCTCTTCGTCGATCGAAGCGATTGTATGCAAAAGCTTTTGCACACGCTCCTCCTGACCGCCCAGAGCGCGCAGCGCCAGTACCAGCAAAAGCAGCGTTTCCGCGCTGCCGGGCGCCTCCTCCGCGCGCTTTTCCATGGCCTCTACCGCCATATCCGCGCAGCCCAGCAGCATCGCCTGCTGACAAAATAGCGCCACCTGCGCATGATTCTGGCAGCGTTCTTCAGCCTCGTGCAGCGCCGCGCGACAGGCGTTGTGCAGCCCCTTTACATGCAGGGCGCTTGCAAGCAAAAGCCTGACCGGCATTTCGTCCGGCATCTGCTGGCTGGCAAAGGATGCAAGCTCCAGCGCCTTGTCCGTCTTTCCGCGGCGCAGGTACAGTTCGCTCAGCAATTGCGCCGTCTCCGGCAAATGCCCGCGCTGCCAGGCAGCTTTGGCAATCTGGAACGCCTCTTCCGGCTCATTCATGCGATCCAGCGCCTGAAAGTACAGCGTGTGCGCACGGCGCAAACGCTTCTTTTCCTTTTTTGGACGCGGCATACGCCACAAAATATCACGGGCAGCATCCGCCTTTTCGCCGCAGGGAGCCAGGCGCAGATACAGATCCAGCAGATCCGCCATGCTGTTTTCATCGCCCATCAGCGAATAGTTGCGCGCCAGGCCGTAGAGACTATCGGTGTCATTGGCGTCCAGCGCCAGATTCTGAAGATATATCCGGCAGCTGACCGCATAGGAGCGCATCTGAGCAAATACTTCCGCCAGCTCGCGGCGGGTAGCGGCGTCATCATTTTTCCGAAGCGCCGCGCGGTATAATCTCACCGCCTCGTCCCAGTCCCCCGCCCGGCGGGCGCGCTGGGCCTTTTCCTTCCAGTAAGCGGAAGGCATATCCAGCGACACGATGTTGGGCATCAATTCCTCCTGCCGCATCAATTCATCCCGCTGGCGAGCAGCGCCTTGAGATCGTTTTCGTCAAACGTATGCGTGGTATGGCAGAAATGACACGTCATCTCCGCGCCGTGATCCTCCTGAAGGATCTCCAGCAGCTGTTCGCGACCAATACTCTTGAGCATGCGCAGCGCCTTCTGGCGGCTGCAATCGCAGCGATACTGCAGCGGCTGGCGGTCAAGCTTGACCATATCCATGTCGCGGAACCAGCGATCAGCCAGGTCGTCGAGCGGATCTTCGAACAAATCGCGGCTGATACCGGAAAAGAGCATCGCGCGCATATCCAGCATCTCCAGCGTCTTGCGGCTGCAGCCGGGCATTGCCTGCACCAGCACGCCGCCGGCAGAGAGCACCATGCCCTCATGCACAATCGCGCCCAGCGACACGATGGAGGGCGTCTGCTCGCTGGAGGTATAATACGCTGCAAAATCCTCGCCCAGCTCGCCCGAAACCAGCTCAGTCTTGCCAATGTAGGGCTCGCCCACGCCATAGTCGCGGATGACTGTCAGCATGCCTTCGCGGCCTACAAGCCCCGACACATCCGGACGGCCGTCCGGCAGCGCAGGCAGCTCTACCTTGGGATTGATCATGCTGATCTTCACATTGCCGCCATGCGCCACGCACGTCATGCGTCCGCCGGGGCCGCCGCCATCCACGATGACCGTGGTATTGGCGGTATCTTCCTTCATCATCACACCCAGCATCGCCGTGCCCGTCATCAGACGGCTCATGGCAGCAATGGCAACGTCAGATGCATTGTGCAGATCGCCGGCCTTCTGCGCCATCTGGGTGGTACGCATCAGCATCACGCGCGCTTCGCCATTGCAGATGGCCATGCGCAGCAGGGCGTCCGGTTCGTTAAAAGGCTGATTAATCATTTTTTCTCCTTTGGCTTTACGGCGCGGATATGCCAGCGCTGATCCGTCTCTTTGGGCGCGCGCCTCCGCTCTCCGCCGTAAAAGCGTATCTTGGTAAACCCGGTATCCTCCAGGTATTTCTGCATTTCTTCCATGGTATGCGCGCGCTGGGTCTGTTTTTCCTCAAAGCGCGTGTAGGTACCATTTTCATCGCGCACGAAGATGGACAAATTCAAATCCACCGTATGCGTGCGGGGATGATAGCTGTTTTGCCAGACATAGCTCACGTCCTCATCCTGACAGCCCAGCGTGTTGTTGCCCAGGATATGCTGCAGCTTGTAGGGCGTAGAAATATCCATTACCAGCACGCCGCCGGGCTTGAGCGCCTGATATGCTGCGCTGAGGAATGTACGCACGCGCTCGGGCTTTGTCAGATAATTGACCCCGTCGCACGTACAAAGGATGGCATCCTGCCGGCGGTGCAATTGAAGATAGCACATATCCTGCTTGACAAAAGGCACCGTCACACCTGCGCTGCGTGCCTTTTCCACCGCCACAGAGAGCATCTCCTGGCTGAGATCCACGCCCGTCATCTGATACCCCAGCTTAGCCAGGCGCACCGTCAGCGCGCCCGTACCGCAGGCACATTCGCATACCCGCCCGCGCTGAACACCGCCGGCAGACAACAAATACGCATAATGCTGCGCCCATTTGTCGTAATCGACGTTGTTCATCAGTCGGTCATACACCGAGGCAAAGGCGGTATACATCAGCCGTTACGGCTCCTTTCGCTGTGTTTTCATCCGGCGCACTATGCCGCCAATCTGCCCTGTTTCCCGGGCAGAAAGGCCGCTCCAGCCCACGCGGCAAAGCTTTTCCATCAGGCCCAGCTCTTGCGCGGCCTGATATTTCAAATACATTTCATCGCTATGCGGATGCATTTGATCACCTCCGCATAGCAGTATGCGCGTTATTGGGGCAGATTGACAGAGGAAGTTTCTTCCTCTTCGTCCTCATCGTCGTAGTCGTCGTCATCTTCCTTGGCCAGGCCGCGGTTGATTTCCACGCCCTCGATGCGGGAATTGATATATTTATCAAACACGCCGTTGGTGTAGGAGGCAAAGATGAAGCGCGTCATGGCATTGCCAAAGATCACATAATACAGCGCCAGGCCCAGCAGCGCATACAGCCAGCTGTTGCTCAGCAGCATCACCGCCAGCGCAATGATGGTGGGAATCAGCGTCGCCAGACGAATGCCCACGTTCATAGGCAGCCGCGCAATGGCCATCACAAAGCCGTTCTTGAGCAGCTGGCCAAAGGTCATTTTATAGGATACCATCAGCGGATAGAAATAGACCAGCGCCAGGCACCACATCACGCCGATGATCACCATCAGCATCTGCGGCACCATAAAGAGCAAGCCCTGCTCCTGCTGCATCTGACCATAAAAATTATAGCCGATGTAAATCATATAGGGCAGCACCGCCGTAAGGGCAGAAATGCCCAGCGCCTGCTTCCAGTTATCCTTGACCGCATCCTTAAAATCCGCCCAGGGGAAGGCATGCTCGTCGCGCGCCCAGTTGCGCATGACGTACGCCATGCCCGCCTGCGCAGGGCCGGTAATCAGAATGCAGGGAATCAGCATCAGCAGCGTCATGCTGAGCACATCGTTGACAGGCGTCGTCCAGCCAGGAGTCGTCACATTGCCGTTTTCATCCACGATATCATCATACACCAGCACCGTATAGCTATAGCCGGTCGCTTCATCCGTCACACGTTCCATACCACTGATGGTCACAAAGGAATTGACCGTCAGCATAATCACCAGCATCATGGGGATCCACAGCGCAACCGTCATCAGGTTCACACGGCAGATGCCGGACAGGCGCACACGCAGCATTTCCCAGAAAAGCTGCCAGCGGTTCTTGGGCAAATCCTCTTTGCGATAGTCGCCCTTGCCGCTTTTACCATAATAATAGCTGTTCATCATGCGTCCAAACATGCTCAAACCTCCAATGGACATAATACAAAGTATATTATAACATATTTCACGCCAAATATAAAGAAAAGACGTGAAACAATTATACTTTTCTTTCATTTGCGCATGCTAAATTTATCCCATTGCCGCCAGAGGATGTAAATATTTCGTGCAATTGGCAGAAAGATTGAAAAAACAGGCGGTTCAGGGTATACTATGAAGGAATCAACCGCTACATTTTTCGACCGAAGGAGCTTTTATGCAGCAAAATCAGGTACGATCTTTGATATATTCCCTCCAGCAAAACGTTCGCAAGGTCATTGTCGGCAAGGATGAAGCCATCGAGCTGGCGCTGATCGCGCTTTTGTGCAAAGGCCATGTGCTCATTGAGGATGTGCCCGGCGTTGGCAAAACCACGCTTGTCGCCGCGCTGGCCAAATCCCTCAACTGTTCCTTCAAGCGCATCCAGTTTACGCCCGACGTCATGCCCAGCGATATCACCGGCTTTACCCTGCCCTCGCTGCAGACGGGCGAAATGGAATTCAAGCCCGGCGCTGTCATGAGCCAGCTGGTACTGGCGGACGAAATCAACCGCACCTCGCCCAAAACCCAGTCCTCCCTCCTGGAGGTGATGGAAGAAGGCCAGGTGACGGTCGATGGCGTTACCCATCCGCTGCCAAGGCCCTTTATGGTGCTTGCCACGCAGAATCCTGTTGATTTTGTCGGCACCTATCCCCTGCCGGAAGCGCAGATGGACCGCTTCTTCCTGCGCATTTCCATCGGCTATCCCTCCATCGAGGAGGAGATGGACGTGCTGGAGCGCTATTCCGGCCAGGTTTCTCCCCTGCAGACGCTTGCTCCCGTGTGCAGCGCCGGTGATGTTATCGCCATGCAGGAGGAGGTTGGCAGCGTATACTGCAGCCGCGAGGTGCGCTCTTATGTGGCGCAGATCGCCGCCTGCACGCGCAGCCATCCCGCGCTTTTGCTTGGCGTGTCGCCGCGCGGCGCCATTGCGCTCATCCGTGCCGCCCAGGCCTGCGCCGTGCTGGCAGGCCGCGATTATATTCTGCCTGATGACGTCAAGCGCATGGCGCTGCCTGTGCTTTCACACCGTTTGATTCTCACGCCCGAAGCGCGCATGAAGGGGCAGTCTGCACAAAACATTCTTTTGTCGCTGCTCTCCAGCGTGCCCGTGCCCGTAAAGCTGCCGTGACGGCGCGCGGACAAGCCCTGCTTGCGATCTCCCTTTCTGCGCTTTTGTGCGGGATGTCGCTGGGCGGCCGGATATTTTATCTGACCGCCTTGTTCATTATGCTTGCGCTGCTTTTTTCGCTGGCAAGCATTTTGTTGTCGCGCCTGCAGCTGCGCCTTGATTTCTCGCTGCCTGCCGCCCGCGTGCTGCGCGGCGAAAAAGCCGATGGGATTATATGCATCAGCCGCCGCGGCCTCATGCCCGTGTATCCGCTGGAAATCACAGTGCAGTGCGGCGATGCTTCTTTGTATCTGACCGCGCAGCCGCACATGCGACGTTCTCAGGAGATTTTCCTGTCCCTGCCCACACAGCATACAGGCATGTTCGAAACCGGCATTCAGGAATATACCTTCTACGATCTGTTCGGTCTTTTCCGTGCGCGTGTCCGCTGCAAAAAGGAAAAGGCGCAGTTTCTGGTGCTGCCGCGCCCCTTCGATGTGGAAAAGCTGCGTTTTCTCTCCAATGATGACGGCCGTTCGCTGCAAAACCGCACCACAGAGGATCTTTCCTCCCCTGAGGATGTGCGCGCATACCGTCTGGGCGATTCGCTCAAGCGCGTGCACTGGAAGCTTTCCGCCCGCAAGCGGGAGTTGATTGTACGCCGCTTTGAAACGCCGGCGCCGCCGGATACGCTGGTACTGCTCGATTGCAGCCAGCCCGGCACAGCGCAGGAATCCTCCGACGACCGCCTGACGCTGCGCGACGCGCTGTGCGAAACGGCGCTGTCAGTCGTTGCCATGCAATTGAAAACCCAGTCGCCCGTGCGCATGCCGCTCTACGGCGACACCTCGCAGGAATTCCATTCCAGCAAAACAGAGGATGTGCCGCATCTGCAGGAAATGCTGGCCTGTCAGCCCTTTATCGGCGGCATCGAATTTGACCGTGTGCTGCGCATGGAGCTGCGCCGCATGCGTCAGACAGGCGCTACGGTGATCATCACTTCCCAGCTGAACGCCGCCATCGTCGAGGGCGTCAAGCACATTCGCCAGATGGGGCCCAATGCGCGTGTTTATCTGATTACGCGCACGCCTGACAGCGAACACGACCGGCCTTATGTGGCCCAACTGCAGCAATGCTTGGTGGAGGTATGCTATGTCACGCCGGCTTAATCGCATCCCCCGCGCTGTGCTGCAGCTGCCAGTAATGCTATTATTGTCGCTGGGGCTTGGCCTCCCGCTGCTGCACGGCGCGCAATTAACCCATCTGATTCCGCAATACTGCCTCATTTCCGCTGCCGTCTCGCTTGTATGCAGCGTATTTTTGCTGCGCAAAAGGCTGCTGCCGCTGTGCTGTCTTCTGTTTTTCATCGTGCAGGCGCTGCTCTATTCCTTTGGCGTTGGCTTCCTGCGCGATACTGTTGCCTGCATCCGCATTCTGCAGCTATGGCTCAGCGGCGCCGATACCGCGCTGTATCTGTACGGCGATGTGCTCTGCACGCAGCTATGCGTCCTGCTGACGCTGCTTTGCTGCGCTATGACAACGCCCGACAACGGCCTGTATCTGCCGGTATTTGGCGCAGCGGCGCTGCTGACAATGGAGTGGATGCTGGGACTGCATGAAAGCAGCCTGTATATGCTGCCTGTGTTGCCGGCGCTGGCGCTGCATTATGCCGTTACGCATCAATATGAAAACACCGATCCCGATCAGCCGCCGCGCTTTATATCTCCGCTGGCGCTGCCGCTGATCGCGCTGTTTACCTGCCTCAGCCTGGCGCTCGCCCCCGCAGAAGGCACAAAAACAGAGCCCTTTGCCACGCTGGCGCAAAAGCTGCGCGATACCATCGACGATCATTTCTTTTTCACCGAAGAGCGCTCGCGCTATACGCTGGCCAGCGACGGCTGGATGCCGCTGGGAGAAACACAGCTGGGCGGCGCTGCCATGCCCAGCGACCGCGACGTCATGACCGTGCAAACTGATGAAACGGCCTATCTGCGCGGCGCAATTCTGGATACATACACCGGCGGCATGTGGTATGATTCCGTCAGCGCCCGCCGCTATGGCTGGCATGCCGTGCATTATCGGGCCATCCGCGATGAATTGTTCAATACGAACTATCCCCTGATCTCCACGCAAAATGAAAAGCAGCTTTCCGTCACCCTGCTTTCGGGCAATGCCAGCACACTTTTCACGCCGCAGCGTATCCGCTTGCTGTCTTTGGGCGACAATATGGTTGCCTATTTCAATACCGGCACGGAGGTTTTCATCACCCGAAACCTCAGCGAAGGCGATACGTATTCCGTGCGTTATCTGCCCATGAAGGCCACCGATACCGGCATGGCTGCGCTTGTCGCCAGCAATGCCCAGGTCCAGGATCCCGCTTATGAAAAGCTCTATCCCACCTACACCAGACTTCCTTCCCATCTGCAGCAGGAGATTTTTGATATCGCAGCCGCTGCAGCTGCAGGTGCATCCACGCCCTTTGAAAAAGCCGTCGCGCTGCGCAATTATCTGCAAACGCACTACGCCTACGCGCTGGATGTAGAGTCGCCGCCGGAATCGGTCGATTTTCTTTCCTGGTTCCTGCTGGCCGAGCAAAAAGGCTACTGTACCTATTTTGCCACCGCCATGACGGTCATGTGCCGCATGCTGGATCTGCCCACCCGCTATGTGGAAGGCTATATCGCCAAGCCTGACGCACACGGCCTGGCGCATGTGACCGGCCATGACGCGCACGCCTGGACGGAAGTATACTTCAACGGCGTTGGCTGGGTCACCTTCGACGCTACGCCGGTTGTCAACGAATCCGGCCATAGTGATGCCGTCACACCGCCGCAGGATGACGCATCTACGCCCACGCCGGAGCCCGCTCAGGCGCCCTCTCCCACTCCGGAACCCGCGCCCGAGTCCTCTCATACGCCCACGCCGGAGCCCAAAGAACAAAATGAGATGACCCCCACGCCAGACCCTGCGCAGCCGCCTTCTCCGCCGCCTGAAAGCAGCGATCCTGAAAACACCCCTCTGCCGTGGTTGCTATTGCTTATCGTCCTCGCGTTGGTGGTCTTGCTGGCCATGCGCATTCGCGCCACGCATCCGCTTTACCGTGCGCAGCGCGCACGCACCGAAACGCAGGCGCTTCTCATCCTCTGGGAGGCTGCGCTCAGCTGCGCTGCCTGTCTTGGCGTCAGGCGCGATCAGGCTGAAACTCCGCTGCAGTATGCCGCCCGCATTGAGCAGCAGCTCGGCACGCATCTGACCGACATTGCCGCGCAGATTTCCGCCGTCCGCTATGGCCGCCATGCCGCGCAGCAGGAAACGCTTTCCCGCGCACGGGACGTCTATCAGTCTCTGGAAGAGCGGCTGCCGCTCCGGCATAAGCTCTCCCTGGCGCTGTGCCGCGTTTTCTGCCGAAAATAACCCCTTTTCGTTCTTTTTCTGCTCTCAATTCGCAGTTTGATTGACTTCTCTCTCGCCCCGTGCTACCATGATCATATTCCGGCAGCAATTGCCATTCTGCCGCATAGGATGACTTTGGAGGGATTCTTCATGAAAAAATATAGAGTTGGCATCATCGGCGCCACCGGCATGGTGGGCCAGCGTTTTGCACTGCTGCTGGAAAATCACCCCTGGTTTGATGTGACTGCACTGGCTGCCAGCCCCCGCAGCACGGGCAAAACCTATGAGGAAGCGCTGGGCGGCCGCTGGGCTTTTGACTGCCCCATTCCCGAAAAATTCCGCAATGTGAAGATGCGCGACGCCTATGATATCGATGGCATGAATCAGCTGGTTGATTTCGTATTCTGCGCCATCGCCATGGATAAGGCCGCCACGCGCGAGCTGGAAGAAAAGTATGCTGCCTCTGGCACGCCCGTTGTCAGCAATAACTCTGCCTGCCGCCTGGTGCCTGATGTGCCCATGCTGATTCCTGAAATCAACTTTGACCATGCCCGCGTGATCGCCGCGCAGCGCAAGCGTCTGGGTACGGAAACGGGTTTTGTGGCCGTCAAGCCCAATTGCTCTATCCAAAGCTATGTGCCTGCGCTCACGCCGCTAATGGATTTCGGCATCGAAAAAATCAGCGTTTGCACCTATCAGGCCATCTCCGGCGCTGGAAAAACTTTTGCCACCTGGCCTGAAATGATCGATAACGTCATACCTTACATTGGCGGCGAGGAAGAAAAGAGCGAAAAAGAGCCGCTGAAAATCTGGGGCAAGGTAAATGATGAAGGCACCGCCATCGAGCATGCCACAGCGCCTGTAATCAGCGCCCAGTGCCTGCGCGTTCCCGTCAGCGATGGCCATATGGCCGCCGTCAGCGTCACCTTCCGCAATAAGCCCACGATGGACGAAATCAAGGCACGCTGGGCCAGCTGGGAAACTGAAGCGCAAAAGCTGGGTCTCCCCTCCGCACCCACGCCCTTCCTCAAGTATTTTGAGGAAGATAACCGTCCGCAGACCAAACTGGACCGCGACTTTGAAAACGGCATGGGCGTGACCATCGGACGGCTTCGCGAAGACAGCCTGTTTGATTACCGCTTCGTGTGCCTCTCGCACAACACGCTGCGCGGCGCAGCGGGCGGCGGCGTGCTGTCGGCTGAATACCTGTGCGCTGCGGGCTACATCAAGCACCGCGATTAAGCGCCCCACAACAACTGCATAAGGAGGAACCGCTTTGTCCTCAACTCCCGTGTTTACCGGCGTCTGCACAGCGCTGGTCACACCCTTTACAAATGACAAAGTGGATCTCAAAGCGCTGGACGCACTGATCGACAGACAAATCGACGCAGGTGTTCCGGCGCTTTTGGCTTGCGGCACTACCGGCGAACCCAGCACACTGACAGACGCAGAATGGACGCTCGTTGTCCGGCGCGTGATCGAGCGCGCCAATGGCCGCGCCTGCGTCATCGCCGGCACAGGCAGTAATCACCTTCTCCACACGCTGGAAAAAGCACGCATCGCCCGTGATCTTGGCGCAGATGCGCAGCTGTGCGTCACGCCATACTACAACAAAACCACACAACCCGGCCTGATTTCTTTCTTTTCACGCATTGCCGACAGCACAGATCTTCCCATCATCCTCTATAATGTACCCGGCAGAACAGGGCTCAACATGCAGCCCGATACCATTGAAGCACTGTCCCATCATCCAAACATCGTCGGCGTTAAAGAGGCTGGCGGCAGCCTGAACGCCATGGCGGATATCATGCGCGCCTGCCGTCTGCCCCTGTACTGCGGCAATGACGAATGCAATGTCTCTGCGCTGCGGCTGGGCGCATCGGGGCTGATCTCCGTGCTCTCCAACCTTTTGCCCCGCGAAACCGTACAGCTGTTTAAAGAAGTCTCGCAGGGACTCATCCAGACAGCCGAAGCGCGGCAAAAGAGCCTGCAGCGCCTCATCCAGGCACTTTTTATCGAGGTCAGCCCTGTGCCTGTCAAGCAGGCGCTTGCCTGTCTTTCCCTCATGCAGCCCGATGTGCGTCTGCCGCTTGTACGCATGCAAGCGGAGCATCTGCGCATACTACAAGCAGCAATGCAGGAAAAGGGGCTGCTGATCAATTGAACAAACTGCTGATTTCAGGCGCATCTGGCCGTATGGGAAAAGAAATTTCCGCGCTTTGCCGGCAATACGGCTTTCTTCCCATCGCAGGCATCGACGTAAACAAGGAGGAGCAGGGTGATTTTCCGCACTACTCCTCCTATGCTTTGTGCCATGAAAAGGCCGATCTGCTGATCGATTTTTCCCATGCTGCGCATCTGCCGCAAACGCTCCGATATGCCGCCGATCATCACTTGCCACTGGTGATTGGCACCACCGGCCTTGAGCGCGCGCACGAGCACATGATTGATGAGGCTGCGCAGCATATTCCTTTGCTGCAGTCGGCCAATTTCAGTTTGGGCGTCCATGCGCTGAAAAAGCTCTGCCAAGCCGCCGCAGCGCTGCTGCCGGATTTCGATATCGAGATCATCGAGCGCCATCATGCGCAAAAAGCCGATGCTCCAGGCGGCACAGCAATGCTGCTTTATCACGCCGTTGCGACGCCGCAAACACAGCCGGTATACGGCCGACACGCCGCGCTGCAAAAGCGCCAGGCGCATGAAATTGGCCTGCATGCCTTGCGCGGCGGTACTCTGTGCGGCAGCCATGAAGCAGGCTTTTATGGTCACGGCGAGCATTTGCTGCTCACGCACGTCGCCGAAAGCCGCAGCATCTTTGCCCGTGGCGCACTGCATGGCGCGCGCTGGCTGCTATCGCAAAAGCCCGGACGCTATACGCTCGATGACGTCAAATAAAAAAGGGAACAGCCATCGCTGCTCCCTTCTTTGTATATCGCTTATTCTTCGTCGTCCTTGGCCCAGGCCAGCACCGCACGCACAGCGCGCTTCCAGCCGCGTACCTTTTCGCTGCGTTCGACAGGATCCATCGCAGGCGAGAACTGCTTTTCAACATGCCAGCCGCTGGCCGTCTCTTCCAGATTGGTATATACGCCAACCGCCAGACCCGCCATCAGCGCAACGCCCAGCGCTGTGGTTTCCAGCACCGCAGGACGCTGAATGGTGGTGTTGATGATATCAGACTGGAACTGCATCAGGAAGTCGTTCGCCGTCGCGCCGCCGTCCACACGCAGCACCTTGGGCTCGCTGCCAATGTCCTTGGCCATCGCCTGGAACAGGTCGTGGCTCTGATAGGCAATGCTCTCCAGACCCGCGCGTACAATCTGCGCACGGCCGGTGCCGCGCGTCATGCCAAAGATGGTGCCGCGGGCATACATATCCCAGTAAGGCGCGCCCATACCCGTGAAAGCAGGCACCAGATATACGCCGTCAGTATCGTGGATGGAAGTGGCAATGGCCTCGCTCTGGCTGGCCTTTTCCACAAATTTCACTTCATCGCGCAGCCACTGGATGGTCGCGCCGCCCATGAATACGCTGCCTTCCAGCGCGTAGGTGGGCTTGCCGTTGAGGCGCCAGGCTACGGTAGTCAGCAGGCCGTTTTCGCTCAGCTTGAATTCCTCGCCGGCGTTCATCAGCATGAAGCAGCCCGTGCCGTAGGTGTTCTTGGCCATGCCCTTTTCAAAACAGGCCTGACCGAAGAGAGAGGCGTGCTGGTCGCCCGCCATAGCCGCCACAGGAATGCCGACGCCCAGAATATCCTCATCCAGCATACCGATCACATGCGAGCTGTCGATCACCTCAGGCAGCAGTTCGCGCGGGATATCCATCATCTTGAGCAGCTCGTCATCCCATTCCTGGGTGTGGATATTAAACAGCATCGTGCGGGCAGCATTGGTCGCATCAGTTACATGCGGATGACCCTTGACCATGTTCCAGGACAGGAAGCTGTCGATGGTGCCAAAGCACAGTTCACCCTTGCGGGCACGGTCGCGCACATCCAGCGCATCCAGCAGCCACTGCAGCTTGGTGCCGGAAAAATATGCATCAGGCACCAGACCGGTCTTCTGGCGGATGGTCTCGCCATAACCCGCATCCAGCAGCTTTTCTACATAAGGCGCAGTACGGCGGCACTGCCACACGATGGCATTGTGCAGCCACTTGCCCGTCTGACGATCCCACAGCACGGTGGTTTCACGCTGGTTGGTGATACCAATCGCCGCGATTTCCGCCGGATCGATGCCCGTCTGGCGTACAGCCGCGCGCAGAGATTCAATCTGCGTAGCGAGGATATCGCCAGGATCATGCTCTACCCAGCCGGGATTGGGATAGTACTGCTTGAATTCCTGCGCTGCTGCACCCAGCATACGGCCTTCCGCCGTGAAGATGACAGCACGCGAAGAGGTCGTGCCCTGATCCAGAGCCACCAGATAACGCTTGTTCATAAAAACACTCCTTCATTATTACAGAAAAGAGAAGCCGTTTGGGCTTCTCTTTTCCATTAATTTCCTCACTCAATGCGAACGCCATACATGTACGCATTATCCTTGGAACACGTACCGATGACCAGCATATCTTTGTACACAGCAGGCGAGGCTTGAATCTCACCCTTGATATCCAGCACATTCCTTACATCGCCGGAAGTGCCCTCCAGCAGATACAGTCTGCCGTCCTGATCCGCCTGAATGATCCAGGCTTCCCCGGCTTCATTATAGACAGCGACAGGAGAAGAGATGGCCGGGCTATCCATTTCATGCTTCCATACCACCTTGCCCGTCATCTTATTCAGAGCCAGGATGGTGGCAGAATTCTTATCGCCCGTCATATTGACGGTGAAGATCACCAGATCGCTGATCTCGTGTTCACCCATCACAGGGCTGGCCTTCACGCCGGAAAGCTGATCGGCGTTATACACGCAGTCAATCTCATAGGCCCATACTTCTTCGCCCGTGAGCGCATCCAGTCGGCGGATGGTTACAGGCTTTTTGCCCTTGAGACGCGCGTAGGAAGTATTGCCGGTATACAGGCCCAGATCGCCATTTTCGTCAAAGTCCAGCGCGATGGCGGCGTCGGTATTATCGCCTACATCCACCGCCCAGACGGCCTTCATGGTATCAGAATCGATACACTGCAGAATGCCGTAGGCGTCAGCAGAGTAAATGTACTTATCATACATTGCAAGGCTCGTTTCGATGCTGACGTTGGTATCCTTTTCCTTGGCGGACTTGGTCTTGAGAACGACGTTTTCTTTATTGATGCTCAATTTGGAATTCTCGTCATTGTACTCAAAGGAGGTATTAAGGCCAACGGTATAAATCAGGCCGTTTTCGCCGCCGATGATCAGCGTATCGGCGCTGTTGCGCTCAAAGAGCGCAGAGCCGTCAAAGGCGCCGTTGGTAGCATACTGCGACTGAGAATTAGACTTGCGGCCATTGATGAAGAGCATTTCCTCGCAATCCATCAGATTGTACAGGTAATAACCGATATCGCCCGTCTTGTTGGACAGCTTGGAAATGGCCTGACCAACGCCCAGCATAGGAATGCCGCGGGTATTGATAGCCACACTGGATTTGATGGGATAACCCAGCGTAATAGGATCGCGCGTGGGCTGACCATCATTGAGATCCAGGAAGTAAATCTTGCCGTCCAGCGCGCCGAAGATTACTTCCTTCATGGCGCTGACATTGCGCTTTTCTTCGTTGATATTCATCAGCTGGGTGCGCGCTTCAATCGGCCACTTGATGATGGCCGGCTGGCCCGTCCAGCCTACGCCATACAGCGTGCCGCTGTCAGCCGTACGCAGGCTGCCCAGCTCATATTTCCATTCGACAGAGAGTTTTTCCTCTTCCACTTCCACCGTGCCGAAAGCAGCATTCTGACGGAAGCTGTTGCCGCGGAAGGCAAACACACCCAGATCATATACTTCATAATCATCGGGGCCGTTCATGTTCAGCGCCGTCTCGCGTTCCAGTTCGCTTACGCTCTTGCCATCCACATACACATTCTGCGTCAGGCTCAGCTTGCCGGGATCTGCCGCATCAGAAGCGCCGGCTTCCAGGATGGGCATGGGCGTATTGGTCGGCACAGGCGTAGGTGTGGGTGTAGGCGTGGGGGTGGGGGTCGGCGTCGGGGTAGGCGTGGGAGTAGGTGTGGGCGTAGGCGTCGGGGTAGCCGTAGGCGCCTGGGTAGGCGTGGGCGAAGGCGTAGGCGTCTGCGTTACAACCACCGTAGCAGGCACCACAAAAGTCGTGCTGACAGGCGTGTTGGTAGGCGCATTCGTCTCGGCGGGAAGAATCACCACCGGCTCCGTCGTAGGCGCCTGCGTGGGAGCCTGGGTAGGCGCGAGCGTAGGCGTAGGCGTGGGCGCCTGTGTGGGCGTAGGCGTAGGCGCAGTGACAAGCAGCGTCATCATGCCCTGCGTCAGATGCCATTCATTATCCTCGCACACGGCAGCGTACACATTGCCCGTAAAAGGCGCATCAAAGCGCACGGTGACCACCCAGGTGGTATTGCTGGGCGCATCCTTGCACTGCACAGTGCCAATCAGCTCTGCGCCGTTTTCATCCTGAATGCGCACATTCTGCACCGCCTTGGTGGTGGTGATGCTGAATTTCATTTCATTGCCGACCGTAGCAATGGTATTGCTGGTCTGGAACAGATGGATTTCGGCAGGATCTTCCTTAATCCCCACCAATGCCAGCGCATCCTCAGCAGAATCGCGGATAGAATATAATACGCCCGCAACGCCGGAATTATCCTCGGGACGCGCCATCAGCTTAGGCAGGAAAATCAGCCCCGCCACGAACAAAAGCAAAACAAGCAGGATGCACACGAGAATGACAGGCCACACGCGACGCGGCTCTTCGTCATCATCGTATTCACCATAATCATCATAATTATTGTCGTCTTCAGGATACAGATCCTGTTCCAGCTGCGTCTGGCTGGCCTTATAACGCTTGTCCTGATAGCGGTCATCCTCGCCATAGGTACGCACGTTTTCCTGTGCCTCGCGGCTGTAAGGATTGTGCTGCGCCTTTTCCTCGGTATTCTTCTGAGCGGGCATCACGCGCGTAGCCTGCGGGAAGGATTCTTCCTCCTGCTGGGCGCGGACGGCAGGCATCACGCGGGTCTTCAGCGCATCTTCCTTATCATCCACAGCATACATCGGCGCGTCGGCCAATTCCAGCTCACTCTTATGACGCTCCGAGCGGCGGCGGCGCACATAGCCCTCAGGCATTACCTGAAAGGGATTGTCCGCTTTCCGCTGCTCGTCCAGCAGTTCTTTTCTTTCATCAAAATCAGCCATGCTGTCTACTCCTTGTAATTGCGTTGGGCAGGATAATACACTTTATTATAACAGGCCGCGCGAAATTTATCAAGCCACAGGCGGCTAACTTCGCGTAATCTCAACAGGTTTTACATCTTTTTCGGCACAAATAATGCCGAAATGCAACAGCACTCCGGCATTTTTTACATATTTAGGAAAGAAATTTTCTAATCAGTCATTATCCGCCATGCAGATTTTTCCATCCTCAATGCCCGTAACAATCACCAGGGATTTGAGGTTGATACCCTTTTCGCGCAGGATCTTGCCGCCGTCCTGGAAGCCCTTTTCCACGGCAATGCCAATGCCTACCAGCTCGCACTCCGCCTGACGGACAATGCTCATCAGCGCTTCGGTAGCCTGACCGTTGGCCAGGAAATCATCCACGATCAGCACACGGCTACCCTTGGGCAGATAGTGACGATCCACGCGCAGGCAATTATCGTTGCCATGCGTGAAGGAATGCGCCATGGCCGTCAGCATATCCTCCGACTGATTGGAGGCCTGGCTCTTCTTGGCAAATACAACCGGAATATCGCCCAGCCTGTGCGCTGTAGCCAAAGCAATGGCAATACCACTGGCTTCAACCGTCAGAACAATATCAGGTACATCCTTGCGGAAATGATCGGCCAGATCACGGCCCATATCAAACATCAGCCGCGTATCGAGGCGGTGATTGAGGAACATGTCCACCTTGACAATGTGCTGACCAATGCCCTTGCCTTCGCGGCGGATCGCTTCGCGCAATTCTTTCATTTTGATTGTGCCTCCAATTACTTTCGTACCATTCAAGCCTTCAAAAAGCGTATGCTCATTCTACCTTAATCCCTTCAAAATATCAAGTCCTCTTTTCACAATTACCTGTTTTCCCTGCATTTCAACAAACTGCCAGCGTATTTTTGGCGATGCCGCACAAAATAGCCCTGTACCGAAATGAGGAGGTGAAGAAAAAAATGAATCAGAATTCTTCCAATCAGGTAAACGTACCTGAAGCACGCGCAGCGCTGGATAACATGAAGTTCGAAATCGCCAGAGAGCTGGGCGTCAATCTCAAGCCCGGCTACAACGGCGACCTCACCAGCCGTGAAAACGGCTATGTGGGCGGCTACATGGTCAAGCGCCTCATCGAACAGGCCGAACGCCAGATGGCCGGCAAGTAATCTCAATTTTGAAGGAGAATATCATCATGTATAACAATCAGCAGAATCAGATCCCCGCGACCCAAAACCAGCAGAACAATTCCGGCAACTCCAGCAATTCCAACAACATCAACGTTCCTGAAGCCCGTGCGGCGCTGGACAACATGAAGTTTGAAATCGCCAGCGAGCTGGGCATCAACCTCAAGCCCGGCTACAACGGCGATCTGCCTTCCCGTCAGGCCGGCTACATCGGCGGCTATATGGTCAAGCGCATGATCGAGCAGCAGGAACGCCAGATGAGCGGCAAGTAATAAGGGTAGCTGAGAGGCTGCTTTCCGATCAAAGCGCCTCTCCTTTCCCTCTCGTCAAGCAAATATAAAACACCCCATTTGCCAGAGCAGGTATTCATCCTGCCTGTTCGCAAATGGGGTGTTATTCATTTGGTATTCCCTTCGTGCATCTTATACGTTATAAAATGCCATGTGCCAAATAATCGTGAAGACTGTTCCAATGAAAAGGAAGATAAGCCCCGTTACAAGAGGATAGCGGTTGCTGCTCTTTTTGGCATTTTTGAGCTTGCGCGCACGATAATCGGCATATACCTCATGCCTGGTCCTGCCCATGGGAATAAAGGCAAGGAAAACATTCCTGATGACAAACCCGATGCCAATGAGCGCGCCTTCTCCGCTGATATACATCATGCCTGCAAACATCGTCATCAGAATACCGGCGACGAAGAATGCATCGGATAAGATCTGGATGTTCACCGCCAGGCTATGCGCGAAAAAGCCCTTTGACCAGATCACCAGAAAGGCAATCAGCACCTCAATGCCAACGCAGATGCCGTAGTTTCTTAATGTGGCTTTCTTTTCCTGTTTCACTGTTTTTCCGTCCTGTTACTTGAGCTGCTGCTTATACTTCTGCTCTTCAGCATCATTACAATGCACGAAATGGCCCGGAGCAATCTCGCGGAACGAAGGCTTATCTACCCTGTAATCGTGCTCCGCAATGGGATTGTAAATGATTCTCGTGCGCTGCTTCTCATACACCGGATCGGGCAGAGGAATAGCAGAGAGAAGAGATTTCGTATAAGGATGAAGCGGATTCTTGAAAAGCTCATCGGAATCTGCCAGCTCGACCATCTTGCCAAAGTACATTACGCCAATTCGGTCGGAGAAGTACTTAACAACCGACAGGTCATGAGCGATGAACAGGATGGTCAATCCCATCCGCTCACGCAGATCGTTCAGCAGATTGATAACCTGCGCCTGAATGGACACGTCCAGAGCCGAGACAGGCTCGTCAGCAATGATCATATCAGGCTGCATAATAACCGCTCTGGCGATGCCGATGCGCTGACGCTGACCGCCGGAGAATTCATGGGGATAGCGATCCGCATGCTCACGCACAAGGCCAACCGTCTCCAGAATCTCGTAAACCTTTTCGTTGATATAGTCCTTATCGGTAATGCCCTTGATCACCAGACCCTCAGCGATAATATCGCGGACGGTCATGCGGGGGTCAAGAGAAGCGATAGGATCCTGGAAAATCATCTGGATCTGGGTGATGAGCTTGCTCTTCTTCGCCACGCGGCAGCGGTTCTTGTATTCCTTCTTCAGCGCAGCAAGCTGCACGGTGTTGCCGGCGGCAGCATCAAACTTCTGAGCATACTCAGCTTCCAGCGCCTGGAGCAGAGATTCGACATACTTCTTGTCAACGTCCTTGGTGTTGGACTTGGCATCTCTGATCAAAGCACGGTTTCTGTCAACGACAGCGCCAAGCTCCTTGTTGATCTTTTTGATCTCTTCCTGGATCTCGGCCTTTCTGGCGGCGTCCGCATCCTTTTCAGCGCGGAGCGCCTTGATCTTGCTGGCAGCATCTGCACGGGCAGCAGAGATAGCATCCTGGTAAGAGCGGATGCCGGCGCCAATTCTTTCACCCTTGAAATAGACATTGCCGGAGGTAATGTTATACAGCTTGATGATAGAACGGCCCGTTGTGGTCTTGCCGCAGCCGGACTCGCCGACCAGACCAAAGGACTCACCCTTCCTGATCTCAAAGCTTACATCGTCAACAGCCTTAAGATCCTTGCGTCCTAAACGAAAATACTGACAAAGGTGGTCCACTTTCAGCAATACTTCATTATTATTCTGCATGGGCGCCTCCCCTTTCTTCCATTCGCCGGATACGCTCGGTTATGATCTTGGGTATCTCCACCTTGGGCGCGTTGGGATGGAGCAGCCAGGTTGCAGCATAATGCGTGGGAGAAACCTCATACATAGGCGGCTGCAGCTCAAAGTCGATCTCCATCGCGTACTTGTTTCTTTCAGCAAACGCATCGCCGACGGGAGGATAAATCATGTTGGGAGGAGTACCGGGAATCGCATCCAGCTTTTCGTTGGTATCCAGGTCGGGCATGGAGGACAGCAGCGCCCAGGTGTAGGGATGCTGCGGCTTATAGAACACTTCTTCAGCAGTGCCGTATTCTACAATCTTGCCCGCGTACATAACAGCGATTCTGTCCGCCATATTCGCAACGACGCCCAGGTCATGCGTAATGAAGATGATGGAGAGGTTACGCTCCTTCTTCAGACGGTTGATCAGCTCCAGAATCTGCGCCTGGATGGTCACGTCAAGGGCCGTGGTGGGCTCGTCACAGATCAGAATATCGGGGTTGGCGGAAAGAGCGATAGCGATAACAATGCGCTGGCGCATACCGCCGGAGAATTCGAAGGGATACTGTCTGTAACGCATTCTCGCCTCGGGAATACCAACCTCTTCCATGAGCTTGATAGCCTTTTCCTTGGCGATCCGCTTGGTCAGCGTATAAACAACCTGAGAAGCCTTTTCCTTCAGGAAATCAATAATCTCAAGGCAACGCTTATCCGCTTCAAAGCTTTCAGCAGCTTCAATGTCTGCCTTGAATTTGTTCATCACGCGGGAAAGAACAGAAACGATGGCCGCAATCTGAACATCCAGCGCGATAACGGACTTGGGAACGATCTTCCAGTCCACCTTCTTGCCCTTGGCCAGCAGCGCCTCTCTCTGAGCCGTCTGACGGGCAAAGCGGGCTTCTTCCTTGGGATTATTCTTCACATAGAAGAAATACTTTTTCACTTCGCGCTCAAGCGAGCTGCCGCAAGTATAAGCCACGTTATCCTTCACAATCGCCAGCGGATCGATGGCCGCAGTCACGCTGCTATTCACGTACTTGCAGGTCTTCTCCGCCTCCTGCGCGGTAAAGTCGCCGGCTCTGAAGAAGTCAATAGCCTTCTCAATCGCCTCAACAGCGCTCTTCTTATGCTCGATGGTCTTGTCAAAGGAGTACTGCACAGCCAGCTTAACAAGCACCATGAAAGAATCCATAAAGTCCTCATTGAGGAACTTGACGGTCATTTCGTTAGCTGCATCGGCAGGCATCTGGCTCAGATCGGTCTCAGGATGCTTGTACACATAATAACCGATCCGGAAGAAATTGTACTGAGGCTGGCTCAGCATCTCCTGAGCAGTTTTCTTCAGCGCTTTCAGCGTCTCAACCGTTTCGGGCGAGGCCTCGTTCTTGGACGCGCCGTTATCCACCAGTTTCTTGACAACGTCAATCACGGATACCTTGGCACGCTCAGCGCGGGTGATCTCCTCAACCGCAACCGCATGAGCCTTCAGCGCATCCTCGTAACCGGCAACAAAGTACTTGTCGTTGATTTCCTTGAGTCTGCTCTTGATAAGGCCCAGAGAAGACACCACGTCGACCTTCTGCTTGTTTTCAGTCATGAAAAGCAGATCCTCGATCACGGCGATCATTTCTTCTGCCGCGGTACGGGCGTCATTGTAGCTGTTTTCAAGCTTGATGGCCTGAATGTTGAAAGCGTCAAAGGTCTTGATATACTTGTCAACATCCGCAGCCGTAACGCCAGGCTGGGGATTTTCGGCAAGGGCCTTCTTGATGGTCTCAGACAGCGCAGCCAGGGTCTTGTTGAAGGTAACGCGGCCTTCCTTGCGGTTTGCCTTGTTCTTCAGCAGCATGGCCTCGGTGATCTGCTTACCGATGCGCATGATGGGGTTCAGCGAGGACAGCGGATCCTGGAAGATCATCGCAATCTTGTCGCCGCGCAGCTTATGCATTTCCTCTTCGGGGATGCGGGTCAGATCCTGTCCGTCATAGAGAATCTCGCCGCCCTCGTAAATCGAGTTGCCGGCAGAGATGCCCATGATAGCCTTGGAAGTAACAGACTTACCAGAGCCAGACTCACCAACGATGGCCAGGGTTTCGCCCTTGTAAAGATCAAAGGAAATGTTGCGTACAGCCTGCACCTTGCCGGCGTCTGTACGGAAGGAGATCTTAAGATCATTTACAGACAATTTAATTTCTCTATTCATCTTAATCCTCCGTGCCTCTCAGGGAAGGATTGAACGCGTCGCGCAATCCGTTGCCGAACAGGTTAAAGCTAAGCATCAAAAGAATCAGGAACATACAGGGGAACAGCGCAACATAGCCCGCATTGGCCATGATGGACTGCTGGCCTGCCGCAATCAGCGTACCGACAGAAGTGGTATTGCCGGCTTCCAGATTGATGATACCCAGATAGGAAAGGCTGGTTTCAGAGTAGATCATCGAGGGAATCACCAGCGCAGCGCTGGTAACGATGGTACCCAGACCGTTGGGGAAAATATGCTTGAACATAATTCTGGAGTCACGGGCGCCCAGCGTTCTTGCCGCCAGAACATATTCCTGGTTCTTGAAACGGTAGAACTGCATACGCGTTCTGCCCGCCATACCAATCCAGCCTGTGGCGAAGAATGCTATGAACAAGACGATCACCTGGCTTGTCGTACCCATGTGGTACTTCAGCAGGGTAATGACGATCATCGTGGGCACAGAACCCAGAATCTCAGCAATACGTTCCATGGTCAGGTCAATTTTACCGCCGCTGTAACCAGAGATAGATCCCCAGATCACGCCGAAAATAAAGTTGGCCATCGCAACGAGCGTTGCAAAGATGAAGGAGAAGCGCGCACCATATGCCAGGCAGGCAAAGATATCCTTACCAGTCTGGGTGGTACCGAAGATAAAGGTAGGCTCGGTGATGCCATCCTTGAGCACTTCGTTGTGGCGATAGATGTAGTATTCGTAGTATTCGGCTCTGACCTCAATACCGCCGTCTACCTTGCGGCCGTAAGCGTAGTAATACTGCTTGCCGTTCTCCTCAAAGCCGTCCTCACCTTCGAGACGAAGAGAGTTGTACTCGGGAATGGTAGAGCTGGCCTTGCCAACTTCATACTTCCAGTAGTTGGGAACGATGTTGCCTTCCTTGTCCAGCTTGGGACGGATCGTGGAGGCCTTCTTATTCTCAACTACATAGTAGATGTTGGCGTCATACTTGTTCTTTTCAAGAGAAGGTCTGTCGGAAGACTTGACAACAGGATACAGCACCTGTTTGCCGGTCCTGTTCTGATATTCCTGAATATCCTTAAACTCCTCCGCAGAGATCGTCTTATACTTACCAAAGCCGACGCCGTAATAGGTATCATAGCGGTAAGTATAGACAGAACCATCCTCGCTGACCTCATATTCGCCATTCTTGATGACGTCTCTGCCCGTTTCCGTAGCAAGGGCAAGGTCCTTGAGGTAGCCAACGTAGTTCGTGCTCTTCTCCTTGCAGCCATCCCAGAAATTAATGCCGCTTTCCGCAAACACATTCAGCTTGGGATAGACATAGGCGTAGACCATATCGTAGTACGCAGGCTTGAAGGGCGTGAAGAAGGGAGCAATGATTGCAAAGAGCACCAGTACGGTGATGACCACACCGCCGACCACAGCGCCCTTATTCTTGCTGAAGCGCTTGAAGGCTCCCTGAAAATAGCTCACAGGCTTTGTTTCAAATTTGCTGTCATGATACAGGTCATTTCTGGTAGCAAATTGAAATTTTTCAATGGGAATATTATTATAATCCATCATTACTTCGCTCCCATTCTGATTCTCGGGTCAATGAAACCGTAGCTGATATCGATAACAATACCTGCAGTCAGGCTGACCAGGGTGTAAAAGCCCGACAGCAGCATGAAGAAGTCATAATCCTGGAAGGTGATGGAGTTCAGATACAGACCGCCTACACCGTTGACGCCAAACATTTTTTCAATGATCAGCGAACCGGACAGAACGGAAACGAACTCACTCAGAATAGAGGGGAAAATGACGACCATGGAGTTACGCATCGCATGACGATAGATGGCCTGCCTCTTGGTAAGGCCCTTGGTTCTTGCCAGCAGCATGAATTCGCCGGTCAGAACCTCGCTCAGCTCTGCACGGGTGTAACGGGCGTAGCCAGCGATGGAGCCCAGGCACAGAGCAAATACGGCAGGCAGCATAGAACGGAAAACCGGCCATGAGAAGTAATCATTGCTGACTGACATCGTAAGCGGGAACCAGCCCAGCTTGAAGCAGAACACATACTGAATCATCAGCGCCAGCACGATGGAAGGAACGGAAATCAGCAGAATGATGAAAATGTTGATTACCTGGTCCTGCCACTTGTTCTTCTTCAAAGCGGCAATAATACCCAGCGCAAGACCGATGGGAACACCGATCAGGGTGGAATAAATATTAATCAGGATCGTCGGGGGCAGGTGGTTTACAAATACCTGCCAAAGATTCATATTAAGATACTCGCCGTAAGTGGTAGCAATACCGAAGTCACCTTGGGTGATGATTCTCTTCAGATAGATACCAAACTGGAGCATGATAGGCACTCTGTCATAAGTCCAGACACCGTTGGAGCCTTCTTTTATGTTGGTGATCCAGCCGCGGCCCTCAAGCGTTTTCATTACGATCTCGGGATCTTGTCCGGGAAGCGCAGTCGTGGGGATTGGCAGAAGCTTGATCAGTACAAAGCACATCGTAAAGATGATGCTGAATGTCAGCAACATCAAACCCAAGCGCTTCGACACATATTTAAACATATACATAGGTTTTTCTCCTCTGTTTTGTTGTTTTCCAATTCACAGTGTCTGAGCCAGAAAGCAGCTTATTGCACGGCTCTGCGTGAAGAATAAATCTGCGCGCCGCCGTCAATCCGATGCTCAAAAAACATCCATACAGCTGCTGTTGCAGCCGTTTAAAACCGGTCGCTTGGATTATTCATCGTAATATCCAGTTAATTACTGCTTCAATTGGGACAATTCACTATTTGACAACATTTGTCACATATGTTGCAAACAGGCGGTGAGCCAAGGGCTCACCGCCGTTCGCATTCATTGAATCAAAATAATTTTAGAACCTAAAATTACTCGGACTTCTTGTACTCGGCGGACAGGTCGTTGTTGTTGGAAGCAACGTAATCAGCCCACTCAGCGTCGGTGTATTCAACGTTCATGTAGCGCAGACCGCCGAAGCCCATGAAGGTGTGCTCGTCTTCAGAGAAGTAGGAGAACTTGGCGCCCAGGAAGGAACCGCCGCCGTCAGCGATCAGCATGACAGAACGGGACTCCTTGATGGTCAGCTCTTCCAGAGCAGACAGGATCATCAGGCGGGTTTCAACGGGAGCAAAGCCAGCGCCCCAGTTGTAGGTCTTGGCCTGCTTTTCAGACTCAGCCAGACCGTTCAGGCAGTAGTACCAGTTCTGCACGCTCATGGTGATGGTCTCACCAGCGCCCTCGTAATCGCCCTCGGGCATGGT
>JAFXJP010000032.1 GCA_017532155.1 Clostridia bacterium | reverse complement strand
CTTAGCCTGTACTCATTAAAGAAACACAATATCTTTGAAACTGTATGTTTCGTGCTTATGGGACTGACCATTGTAGTTGCGATGAAGCAGTTCTATGAGTCGGTACCGTTGTCTGTTTTTCTTTGGGCCCTCCTATTATTTACTCGCCGGGTTTAGGTAACGGCTTGCGTTTTGACAGACCTGTCCCGAGCGGCTTACCTGCCTATGATACCAGCTTTTGTGCCCGCTGTCAATCAAAATCTCTGTTTTTTTCTGCTATTTTCAGGAAAAATTTCGCATCAATAGCCGGTCGCCTGCTCGTTTTTCACAAGCTTCACAATTCGGCTGGTGCCAAGGCGCGTAGCACCCAGCTCCAGGAAGCGCTGCGCATCCTCCATAGAAGAAATGCCGCCCGCCGCCTTGATGCCCTTGCCGTTGGTCATGTGCTTCTTCATCAGCGCGATATCCTCAAACGTCGCGCCGCCGGTGGAGAAGCCGGTGCTGGTCTTGATATAGTCCGCGTTGGAGCGGGAGACGATATCGCACATGCGGATCTTCTCTTCCTCCGTCAGCAGGCAGGTTTCGATGATGACCTTGAGCGTCTTGCCGCGGCACGCATCCTTGACTGCGTTGATCTCCGCCAGCAGGCTGGCGTTCTGGCCCTCCTTGACGTTGGCGATGTTGATGACCATATCGATCTCATCCGCGCCGTTGTGGACAGCATCCGCCGCTTCAAACATCTTGATGGCGGGCGTGTTGTAGCCATTGGGGAAGCCAATCACCGTGCAAACGCCGACGCTGCTGTTCTTTTCCGTCATATAGGCCTTGCAGCGGGCCACATAGCTCGGCGGAATGCAGACCGTCGCCGTGCCGTACTGGATGGCGTCGTCACAGATCTCCTTGATCTGCTCCCACGTTGCGTCCGGCTTGAGCAGCGTATGATCGACCGATGCGAGAATCGTCTTAATATCCATGCGGATTCCTCCTGCACATTTTCTTATTTCTTATTATACTGCATGCTATATGGCATGGCAAGCGCAATCGATGACAGCTTCGTATCTTTTATGCATTTTATGTCTTTTTTGTAATAAAAAGCTTTTCTTTATTTCTTTTTTGTCGTATACTATATGTATCCTGAATACTGGAGTGATACCTATGATTATCGGCATGAGAGGCCACGACTTTGGGCGCATGCAGCCCGCCGATCTGGCCGCCGCCATCAGCAATACAGGCTTTAAGGCCACACAGCTCGCCTTCACCAAGGCATTCCCCGAGCCGGCAGAGAACTACATGAGCGAAGAAGCGCTGCTGGCAATCCGCAACGCCTTTGTGCAGCATGGCGTGGCGCTGCCCGTGATGGGGTGCTACATCAGCGCCAGCGATCGGGACGATGCCGTCCGCCAGGCGGCAAAGGAGAAGTTTTCCCAATGTCTTCGCGCCAGCGTGCTGCTGGGCGCAGGCTGCGTAGGCACCGAAACTACGCATTTCCGTTTTGATGAAAGCGAACGCGAGGCCGCCTACGCGCGCCTGCTTGACTTTACCCGCCATGTGGTGCGCGTAGCAGAGGAATGCGGCGCCATCGTGGGCATCGAGCCCGTCGCTGTCCATACGCTTAACACGCCGGAACTCACCCGCCGCCTGCTGGACGATGTGCCCAGCGACAATCTGCGCGTTGTGCTGGATCTGGCCAACCTGATCACCCCTGAGACCGTGTCGCACGAGGCTCAGGCAGACATCCTTGAACGTTGCATCAACCTTTTTGCAGACAAAATCACCGTACTTCACATCAAAGACGGCGTATTTAGCGCAGAAGGCAAATGGCTTAACCGCCCGCTCGGCGAAGGCGTTATGAACTGGCCCCATCTTCTGCCCCGGCTGCGCCAGGTCAACGACAATCTCTGCGCGCTGCGCGAAGACGTATGGCCCGGCAATGGTGAAAAGGAATGCGCCATCATACACCGTTGGATGGAGGGGCTGACTTGATGAAGAAATTCTTCAAATTCGCCGTTCCGCTCGCCCTTTGGCTGGCGCTTTGCCCGGTGCATCACGCGCTTTGCGAGCCCACGCCTTGCCCGGAAGGGCCGATCGAGCTGGTCTATAGCCGGATGATTGACGTGCCCGGCGTTGGCGAGTGGCCCTATTACGCCCAGAACGATCCGCTCTGGGGCGATGCGATCTATGAACCAATCAAGAGCACAAACTGGCGTGTATTCCGCTGGGCAGGCTGCGGGCCGACGGCAGCCGCCATCGCCATCAGCCGCCACGTGGCGCCCGAGCGGCTGAACGAGCTGCTCAATTTCAAGAGCCCCTATGCGGAAGAATATAGCTTCTGTACCTGCTCTGTCAACGGCTTCCGCTGCGATCGCACGCATGAGCTTTCCACCCTCGTCACTTCCGAAGATTTTGAAACCTATCTGCCCATTGCCTTCGGAATCTTTGCCACCGGCAACAATTCAACGCGAACCAAGTATCGCACCGAAGCCAGCGGAACGCTGCTCAGCATCTTTCCTGCACTGGCCGAGGCTTATCAGCTTGAATACGCCGGATCCCGCTACTGGGAGGACGCCCTGGATGCGCTTAATAAGGGCTTCAGCGTGATCACCACCGTGTCAAAGGGCGCGTTTACCACCGATTCACACTATCTGGTTCTTGCTCATGTGGATGATGAGTGGATCTACGTGCTGGATCCCTACATGCGCGAAAGCTATGCCGAAATGGATACCAAAGGCATTCTGGAAATTGTGGAGCCCGGTCTGGTTCGTGCGAAGGTTTCCGATTTCAGCCACCTTGGCTTCAGCGGATACTACATGTTCAATGCCCCCAAGCCTTATCAGAATACCAGCCTGATGGCTTCGAATTGATTCCCGATGCTAAAAGAACGCTTCCATCATGGAAGCGTTCTTTTCTTTGGTTCTGCTGATCACGCAGGCTATTGCGCCCTGAATGCGTGGCCGATCAATCTGCTTTATCTGCTCACCTAGCCAAGTACATTGTTGTACTCAACTAATGATCTGGCAGTGACCTACTCTCCCGGGCCGTTCCTCCGGGCTTCATCCGCCACTGGCGGCGCCCGTCGTCACGCTAGCCAAGTACCATCAAGCGCATGGCTGATACTAACAGAAAGAAGTAAATATTGAATAAGAAAGATGCTTTGCATAGAGCGCTCCCGGGCGTTTGCAGGCGCGCTGCTTCGTCCACTGGACGCGCGCGCCTGCTCACCTAGCCAAGTACAATGCTGTACTTGACCAGGTCGCCCGGAGAGAGTAGGCACAACGGATGGAAAAAAGAAAAAGACCCCACATTTGTGGAGTCTTTTCTTTTTGGAATCCGGCAGTGACCTACTCTCCCGGGCCGTCTCCAGCCAAGTACCATCGGCGCTGAAAGGCTTAACTT
>JAFXJP010000031.1 GCA_017532155.1 Clostridia bacterium | reverse complement strand
TCCCTACATTGCCGCTTCCAACTGGGATACCAGCCGCTTCTTCGATGGTATCTTCTACACCGCCGGCAACGAAGACGGCCACGTCTACTCTCTGCCCTACATCCGCTCCACTCCCCTGTTCTTCTACAACAAGACCATGGCTGATGCGAAGGGCCTGAAGGCTCCCCGCACCATCGCTGAGATGGAAGAGTTCGCCAAGGCTCTGCACACCGTTGATGCCAACGGCGAAGTGCTGACCTACGGCTTCGAACTGACCAACGACATCTGCTACCTGCAGGGCTCCCTGCTGTATCAGCTGGGTTCCTCCCTGGGCGGTGGCGGCGAAGCTGCCTGCCTGACCGATGGCGCCATGGCGAAGGTTCTGGGCGACTGGACCCGCTGGATGGACGAGGGCTGGTGCCGCGTTCCCACTCAGGAAGCTCTGGGCTGCACCGAGCGTCTGGCTCAGGGCATGCTGGGCTGCTTCGTTGGCTCCTGCGCTACCCTGGGTAACCTGGTTCCCGCTTGCGAAGAAATGAACATCGAACTGGGCGTTGCCTACTTCCCCGTGTATGACGCTGAGAAGCCCGCTTGCTCCATCGGCGGCGGCTGCATCGTTCTGCTGGATAACAACACCGACGAAGTTAAGCAGGCTGGTTGGGAATTCATGATGTATCTGCTCTCCGACGAGCGCATCATCGCTGAAACCTGCGCTTCCGGTTACCTGCCCTCCACCAAGACCGTTGTTGACAGCCCCGTCATGCAGGCTTACTGGGCCGAGAATCCCGGCTTCAAGCTGGCTTACGATCAGCTGGCCTGGGGTACCACCGAAGAGTCTCCCTTCTGGGTTGACCTGACCGAGTACAAGACCAACGTTCAGAACATCGTTGGCGAACTCGTGACCGAGCGCAACATGACCGTTGAAGAAGCCATCCAGAAGATGCTGGACGACAACGCTCACATCCTGTAATTACTGACAAATCGGAAATAATTACGGAATAATCCTGTCCGGATGCAGCCTTCGGGCTGCATCCGGACACCTTCAATTGACGATGCGCATTGTTTAAATCAAATGCAGTGCGCTGCATCTGACTTAAGCAATGTAAACCAACAAATACATTTGGAGCGTGAGACACATGGCTGAGATTCGTTTTGAAAAAGTGTGCAAATTCTTCGATAAGGCCCGCATCATCGAAGATCTGGATCTGACGATCCAGGACGGCAAGTTCACTGTTCTGGTTGGTGCTTCCGGCTGCGGTAAGACCACCCTGCTGCGCATGATCGCCGGTATCGGCCCCGCCACCAGCGGCCACATCTACATGGACGGCAAGGAGATCACCGACGTAGCTCCTTCCAAGCGCGATATCGCCATGGTGTTCCAGAACTACGCCATCTACCCCACCATGACCGTGCGCGAGAACATCGAATTCGGCCTGAAGAATAAGAAAGTGCCCAAGGCCGAACGTGAAGCGCTGATCAAGGAATACGCCGAGATCGTCGGCCTGACGGAGTACCTGGACCGCAAGCCCGGCACACTGTCCGGCGGCCAGCGCCAGCGTATTGCCCTCGCCCGCGCGATGGTGAAAAAGCCCGCCGTCTTCCTGATGGACGAACCGCTTTCCAACCTGGACGCCAAGCTGCGCGTGCAGATGCGTACCGAATTGATCGAGCTGCACAACAGACTGAAGACCACCTTCGTTTACGTTACCCATGACCAGGTGGAAGCCATGTCCATGGCCGACGTCATCGTGCTGATGAACAAGGGCCAGATCATGCAGGAAGCCTCCCCCGAAGACATTTACAACGATCCCAACAATGTGTTCACCGCGCAGTTCATCGGCACCCCGCCCATGAACATCGTTGACATGCCCGACGGCAACAAGATGGGCTTCCGTCCCGAAAAGGTGAAAATGTCCGACGTTCCCGTACAGGGCTGCTACTGCCACAAGGGCGAAATCCTCACCCGCGAAATGCTGGGCAGCGAAACGCTGTACAAGATCGACTGCGGCGAATATACCTTCATGGTCAAGACCGACAAGCCCGACTTCGCCATGGGCGAAAAGGTATTCATCCATGTTGCCAATGAGCACCTGTACTTCTTCGACGCCGAAGGCCAGCGTATCCGCAAGACCGATGGCGAGAATCAGTATGCGCAGCTGCTGCAGAATGCCGGAGGAATGAGCAATGTCTGATTTGACGCTTCAACGCCAGGCCAAACGTAAGCTGAACGGCAAGTTTATCCGCAACCAGGTTTTCTCCTGGGCGCTGGTGCTGCCTGCCATTCTCTTTCTGTGCCTGTTCACCTTCTATCCGATGGGCAACCTCGTTCATCTGAGCCTGTACCGCGGCAACATCACCAACCCCTATAAAACCTTCCGTGGCATTGAAAACTATCTGGACATCCTGGTAAGACGTCCGCAGTTCATGACCACGCTGAAGAACACGGCGCTGTATGTATGCATGTACGTGCCTATCTGTCTGTCGCTGTCGGTTATCTTTGCCGTATGGCTGCAGAAAGCGCGCAAGATCAATAACTTCGCGCAGACCTGCTTCTTCGCGCCGCATCTGGTCGCCACCATTTCCAGCGCCTTCATGTGGAGCTGGATCTTCAGCCCCGAATCCAGCGGTATTGCTAACGGCATTATCAAAGTATTCGGCTTCAACACGCACAACTGGCTGGGCTCTTCGTCCACGGCCATGGTCTGCGTTATGATCATGAACACCTGGGCGTCCATCGGTCACCATGCGCTGATCTTCCTCTCCGCCCTCAAATCTATCCCCGGCGAAGTGTATGAGGCTGCCGAGCTGGACTCCTCCAGCGCCGTCAAGACCTTCTTTAAGATCACGCTGCCCCTGCTCTCTCCCCAGATTTTCCTGATGCTCATCACCATGACCACGAACTCCTTCAAGATCTTCGAGTCCGTGCGTCAGATGACAGGCGGCGGCCCTGGCATTTCCACCAAGACGGTGTGTATGTTCATCTATGACAATGCCTTTGAAACCAACAACACCCTGGGTCTGGCGGGCGCTTCCAGTATCGTGCTGACCATCATCCTGATGCTCATCACCCTGCTTGACTTCAAGGGCCTGGAAAAGAAAGTTCATTATCAGTAAGAAAGGAGGGGGAACAATATGTATCAGCTTAAGCGTCGTTTCGTCAATTATCTGCCCAATCTGTTCAGCGATATTCTCAAACTCATCTGTGTTGTCGTTTTCGTTTTCCCCTTCTACTGGATGATCATCACCTCCTTCAAAACCTACGGTGAAGCCATCCAGGTGCCGCCCACACTGTGGCCCAAGAACTTTACCTTCATCGCTTACTCCAACATCTACAACATGGGCATCAATTTCTGGCAGTATGCCCAGAACAGCGTGATCGTCACTGCCGGCGTTATCATCCTGCAGTGCCTCGTTATGATCCCCGCGGCCTATTCCTTCGCCAAGCGCCAGTTTGTCGGCAAGGGCATTGCCTGGGCTATTGTCATCAGCGCGCTGATGATCCCCGGCACCTGTACCTACGTGCCGATCTACATGGTCATGGCCAAGGCCGGTCTGATTCCCTCTCTCTGGCCGCAGATCATCCCCCACGGCTGCAACGTATTTGGCATTTTCATGCTGCGCCAGGCCTTCAAGCAGGTGCCTGACGAGCTGCTGGAATCCGCCCGTCTTGACAGCGCCACCGAGCTGCAGATCGTCTGCCGTATTATGCTGCCCATGGCCAAGGCCGCGCTGATCACCATCTGCCTGTTCTCCTTCATCGGCACGTGGAACAGCTACTTCTGGCCCCTGGTTATGACCAACAACGATAAGTATCGTCCTCTGACGATGTATATCGAGCGCGTTCAGGACGCCGACGTTGGCAACAAGTGGAACCAGGTCATGGCGGCCAACGTACTGCTGGTCGGTCCCGTGCTGGTCATTTATCTGTTTGCCAGCCAGAAGATCATCCAGGCCTTCACCTACAATGGCGTGAAGTAAGGAGTATCTGATGAAAAAGCTGATTGTTTGGCTGATGCTGCTGATGACACTCTGCTCCTGCGCCTTTGCGGAAAGTATAAAAATCGCCGAAGTGCAGCCCGATAAGAAGTATGAAGTCGAGCTTGAGCAGAAGATTCATCTCTATCCCCCGTCCGAAAAGGGCAAGCGCATGTACTACACCGCCCAGGGCTGCGCCACGGACGGCGAATACGGCTACTTCATCACCCTCTATAAGGCAGTCTACAAGGGCGCCATCTGGAAGGTGAAGCTGAGCGACTGGACAATCGAAAACACCATGTACGGTCTGCCGCTGGATCACGGCAACGACGCTGCCTATAACAGCAAAAAGCATCAGCTGGTGATCGTGCATAATGATCCCAACAAGGATATCCTGTCGATTGTCAATCCCGATACGCTGGAAGAGATCGAGCAGGTGAAACTGCCCTACAAGGCCTACGCCATCTCTTACAATGAAACGCGCGATCAGTACCTGATTGGTATCAGCGGTTCGTTTGACTCCTACATCACCGACAGTGATTTCAACATCGTCAAGCGCATCCCCGGCATTGATACCGGCATCACCAAGCAGGGCATGGACAGCGATGATACCTACATCTACTTCCCGCAGTGGGACAGCGACAAGGATAACAACTACATCATGGTCTACGACTGGGACGGCAATTACGTCAACTGCCTGACAGTGAACTCCACCCTGGAGATCGAGAGCATGTTCAATGTAGACGGTGAAATCTACATCGCCTTCGCCGGCACCGGCTGCAAAGTGTATCACGGCGTCATCAAAGAAAAATAACGCACAAACCGCCTGTTATTTGACAGGCGGTTTTTCTTGACGAAGATCCTCCTCTCCGCTATAATCAGGGCAAAAAGCCGTTATACCAGAGGTGCTGAGATGAAATATTTCCTGCGTTTTTTATGTTTTCTCCTGCTGTTTTGTCTGGCTGTCTCTGCCGGTGCAGAAGGCATCAAATTCACCGATATTGAGCCGGGTAAAGAATACGCCATCAATCTGAAGAAAGTAACTGAGCTGAAAGGCAGCGACTATGAAAGCCTGTTTTATCGACTGGCGCAAGGTTCCGCAACCGACGGCAAATACGCCTACGTTGCCGCACTCAGACGCAATGTGAACGGCGGCTTGTTTAAAGTGGATTTGAAGGACTGGTCGGTTGTCAACATGGTGTATGGCCTCGACTTCGGCCATGCCAACGATCTGGTTTTCAACACAAAGAAAAACGAGCTGTACGCCGTCTATCTTGATCGGCCTCATAGCCAAAAGCTGGTGCGCATCGATCCCGATACGCTGGAAATCAACGGCGAGGTTGAATTGAGCTTCCCCTTCTATGCCGTTTCCTACAATGAAACGCGCGATCAGTATGCCTTTGGTCGGGGCGGCGGCTATACCATTGTCCTGACCGACGGTGATTTTAACTATCTCAAGCTCCTCCCGGGCGTAAATACCGGCCTGGCCCGTCAGGGAATGGACTGCGATGACAAATACCTCTATTTTCTGCACTGGGACTCGAAAAATCACAAAAGCCAGATGATGGTATACGACTGGGACGGCCATCACATTAACACCATCAAAATCAACAATTACATAGAAGTAGAAAGCATGTTCCACATCGGCGATGACTATTACATCACTTTCCTGAGCAATTATCCAAGAATTTATAAAGCCACGCTTGTAGAGCAATAAACATTTTCGCCTGTCGTATGGCAGGCGTTTTTTGCGCTGACGGAAAGCAGACTGAACCTATCAGATTCTGACGGTAAATCCTATCTCAATCTTCAAGAAAGGTCTTTTATTTTTCCTTTTTTCCTGATATAATAACAAAAAAGCCGTAAAGGAGTTGCATATGAAAAAGCTGATTGCCTGCCTGCTGCTTTTGTGCCTGCTGATCCCCTGCGCCGTACTTGCAGATGGTCTCAAGTTTACAGATATCGAACCCGGCAAGGAATACATCATCCGTCTGGAAAAGAAGATCTACCTTGATCCCAAAGGCCCTGCCGCGCAGTATTATATTGCCCAGGGCTGCGCGACCGATGGCGAGCACGGCTATTTTGTGACGCACAATAAAGCCAACAATCAGGACGCCGTGTGGCGTGTGAACCTCAGCGACTGGAGCGTTGAGCAGATGGAATACGCTCTGCCGCTGGGCCACGGCAATGACGCCACCGTCAACACGAAAACCAACAAGCTCTATGTCGTCAATCTGGATGATCCCGACAGCAAGACCCTCACGCAGCTTGACCCCGCCACGCTGGCGATCGAGCAGCAGGTCACGCTGGATTTCGGCACTTATGCCATGGCCTATAACGAAACGCGCGATCAGTACGTCTTCGGTCTGGGCGGTGGTTATGACATCGTTGTTACAGACGGCGAATTCAACTACATCAAGACGCTCCCCGGCGTTGACACCGGCCTTGTCCGCCAGGGCATGGAATGCGACGACAAGTACATTTACTTTGTTCAGTGGGATCACCAGAAATATAAGAACTATGTCGTCGTGTATGACTGGGAAGGCAACTTCATCAATAACATCAAGGTGGATTACTGGGTAGAAATCGAAAGCATCATCCATGCTGACGGTGAAATCTACCTCAACTTCTACGACAACGGCTGCACCGTGTATCAAGCCATCCTCTCCGAGGTGTAATACCTAAACAGCCTGTCAAAAGACAGGCTGCCTTTTCTTGCTCAATTCTTTTGATTAGGATGTGCCTTCTATGAAACATTTTATCTGCCTGCTCACTCTGCTTCTTCTCTGCTGCTCGCTGATGGCATGCGCCGAAGATATCATGGAAAAGGGCAGGCCCACCGCCTCGCCCGCATCCGCTCCCACCAATGAAATCGAGGATCAGGGAAACGCCCCCTCTTCCGCCGACAGCAGAAATGAAGTGATTGAAAGCGCCACGTCAAACGTGGTGATCGTTTCCAGTCAGAATAACGCCGTCATCACTCCGGTCGCCGATCCGCTGGCCGATCTGAAGCCCCTCTGGCTGTCTAAAAATCAGTATTATTATCAGCAATTATCCGCGCAGCACAAGCAGGCCTGGGAGGTCGTTATCCGCAACGTGCTGCTTTATCCCAATCAGTCTCCCGTATCTCCCCGTGACACGCGCCGTCAAGCGCTGGGGCCCATGATCAAGCTGGACAATCCGCGCATTTTCTGGATCGACTGGATCGATACCAACGGCCGCCTGCGCTATGAAACTGGCGTTGTAGCGCATATGGGCGCGCTCCAATTCCCGCAGGGGCAAACGCTTGCCTCCCTGCAGGAAACCTTCCTCGCCGCCATTCCCAAGGCCGTGGCGCAGATTGAAAAATCGCTGCCCGCCAACGCCTCTTCCCGCGATACCGTCAAGGCCATCCATGACTGGCTGTGCAAGAATAACAGCTATAACTCCCAGCAGACCACCAGTCACAAAAAGGACAGCGACCCCGTAGCCTTTGCCTATCTGGCAGCGCACTCCGCTTACAGCGCCATTATCCCCGGTGACGCTTATGAGCCCGTGTGCGAAGGCTATGCCAGCGCTTTCCAAATCCTGTGTGAAGAATTTGGCATTGAGGCCCTCCACATTTCCGGCGGCACGAAAGAAATTCCCAGTCACGCCTGGAATTATGTCAAGCTCGACGACGGGCAATGGTATCTGGTGGATGTGGACGCCGATGACCTCGCCGCCTCCTACAATCACAATCGCTTCCTGCTTGACGCCGCCGCCAGCGCCAGATACGGCTATACCGCCGATCCTTACGTCGGTTCCGGCGTCAATCCCAGCAACGGCTACAGCGAAGGCGCCGCCTTCACCCTGCCCGCTCTGGCAAAATAAAATTACCCCCGGCCTGCAGGCCGGGGGCTTTCCATTTTATTGCTCGTTTTACATCATCCCCGCAAAGCGGAAAGCATTATACACGCAGATCAGGATGATCAACACCAGCAGAGCGACGAACAGCTTATCCACCTGTTTGGCGCTGAGCTTTTCGTTCAGTTTATGGCCCAGCATGCCGCCCAGCACGCCGCCGGCTACCATCAGGATCAGCAGCAGCCAGGAAAATTCGGGAATTTTCCCCTGCGCAACAGTGCTCAGCGCGCTGGCTGCCTGTGAAAAGAGGATCACATACAGGCTGTTCGCAGCCGCTTTTTTGGTGTCCATCGAGAAAAAGAAATACAATACGCACAGATTGATCGGACCGCCGCCGATTCCAAGGAAGGAGCTCATCACACCCAGCAGCAGGCCGATAACCGCGCAAAGCACGGGGCTTTTGACATTGTGCGTGGTAATTTTCGCACGGTGCATCATGTACAGCAGCGTCAGCAGTGTAATAATGCCCAGCGCGATGGACTGGATTAAGCCTACCGGCGCTTCGCCGACAGAGGTTTTGATCACGTCAAAGATCGCTTTGCCGGCCAGGCCGCCAACAGCGGCGCCAAGGGCCAGCGGCGTCCCCGTCTTCATGTCCACTAGGCGGCGCTTACGCTGCTTATATACCGAAATGCAGCTCATGGACAGCACCGTAAGGCCCGAAAGGAAGCTCAGCGCGCTGACAGAGAGCACGCCCAGCGCATCCACAACGGGCTTGATAATCACTCCGCCGCCAATGCCGCAAATGCCGCCGGCAGTGGAGGAAAGCAGACATACGATGAAAATGAGGACGTGCAGCATCGGTATTTCTCCTTTTAGGTTCTCACAAAGGTATCGTAAATGGCACTGATGGTCTTTTCAAAGTCCTGTTCATCCACGCCCACGATGATGCTGATTTCGCTCGAGCCCTGATCGATGGTACGGATAGAAACGCCCTGGGTGGAAATGGCGGTGAAAAGGCGCGCCGCCGTACCAAAGGCATGCACCATGCCGCGGCCAACGGTGGCAATCAGCGCCAGATGCTCGTGTACAGAGATGGTATCGGGATGGGTCAATTCACGGATGCGGTCAATCACCTGATCACGCTTGCCGGAAAGCTCCTTTTCGGAAACAACCACGCACATGGTGTCAATGCCGGTGGGCAGGTGCTCAAAGTTGACGCCTGCCTCCTCCACAGCCTGCAGCACGCGGCGGCCAAAGCCCAGCTCGGCGTTCATCATATCCTTTTCCACCGAGATGATGGTAAAGCCCTTATGACCGGCAATGCCTGTGATAACGCAGCCGTTCGGATCGCGCTCGGCAACGTCGTGGATCATGGTGCCGGGATGCAGCGGATCGTTGGTGTTGCGGATGTTGGTAGGAATGCCCGCCTTGCGCACAGGGAACACGGCCTCCTCATGCAGGACGGTCGCGCCCATGTAGGAAAGCTCGCGCAATTCGCGGTAGGTGAGGGTGGATATATGCTTGGCGTCGGGCACGATGCGAGGATCTGCCATGCGGAAGCCCGATACGTCCGTCCAGTTTTCGTATACATCAGCATTGACGGCACGGGCAACCAAAGCGCCGGAAACGTCGCTGCCGCCGCGGGAGAAGGTAATGATCCTGCCGTCTTCATCTGCGCCATAGAAACCGGGCACAACAGCGCGTTCCAGCGGCATCAGGCGGGCAGAGAGCAGCGCATTGGTCGTTTCTTCATCCAGATGGCCGTCCCGCGTAAAGCGGATAACCTCGGCGGCGTCAACAAAGGTGATGCCAAGATAGCGGGCCAGCAGCTTGCCGCTCAGGTATTCGCCGCGGCTGGCAGCCAGCATGGGCGAAGCGCCGTCAGCAATCTGCTCGCACACCTCATCCAGCCATTCCTGCGGGAAATCCACCTGCAGCTCCTCGGCAATTTCAGTGTATCGGAAAGCAATGCGCTCAAAAATATGCTTGAAATTACGTCCTGCAGCGGCCGCGCTCTGGCAGGCATACAGCAGATCAGTGATTTTTTCATCACCGGGGCCGCGCTTGCCGGGGGCGCTGGGCACGATAAAGCGGCGCTGCGGATCACGGCGAATGATGTCCTTGACCTTTTCAAATTGCTTTGCGTCAGCCAGGGAACTGCCGCCAAATTTGCAAACCAGCATAGTGATACCTCCCCATTCACAAATGTGAATAACAGATATATTGTATATCTTTTCCTGTTCCATGTCAATGTAAAGCCATTTTATGCGCCAACGCTCTGGCGTGCGCCTGTCCTTTACATTTTCCCCATTTTTCCTTATAATAATAAACACGCATGCATGAGAAATGGCTTTTTGCACCATGCTGATTCCGGGAGGACATGACATGGAAAAGCTGCTCTTTGCCCTGCTGGAAGTGGTAGGGCGCATCGATGCAAGGCAGGCTGATCGCAAAAGCCAGCGGATAGAAGCCTTTATCGGCGGCATATTGCGCGGCATAGGCGCAATGCTCGGCTTTGCGCTCATGGGCACGGTGGGCGTGTGGATACTGCAATATCTGGCAGAGCGCAATCTGCCCGTCATCAGCGACTTTCTGGCTGAGGTGGTCACGATGGTGCGCATGAGGATTCAATGAAACAAAAACGCTTTTACATCCCGCTTTTGCTTTTGCTATTGGCGGACCGGCTGACGAAAATCCTGTGGGCGGACAGCCATTTTACGCTGATTCCACAAGTGCTGGGCGTGCATGGCACCCGCAACACCGGCATGGCCTTCGGGATGCTTTCGGGCAATCCGCTTTTGCTGGCGGCAATTTCGGTGCTGGTGCTTATCGGTGTGTTTGTATATATCAAAAAGCACCCCGTCAATAAGCTGGAAGCGCTGGGGCTGTCCCTGCTTACAGGCGGCGCGCTGGGCAATCTGATTGATCGAATTGTTTACGGCTATGTGATTGACATGCTCGAGCCGCTGTTCATGAACCTGTTTATCTTCAATATCGCAGACGCCGGCATCACCATCGGCGCGGCGCTGCTGATCATTGCGCTTTTGTTCGGAAAGGAAGAAACCAAAGATGGAGCTGCTTGAATTTACGGCGGATGGCGCCAGGCTGGATGTGCTGCTCAGCCGCGACGGCACGCTGTCGCGCTCGCGGGCGGCGGATCTGATCCGCGAAGGCGCGGTGACGGTTGACGGCAAAGTGGAAGTAAAGCCGTCCGCCAAGGCGGTCGCAGGCGCAAAAGTAATCTTGACAATGCCGGATCTGAAGCCTTCACAGGCCGAGGCACAGGATATTCCCCTGGAAATCCTCTATCAGGATGCGCATCTGGCAGTAGTAGTCAAGCCCTGCGGCATGGTAGTGCATCCCGCAGCCGGTAATCCTGACGGCACGCTGGTGAACGCGCTGATGTATCATCTGGATCAGCTGTCCGGCATCGGCGGCGAAATGCGTCCTGGTATTGTGCACCGCCTGGACAAGGATACCAGCGGTCTTTTGATGGTCGCCAAGGATGATGAAACGCACAACGCGCTTTCGCTGCAATTGAGCGAGCGCACGATGGAAAAGCACTATTATGCCGTGGTGGCAGGCGTCATGAAGGAGCAGTCCGGCGTGATTGACGCACCCATCGCCCGCTCCAAGCACGATCGCAAAAAGATGGCAATCGATCCCGAAGGCCGTCCATCTCGCACAGAATGGCAGGTTGTCTGGCAGGAAAAGGACAGAGCGCTGCTCGACGTTCATCTGATCACAGGCCGCACGCATCAGATTCGCGTGCATATGGCCTCTATTCACCATCCCGTGCTCGGCGATCCGATTTATGGTGTAAAGAACATGCCGCACGCCAAGCGGCTGATGCTGCATGCTTATTCGCTGAGATTCACGCATCCAAAGACAGGCGAAGAAATGCATTTCATCGCGCCGCCGGAGGAAAGCTTCAAAGCCCCCTGATGATAAAGGCCGGATTAATTCCGGCCTTTCTTTTATATCAGTTTTTTTGTGCAGCGAATGGTATGATACACGCTGTAAACAGTCACCAGCATTTCGGTAATCAGCATGGTATACCAGAGGCTGTTTGCGCCCAGCAGCAGCGGCAGCAGCAAAATCATGCCGCCGCTGATCACAACGCCGCGCGCCAGCGATGCAACGGTGGAAAGCTGCGGCTTCATCATGGCCTGGAAATAATAAGTGGCAAAGATGTTGAAGGGCAGCAGCAGATATGACAGGCCGTATGCCCGCAAAATTCCCGGCGCCATGACGGCTACCTGAGGCGTGGGCGACATAAATGCATAGAGGAACAGCTGCGGGCAAAGCTGCATCAGCAGCATCCAGAACAGGCCCATCCCGGCGCTGGTAAAGAGCGCATAACGCAGGCATTGACGGATGCGGCCGTATTGCCTGGCGCCGTAATTCTGCGAGATAATAGGCTGTGCAGCCTGGCCGATACCATAAGCAAGGCATTGCGCAAAGGCCGTTATCTGCGTGATAATGCCATACACCGCCAGCGCATCGGCATTCAGAAAGCGCATGATCTGACGGTTGAACAGGATGCCGATAATGCCCATCGAAAGATCGCTGATGGCTGTGGAAAAGCCGGTGAGCGAAATCCTGCCGATCTTGTGCAATATGCGTACCGGACGGACAAAACGAAGCGTGTTTTTCTTGCCAAAGAAATGTGAAAGCATGATGGCAATGCCAATATACTGACCAATGGCAGTCGCAAGCCCTGCCCCGAAAATGCCCAGATCCAGCACGAACACACACAGATAATCGCCGATGGCATTAAATACGCCGCCGATAATCACAGCCTTGGTTGCAAGGCCGGGATTGCCGTCATTGCGCAGCGCAGCGGAAAGAATCTGGCTGAAAATGCAGCAGGGAATTGCAAAATAAACGGGTTTAAGATAACGCAAAGCCAGGGAAAGCAATTCATCATCCGCCCCGAAAAAGCGGAACATCTCTTCCTTAAAAAATCCAATGCCCAGCAAGGCCATCACAGACAACGCCGCACCATAAAACACGGACAGCGTAAAATACTGCTGCGCATTTTCCTCCTTGCCGCTGCCGCGGTTATTGGCAAACAGCACCGAGCCGCCAATGCCCGCCAACAGGCCCAGGCAATAAATAATGCTCCACAAAGGATTGAAAACTGCCAGCGCCGCATTGCCGCTGGGGCCATGATAGCGGCCTACCATCATAGCGTCTATCAGCCCGAATATCGATGCAACCAGCGCACTGCCCGACGCCGCAACCAGATAATGAATATACAGCGGCTTGATTTTTCCATGCAGAACGTCCATAGCTCCTCCAAAAAACGCCGGATAAGGAGCAGGCATCTCAGCCTGTGCCTTATCCGGCGCGTCATTTCCAGCGAATGACTTGCCTCCGAGCAAGCGGGAATATTATAGCATATTGGGAATGAAAATACAATGCTTACAGGTCGCTGTACAAAACCCCATGTATCGCATGCTCCACCGTATCATCATTTTTCACCGTCACATCTGCGCAGTCTGCATACAGCGGCGCGCGCAATGCGTACATCTGCTCGATGGCGTCGTGGTTCTTTGAAAGCGGTCGTCCGTCGCAGGGCAGCTTATCCAGATCACGCTGCAGCCAGATAACCCGGGCATTCATGCGCAGATGCCGCCGGTTTTCTTCCTTCAGCACAGCACCGCCGCCCGTCGATAGAATGCATCCTCCTGTGGCGCATACATCAGCAATTACGCTTGCTTCCAGCTCGCGGAATGCTTTTTCCCCGTCCTGCGCAAAAATCTCCGGAATTGATCGCCCGGCGCGACGAACAATCTCCGCGTCCGTGTCGACCATCGGCAACTGCAGTTTTTCACTCAGCGCCTGCGCAATCGTCGTTTTGCCGCAGCCCGGCATGCCAATCAGCACAATGCTCTGCCGCTCATGCAAAAGCGTCTGATACGCTTTTTCCAGGACAGTTTCGCTGATTTTCTCGCCCGTAAACAGTTCGCGCGCCCGCGCAGCCTGTGCGCAAAGCATATACAGACCGCCGCCGCAGGGAATATGCAGTTTCTCCGCCTGCTGCAAAAGCCGTGTGCGCAGCGGATTATAAATCACATCCAGCACGCCCGTCAGCCTCGGAAACGCCGCCAAATCCACAATCTGCTCATCCACCTGCGGGTACATGCCCACCGGCGTTGTATTGACAATCACATCCGCATCCATATGCAAATGCAGATTCTCATAGTGATTTTCGCCGCTGCGTGAAACCACAACCGCCCGGCCGCCAGCCGCGCCTATTACCGCGCAGGCCGTATGGCTGGTGCCGCCGCTGCCGAGCACGAGCACCTTTTTCCCCTTAAAATCAATGCCCGCGCGCTGCGCCATGCACTCAAAGCCATAAGCGTCGGTATTATCGCCAAAGAGCGTGCCGTCTTTTCGCTTTACGATCGTATTTACACTGCCAATCCTGCGCGCCGTATCGCTCAGCGCATCGCAAAAAGGCATCACCGCCTGCTTATGCGGGATAGTCACATTGATGCCGTCAAACGCACGCTCGCGCAAAAAAGCTTCCAGCGCTTCAGGCGCCACATCCCACAATTGATACCCTTCGCCGCCCAGCAGCTGATGCACGCGCGGCGAGCAGCTGTGCGAAAGCGGATGTCCAATCAGACCAAAGCGAGCTTCCGCCTTGCGCATATAGCGCTGCTGATACTCCCGGCTCAGCGCAAACAGCGTATTATACAGCGTCTTCATGGAATCTGCAATTGTCTCATCGCAGCCTTCCGTCAATCGCGCAATGACTGCCTGCTCTCTTTGGGGATCATACACCGGCAAGCCTTTTTCCTGCTTATACTTTGCAATCTCCAGCGCAACTTCCATACGCCGCTTGAATGCATCGGTCAGCACATCGTCAATCTGATTGATTTTCTCGCGCAGCTCCTTAATATCCATGCGCTTTTGCCTCCAGATACAGGTCATACAGCGCAATCGCCGCCGCAGCCTCCACACAGGGAACGGCGCGCAGCGCCACGCAGGGATCATGCCGGCCGCGCACGGCAAGCGTCGCTTCCTGCATTTGCGACAGGCTGACCGATTTTTGCTCCTGTGCAATGGAGGGCGTAGGTTTAAAATGACACGTCAGCAGCAGCGGCATGCCCGTTGTCAAGCCACCCAGAATGCCGCCATGACGGTTGGAGGCCGTCCTGATGCGATCATCCTGCAGCACATAAGGATCATTATGCTCGCTGCCGCGCATGCGCGATACCGCGCAGCCCGCGCCAAATTCAATGCACTTAATGGCGGGCACTGCATACAGCGCCTGTGACAGGCGATTCTCCACGCCGTCAAAGGGCGGCTCGCCCAGTCCGGTCGGCAGGCCCAGCACGCATAATTCTACGCTGCCGCCTATGCTGTCACCCGCACTGCGTGCCAGATCAATCGCTGCCAGCATTTTTTCTGCCGCCTGCGCATCCATCACCGGCGGTACACGCTGTGTCAGCGGTGCAAGCACCGCCGGATCCTCATTCATCGGATCAAAGGGCGTATCCTGCACATCCCCCGCCGACAACAAATGCCCGCCCAGATAAATGCCCTGCTTTTCCAGCAGCTGCTGGCACACTGCGCCCGCAAAGCACAGGGGCGCTGTCAGCCGGGCCGAAAAATGCCCGCCGCCGCGCACATCGTTATAGCCTTTATGCCGAACATGCGCCGGATAATCGGCATGCATGGGGCGCGGAATATCAGCCATCGCCTTGTAATCAGCGCTTTTTGCATCTGTATTTTCAATGATGCCGCACAGCGGTGCGCCGCAGGTGTAGCCATCCACCAGACCGCTGACAATGCGCACCTGATCCTTTTCCCTGCGCTGCGTTGCGCCTGCGCCGCCCGGCGCCCGGCGCGCCATGAACGCGTCGATCCGCTCCAGATCTATTTTCTCGCCTGCAGGCAGGCCGTCTATCACCGCGCCAATGGCCTCTCCATGCGACTGGCCAAAGATGCTCACGCGAATGATGCGCCCAAATTCAGAGGACATGTGCCTTTCCTCCCAGCTGCTCAAAGTCTTTCCAAAAGGCGGGATAGGATTTATTCGCTGTCTCCGCCCCGAGAATCGTCACTTCTTTTTCACACAGGCACGCAGCAATCGCCGCGCTCATCACGATGCGATGATCGTTCATGCCGTCCACTACGCCGCCCGCAAGGCAGCCCGTGCCGTGCACCGTCATCGTATCCTGCGTTGTTTCCGCGCTGCCGCCCAGCGCCTGAATCATCCGCCTGCCAGCCTCCAGCCGGTCGCTTTCCTTGCTGCGCAGCCGATATGCATTCACAAATCGCGTATCTCCCTGTTTTTTGCAGGCCATAACGCTCAAAACCGGCAAAAGATCGGGAATATCGCCCACATCCATCACATCCGGCAGCATCTGCGTCAGCTGCGCTATAACCTTATCGCCCTGCGCAGAATCCGCCCGCAAGCCTTCTATCCGCACATCGCCGCCCGCAAAATTAGCGCCGTACCAGAATGCCGCGCCCGACCAATCCCCCTCCGCCGTCAGTTCCTCGCCGGGGACTGTATAGCGCTGGCGACCGGGAATCATAAATGCATTTTCGCGCTCCTGTATCGCAATGCCAAAGCGTCTGAGTACCTGGAGCGTCATTTTCACATAGCCGCGGCTCTGCAAAGGCGTGGTAAGCACAATCTCACTGTCGCCCTCCAGCAGCGGCAGCGCGTATAAAAGCCCCGTCACATACTGCGAAGAAATATCTCCCCGCAGCGCATATGCGCCGCTTTTCAATCCGCCCGATACCTTCAGCGGCAGCCCTTCCTCTGATACAGCGCAGCCATGCCCGCGCAGGAGCGATAAAAGCGGTTCCATGGGCCTTTCAGCTAGCCTGCCGCAGCCCCGCAGCGCAGCGCCGCCCAGCGCAGCCGCCACCGGCGTAATAAAGCGCAGCGTCGAGCCGCTCTCTCCGCAGTCGCACAGCGCATTCTGTCTGGCCGCTTTAATCGGCTGCACCCATACGCAGCCGTCTTTTTCTTTTATCTGCGCACCCAGCGCCTCAAGGCAGCGCATCGTGGCGGCAACATCCGCATTGCATGCCGTCAAGTGCAAGCGGGAGGGCTTGTCTGCCAGCGCCATTGCAATCAGCAGCCGATGCGCCTCACTCTTGGAGGGCGGCGCCATCACGGTGCCCTGCAGCCGGCCCGGCGTAATGACGACGTTCACGCCTCCACCCCCAGCGCAATCACTTCCTGCAAGGCGTCAACAGGCACATCCTGCATCCTGCAGCGACCGATTTCCTCTGGCAGCACCATACGCAGCGTATTGCCCCTGCGCTTTTTATCCCCCAGCGCCACGCGCGCAATCTCCTGCGCAGAAAACGCCGCCTGCGTGGGCAGGCCCGCGCTGCGCAGCGCCGCCGCGATGCGTTCGGGAACAGCAGCATCGCACAACTGCAGTTTCTGCGCAATCCTCGCTGCATACACCATGCCAATCGCCACCGCCTGACCATGCGTAATGGCATAATTGCTGAGCTTTTCCAGCGCATGTCCCAGCGTATGGCCCAGATTCAGCTGCTGGCGCAGGCCTGTGTCATGCTCGTCCTGCGCCACATATTCTGCCTTGATCTGCACATTGCGCGCCACAATCTCATTGATATTCATCCGCGCATCCGTATTTTCCAGCAGTTCAAACAGCTTTTCATCCCTGAGCACGCCGTGCTTGAAGCTCTCCGCCAAGCCATCCTTATAAATTTTTTCCGGCAGCGTATGCAATGCATCGGTATCGCATACCACCAGCGACGGCTGCCAGAAGGCGCCGCACAGGTTTTTGCCGCAGTCTAAATCAATCGCCGTCTTGCCGCCCACGGAGGAATCCACCATCGCCAGCAGCGTCGTGGGCATCTGTATAAAGCGAATGCCGCGCAGATAGGTAGCCGCGGCAAAGCCCGCCGTATCGCCCACCACACCGCCGCCCAGCGCCACGATAATATCGCTGCGAGTGATCTCTCTTTCTGCCAGGAAGGTCATAATCTGCGCGTACGTTTGCAGGTTTTTATTCTTTTCTCCCTGTTCAAAATGCATCCGGCAAACAGAAAAACCGGCGTTTTGCAAGGATAGCTGCACTTTTTCGCCAAAGAGTGCGTCAACCGTATCATCCGTGATGATCGCTGCACGGCAGGGCGCCGCCACGCGGGACAAACATTCTCCCGCCTGCTCCATCAGCCCGCTTCCAATCAGCACGTCATATGCTTTTTCTGTTTGCACATGCACCGTTTTCATTCGTCGCAGTCCTTCCGTATTCAATCAAAGAAACTGCTGTCCCTATTGGCAGTGACAGCAGCTTCTCTCGCTTTTATCAGCCGTTGGAATAGCTGAACACCACAAACGAATTGCGCAGGAACTCCGCATACAGCGTAAACTCTGCCTCGCGCGTTTCAGGATAGGTCAGCGTCAGGGAATAGAACATATCGCCCGCCGCATATACAATCACATACATGCCGGCCGCTTCCGCCGTAATCAGCGACAGCTCTTCGTGCAGCGTAATCTCCATATCCCCTTCGCTCTCGCCCGCCAGCGCCGCGGCATAATCCTTCATGGATGCGCCGTTTGCGCCTTCCGCGCGATAGGTAATGCCGGAAATAAAGGAGCCGTCTTCTTCATAGTAGGAATAATCATATACGTCCGCGTCATTGGCCGCATATACGTCCGGCAGCATCAGCGCATAGCCGTCCTCCAGGTTTTCCACCATCTCAAAGGCCTGCGCCGCATAGTAATCGCCCACATCGCAGGAGATCAGCTCATAGCCCGCGCCAGCGCGCTTGAGGCAGATGGTCGCATCGCACAGCCAGGTCAGCGCTTCGTCGGCCGCCAGCTCGGGCAGGGAATCGCTGCCGTCCTCCAGATATACGTCGCACTCCAATACATAGCAGCCGCCATCCTCCACGCAGGAATATACATACGCGCCCACATAAGTATCGCCGTCGTATTCCACCGGCAGCGCCTCACGCACCGTCTTGTCCAGCCATTCGCGCATGGTCTTCAGTTCGCTCTCGCTCAAAATGCTCTCGCGCGCGTCGCGCACAGGCGCTGCCAGCGCAGTCAGAGGCAGCATGAGGCACAGCAGCAGGCACAGAATCTTCTTCATTTTATTTTTCTCCTTTGCATGCGTTTATTCTTTTTCCAGGTCAGCAAAATAGGATGCAATTGCCAGCGCAGCCACATTGCCCTGACCAACTGCACGGGCCATCTGATACGGTTCTCCCGTCACATCGCCAGCAGCAAATACGCCCGCGATGTTCGTGCGCATATGGTCATCCACGCGGATGGCGCTGCCATCTGTTTCAAGCGAGGGCAATAGCTGCGACAGCGCCACAGCAGGCCGTAGAATAAATACGCAATCATACGTCTTTTCGCCCTGATCGGTAGCCAGCAATATCTTGCCGTCCGCTGCGGCAGAAAGGCGTTTGGGCTTTCCCGCGCAGGCCGTCACACCCTCGGGCGAAGCATGCTTGCGCTCCTGATAATAGTCCACCTCGCAAATACCCTGGAGGAAATGCACATCCTCAGCGAAGGAAGCATCCTGCGCGATGACCGCCACCTTGCCGCCGCGATAGAGCATGCCGTCGCATGTCGCGCAATAGCTGACGCCCTGGCCGACAAGCGCTTCCTCGCCTTCGATGAGGCTGAGGCGGCCGATGCCCGTGCACAGCAGCACCGCATCCGCCCTGAGGATCTCCTCGCCAAAGAGCACCATAAAGCCCTTGCGCGTTTTCTGAATCATGCGCACCAAGCCCTGGCGATAAGCAACGCCCGCCTCCTGGCATTGACGGTGGAAGATATCTTCCATTTCCTTGCCGGACATCTGCGGCAAACCGGGGTAGTTATCCACCCGATGCGCTTTATGAAGCGCCGTCTTGCCCGAGTGCAGGATGGTCGCTTCAATATTTCGCATGCGCAGCGTCAGCGCAGCAGATACGCCGGCCGGCCCCGCGCCAACAATCAGTACGTGTTTGCTCATACATTCCTCCGCGGAATAATTGTTACGGAATTATTATAACACAAGAAACGAAATTGTAACACCCCTGAAGAATGAGTTTTACAGATAATTTACAGCAACCGGCTGTATGTGGTATAATCCCAAGGATGACTAAGCTATTTGCGGAGGAGAAAAGTGCAGCAGTTTGAGCCCTTTGAGCGCGTGCTCTTGACGATCGAATATGACGGATCAGGATTTTACGGCTGGCAGAGGCAGGAGAATTTCCGCTCTGTGCAATTGGAGGTGGAAAAAGCGCTGAGCAAATGCCTGCATCGCGAAACCACCATCTGGGGCGCCAGCCGTACGGATACAGGCGTAAGCGCCGTAGGCCAGCGCGCGCATTTTCATAATTTCAGCACCATCCCGGCTGAGCGCTTTGCCTTCGTGCTCAACACCATGCTGCCGCCCGACGTGCGCATCCGTGCCAGCCGCACGGTGCCCGAAACGCTGCACGCGCGTTTTTCCTGCCGCGGCAAGATTTACACCTACCGCATCTTCAACAACCGCCATGCCAGCGCCATCCGCCGCAACTGGACCACGCACATTCCCGTGCATATTAATGAGGATCGCATGCGCGAGGCGGCGCAGCGCCTGGTCGGCACATATGATTTCGGCGCTTTCCAGGCAGCCGGCGGCACAGCCAAGAGCACCATCCGCACCATCCACGGCATTGATATCACCCGCGAGGGCGATGACATCACCATGGTTGTGCGCGGCAACGCCTTCCTTTATAATATGGTGCGCATCATTGCCGGCACGCTGATTGCCATCGGCCAGGGACGCCTGTCGCCTGATTGCCTCACCGAGGCGCTGGAAACGCAAAACCGCCTTGTTCTTGGCGTCACTGCCCCGCCCAGCGGACTGGAGTTGACCAGAATTTTTTATGATCTGGACGGCGAACGGATGGAGGATTATGAACGGGAGCTTTTGTTAAGATAAAGGCGAATGAGAGAAGCGGCTTTGGCGTCCGCTTTGCCCCGCCTTCCCCTCCTTGACCAATCCCCCGTCATTTGGTATACTATTTGCATCAATTTCCTGAAAGAAGGCCTTTTCCATGAGCGAAACTGTCCATAAGCCTACGCTTTATTCTGCCGTACAGCCCTCGGGCACCATTACCATCGGCAATTACATTGGCGCTATCCGCAATTTCAAGCTCCTGAGCGATGAATATGACTGCCTGTTCTGCATGGCCGATCTGCATGCCCTGACCGTCCGTCAGAATCCCGCCGATCTGCGCCGCCGCACGGCGGAGCTGGCCGCGCTGTATATCGCCTGCGGCCTGGATCCCGAAAAGAATATCATCTATGCCCAGAGCCATGTGCATCAGCACGCAGAGCTTGCGTGGATTCTCAACTGCTTCACCTATATGGGCGAGCTCAACCGCATGACGCAGTTCAAGGAAAAGTCCTTAAAGCACGCCGATAACATCAACGCAGGCCTGTTCACCTATCCCGTACTGATGGCGGCGGACATTCTTTTGTATCAGACCAACGTCGTGCCCGTAGGCGCCGATCAGAAGCAGCACCTGGAAATCTGCCGCGATATCGCCAACCGCTTCAACGGCGTGTACGGCAATGTACTCACCATCCCCGAGCCCTATATCGCCAAGACCAGCGCGGCCCGCATCATGAGCCTCAATGATCCCACCAGCAAGATGAGTAAGTCCGGCGAGGTGGATTCCTACATCTCCGTTGTAGATGATCCCGACACCATCCGCCGGAAATTGCGCCGCGCGGTCACCGACAGCGACGGCGAAATCCGCCTCGATCCTGAAAACAAGCCCGGCGTCACCAACCTGATCACCATCTGTGCGGCGATGCGCGGCTGCACGCCGGAAGAAGTGTGCCAGGAGCTGCAGGGCAAGGGCTACGGCGCGCTCAAGGATGCAACCGCCGAGGCCGTCATCAGCGTGCTCTCTCCCATCCAGGAGGAATACAAGCGCCTGATCTCCGACAAGCAGTACATTTCCGACGTCCTCAAGTCCGGCGCCGAGCGCGCATCCTATCTCGCCAACCGCACGCTTCGCAAAGTATACAAGAAGGTCGGCCTGTATCAGGGCTGATTTTACCGTGTCCCGGGATGCCTGCGTGCATTCCGGGCTCTTTTATTAGGAGGTCAGCATGTCCAATAATATTTACCGTCCCTTCCCGGGCGATATCACCCAGGTGCACGGCATCCGCGTAGGCCAGATGCAAAATGAAAAAGCGCAGACGGGCGTAACCGTCGTGCTCGCCTCGCCCTCGGGCGCAATGGGCGGCGTGAGCGTTCGCGGCGCAGCTCCCGGCACCAGAGAAACAGACTTGCTCAAGCCCGGCAACCTCGTCGAGCACGCAAATGCCATCGTCCTTTCAGGCGGCAGCGCCTATGGCCTTGCCGCAGCAGACGGCGTAATGCGTTTTCTGGAGGAGAATAAGGTCGGCATCGAAATGGGCAGCTATCACGTGCCCATCGTCCCCGCCGCAGTGCTTTTTGATCTGACGGTCGGCGACGGCAAGATCCGGCCTGACGCCGCCATGGGCTATGCTGCCTGCATGAACGCCGCCAAGGGCATGAGCCAGGGCCGCGTGGGCGCCGGCACGGGCGCAACGGTCGGCAAGCTGATGGTCGGCGCGCAGCCCCAGGCGGGCGGCGTTGGCAGCGCGTCCATCACACTGCCTGAAGGCGTGACCGTCGGTGCGGTCGTCGCAGTCAATGCCTGCGGCGACGTGTATCACCCTGTCACGGGCGAATGCATCGCCTGCGCGCACCTCAAGGACGGCACACGCGTGCCCTGCGACGGTCTGCTCTATGGCCAGGCGCCCGCGCCGCAGCAGATGCGCATTCCCGCCCCCGGCAGCAACACCACCATCGGCGTCATCGCCGTGGACTGCAAGCTGACCAAGGAACAGGCGAACCGCCTGGCGGACGTAGCGCACGACGGTCTGGCCCGCACCATCCGCCCCGTGCATACGCAGATGGACGGCGATACGGTATTCGCCATGGCAACCGGCAAGGTAGGCGCGGATGTGAATTTTGTCAAGCTCTGCGCCGCCGCTTCCGAAGTGATGGCCCGCGCCATTGCCAATGCCATCCTCTATTCGCTTGACGCATGATCAGAGGAATCGGCTGTGATCTGTGCGCCATACCGCGCATGGAAGAAATTTTACAGGACGGACGCTTTCTCCGCCGCTATTTTACCGCAGACGAGCGCGCCTATATTCTTGACCGCGTGCAGGCCGCGCAGACAGCCGCCGGCATTTTCGCCGCCAAGGAAGCGCTGCTCAAAGCGCTGGGTACAGGGCTTTCGGGCCTTGCGCTGGATCAAATCGAGATCACGCATACGCCGCTTGGCGCGCCCGCCTATGTATTGAACGAAAAACTCTGCGCCATACTGCAAAGAGCAGGCGCGCAGCGCGCTTTCCTGTCCATTTCACATGACGGTGATTACGCCATGGCGACCGCCGTTCTGGAAGGAGATTAACATGCATCTCACCATTTCCCCCGCCGATATGCAGCGCATTGAGCGCACAGCCTTTTCTGCGGGTGTTCCCTCCATTCTTTTGATGGAGCAGGCTGCGCAGGCCGTTGTCTGCACGCTGGAAGATATGCTGGACGGCTGCGATGACCGTCATGTGCTTTTTGTCGCCGGTTGCGGCAACAACGGCGGCGATGCGCTGGCTGCCGCCCGGATGTTTGTCAAAATGGGCGGCGAGGCCACGGTCTGGCTGCCCCTGGGCTGCAAAACGCCCGATGCGCAAAGTAATCTATCCTATTTAAAGCTGCTTTCCCGTGTCACGCTCGTCGAGGGCGAAATGCCCGCCGGTCAGCTGCTCATCGATGCTGTGGTGGACGGCTTGCTCGGTACCGGCCTGAAGCAAACGCCCGAGGGCGCCGCGCTCAGTGCCATTGAATACATCAACGCGCAAACCGTGCCCGTTCTCTCCATCGACGTGCCCAGCGGCATGGATGCGCTGACGGGCCATCTGACGGACAATGCCTGCGTGCATGCCGACTGCACCGTCACCTTCCATCGTGTAAAAACCGGCCTGTATCTCACCCGCCGCCGCGCGTGCGTGGGACAAATTGTGCTGGCGGATATCGGCCTGCCGCAGGATTGCGACGATGCGCCCGGTTACCTGGTGCCCGAAGAAAGTGATCTGGTCGATCTGGTGCCGCTGCGCACCACCGATATGCACAAAGGCGCCTGCGGCCGCGTGGTGCTCTACGCCGGCTCCATGGGCATGTCCGGCGCCGCCGCCATGGCAGGCCTGGCCTCTCTGCGCGCCGGCGCGGGCCTGGCTACCGTCATCTGTCCCAAGGAAGTCATGCCTATTTTGCAAACCCAGCTGCCCAACGCCATGTGCGTGGACCGTGACCGTCTGCCCGAATTTGTGCCGCTGCACGACGCCTTTGTCTTTGGCTGCGGCATCATTGAGGATGATCACGCCTGGCAGCACATCCTCTCTCTGCACAACGAAAACACCCCCTCGGTTTGGGATGCCGGCGCGCTTAATCTTTTGTCCCGCCATCCCATGCAGCTGGGCGAAAATGCCGTGCTTACGCCCCATGCGGCCGAGGCTGCCCGCCTGCTATCCTGCACGCTCTCAGAGGTGCTCGCCGATCCCGTCGCCGCTGCAAAGGCAATTGTTCGCAAATACGCCTGCGGCGCTGTCGCGCTCAAATCCGCCACCACCGTGGTCACCGACGGCAAGCGCGTATCGCTCAATGTGATTGGCACCTCTGCCCTGGCCAAGGGCGGCAGCGGCGATGCGCTGGCCGGCATTCTCGGCACGCTCCTGGCCGGCGGCATGCCGCCTTTCGAAGCCGCGCAGGGCGCCTGTCTGTGGCATGGCATGGCCGGACGGGAAGCCGAAAGGCAGTTTGGCACCCGCGGCGTGCTGACGGGCAATGTCGCCGATGCGTTGGGCAAGTGCCTGATGGATATGGAAAATCTGTAAATGAAAAGAACGCCTTCGCAGGCGTTCTTTTTTGCGTTCAGCTGAAATACTTTCTAAGGGACGTGCCATCCTTGAAGACAAAGTATCGTTCAAAAAACAGGGTAAAGCGACTCACCAGGAAGCCGTTGAGCAGCGTGCAGATGATCGTGCCCCACTTGATGCCCTCAAAGTGACCGAAACCGAAAAAGAGGAAAGACAGGGCGATGCCCACCACGCAGCTGACCATATCATAGGCCGTTTTGAATTTATGGATGTCCTTGTTGAATTTCTTGGACACTTCCATGACAAACAGCTCATACACTTCGCCGGAAATGTAGGTATGAAACATCAGCGACACGCCCGCTGTGCAGAAAAGGAAGCCCGCAGCATAGCAGATGACGCGCACAGCTATCACCTGCGTGGGCAGATACGCCACCAGGCCGATGCTAACATCCAGCAGCAGACCGTACAGCACCGCCGTGACAAACGAAAACAAATAATGGAACCTGAACTTGCGCACGCAGGCAATCGTCAGCAGCAGCAGCGCGCCCTGCAGCATGTATTCCGCCATACCGAAGGAGAAAAAAGGCAAATACTTGCTGACCTTCAGGTGCAGAAGATACGCCGGCGCCACCACCATGCTTACGCCGAAGTTGCTGGCCTCCATGCCCGCCGTACCAAGCGCCAGGCCGATCAATCCCAGTACATATGCCCATTCTGTGTAAAGTGTTTTTTTCATGCAAACCTCATTTGTATATAGAATGCCGCCCCATCTGTCCTTCAGGCGCTGCAGGTGTTACTATATCCGCATTTTTCCGGCACGTCAATAGTGTTTTTTCCGTCAAATCCGGTCATTTATGCATATTTCCCGAAAAAAAGGCCGGTTTTTCTCCAAAAAAACGTTCTTTTTTCCTAAAAACTTATTGACAATTTTCCAAAAAGAGCGTATAATCCACATTTGTTAAATTTGTGATCTTTCTGTCCAGATGTCACAAATCATAAAAATCTGTGGGGGGTTTTTATACCATGATTTACTTGCTCCTGTTTGCGGGCGTGTTTATGGGCTGGTCCCTGGGCACCAATGACGCCGCCAATGCCTTCGGTACCGCCGTATCTACCGGCGTTATCAAGTACCGCACTGCTGTTATCATCATCGCCGTGATGGTTATCGCCGGCGCTTTCCTGATGGGCGAAGGCAATATCGGCAAGGTAAACGACCTGGCCGTCATCAATGACGTATCCGCCTCCGAAGAAAAGGTTGCCGAAGCCGAAGCCGCTGACCTCGCTTCCGGCACCGACACTGCCATGAAGGAACTGCGCCTCAAGTCCGCTCTGAAGGCCTTTATCGTCTTCACCTGCGCGGCTGTTACCGTGTTCATCATGAGCTACCTGGGCTTCCCCGTATCTGCCAACCAGTCCATCACCGGCGCCATCGTCGGCTGGGGTCTGTTCCATGCCAACTACGGCGATCCCTCTGTCCGCGGCGTTGCCCTGTCCAAGCTGGGCCAGTTTGCCTCTACCTGGCTGCTGAACCCCCTGGGTGCCGGCATCATCTCCTTTGTGCTGGTTTTCTTCGTCACCAAGTTCCTGGAAGATAAGATCACCAAGGCCAAGAGCTACAAGAAGATCATCACCCTTGGTTATCTGTGCGCTGGTGCTTTCTCTGCCTTCAGCATCGGCATGAACTCCTCCGCTAACGTAACCGCCCTCTACTATGACTTCACCGCCAAGGGCGCGAACCTGCTGACCAACGCGCAGCTGACCGCCACCATCGGCGGTATCGCCATCGCCGTGGGTGTTCTGACCTACTCCAAGCGCGTTATGATGACCGTTGGTTCCTCCATTGCTGACATCACTGAGGTGAGCGGCTTCGTCGTGATCATCGCCATGGCTCTGACCATCGTGATCATGGGCACCTGGATGGGTATCCCCGTTTCCACCTCTCAGGCCGTTGTTGGCGCCGTTGTTGGTGCGGGCCTTGTCAAGGGTGCCAAGCACGTGCACTTCGGCGTGTTCAAGAACATCGCCATCGCTTGGGTTTCCTCTCCCACCGCGGCTGGTCTGCTGACCTGGCTGGTGGCGCTGGCTACCCAGGGCTACTTCAAGTAAGAAGCACATAAAAAGAGCTTGCTGCAAAGCAAGCTCTTTTTTTATGTCTGTTTATTCCGCCATTGTATCGCGCACCAGCAGCACCGTTGCTGCAATCATCACCGCCAAGCCCAGGAAAAACTGCACCGTCAGCCTTTCGCCCAGCAACACACTGAAAAGCACCCCCAGGAACGGCGCCACAGCGTAATATGCGCTCGTCTTGGCAGCACCCAGATCCTTTTGCGCCATGATATAAAAATTGATGCTCATACCATAGGATACAAAGCCCAGCAGCATGATCAAAAGCATCCAGATGACCCCCGGCAGCACTTCGCCCGTACACAGGGCAATCACCAGCGCGCCCGCGCCCGAGCACAGGCCCTTGATCACCACAATCTCCTCCGAGTTTTTATGGCTGAGCATGCGCGTACAGTTATTTTCAAAACCCCAGCACACGCATGCTGCCAGCACATACAGCGAGCCTGCGTTAAAGTTCAGGCTCTCCGCGCCCTCAAAGGTCAGGATCACGCTGGATGCAATCACCAGCATAATTGCCAGCCACAGCCGCCGGGAAATCTTCTCTTTGAAGATCAGCAGCGCGATCAGCGACGTTGCCACGATTTCAAAATTATTCAGCAGCGAAGCATTCGCTCCCGCCGTGCGGCGCAGCCCATACATCAGAAAAATCGGCGCAGCTATATCCAGCACAATCATGGCCACAGTATAGGGCAGCTCTTTGCGCGTCAGCGGCGCCTGCCTGTCAGCATGGCCTGCCAGCTTCCTGCCCGTGCGATACAAAAGCATCCCCGCGCCGGCGCCCAGATATAAAAAGCCTGCCATCATTTTTTCCCCTGCATGCGCCATCAGCAGCTTGGAAAAAGGAATATTGATCGCATACAGCGCCGCCGCCAGCAATGCAAAAATCGCCGCCAGTATGCGCTTATTCTTCATTTTTCCCTCCTGTTTCACTCACCAGCGCGCCGCCCAGGATCAGCGCCGCACCCAGCCAGCCGTGCATCCCCAGCTGCTCGCCCAGCACCAGCCAGGAAAGCAGCAGCGCCAGCGCCGGATCCAGATAGCTGAGGATCGCCGCGCTTTGCGCCTTCAAATCCTTCAACGCGCCAAAGTAGCACAGATACGCGATGCCCGTGTGCAATACACCCACCGTCACCAGCAGCATGCCCGATGTCGCCGTCAATTCAAACGCCAGCTGCGTTTCCGTCAGCACTGCGTAGCAGAGCATTACCGCTGCCGAAACAGCCAATTGCACCACCGTGCGATCCTCGCTCCTGACGTCCGTAATCCTTTTGTTCAGCAGCATCACCGCCGCATACAGCACAGCCGCGGCAAGCCCCCACAAAATGCCCGCCAGCGGCGGCGCATTTTCAGTCATCACGCCCGACACCAGCACCATGCCGCCCAGCGCCGCCAGACAGCAGCACAGCTTCTTTGCCGTCAGCTTTTCTCTCAGCACAAGCGGTGAAATCAGCATCACGATCGTCGGCGCCAGATAATAGCACAGCGTCGCCGTCGCCACGCTGTAGCGATACGCCTCAAACAAAAATGCCCAGTTAAATCCCAGCGCCGCGCCGGATAAAACCAGCGTCAGGCCGTTTTTGCGCACCGCAGACATATCTATGCGCTTTCCCCGTGCCTTCATGTACAGATAAATGCACGCCGCGCCAATCACGCCGCGCACACAGGCAATCAGCGAAGACGGCAGCGGAATGTAGCGCACGAAAAGCCCCACCGTGCCGAAAATCAACATGGACAAGAGCATTTTCCCGCGGGGAGTGAATATCTTTTGATTCATCCTGCCCTATCCTCTTCAGCGCACAAAATTGGTATATTCGCCCGCTTCCTGCCGCGGCAGTTCAATTCCCGCAGCCCTGGCCGCCTGCTGACATTTGAGCAGATACGCCATGTTGCGCGCCAGCGCGCGCATCGTCCACAAGCCTTCCCTGTCCTCTTCCACCTGCTCGGGCGTGGAGCCATGCACCATGTTCCAGTAGCGCGAAGACACGATGGGCATCTGCGAAATGGAAAAATACTTATTCAGCTGATCCATTGTCGCCGTCGTTCCCGCGCGGCGCGCCGAGGTGATAGCCGCCGCCGGCTTCATAAAGAAGGTCTTCTTGCCCTCCGAATAAAAAAGCCGGTCCATAAACGCCGTCAGGTTTCCGCTGGCCGCCGCATAATGCACAGGCGAACCAAACACAAAACCGTCCGCCTCGCGGAATTTTTCGCGGCTGCGGTTGAGGATGTCGTCATAAATGCACTGATCGTTGTGCCGGCAGCCGCCGCAGGCAATGCAGCCGCCCAGCGGTTCCTTGCCCAGCCAGAGAATTTCGCTTTCAACGCCTTCCTCCAGCAGCGTATGCTGAATTTCCACCAGTGCGCGGTTGGTGCAGCCTTTTTCATGCGGGCTGCCATTAACAAGCAACACTTTCATCTATATTTCTCCTTATTTCTTTTTCTTGTATGCCCTGCGCTGCGGCATTTTGCCATAGGTCACTTTCTTTTCCGGCTTGAGCTGGCAGCGGAAATACACGCCCAGCACCACTACCACCGCCACAGCAGCCACCGCCGCTGCCAGGAAGATATTTTCATTGGGCAGGAAGGAATATGTGCCGTCGTTATTGAGGATCTGCTGTGCGTTGCGCAGCACCCAGGCGCCCACCGCCGGGCCGATCACGCCGGGAATCAGCACCTGTCCAATGATGCGCACGCCCTGGAAGCGGCCCGCCATGTTTTCGGGAATCAGCGCACGGATGCGCGCGCCAAATACCGCCATGCCCGACAAATAGCCGCACATCATCAGGAAGGAACCGATAAACACCGGAATCGTCGTCCACGTGTAATACAGGAAAGCATAGCCCAGCAGCAGCAGCGCCAGGCAGGGCATAATGCTCTTTTTAAATCCCCATGTATCATACAGTCTGCCGTACAGCGCCGTAAACACGCTCGCCAGCACAATCGCCGGCGCCATGATCAATACATAATCCGCCATCCCCAGCGACTTTTCATAATACAAAATCAGATAGGGCATGAAAATCTGAATGGAGATACCAAACACCGCAAAGGCAATCAGCACGGCATACAGCTGCCAGTTGCTTTTCACCGTAGAAGGCAGGAAGGAATACTTCAGGTTGCCCCAGTACGATTCCTCGCTCTTTTGCGCCTTGTCCTCCATCAGGAAAATGCCCGCCACGCCAATCGCCAGCACCACCAGACCGATGATCAGATAGATCGTCTGCCAGCTGCCTGCCTCATCCAGGTTAAAGCCCATAAAGCCGCCGAACACGCACAGTATCGCCACCAGCGGCATCATGGCATTAATGCCCTCAATCTTGCCGCGCGTGTTTTCATCGCCCATGTCCGTCAGCCAGGCGTTAAATGCCGCATCATTGGCCGTAGAGCCAAAGAAGGTCATCAGGCAGTCCAGCGCGATCGTCAGCGTCACGCCCAGGCTCATCGCCTGCGCCGCCGTCTCGCACAGGGGAGAAAGCACATCCATCCGCACCAGCGAAAAGCCCAGAATGCTCACGCCCCACACAATATAGCCGCCGCAAACAAACACCTTTCTTTTGCCCAGGCGGTCAGAAAGCGCCCCCATCAGCAGCGTCGTCGCCGTCGCCGTCACAGCGCTGAGCGCCACCATCATCGAAATATCCGAAGCCGATGCATTGAACATCTTGTAAATGAACACGTTCAGATACATGTTCTCCACTACCCAGGCAATCTGACCGATCAGCCCAAGCAGCGTCAGCGCCGCATAAAATTTCTTGCCCAGTTTCATCGTTATTACCCCCGTTATATATTCAGGAAAATCAGCGCTGCCAGGATCATCGCCAGGCCAATCCATTCGCGACGGGAAAGCTTTTCACGAAAGAACACCACGCCCACAATCGTCAGCACCACCATCGTCGCCACGCTGAAGGTGGGATACACTATCACCGCCGGAATCCCCTGTCCCAGCGCACCCAGAATAAACCGCGCCGAAAAATAATTGGGCAAGCCCAGCGCCGCACCCCAGCACAGCTCCTTTATCCCCGGCTTTTCCTTTTTGCGGATCATCAGCGCCAGGCACAGCACAAACGCAAATACAAACGTATAAAACAGGAATTGATCGCTCAGCGCCTTGGGCCCCAGCACCTCATATACCTTACTCATAAAATCGCCCGTGCCGCAGGTAAGCAGCAGCAGTATCAGCACCCCGCGTGAGCGCGCTGCCTCCCCGCCTTTACCGCTGTTGATCAGAAGTACCGCCGCCACCGCCAGCACAAAGCCAATTACCTGCATTGCAGCAGGCGTTTCATGCAGAAATACAATGGAGCATACGATAGGCACCAGCAGTCCCAGCTTCATGAAGGTGGAGGACAGCACCACGCCATTTTTGCCCACGCTCCATTGCAGCAGAATGAACCCCGCCAGATACAGCGCGCCTGTCACCGCGCCCAGCCCCAGCGGCCACGCGCCGCCTGCTCCAGGCAACGTATTGCCCGCGCCCATATACGCGCCGGCAATCGCAATGCACGTCAGATAATTGACCGCCAGCAGGCTGGTTTCATTCTTAACGTGCGCCTTCGTCAGGCGCATCACAATGGATACCAGGCTCGACGCCAGTATCGCCAACAACAAATAAATCATACCCGACTTCCTTCGCTTACATGATAACCTGTTTATTATAGCACGCCGCAAAGAAATTTGACAGCCCTACCCGCTTGCGGATATAATAAATCCATCATTCCGCAAGGAGAAAACCATGCCCCAATTCATCGAAATTACCGACTTTAACGATCCGCGGCTGGATGTATACGCGCGGTTGACCGAAGCCCAGCTTCTGTCTCGCCAGGACGCGCAAAAAAGCCTGTTCATCGCCGAAAGCCCCAAGGTGATTGCTTGCGCGCTGAAGGCGGGCTTTGAGCCCGTCTCCATTCTGGCGGAAAGCGGCCACCTGCACGACGATTACGCTGCTGTCATCGACCGCTGCGGCGATATCCCCGTTTTCACATCTGACAAGCAGGTGCTCAACCACCTGACCGGCTTTCCGCTCACCCGCGCCATGCTCTGCGCCATGAAGCGCAAGCCCCTGCCCGCCGCACAAGAAATCTGTGCAGACAAAAGGCGCATTGCGCTGCTTGAAAACGTGGTCAATCCCACCAACATCGGCGCGATTTTCCGCTCGGCCGCCGCGCTTGGCATGGAGGCCGTGCTGCTCACCCCCGCCTGCTGTGATCCCTTATATCGCCGCGCCTGTCGTGTGAGCATGGGCACGGTGTTTCAGGTGCCGTGGACGTATCTGGACGATATGAAAACGCTTCGTGAAATGGGCTTTCAGACGGCGGCACTGGCGCTGGACGACCGCGCCATTTCCATTGACGATCCCGCCCTGCAGCATGCCGAAAAGCTGTGCGTGATCCTGGGCACAGAGGGCGACGGCCTGTCGCAAACGACCATTGCGGAGAGCGATTTTACCGTCAAAATTCCCATGTATAACGGCGTGGATTCGCTCAATGTCGCCGCTGCCAGCGCAGTAGCCTTCTGGGAGCTGCGCGCCAGATAATAAACACATCCACCGGCGTAACCGGTGGATGTGTTCATTTACGCTTCCTTAATTCTCTTCCCCGTCATGTGCTCAATCTCCAGATAAAAGCACAGCGTATGCGGGCCTTCCACCTGGATTTCCTTGTCAATGTAGGCTGTATCCTCCGTAAATTTCAGGCTCAGCTGCCGCGCAGCCTCCATGGCGCGCTGCTGATCTGTTTCCACTTTGACGCGGCCAAAGGCGATCACGCTTTTGATATTCAGCGCCCAGTCGCCCTCCTCCTTATAGCCTTCATCATACACGCAAAAGGACGCCTTCTCGTGCTTTTGCATGGCGTCCACGCGGTGACCCTTCCTGCCGCCGTGAAAATACAGGCGATTTTCTTCTTTGCTATACCAGTAATTGAGCGGCACGCCGTAGGGGTAATCGTCATCGCCCAGCAGGCTCAGCACGCCGCGCTTTTCATTTTTGAGCAGCTGTACGCATTCATCTTTGGTCAGCCGCTTGTTGATCCTCGCCACTTCACGAAACATTCTGTCATCCTCCGCGTTTTTTCCCATTTTATCATATTGACACAAAAAACAAAACCTCTTATCATAAAACGCAGAAAGGAAGGGTCCGTATGCATTTGAAAGTTGTCAGTTTTAATATCCGCTGCTGCGATGACAAAGACGGCCACGCCATCTCAGAGCGCGCGCCGCGTCTGCACGCCGCCATCGCGCCGATTGATCCCGATGTGATCGGCCTTCAGGAATATCGTCCTGCCTGGGAAGCGCATATCGAAAAATACTTTGGCAAAGACTACGAAATTTTCAACAAATACCGCTCCACCGAATCGCCCGAATCCGCACCCATCCTGTGGAAAAAGGAGAAATTCACCTGCCTGGACAAGGGCTATTTCTGGCTGTCGGACACGCCGGAAGTGGAATCCCGCGGCTGGGACGAACTCTACCACTGCCACCGCATCTGCGAGTGGGTGATCCTTGAGGAAAAGGCAAGCGGCAGGCGCTTCACCTTCATGAACACGCACTACGGCTTCGGCGACGACGGGCAGATCAAAAGCGGCGAATTGATCGCCGCGCGCAGCAAGGTGATTTCCGATCTTCCCACCTTCCTGACGGGTGATTTCAATCTGCGCCCCACCGCGCCGGGCTACGCCATCCTGTGCAAACATTTTACCGACGTCAACGCCGCCACACGCAATGACCTATCGGCCACCTTCCACGGCTATCATCCTGAAAAGCATCCAGGCGCACACATTGATTTCTGCTTTATCAACGATCAGATCGCGCCTGTTGATCAGAAGATCATCCGCGACACCTTCGACGGCAAGTACCCCAGCGATCACTACGGACTGGAAATTGACCTGGAACTGTAATTTAAAACCGTCCTGCATCATGGCAGGACGGTTTTTCTATAAAATTAATGGATCGGTATAGCAATCACAACATCCTTGCATTCCTTCACGCGCCGCATCACCCGGCGGCTGTTTTCGGCGGTCTCCACCGCCAGCTCAAGCCCTACATGCTCCGCCATACCGCTGCGCGGCGGCACCACTTCAATTTCAGAAATATACACCGCCAGTTCTTCATAGAACGCACGCGCACTGCGCACATCATTCATTTCTATATAAAATGCGCCGCGATCCCGGTGCTTGGTTGCACGCTCCAAATGAATAAACACGGTGATTGTTGCCATAATCACCAAAAAAGCAGGGATTACCGCCATGTAAAAACCCGCTCCTATCGCCAGCCCAAGACAGGCTGTCGCCCACAGCCCAGCAGCAGTGGTCAATCCCGTTACATGCGACCGGTTGCGCACCATGATCGTTCCCGCGCCCAGAAAGCCCATGCCAGAAACCACCTGCGCTCCCATGCGCATCGGATCACCGATGGAACCCAGGCAATTCGTGGCATACAAGCCGATCAACGTGGTCATCGCTGCGCCCACGCACACCAGAATATGCGTGCGCAAGCCCGCAGCGCGCCCATGTTTTCCGCGCTCAGAGCCAATGCAGCCGCCGACAATTGTCGCCAGCAGTATGCGGAAGGTCACAGAATAAACGTTGAACCCCTGAAGCTGTTCAAGCACGTGCTCCATGCCCAGCTCCTTTCCTTAAACAGTTTGCAAATCTTTTTCGTTATGCATGCCCCATTTGATAAACCAGACCAGCAGCACAACGCCTGCCAATACCATAAACAGATAATTCGTCAGACTCTGAACATGGAAAATGCCATTACATGCTATCGACCACAGGAAGTAGACCACGCCGCAGCTTGCCAGTACCTTTGTATTATACGTTTCCATAAAAGCCAAACCCAGCAGCACAATGTTGATAGAGAGAAAATCGCCCATTATCTCTCCCATCCGCAGACGATCTCCCCAAAACACGGACAACAGCAAGAAAACCAGCCCAAACAGCACCATCACAGCTCCCGTCACTACCCGCAGCGGAAACAGCTGCCGCAGCGTCATCGTCATCGCATTTGGCGTTGTATTGATCGGCTGCGTTCGGTGGCCATATACCAGCTCATCCAGCGTCACATCAAATAATTCACTCATACGGCACAGCTTATCCAGCTCCGGCTGTGCCATATTGTTTTCCCACTTGGAAACCGACTGCCGGGATACTTCCAGCGCATTGGCCAGGTCCATTTGAGACATATTGTTCTGCACACGATATCCATAAATATTTTCACCGAGGTTCATATATATACCTACCTTTTAAAAAAAACTGATAATATCCGCAGCTTTGGGCGCCGACACTCCCGCAGCTGCGGATGTATTTACAGCGAGAGGGGCGCTTGATCGGCCAGTGCGTGGGGAGCACCGTGCCTGATGCAAGCGCTTTGCTGTCCCTGCAATCCCTCTTGCGGGCTTTATATTAGCCTTAAAAAACTGTAAAGTCTACCAACTTCAATTGAAAAAAGCGCAACCGCAGGTTGCTCTTTACAACATCTGACATTTTTTCATTATTTTCCTGTTTGTCAACATTATTTCTTCGCGCTGTTTTTCATTCTTTCATCAGTATTGCCCGGCACGGCGCGCCTTCGCAGCCAGTCAGGTTCAGCGGTGCAGCGCTGAGCAGATATTCGCCTGCTTCAACGCCTGTCAGCACAATGCCCTCCAGCAGGCATATACCTGCCGACAACAAAATGCGATGCACCTCCATCGGCGCATCCTCCGGGCCTACCGTCTGGCTTTCATTGCCCAGCAGTTTCGTCCCCGCTGCGGCAAATACCCTGGCGCCTGCCGCCATCACCGTCACATCGCCCGCCAGCAAAATCCGCTGCACGCCCTGCGCCGCCTGCAATACAGCAGCCGCCTCCGCAGCGCCCACATCGCCGCAGCCGCGCCATACATAGCACGGCCCCACAAATACCTCCAGCGGCATTTGCTCAATCGTCCTGCCCTCGCGGATAAAATGCGCCGGCGCATCCACATGCGTGCCGTTATGCGCGCACATGGAAAAAGCGGAGAGGTTATACCCGTCTCCGTTTTCCATGCTCATCAGCGTTTGCCGCGCCGGCACCGGATCGCCCGGATACACCCGGCAGGCAAACACCTCCTGCGAAATATCAATCACCCGCATATCAATGATGTCCACAGCCGCCGCAATTGCCGCCGCATCCATGCTCGCCGCACACATGACCCTCGTCATGCTCATGGTCATGATGATCGCACCGGGCGTTGGGATCATACTGAAGCTCGCCCGCCGCCAGCGCCGCAGCCGCCGCATCCGCGCTGCCCTGCACGCCGCCGTAAATCGTAATGCCAAAAGCCTTGAGCGCCGTCTGCGCGCCGCCGCCAATACCGCCGCAAATAACAGCGTTCACCCCCAGCGCCACCAGCATGCCCGCCAGCGCGCCGTGACCGCTGCCCATGGTATCAATCACTTCCGAATAGACGATCTTGCCGTCCTCTACCTCATACAGCTTAAATTGCGCCGTGTGTCCAAAATGCTGAAAAATTTGACCATTCTGATACGTTACTGCAATCTTCATATCTTTTTCCTCCTTCGCGAAATATCGTGGACATTTATATTATACCACACCACACGCAAAAAGGACAGGGCATTTTACCTGTCCGCTGTTATCCCGCCTCCAGCATATTCTCAATAAAAATTCCATATCCCTTGGCCGGATCATTGACCAGCACATGGGTCACTGCACCGATCAGCTTCCCATCCTGAATGATCGGACTGCCAGACACGAGTGATTGTCATTAGGGACAACAATTTCTGACTATTCCGTTTGCGTTGTTACAAGTTCCTCACAAAACTTTTCGAAAGAATTTTTTTCGTTTACAGTCAAAAAAGAGAATTCTTGATATTTGCCGCCATCGCCTTTCCAATACAGATACAACCATGGCCCAGAGCCTCCTGTTTCAGATTCCTGATTTCTCTCCTTAACCTTTCCTCCATTTATG
>JAFXJP010000030.1 GCA_017532155.1 Clostridia bacterium | reverse complement strand
GGCTGCACCGAGCGTTACTGCTCTGCCACCGCCATCATCCGCATGGGCCGTGAAGCCTGCGAAAAGAACCCCGGCTGCCTGCTTTCTCAGCGCTGCAATGGGGATCTTGATAAACTCAACGCCAAAATCATCATTGACGCAGCGAAGGAAGGTGATACGATCGCGAATAGCGTATTTAATCGCTACGCGGAGTATCTGACCATCGCCGTCAACAATATCATTTCTTTCCTCGATCCCGATATGATCGTGCTGGGCGGCGGCGTCAGCCACGCGGGCGAATTCCTGCTCAATGCCGTGCGCGAGCGTTTGCCCAAGTATCTCATGTTCAAGACCCTGCCCTATGCAGAACTCCGTCAGGCCAAGCTTGGCAATGACGCCGGCATCATCGGCGCGGCGCTGCTGGGCATCGAACAATAATGCATCTGATTTTTTGAAAGAAGGTTTTTCCCATGGAAAAATGTCTGATCCGCGATCTGTATCGCAACACGCCCGCTGACGGCGCTAAGATCACCGTATCCGGCTGGGTGCGCACCGTGCGTGACAGCAAGGCTTTCGCCTTCATCGAAATGAACGACGGCACGTTCTTTAAGAACCTGCAGATCGTGCTGGACGAGTCCGTACCGGATTTCCGCGAGGTGGTCAAGGTCACGCTGGGCTCTGCCATCGAGGTGACCGGCACGCTGAAACTGACCCCCGAAATGAAGCAGCCCTTTGAGCTCAAGGCCGATACCGTGACCATCGTCGGCATGGCTGCGCCCGATTATCCCCTGCAGAAAAAACGCCACACGGTAGAGTATCTGCGCACCCAGGCACACCTGCGTCCCCGTACGAACCTTTTCTCTGCGGTGTTCCGCATCCGCTCCGTCGCCGCGCAGAGCATCCATCGCTTCTTCGGCGACCAGGGCTTTGTGTACGTGCATACGCCCCTGATCACTGCCAGCGACTGCGAAGGCGCGGGCGAAATGTTCCGCGTAACCACGCTGGATATCGACAACCCGCCCCGCGACGACAAGGGCAACGTCAAGCACAGCGAAGACTTCTTCGGCAAGCCCGCCAACCTGACGGTATCCGGCCAGCTCAACGGCGAAGCCTTCTGCATGGCCTTCCGCAACATCTACACCTTCGGCCCCACCTTCCGCGCAGAGAAGAGCTATACCCAGCGCCACGCGGCAGAATTCTGGATGATCGAACCCGAAATCGCCTTCGCCGACCTGAACGATGACATGGAGCTGGCCGAAAACATGGTCCGCTACGTCATCGCCGACGTGATGGAGCGCTGCCCCGAAGAACTGCAGTTCCTTAATAGCTTTGTGGACAAGGGCCTGATCGAGCGCCTCACCCACGTGCGCGACAGCGATTTCGCCCGCGTCAGCTATACCGACGCCATCGAAATCCTCAAGAACTCCGGCGTCGAGTTCGAATACGGCGCGTACTGGGGCATGGACATGCAGACCGAGCACGAGCGCTACCTGGCTGAAAAGCACTTCGGCCGCCCCGTATGCGTGTACAACTATCCCAAGGAGATCAAGGCCTTCTACATGCGTCAGAACGACGACGGCAAGACCGTCGCGGCCGTTGACGTACTGGTGCCCGGCATTGGCGAGTTGATCGGCGGCAGCCAGCGCGAGGATCGCCTGGATGTGCTGGAAGCACGCCTGGATGAGCTGGGTCTGGATAAGGAAGCCTACTGGTGGTACCTGGAGCTGCGCAAGTACGGCTCCACCCCGCACGCGGGCTTTGGCCTGGGCTTTGAGCGCCTGATCATGTACCTCACGGGCGTGAGCAACATCCGCGATGTGCTGCCCTTCCCCCGCACCACCGGCAGCGCCGAATTCTAATCAACCACTCCTTACGCCGTCTTCGGACGGCGTATTTTTTGTGCTGCCATACATTCTCTTTTTTCCCTTTTTATGGTATACTGCAGATAACGCTTCAAAGAACAAGGAGGCACATTTATGCATCTTGATATCAGCGCATATTGCGGTAAGGAAATCAACTGCACCTGCGGCCGCACGCATTTTTGCAATCTCGGTGAAGTTGTGGTAGAAAAAGGCGCGCTCAGCCACCTTCCGCGCCTGACAGAAAAATATCAGCGCATTCTGCTGGTAGCCGATCAGAATACCTACGCCGCCTGCGGCCAAAAGGCGCAGGAAATCCTCGGCAGCAAAATTGCCGATACGCTTGTTTTCACCTGCGAAGGCTTTCTTGTACCCGATGAAAAAGCTGTTGCTGAAGTAGAAAAGCACCTGAACGGCATCGATTTTATTGTGGGTGTGGGCTCAGGCGTCATCAACGACATCTGCAAATATGTCACCTTCAATCATCAGCTGCAATACATGATCGTCGCCACCGCGCCCTCCATGGACGGCTTTGCCTCCTCCGGCGCTGCCATGATCATGGGCGGCATGAAAATCACCTACACCACCCACGCGCCCACCTATATCGTAGCGGATGTAGACGTGATCAAAAATGCCCCGCTGGATATGATCCGCTCTGGCTATGGCGATATCATCGGCAAGTATTCCTCCCTCAACGACTGGAAGCTGGCCACACTGATTAACCGCGAGCATTTCTGTCCGGATATTTACAAACTGGTGTATACGGTAACAGAAGAAACCCGCCGCCAGGTTAAAAACATCGTCGCACGCGACGACGAAGCCATCGCCTTCCTCTTTAAGGCGTTGGTGCTCATCGGCATCACGCTTACGCTCCTTGGCTCCACCAGACCGGGCTCGGGCAGCGAGCATCATCTCTCGCATTTCTTCGAAATCGTCGGCCTCATCCACGATCAGCCCTACTTCCTGCACGGCACGGACGTGGCGTATTCCACCGTTGTCACCGCCGGTATGCGCGAGAAAATCTGCCGCCTGGCCGCTCCCGCCTTTACAGATGTTCCGCGCGAAAAGCGCCTGGCCGCCTATGACCGCATCTACGGCGGTTTTGCCAAAGAGGTGCTCAAGATTCAGGAAGAGGCGCACTCCTACGAGAAGGATCGCAACGCACAATACGAAATCGTCTGGCCTGAGATTATCCATATTCTCTCCGAGTGCCCCAGCGCCGAGGAAATTACGCAGATGTTCCTCGATGCAGGCTATGACATGGCCGCCTTTGAAAGCCTGTACGGCAAGGAAAAAATCCGCGACGCGCAGGTATACGGCAAGGATCTGAAGGACCGCTATTCCGTTTTGTGGCTGCATTACGCGCTCTTTGGCGAGGAGATTTAAACATGCTGAATATCATTTTGCAGGAGTTAAAGCAAACTGCAGAAAGCATCCCGGCCGATGCCATCCGCCGCTGCGCCGATAAAATTGCTGCGCATGAGCGCATCTTTGTTTACGGCGCGGGCCGCTCCGGGCTGATGCTGAGGGCCCTGGCCATGCGCTTGATGCAGCTGGGCAAGACGGTGTATGTAGTGGGCGAAACGATCACCCCCTCCATTCAGAAGGGCGATCTGCTGATCGTCGCCTCTGCCTCCGGCGCCACGCACAGCGTGTGCCATTACGCCGCCGAGGCGGTTAAAATGCAGGCAGATCTGCTGATCATCACAGCGGAAAAGGAGTCCGAGCTGGCACGCATCGCACCGCCGGATGTGATCATCCCCGCACCCACCAAGCATAATCTCGCCGCCTCCGGCCAGCTGATGGGCAGCCTGTTTGAGCAGATGATTCTCCTTTTTTCCGATGCTGTCACCATGGCGCTGGCGGAGAACAGGGAAACGCTCTCCCGCAACCACGCCAATCTCGAATAAACTTTCATCCCGGTTTTCCGGGATTTTTTATTTTCCTGCATCCTTTCGCCCCCTTTCCTCGTCTATATCAGTGAAAGGATCCTTTTCATTCCATTCAGGAGGCACGATATGACACAGGCGGAATTTAACGCGCGCATTGTGGCGATGCAGGATACGCTTTACCGCGTGTCCACCACCATCCTGCCGCAATTGTGCGACCGCGAGGACGCTGTACAGGGAGCGATCGAAAAAGCCATTCGCAAGCGGCATACCCTGCGCAAGGACAACGCGCTGGAGGCTTGGCTGACGCGCATTCTGATCAACGAATGCTACTCGCTTTTGCGCCGCAGAAAACGCGAATTGCTGTTTGATGATGTCCCCGAGCGGGAAGTGGCCGAGGACGCCAACCCCGATTTATATCAACTGTTTACCTCCCTTGAGGAAACATATCGTTTGCCCATGGTTTTGCACTATGTGGAGGGCTACACGGTGGATGAGATCTGCCGCATGCTGCGGATGCCGAAAAGCACCCTCAAATCGCGGCTCTACCGCGGCAAGCAGCTGCTCCGCAAAGCCCTGGAAAAAGAGGAGGTATTCCTGTGAACAACGATAAATTGAATAGCATGTACGGCCAAACGCCTGAGAGCTTTGAGAATCGCATTCGCTATACACTGGCAAAGGCTGAATCCGTGCCTGTGCGCCGCGCGCCGCTGCGCATTGCTCTGATCGCCGCCATGGCCTTGGTTTTAACCATCGCTACCGCCGCAGCGCTTTTCTCCTCGCAGGTAGCGGAATTCTTCGGCCGTCCCGAGCTGAACGACGGCAAAATCGCGCAGATCGGCGAAAGCACGATCATCGGTGATCTCACCTATACGTTGGATGAAGTCGTCTACATTCCCGAAGGCTTGTACGGCGTAGGCCGCATCACATCAGCGCAGGAAGGCGTGCGCATCCTCTCTTATGACGCCGAGCCTGCCGATTTCTCTGCAGAGGGTTTAACGATCCTGCATGCGCAGGTGACCGTCGAAGCCGTTGCCGTGGACGGCGGCGAAATGCTGCCGCTGTCGGCTTCAGGCTACGACATGATCCCGCAGGATGACGGCTCCGTTCAATTTGCCTTCATCCTGCCCCGCAGCATCGCCGTAACTGAAGGCACTGAATATACGCTGAAAATGAATGTATCCTCCCGCAAAGCCAAAGGGGCCGATGATATGCATCGTGTTGACACCTGGCAGGTTTCTTTTACGCCTGTTTACGCCCAGCCCACCGCCGCGCCGCAGCCGCAGGCAACAGAAGTTTCCTCCGTCAACGGCGTTCAGATCATCGCGCCCGACGGCTATCAGATTGGCGATGCGCTGCCCGTATACAAGGCGCAGCTGCGCACAGAGGAAAACACCGCGTTCTTCAGCCTTGATCCTGCCGCTTTCAACACCAGCGGTATCACGCAGCATTTTACCCGCGACACCTATTACCGCGAAGAAAACTATGTGTTCAGCGATGAAGCCCGCCTGCGCATGACCGGCATCACCCTGGAATACACGGAATATGACGGCGAATACACCATCTTCTATAAGCTGGACGGCCAATCGCCCGATGGTCCGCACCCGCGCCCGGCATTCTCCGCAGATGTCGCAGAGCTTGGCTTTTCCGCTTACTGGGAGCATCCGCAGGAGCAATTGGAAAAGATCGAGCTGAACGGGTTCACGCTGGCAGAAGCGCAATCGCTGGCAGAAAACCTTCTGTCTCAGCTGGATCTGGATGATTATCAGCTTTCCTACGCGCTGGATATGACAAAAGAGCGCATCGCGCGTCTTGGCAGTCTAAATCAGAAGATCATGGAAAGCGCCAATTTCTACACCGATAAAACCTGGGATTACAGCGCCGCATCCGCTGATGACGAAGGCTTTTTCCTGCTCTACAAGAAGCAGGCAGGCGGCATTCTGGTTGACAAGGGCGATATGTACAACGAGCTGCGCCTCTTTGTTGCCAACGGCCAAATCCGTTACGTGATGATCGATGATCTTTACCGCGCCACCGGCGACAGCTATCTGGCCGAAAATCTGCTGAGCGCCGAAGAAATGATTGCCGCCTTTAACCGGGACAATGCCCGCCGCGAACGTCATCGCATCAGCCGGCCGAAGCTGCACACGCTGACGCTCTCTTACATGCCCATGCGTGCAGAAAATGCCGCCGACGGCATGATCTACGCACCCGTCTGGTATGCAGAGTATTCCTTCACCGACACCGTGCCCCGCGAGGGCTGGGCCTGGTATTCAGCGCTGGACGGCACGCTGATCAGAGATTGCTATACCTATTAAACCCGCAGGGCCGCAGCACATGCTGCGGCTTTTGCATTTGACTTTCCCCGCGCGTTTCGCTATACTTTTCATGCATTAAATAATAAGGAGTACCCATGGATCGTTACGAAGCGCTGCGCCACTACTTTGGCCACACATCCTTCCGCGAAGGGCAGGATGTGATTATTGACGCGCTTTTATCCGGACGTGATGCGCTGGCAGTGATGCCGACGGGCGCGGGCAAATCCATGTGCTTTCAGATTCCCGCACTCATTCAGGAGGGCGTGGCGCTGGTCATTTCCCCGCTCATTTCCCTGATGAAAGATCAGGTGCTGTCGCTCGTGCAGATGGGCGCGCCGGCGGCGTATCTCAATTCCTCCCTCACGCTTTCGCAGCAGCAGGAAGCGCTCCGCCGCGCTGCACAAGGGCGCTATAAGATCATTTATGTTGCGCCAGAAAGGCTCAATTCGCCCGATTTTCTGCACTTTGCGCTGCATGCAACCATCTCGCTGATCGCCGTAGACGAGGCGCATTGCGTATCGCAGTGGGGCCAGGATTTTCGCCCCAGCTATCTGCGCATTGCAGAATTCATCGCCCGCCTGCCCAAGCGGCCGCCCGTGGGCGCATTTACCGCCACCGCCACGCCGCACGTAAAGGATGACATCCGCGAATTGCTTTCGCTACAAAATCCCAAAACCGTCGTGACGGGCTTTGACCGGCCTAATCTGCACTTTTCCGTGCGCAAAATTCCCACCATGCGCGAGCGCGACGAGGCGCTTTTGCAAATCATCCGCGAGCACGGCAGCGACAGCGGCATCGTATACTGCGCCACCCGCAAGAGCGTGGAGGAAGTATGCGATTTGCTCAGCGATTATCATGTCTCTGCTACGTGCTATCACGCCGGCCTTTCGGATGACGAGCGCCGCAGCAATCAGGATGATTTCCGCTTTGACCGCGCGCAGGTGATGGTAGCCACCAATGCCTTTGGCATGGGCATTGACAAATCCAACGTGCGCTACGTGGTGCACTACAACATGCCCAAGGATTTGGAAAGTTACTATCAGGAAGCCGGCCGCGCGGGCCGCGACGGCGCAGAGGCCGAGTGCATTCTGCTATATAACGGCCGCGATGTGCATACCGCGCGCTGGCTGATTGAGCATAGCGAAACGCGCTATGAGCTGAGCGAGGACGAGCGCGCCACGCTGATTGAGCGCGATCTGGAGCGTCTCAAGCAAATGACCTTCTACACCGCCTCCCGCAAGTGCCTGCGCAAGTTCATCCTCAATTATTTCGGCGAGCACGCGTCGGAGCACTGCATGAACTGCTCTTACTGCGCTGAGGAGGCGCGCGTGTACGTTCCCGCTGCGCAACCCAAAAAAGAAAAGCGCGAGCCCGGTCTGCTCGGCGCGCTCAAGGATCTGCGCAATCGCATCGCACGTATCAAAGGCGTTCCCGCTTATGTGATTTTCAGCGATGAAACGCTCAGAGACATGGCCGAAAGGCTGCCCACCACCATGGAGGAATTCTCTATGGTCAAGGGTGTTGGCGAGGTAAAGCTGGAGCTGTATGGCCCGGATTTTCTCTCCATTCTGCGCGTTTATGCGCTGGCGCAGCTGCACGGACAATCCATCCCTGACAAAATTTGAAAAAATATCGTTTTTTTCGAAAAAAGGGCTTGCATTTTCCAGAAAACCCTGCTATAATAATCAAGCTGTCAGAGAGACAGCCTTGCGCCCCTAGCTCAGCTGGATAGAGTGTTTGACTACGAATCAAAAGGTCGTGGGTTCGAATCCCGCGGGGCGCGCCACTGAGAAAACCTTGAGAAATCAAGGTTTTTTCTTTTTGTGTTTTGGGGTTTGGTGCTTGCCAAATCCTTTTTCTTTACACATTGGCACCGCGAAGGTGTAAAAAAGCCCGAAATTCGCCCAGAATTCGGGCTTTTTTGATGTTTGCATTTGTCAGCGCGCTGTAAAGGATTGCTCAATTTGCGCTGAGGCCGCGATCACTTTTTCCTCCATCGCGTGTGCATATCTATCCATCATACTTGTCAACGCCTTGCTGCAGCAATTGCTTTCGGTATTGCAAAGGAGTCGTTCCAATTATGGCACGGAATGCCTTGTTAAAATGCGATTGGGAACAAAAACCGGTTTCCAGGGCAATCTCCAGCATGCTCTTATCGCCTGCCATAATCAGGCGTTGTGCATGGGCGATGCGCTTTTTGAGCACATACGCAAAGGGCGTCATGCCTGTTTCGCGCGTGAACACCACATGCAGATGGTTGGGCGAAATCTGTACCGCATCGGCAATAGCTTTCAGCGAGCACGCGCCGCGGTAGTTTTCGTTGATGTATTCATATGCCTCGCGCGTGATGCGCCCCACCGGCGCGCCGGCGATATCCTCATGATCACCCAGGCACAGACGGCCTACGCGGTAGAGCACTTCTGCCAGCAGATAGTTACCATGCAGATCGTTAATCAGTCCCGAAGCTGCGCCAATATAACAGGCGCTCAGGCGCGTAAACAGTGCCATCAGGCTTTCAATGTCGCCCTCATCCGTCAGATATGTGCAGTCCGGCAGCAATCTTAGCAGCCTTTCGACGTCCGCATCGCATCCAGGCGGAATACGGATATAGGAACAGCACACGGGGAAATCGCTGTGGCGGATCTGCCCGGGCTTGGCGCACAAAAGCATGCCGCGCCTGGTGGGATATTTGCTGCCGTCCACATAGCTTGTGCCCGCCTGCGTATGAAAGATCTCCAGCTCATAGCACTGCACCGTACGGTCAGTGCTTTTTATCTGCGCCTTTCGCAGAATGCTGCTGTCAAACACGCCACAGTATACGCCATCCTCCGCTTTCAGCATGCAATCCTCCAAAATCATAAGATTATGACAAAACACACAAATATATCGCCTATATCATCCGGTATGCCATGATATAATGTTATTATAAGCAATACAATACGCTTTGTAAAGATAGGGAGGATACATATATGGAACGATTGATCCCCGCTGGCAAAATTCAGTTTACCCCGGCCAAAGATATTGCCTTTTCGCGCCTTGGCGTCGGCTTTGAAAAGCTCGACCGCGATGTGTTTGATCCCGAAAAAGCCTATGCCATGGTCTCTCAGATCGGCGTCAAAAAAATCCGCCTGCAGTCCGGCTGGATGAAAACCGAGCAGCAGGAGGGCGTGTACGACTTTTCCTGGCTGGATCAGATTGTGGACAAGCTGCTGTCCCTTGGCATGGAGCCCTGGCTGAACCTGAGCTACGGCAACCCGCTGTACACCGATATCGCGCGCGTTACCTTCGGCGCGGTTGGCTGCCCGCCGATTGGCACGGAGCGCGAAATGCAGGCCTGGCTGAATTATGTAAAGGCTGCCGTCACGCATTTCAAAGGCCGCGTGAAGCTCTACGAAATCTGGAATGAGCCTGACTGCGCCTATTCCTGGAAGCACTTTGACGGCGAAAACCTTGCCGAAAGAGACCTGCGCCAAAACGCGCTGGAATACGGCGCTTTTGCCCGCGACACGGCGCTGGTCATCAAGGAAGCCGACGAAACCGCCGAGATTGCAGGTTTTGCGATTGCTCATATCGCCAATCTGGAGTATGTCAACAACGCCCTGTCTACCGGTCTTGCCGATGTAATTGACTACGTTTCCTTCCATATTTATTCGTCCACGGATAACAGGCGCGCGCAGATGATTAAGTCGCTGGACAGCATCGTGCGGGCATGGAATCCCAGGATTCGTCTTTTCCAGGGCGAGTCGGGCGCGCAGTCGCGCAGCGACGGTCACGGCGCCATGAAGCGCTTTTCCTGGACGCAGGACAAGCAAACCAAAATGCTTTTGCGCACCATGCTTTGCGACCTGCACGCGGACATCGCGTTTACCTCGTATTTTTCCACCATGGATATGATCGAAGCCCTGCACGGGCGCGTAGACAACAAGGCCAGCTATCTGGACTTTGGCTACTTCGGAGTGATCAGCGCAGAATTTGACGAGGACGGCCGCGCTACCGGCGCCTACAGCAAAAAGCCCTCGTATTTCGCGCTCTCCACGCTGGCGGCGCTTCTGCAGGGCGACAGCCATGCGGAGAACATTCCTTATGCCGTCGAAAGCCTGCCCTCCATCCGCGTGAACGGCTACGATTTTAACGGCCCTTCGCTTCAGATTTGCCCCTTCCGCCTGCATGACGGCCGCTCGATGATCGCCTACTGGAATGGCGTGGACATCCTCACCGCCACCTATGAAGGCACCTGCAGCCTGTGCGTATACGGGCAGAAAAACGATAACATTCACCTGTGCGATCTGCGTGACGGCACGCTGTACCGCCTGCCGGAGGGCATGGTGGAAGATCTCACCAACGGCGGCGTAAGGCTCAAAAACATTCCGCTGCTGGATGCGCCGCTGGCGGTCATCTTTGGCTGAAAGGAGATGTGCTTATGAAGATCACCTGGCTGGGACAGGCCGGACTGCTCTTTGAAAAAAACGGTGTGCAGATGATGATCGATCCCTACCTGTCCGATTCCGTGGCCAGGGTCAATCCGAAAAACACCCGCCGCGTGCCGGTGGAGGAAGCGCTGTTTGACCTCTCGCCCGATATCATGATCTTCACCCACGATCACATCGACCATTACGATCCCGAAACTGCGCCGCGCTTTCTGCACAAGCAGGATAAATGCATGACGGTTTTGGGTCCTGCATCGGTTTGGCAAAAGGCGCGTCAGGAAGGCGGCGGTCACAACTACGTGCAGTTTAACCGCCATACCGAATGGACAGAAAAAGGCTTTTGCTTTGCCGCCGTCAAGGCCGAGCACAGCGATACGCAGGCCATCGGCGTGATCATCCACGACCTGGAAGCAGACAAGCGCTATTACGTAACGGGCGACACGCTGTACAATAAGGCGGTGCTCGCCGATCTGCCGCAGGGCATTGACGTGATCTTTCTGCCGGTCAACGGCGTAGGCAACAACATGAACATGCTTGACGCCGCGCGCTTTGCCAAAGAATGCGGCGCAAAGGTTGCCGTGCCGCTGCACTTTGGCCTGTTTGACAGCCTTGATCCCCGTGATTTCCCCTTTGAGAACAAAGTGATCCCTGCCATCTACCGGGAAATTCCCGTATAACGGAGGTACGGCATGAAAAAGTTTGAAGTGAAAGACCACGCGCCCAGCCTTCTGCCCGATGAATATGATTTCAATCTCGTCTGGTCGGATGAATTTGACGGCGACAAGCTGGACGACAGCAAATGGGACTACCGCCTCACGATGATGGGCAAGCGCCACGCCGCCTGGACAGACAAAGGCGTGAAGATCGAAAACGGCTGCGCGGTGTTCTCTGTGTTTGAGGAAAACGGCGAGGTCGTCTCATCGCAATTGCAGACGGGCTATAATTTCATGGATCAGCCCGTGGTTTCCACCACCTTCGGTCATGACGTTCTGCAGTGGCCCATCGGCAAGCTGCACGAAAACAAATATACCCACCGCTACGGCTATTACGAGTGCCGCTGCCGCCTGCAAAGAAGCGAGGGCTGGTGGAGCGCCTTCTGGCTGCAGTCGCCCATCATCGGCGCATCGCTGAATCCCGCGCTCACGGGATCTGAGGTGGACGTGATGGAGTCCTTCCACCCCGGTCAGGTCAAGCCGCACAATGTCTTCACCGGCGGCTACGGTCTTGACATGCAGCGCCGCAAGGTGGGCGGAGACCTCACGATAGACACCGATGAATTCCATTACTTTGGCGTGCTCTGGCTGCCGGATAAGTACGTTTTCTATGTGGACGGCGTCAAGGACGGCGAAATCTGCGAAAACGTTTCCGGCACGGATACCTTCATCCTCATTTCCACCGAAACCAATGGCTATCGCAAGGAAAACCATCGTCCCACGGAAGAGGCCTTCGGCGCTGCCAAGGCGGGCGACACCTTCGCGGTGGATCACGTGCGCGTGTTTGATATCAAGGAGTAACACATGAAAGTAACAGATGTAAAAGTATTCGCAGTTGACTGCTTCCGCACCAACTGGATGTTTGTAAAGGTCTACACCGACGAAGGCATCGACGGCGTTGGCGAAGCGACGCTCGAATACAAAGAAAAAGCGCTGATCGGCGCGGTAGAGCACATCAGGGAATACCTGGTGGGCAAAAATCCCCTGACGATCGAAAAGCACTTCCACGATATTTACCGCGATGCTTACTGGCGCGGCGGCGCGGTGCTGATGAGCGCGCTTTCCGCTGTTGAAATGGCGCTGTGGGATATCCTGGGCAAGTCTCTGAATGTGCCTGTGTATCAGCTGCTGGGCGGCAAGGTGCACGATAAAGTGCGCATCTACGTCAACGGCTGGTTCTCCGGCGCGAAAACGCCCGAGCAATTCGGCGAAAAGGCGAAGATCGCCGTTCAGCGCGGCGTGACCGCCATGAAGTGGGATCCCTTCGGCAAGTCCTATCTGGAAATTTCCAATGATGATCTGGACACCGCGCTGCGCTGCGTGGCAGCTGTGCGCGAGGCTGTGGGCGACAAGGTGGATCTTCTGATCGAAGGCCACGGCCGCTTCAATGTGCCGACCGGCATCAAGATTGCCAAGGAGCTGGAGCAGTTCCACCCCATGCTGTTTGAAGAGCCTGTGCCGCCGGATAATCTCGAAGCACTCAAGGCTGTGCGCGACAAATCGCCGGTCGCCATCTCGGCGGGCGAACGTCTCTACACGCTCAAGTCCTTCAAGGATCTGTTTGAAATGCGCGCGGCGGATTACATTCAGCCCGACATCAGCCACGCCGGCGGCATCATGGAGCTTAAAAAGATCGCCGCCGTCGCCGATACCTACTACATTCCCTTCGCGCCGCATAATCCCTCCGGTCCCGTGGCCAACGCTGCCACGCTGCAGCTGGCCGCCTGCTGCCCGAATTTCTCTATCCTCGAAATCATGTACAGCGACGTGACCTGGCGCAAGGATGTGACGGACGAGAATCTGCATTACGAAAACGGCTATATCTCTATCCCGGACGAGCCCGGCCTGGGCATTGAAATCAATGAGGAAGAGTGCCTCAAGCATCCGTATTCTGTGCATACGCTGCGCCACTACACCGGCGCGCTGACCGACATCCGTCCGCCCGAAACGGCGTTCTACTTCTAAGGAGGCCTTATGAAAACTGCTTTGATTACCGGCGCGACCGTCAACACCGGTCTTGGCGTCGCACAAAAATTTGCCAGCGAAGGCTGGAATGTGGTCATCACCAGCCGCCGCGAAGAGGCCTTGTCCGAGGCGATTGAAAAAATCCAGCGTGTGAATGAAAATGTGCAGGTGCTGGGCTATCCGCTGGAACTGGTGCTGCCGGACAATAACGTGAACGAAGACGGAATCGCCGGCATTTTCGCCGATCTGGATGAAAAGGGGCTGCATGTCGATTGCCTGGTGCTCAACGCCGCCAACCTCGGCATCCGCCAGCAAATTTTCGTTAATCCCCTGTCGGACTTTGTAAATGTGATCAATACCAATGTGGTCGCCAACTACTGCCTCGTCGAGCATGCCGCCAGGCGCATGATCGGCAAGCACGACGGCTCCATCGTATTTGTCAATTCCAACACCGCCTACCGAGCCATTCCCGACCGCATTGCCTACTCTACCTCCAAATCCGCGCAGCTTGGCATGATGCGCGCGCTGGCGCTGGACCTTGGCAAGTACAACATCCGCGTCAATGCCGTGCTGCCCGGCATGATTAAAACCGACCGTTGGGAGAATAACTACAATAACTGCCGCGCGGCGCTGTCCAACTACACGCCCCTGCAGGATATCGCAGAATTTGCCGACATCGCCGATGCAGTGTGGTATTTCGCCGCGCATGCCCGCAATACCACCGGCGCTGAGCTCACCGTCGACGGCGGCAACATGATCCAGCTGTATCCCATCATTCCGGAATAACTGCACCAAAAGGGCGCCGGCACTTGCTGCCGGCGTTCTTCTTTCCCCCATTTCCCAGTATTCATGCCATTGTGCGCCAGACCGCTGCAGAAAACAGATATTTGCATCTTTCGGCGATATGCGATAGAATAAAGCCACAAGAAAACAAAGCCGAAAGGAAGCAGTATGATCCTGCAGAATAATGAAATCATTTCGCATTATAATGACTTGCCGCTGCTTAAGGCATATCATTCCAAACGAATGCCTTTCAAGCGAGAGAATACGCTCCATTGCCATTCGGCATTTGAGGTTTCGCTGATTGTGGGCGGGCAGGGGCTTTATCGTGTGGGAGGCGCAACATACTCGTTTGAAAAGAATGATGTATTCCTGTTCAGCACCAACGAAGCCCATTGCATTACGGAGGTTTTTCCGGGCGAGGATTTGCACATCATCAATCTGCAGTTTGAGCCGCGCTTTATCTGGATTCCGGGGAATGACACCTTTGATCTGCGCTATCTGGATGTATTTTTTCATCGCAGCGGGCAGTTCCGGCATCAGCTGCTGCATGATGACCCGCGTGCGGCGGAAATTCGTCAATTGCTGGAGCAGATCGATGATGAATTCCGGAAAAAAGACGATTTTTATGAAATGATGGTCAAGAATATGCTCCTTGCTGCGCTGGTGTATGTGCGGCGCAATTACAGCGAGTATTTTATCGATGCTGCGCATGAGCAAAACCCCAAGCTGGTGCATCAGCTCAGCAACGTCATGCAGTATATTGACGCCCATCTGTTTGAAGAGATGAGCCTTGTGCAGCTGGCGGAAAGAGCGCATATGAGCCGTTCGCATTTTTCGGCGCTGTTCAGCGAAATGAACGGCTTGTCCGTATGGGAATACATCATCAACAAGCGCGTAGCGCATGCGGCGCATCTGCTGCAAAGCACTGAAATGACAGTCATGGACGTGGCCTTATCCTGCGGATTTAACACGGCGGCCAATTTCAACCACGCATTCAAAAAGCAGACAAACAAAACGCCTACGCAATACCGAAAAGAAAGAAAAACATGATTGCCAGCGCGCCTTTTCTTGGCGCGCTTTTTTGTGTTCTGGACGATTTTTGAAAAACAGCGGCCTATATTTATCGACAGTTTTCTTCGCCATGCATTATAATAAGCATACGAAATCATATCTCCAAATGATATAAAGGATGGTGCTGAATATGCAGTTTCAAAAGGATAGAATAACGCCGCTGACGCCGCAGGAGCGCAAGGATCTTCGCATTACGGATATGCGTTTTTGCGATATTGACACAATGCCCAAACGCTGTTCTTTGATTAAAATCTACACAAACGCCGGCATCGTCGGCTATGGCGAATTGCGCGACGCCGCGACAAAGACCTATGCAGCCATGCTCAAAAGCCGTCTGCTGGGAGAAAATCCTTTGAATGTGGATAAGCTTTTCCGCCGCGTGAAACAGTTTGGCCATCATTCCCGCCAGGGCGGCGGCGTATCGGGCGTGGAAGTAGCGCTGTGGGATATCGCAGGCAAGGCCTGGGGCGTGCCCTGCTGGCAGCTGCTGGGCGGCAAATTCCGTGATAAAATCCGCGTGTATTGCGATACCGATGTGGAAGGCAAGCACAGCGGACACGATATGGGTCTGGCGCTGAAAAAGCGCTTGGAAATGGGCTTCACATTTTTGAAAATGGATCTGGGCATTGGCCTTTTGATCAACGAACCCGGCACGCTGACGGCGCCGCTGGGCTTTCTGGAGGAGTTCAAAACCTACGCCAAGCATTCCATCAACGCGCCGCACGGCTCCATGGACTTTTCGCAGATGAGCCAGAAGGCGTATGAAGTCAATACCATCGCGCATCCCTTCACGGGCATCCGCCTGACGGAAAAAGGCCTTGATATGCTGGAGCAGTATGTGAAGGAAGTGCGCGAGGTAATCGGCTATGACGTACCGCTGGCAGTGGATCATTTCGGCCACATCTGTGTGGAGGATACCATTCGCTTTGCCCGCCGCATGGAGCCGTATAACCTGGCCTGGATTGAGGATGTGGCGCCCTGGCATTATACCGATCACTATGTGCGGCTGCGCAACAGCACCACCGTGCCCATCTGCACGGGCGAGGATATTTACCTCAAGGAAGGCTATGAAAAGCTGATGAAGGCAGGCGGCGTGTCTGTCATTCACCCCGATGTACTGACGGCCGGCGGCATGCTGGAAACCAAGAAAATTGGCGATCTGGCGTATGACTACGGCGTAATGACAGTGCTGCACATGGCAGAAAGCCCCATCGGCGCAATGGCCGCAGTGCATGTTGCCGCCGCGCTGCCGCAGGTGATGGCCATGGAGTTCCATTCTGTGGATGTGCCTTACTGGCAGGATGTGGTCAACGGCCTGCCCAAGCCTCTTATCAAGGACGGCTTTATCACCGTGCCCGATGCGCCGGGCCTTGGCATTGAATCGCTCAATGAAGAATTTATCAGTACGCTGATTTGCAAAAACATCCCCGGTCAGTGGGAACCCACGGATGAATGGGACGGAGATATCTGCAACGACAGACTGTGGAGCTAAAGGAGGATACATATGAGCCGTTTGGAAACCGTAATGGCGCCGTTTGAAGCTGCGCGTGACTGGACCGATGAAAGAATTGCCGATGGTATTGAAAAATACCGCAAGGCTGATGCAAAGGTAACCGTAGTTGATCAGAAGGGCCAGCCCGTCAGCGGCGTGACTGTTCGCTATAAGCTGAAAAAGCACGCCTTCTGGCATGGCGCCAACTGTTTTATGCTCGATGAGCTGGAGTCGCCGGAGAAAAACGAAAAGTATAAAGAATACTTTGCAAAGGTCTTCAATCAGGCAACGCTGCCCTTTTACTGGACGGATCTGGAGCCGGAAGAGGGCAAGGTGCGTTTTGCCAAGGACAGCGTAAAGATTTATCGCCGGCCTGCGCCCGATCTGTGTCTGGAATACTGCGATGAAAAGAACATCACACCCAAGCTGCACTGCCTTAATTACGATCAGTGGTCGCCCATGTGGCTGAATCCGCGCGATGTAGCACAGGTCAAGCAGAAGTTGGAGCGCCGCATCTGTGAAATTGCGCAGCGCTACGGCGAAAAAATCAACTGCATGGAAGTCATTAACGAAACGCTGTGCGGCTTCAAGCAGTTTGATTACCGCCAGTCGACGGACTTTTTCTGGGAGGATGATCTGATCTCCTGGAGCTTTGATGTGGCTCGCAGGTATTTGCCGCACAATGAGCTGGTGATCAACGAGGCGACGCGCTTTGCCTGGGATACGCTGCGCGGCGAGCGCAGCTGGTATGCGCTGAGCATTGCCGACGCCATCCGCCGCGGCGCTGATATTGATACCATTGGCCTGCAGTATCACATGTTCCATCGCCGCGAGGATGAATTGGAAAATGCGCTGCCGTACTATGAACCCAAGCGGCTGTTTGGCGCGATGGACTTTTATGACGCTCACTTCCATAAGCCACTTCAGGTGACGGAGGTGACCATCCCTGCCTATTCGAACGGCGTGGAGGATGAACAGGTGCAGGCGAATGTCATCGAACAGCTGTACAGCATTTGGTTCAGCCATCCTGCGATGGAAGCTGTCACGTACTGGAACCTTGTGGACGGCTATGCCGCTTTTGCGCCGCAGGGCAATATGGCTGTAGGCGAAAACTATTATTACGGCGGTCTGCTGCGCTTTGATCTGACGCCCAAGCCTACCTATCATATGCTTGAGGAGCTGTTCTCTCACCGCTGGCATACACAGGGCTGCGCAGTGACAGATAGCGAGGGCAGTGTCAATATCCGCGGCTTTAAGGGCGAGTACGAGATTGTGCTGGAAAAGAACGGCCAGGAAATGAAATCCGCCTTTACCTTGAATGGGGACAAAGTACACCTGAAGCTGGCGTAAGGAAGGGATACATATGCGATTCTATACCGGCTGTTATACGCGCATGGGCGGCCCGGGAATCGGCGTATGCCGCTGGGAGCATGGGCAGATTGCGCTTGCGCATACCTATCGCGATATAAACGATCCGACCTATGTGATCTTGTCTCACGACAATCGCACGCTATTTGCCGTTGGCAGCTTGCCGGACACGGGAGAGGGCGCGGCAGCCAGCTATCGCATCATAGGCGATGAGCTGCATCTGATATCTGTTCAGAAAACCGGCGGCAAGGCAGCTTGCCATCTGGCGGAAAGCGAGGACGGGCGGTTCCTGTATGTCGCCAATTATCTGAGCGGTTCGGTCAGCGCATTTCCGGTGACCGACGGCATGCTGGGCGAGCGCATACAGTTATCCCAGCACACGGGCCGCGGCCCGCATCCAACGCGTCAGGAAGGGCCGCACACGCATCAGTGCGTTTTCCGTCCCGGTACAAACGAACTGTTCGTCTGTGATTTGGGCATTGACCGCGTGATGGTTTATGCGCAGAATCCCGCTACGGGCCTGCTATCCTATAAGGAAGAAATCGTTATGCCCGGCGGCATGGGGCCGCGCCATCTGGTGTTTGCGGACAAGGATCGTTTTTATGTGACAGGCGAACTGGACAATGTGGTACGCTATGTTGTCAACGATAACGGCTGGAGGATCGCAGCGGAAATGTCCGTTTTGCCAGAAGGCTGGCGCGGGGAGAATACCAGCGCGGCAATCAGACTGCACGAAGAAAAGCTGTTTATCAGCAATCGCGGTCATGACAGCCTTTGCAGCATCGAACTGGATGCAGCAGGCAAAATGTGCAGCGCATCCTGGATCCTCACCGGCGGCCGGATTCCGCGTGATTTCGCCTTCGTGCCCGGCGGCATTCTGTATGCGCATCAGGAAACAGGCGGCGTGATCGCATCAACCGGCGCTGCTCTTTGTATGGACGGCGCGGTGTGCATCTGCCCCGACTGGACGACTGTATAAGGAGAAAAACATATGATTTTCTATACCCGTGAAGAAGTAATCGCCATGACGCCTTTATGGAAAGGCGAGCGTTTTGAAGACGGCCGTCCCAAGGTAGCGGATCGCTATCTGGATGCGCTGTACAATATGACGCTGGAGGAACTGTGGAAGCCCATCTTTGTGAAGGGCTATGAAAACAACTTCATTTCCATTCAGCCGCTGCATCCGGAATTCAATGCCGACGGCAGCGTCAACCGCAAGCTGGTCGGCCGCGCTGTGACAGCCATGTACGCCCCTGCGCGCCCGGACTATGTGCAGGCGCAGTTTCAGACAGCACAGGAAAAGGGCCTGACCGGCACGCCCAATCAATGGGTGGTGGATCATCTGCAGCCGCGCGACGTGATGGTCATTGATATGTATGACAAAATCTATAAGGGCACCTTCCTCGGCGGCAACCTGACCACCGCCCTGCATAACAAGACGGGCAATGGCGGCGCTGTCATCTGGGGCGGCATCCGCGATGTGGAGCAAATGCACAAGGTGCCCGATGTGCAGGTGTATTACCGCGGCATAGATCCCACGCCCATCCGCGACTTTGCCATGCTGGGATATAATACGCCCGTACGCATGGGCGACGGCCGTGAAGCGGCGATCTGCCTGCCGGGCGATGTAGTATACGGCTGCTCGGGCGGCGTGCTGTTCATCCCGCCGCATCTGGTGGAAGAGGTTGTAGACGGTGGCGCCAAAACGCAGGTCAAGGACATGTTCGGCTTTGAAATGATTACGCAGAATAAGTTTACCACCGCACAGATTGATAAAAACACCTGGACAGAGGAAATGCTCGATTTGCTGATGGAGTTCATCCGGACGGACGAACGCGCGGCAGAATTCCGCAATCTGGACTGGAGCCGCGAATATGATCTGGCGCGCAACGGCGATCCGACCGATACGCAGTCGGCGCTGTAACAGGAGGGAGTCATGGAACAGCTTTTACTGAAAGGCAAAAAGGCGCTGGTAACCGGCGCAAGCCGCGGCATTGGCAGCGCCATTGCGCTGGAGCTTGCACGCGCAGGAGCGGATGTCACGGTGCATTATGCCGGAAACGCTGCCGCCGCACAGGCAATCTGCGACCAGATCTGCGCCATGGGGAGGCAGAGCTGCATCGTGCAGGCCGATTTATCCGATCTGCATGCCTGCAAAGGACTGATCGACCGGATTGGCCCGGTGGATATTCTGGTGCTCAATGCCTCCGTGCAGATCAAAAAGCCCTGGGAAACCATTACCGACGTAGATTTTGACATCCAGATGAATTGCAATCTGCGTTCCTCCATGAAGCTCATCCAGCAGGCTGTGCCGCACATGCGTCAAAAGAAATGGGGACGCATTGTAACCATTGGCAGCGTGCAGGAAGCCAAGCCGCATCCCGATATGCTGGTGTATTCTGCCACAAAAGCGGCGCAGACGATGATGGTCAAATCCCTTGCCCTGCAGGTGGCCGCAGACGGCATTACGATCAACAACGTGGCTCCGGGCGTGATCTACACAGATCGCAACGTAGAAGCGCTTTCTGATCCGGAATATGCCAAAAAGGTGACGGCTTCCATCCCTGTGGGCTATTACGGCGAAAAAGAGGACTGCGCCTATATTGTTCGCCTGCTATGCAGCGATGAAGGCCGCTATATCACCGGGCAAAGCTATTACGTGGATGGCGGAAAGAGTCTGTGAGACTGAAGTAAATATTCCCATAAAAAAGCAGAGTGTCTATCAGACACTCTGCTTTCACTTTCATTGTCCTTTATTAGACCCGGACGCCTTTCCCCCAACCATATGCAAAAGCAATCCTTCTTATCTTTATGATATTATCACTTCAGCGTTTCGGGGTACAAGTGCTTGCGGGCGTAATAAAGCCGCTCCGCGCTGGTGCACAGTCCGTAGTAATCCTCGGCGCGGGTGGCAAGCCACGGCGCGGTCATGAAGCCTTTAAGCAATTCGGGAGAGAGCTTTTCCTTGCCGTGCGCAACAGTCTGATACAGGTTGATGGCGCTTTCGTGCGTAGATCCGCAGGGGATCTGATCGTATCCGTTGCGGTCAAGCACCTCGTAACAGGCGATGCAGCGGTCGCGGTGCGGCAGCGCTGTTGTGCTCCAATCCTGAAAAACGGGATAGAACCAGTTCGACTGCAGAACGGATTTGGGCATGTTTTTGAGGAAAAGCGCTTCGTTTTTCCACAGATAATCCGACCAAATCCACGGGCGCGCGCCGTGCTTTTCGCATTCGTTGCACAGGAAGTAGAAATCATGCCACCACAGATCGGCTTTGCGCACGATGATCATTTCGTGGTTCTTCTGCATGCCGACGCTTTCTTCGTCGCAGCCGAGATGGAAGAAACGCGGATAATCGAACACCTCGCACACCTCGCGGATGACGTCGGCGCAGAAGGCGTAGTACTCGGGCGTCGAGATCATGCGGCGGTATTTTTTCATCCAGGTGTCATGGCATGTGGAAAAATTCAATTTTGGAATAGGCTCCAGGCCGACCGCGCGCATTTCATTGAGCTTTTGGCGCAGAAAATCCTTGCTCCAGGCATTGGGCGCTGAGACCTCGGGATGGCTTTCGTACTGGATGCCGTCTCCTACGTCGATCAGCACCAGATTATACTGGCGCTCGGCCAGGAAGGGAACGATAGCGTCCCAGGTTTCAATCTCGGTACTGATGTTATCGCTGTACAGCGAGCCCGGCGGCGTATACCAGGGCGCAGCAGAGGTTTCATCGCGCCACATATGGTTGCTCAGGTACAGCATATAGCCCCAAATCAAGTCATTTTTCACAGGTATTCCTCCTTGAAAACGAATGCATTATGAAATGGAATGGTTGCTGATATTTTATCATGCACGCAAAAGAATGTAAAGAAAAAAGCGGCTTTGCACAGAAAAACGCCCCTGACGCGTTTTCATCAGGGGCGCGGTTTTTGACTAAATCTTAGTCGTTGAAAGCGTCGGTCAGAGCGGAGGTGATCGCCTGGCAGTCAACGGTCGTACCGGAAACCATGTCCACGGTGGGATCCTGAGCCGCAACGTAGAAGCGCTTTCCGACCCCGAATATGCCAAAAAGGTAACGGCATCCATCCCTGTTGGATACTACGGCGAAAAAGAAGACTGCGCATATATTGTGCGTTTGCTATGCAGCGACGAAGGGCGCTATATCACCGGCCAAAGCTATTATGTCGATGGCGGAAAGAGCTTGTAAGGCGAAAAATGAACCGCAATAAAGGAATCAGGGCAAAGCCAACGCCAACTTCCGCAAGATTCTCACTTAAAAAAGCAAAACAAAGAATCTCCCCCGACAGGCTTTCTGTCGGGGGAGATTCTTTTAATCTGCCGGGCAATCCTGATGCAGGTCGGTCAGATATTTATGTACACTGGAGATTTTAACGCACAGACTGAATATTTCCATGGCATTGGTCAGGTCAGCCAGGCACGGGTAGGTTGGCGCGATGCGGATGTTGGAATCCAGCGGATCTGCGCCATAGGGCCAGGTGGCGCCGGCAGGAGTGATCGTCACGCCGGCCTTCTTACAGCGGGCGACAATATCCTTGGCGCAGCCGGGCAGCGAATCAAACATAATAAAGTAGCCGCCCAAAGGCTTGGTCCACTGACCGATTTCAAGGCCGGACAGATTCTTTTCCAGAATGTCCGTCACCGCTTCGAACTTGGGGCGGATGATGTCGGCATGCTTGCGCATGTGCTCCACCATGCCATGAATGTCCTTGAAAAAGCGCACATGGCGCAGCTGATTTACCTTGTCATGGCCGATGGTCTGATGACGCAAATACATCAGGAAGTCTTCCATGTTATTGGGGCTGGTTGCGATGGCGGCAATACCGCTGCCGGGGAAAGTAATCTTGGAAGTGGAAGAGAACTTGTACACCAGGTCCGGATTGCCGGCACGCTTGCACTCAGCCAGAATCTCAATCAGATAATCCTGACGATGGTCGTAGAGGTGATGCATGCCATACGCGTTATCCCAGAAAATGCGGAAATCCGGCGCGGCAGGTTCCAGACGGGCGAAGCGGCGCACCGTTTCATCCGAATAGGAGATACCCTGCGGATTGGAATACTTGGGGACACACCAGATGCCCTTGATGGTTTCATCCTCGCGCACCAGCTTTTCCACGATATCCATATCCGGGCCGGTGGGCGTCATGGGGACGGGAATATTCTTGATACCGAAATACTCCGTGATCGCAAAATGACGGTCGTAGCCCGGCACGGGACAGAGGAACTTGACCTCCGGCAAACGGCACCAGGGCGTGTTACCCATCACGCCATGCGTCCATACGCGGCTAATGGTATCAAACATAACGTTCAAGGACGAGTTGCCGTAAATAATAATATCCTTGGGGTTGTTTTCCATCATATCGCCCAGCAGCTCGCGCGCTTCCTGGATGCCTGTCAGCTGACCGTAATTGCGGCAGTCTGTGCCATCCTCGCACGTCAGGTCGGAGGCAGAATCCAGTACGTCCATCATCCCCATGGACAAATCTAGCTGCTCCTGGCAGGGCTTGCCGCGGCTCATATCCAGATTCATGCCCAGCGCCTGCACTTTTTTGTACTGCACTTTCAGTTCCTGTAATTCGGCGCTCAGTTCCTCCGCCGTCATATCGCGATAGGGCTTCATGATGCATTCCTTCTTAAAATATCATTTTTGCATCCTGAAAAACAGGATGTTTCATTATAGCATGCACAGATGCAGAAATCAACGCCATTTTTGCATTGTTTTTGTTTCTTTCCATCTTTAAACTTGCATTTTGGGTATCAGTGCAAAAAAGAAAAATCTTTTGTGACAAATTATTACAATATGAATTGTTTTTCGCATGCAGGTGTGTTATCATACTTAGTGTACTCTAACTCACCAAAGCGGAGGGGATTTTTACGGAAGTTTTGGGAACCTTGATCCTGACCACCACGCTGGCGGGCGTTGTGGGAACGGGCCTTGGCGGCCTGATTGGCGCGCTGCTTGAAAAAGACTCCAACCGTACCGTCAGCCTGCTGCTCAGCTTTGCAGGCGGCGTAATGCTCAGCGTTGTCTGTTTTGACCTGATTGTCGAGGCAATTGAAACAAATGTAGGCATTTTCACCGTGATTGGCGCTATTGCGCTGGGCGTAATCGTTATTTATCTGCTCAATCATCTCATTGACCAGAAAACCAACCCGGAAGTGCCGCATATTGATGAAAACCATCCCAAGACCGCAGATGATCTGAACGAGCTGATCCACAGCGATCATCTTGAGCAACATTATGCCCGCAAGGACAATAAATTTTCACTGTTTGTCGCCGGCGTTGTCATGGCCAGCGCCATTGCGCTGCACAATGTGCCCGAGGGCATGACCATCGGCGCCTCCTATGCCAGCAACAATGCCGTTATGGGCAGCGCAGCGCTGATATTGGCCATCCTGATTGGTCTGCACAATATCCCGGAGGGCATGGCTGTTTCCGTACCGCTCATCAGCGGCGGCATGTCCAAGTGGAAGGCTGTGCTGGTCACCGCTTGCTCGGGTATTCCTACCATCATCGGCGCGTTGCTTGGCTTCTGGCTGGGCGACATCGGCGCGCTGGGACTGGCGCTGAGCCTAGGCTTTGCCAGCGGTGCCATGCTTTATGTCGTGTTTGGCGAAATTCTGCCGCAGGCCATATTAATGTATCACAGCAAGTTGCCTGCCTTCTCTGCCATCATCGGCATTCTGGTTGGTCTGCTGATTATCTATGTTTGATCTTTTCACCGCCGGCTTTTCGGCGGTGTTTTTTTATTTACGCATTCGTCAGACTGTGATATGATATAATTGATTTTATTAAAGGAGAAACACCCTTCATGCATTTGGGCATATACGTTCATATCCCCTTTTGTGTGCGCAAATGCGCCTATTGTGATTTTTCCTCGTACGCAGGACGCATGGCAGATATGCCCCGCTATGTGGAGGCGCTGTGCAGCGAAATTCGCTCCCGCGCGCTGGAAACAGGCAAAAAAAGCGTGGATACCGTTTTCTTTGGCGGCGGCACGCCTTCTCTGCTGACGCCGGAGCTGCTGGAAAAGATCGTAAACACCCTCAAAAGCTGCTATGAACTGACGCCTGACTGCGAGTTTACCATGGAAAGCAATCCCGGCACGCTGACTGAGCCTCTGGCGCAGGCAATGGTGCGGTGCGGGGTAAACCGCCTGTCCATGGGCATGCAGTGTGCGCAGAGTCATCTGCTCAAGCGCTTGAACCGCATTCACACAATGGAAGACGTCCGAACCGCCGTGCAGATCGCGCGGAACGCCGGCGTCGCGCAATTGAACCTTGACCTGATGCTGGGGCTGCCCGGACAAACCGAAGCTGATATGCACGAAACGCTGCGCGAGGCGCTGGCGCTCTCTCCTGACCACATCAGCTGCTATGCGCTGATTGTCGAGGAAGGCACGCCGCTTTGCCGCGATATTGAAGCAGGCAGGCTTTCGCTGCCGGGCGATGACGCCGACCGCGCGATGTACGAGATCTGCCGTCAAACGCTGCGGGAGCATGGCTATCGGCAGTATGAAATCAGCAATTTTGCCCGCGAGGGCAGCCGCTGCCGGCACAACGTAAACTGCTGGCAGTATCAGCCGTATCTGGGCTTTGGCTGCGCTGCGCACAGCTTTTATGAAGGTATACGCCGGGCCAATCCTGCTTCGCTGGATGATTATCTGGCAGGGGCTGCGCCGCAGCTGGAAGTAATCTCCCGCGATGACGCCATGTTTGAATTTGTCATGCTGGGGCTGCGTTTAACCGAAGGCATAGAAGAAAGCGCTTTTCTCCGGCGGTTTGGCGTTCCTCTGTGGCAAAAGTATGGTAAACAGCTGGAAAAGGCCCTGCAGGATGGACGGCTGCAGCGCGAAGACGGCCGCATGTATCTGAGCGAGCATGGCATGGATGTGATGAACAGCGTTCTGGTTGAATTATTGTAAGGAGGCTTTAATATGGAAAAGATTCCTGCCGCATACCGTGAAATTCCCAATCATATGAAGCTGATGCAGCTGATGGCTTCCCGCTGGCACAAGCCCGCGCATGCGCTTTGTCGTCTGCGCGCCAAATACGAGCGTTATACCGCAGTGAACAGCTTTGGCAAAGGCGCGCCGCATATCAGCTTGTCTTTTCTTGAGCATCCTGCCAAGGAAAAATCCGACGGATTTATCCTGACTGCCCGCACAGAAGAAGAGCTGATCGTCTGGCTGTCTGACGGCGGCTTTGCCACGGGCGAATCGCTGGCGCAGATTCTGGATCTGCGCCGCCAGCTGCTTGCCGCAGGCGGCCTGGCTCACGAAGAAAACAACCCCAAATACAAGCTGGAAGTCACTTATCTTGTGTCGCACTTCCACATTGATCATGTGAACGAGGGCATTTATTACATCCTGCCCAATCCCTTCATCCGCGTCAAGCGCGTGTATTATCCGCAGATTTCAGTATACGCGCAGGATACCAATCACAATGAAAACTGCAACGGCGACAAGGGAATCCGCACGCGCTTTATGCTTTCGCAAAAGGCCTATCACCCGCTGGCGGAAATGATTTCCCTGCCTTTCAATGACTGCCGCACGCTGCCTTTCGGCAGGGGAGAAATCACCCTGATGATGCCTGACCGCGACTGGGGAATGCCCGAACACCGGGAAATGATCTATAAATTATACAGTCACGATCAGATGACAGAAGAAAAGCGCCGCGATGCCATGCCCGTGCAGGTGGTCAATTCCAACTGCGTCCTCGCGCGCATGGAATATGCCGGACGCAGCATGCTGCTCACGGGCGACGCCATGAAAAAGACCTTTGAATTTGATAATGAGCCCTTCGATCGCCTGATCACGCAATATGGCGACAAGCTGCGCGCCGATATCGTAAAATACCCGCATCACGGTCAGGCACGCAACCCCGCCTGGAAGGTGATCCGCGATCACATGCTGATTCCGGGCCCTGACGCCATGGTGGTGCTCACCGGCAATGACGGCTATAACCAGGGCGGAAAATTCCTGACGGAAAATGACGTGCCGTGGATGGATATCCGCGAAAAGACGCTGACGTTCACCATTACATCGGATGGCAAAATCCACCGCGAGCAGGGCAAAATCAAGCTTTGGTAAAGAAAGGAAGCATCCGATGAAAGACGCTCTCTCATTTCATTATGTACAGTCGCAGGATGCTCGCCTTTTCACCGTTGTCTGTCTGCCCGAAGGCGCGCAGCGCTGCCCTGTAGCAGTATACCGTACGCCCTACGTGGATGCTGCTCAGCATTTGCCTGAAGAAGAAATCTGCGCGCAGGTGCAGCAGGATTTCGGTGATTTTCTGCGCTATGGTTTTGGCGTTGTTTATCAGCATTGCCGCGGACGCGGAAAAAGCGAGGGCGATTGCATCCCCTACCTGAACGAGCGCCAAGATACGCTCGCGCTGTATGACTGGATTCGCCGCCAGCCCTTTTACAATGGTGAAATCTACCTCTACGGCCGCAGCTATGCCTCTTCTGTGCACCTGGTTGCTACGCCTTTTGCCCAGGATATCAAAGGCGCCGTGCTCGAGGTGCAGGACAGCGAACGCTATAACTGCAATTTCCGCAACGGCTTTTATAAGATCGGCTTGCATGGCAACTGGTACGTGAACATGTACAAGAAAAAGAGCCTGCCTGTCAAACACTACGTGCCGGAAAGCTTCAACATGCTGCCGCTGCGCGATTTCTCGCAAACGGTATTTAATGAAAAAGCGGCGGACTTTGATGAAATTCTGCAGCATCCTTCGGCGAATGATCCCTTCTGGCGCACGCACACGGGCGGCGAAGAAGCACACAACGCGCTTGTGCACGCGCACATTCCCATCCTGCTGATCACAGGCTTTTACGATATTTACACCGGCGGCATTTTTGATATGTGGCGGAGCCTGGACGCCGAAACCCGCGCGCAGTCCGCGCTGGTGGTATCGCCCTATGATCACAGCGGAAAACCCGATAAACAGCCCGTTCATTTTGAAAACGGCATGATCTCCGAGCACCTTGCCGATTACCGGCAAAAATGGCTGGCCGCGATCCGCGATCAGCAGAAAATGCCTTTCGAAACGGGCAAAGTAACCTATTATAAGCTGTTTGACAACACCTGGCATACGGATGACTTTGCGCCGGGACAGCAAAGCATGATGCTTCCTCTGGGCGAAGCTGCGAAGACCTACCGCTACAATCCCTACGCTCCGGCCTCCTTCAAAGGCGGTTTGTCCTGCAATTTCGGCGGTACGGCGTATCAGGATCCACCCTTCCAGCGGCCCGATATTCTGACCGTATACACGCAGCCCTTTGCGGAAGATACATGCATTAAGGGCAAAATGAAGGCACAGCTGCACGTAGCCTCTTCCTGCGAAGACACCTGCTTTTATATGCGGCTGAGCCTGTGTTTGCCGGATGGTGATCTGGGCCTGCGCGACGATATTCAGCAGATCTCCAATTTTGACACAGCGTATGTGCCCGGGCAGGAAATCACGCTGGACTTTTCCTTTGATGAACATGCCTTCGTCATCCGCAAGGGACAGAAGCTGCGCATCGATATTTCCTCCTCCGCCTTCCCGCTATATGTGCGCCACACCAACAACCGCGGCCTTTCCTGCGATCAAACCACCGCCCGCATTGCGGATAACACCGTTTTCCTGCAGCAATCCACGCTGACGCTGCCCATTGAATGAGCAAAAAAACAGCCTCGAAGGAGGCTGTTTTTCTCTTTTGCTTTTTTAATGACCGTCCGTTGCGTTGTTCTGCATGAGCTTGCCGCTCACGTTCCAGTGCACAATGCGCCATTGGTGCTTTTCACGATCCAGACGCAGCACGCATACGCCGCAATTGCTGACGAGCATCGGGAATCTGCACATAGGCTGATGCATCAGGTGTGCCGCAATGGCAAGCATCAGGCCGCCGTGACTGACCGCTGCAACGTATTTTACATCTTCCGGCAGCGCTTCCATTTGCCTGAGGAAAGCCGCACCGCGGCCGATCAGCGTTTCGGCACTTTCGCCGCCCATGCATTCAAAGGCCCAGGTTTCACGAATGCGCGTATACTCTTCGCCAAATTCTTCCAGGCATTTCGCAAAGGACTTGCCGGCAAATTCTCCCGAGTTCGCCTCACGCAGAAGCGTAGAATACTCGCGCGGATGATCCTCGCCGAATGCGTGATCAAACGTCTGCGCCGTACGCAGCACATCGCTGCAGTAAAAGCGGTCAAAGGGAATGTCTTTCAAAAGCTTGCCGACAGCCTGCGCCTGCTTGACGCCTGCTTCGGTCAGTGGCATGGGCAGCCAGGCGGCATGCACATGATCGCGGTTTGCCGTCGACTCGCCGTGGCGAATCAGATACAAATCCATGATTACACCACCTCAAAAGCAAACAGATGCGCGACAGAACTGCCGTAGTCTTCCACCTTCAATTCGCTCTGGTAGGTGCTCAGGGGCACAAAGCGCACAGCCTTGGCTGTGATATCCAGCTTTTCGCGGATGAAGCGCTGGTGATTGTCATCCTTTTCGTACACCACAGACCAGTTGCCTTCCGAATCCTGGGCTTCGATCTTGAAGTGCTTGATCAGACACTTGGGGAAGCCGAAGGTGGTGTTATTGTGGCTGGCGGCGAAGAACAGCACGCTGCTGGTGTGCAGGCCGTCGGGATTGCCGTCGGTAAACTCGCGGTTGAGGTCGCTGTCCAGTACCAGGCGGAAGCCGTTCACATGCGTCATCTCATCAAATGTATAGGTGATGGCCTTGTTGGTCTTGCCGAAATAACCGTTATCCTTGCCCCAGATGCGGCGGTCCAGGCCATTGATCAGGTCGGAGCAATCGCCGTAATCGGCAGAAAGCTTGGCCTTGAGCGACAGCGGCGCGATCTTGCGGCGGAAGCCGGGCAGGAAGCAGTCGTCTTCCATCAGCGCATCCTGAATCTCGCTGATTTTCTGCTGGCCGGCCTCGCGGGGCGTGAGGCCATTCTTCACCGCGATGGCTGCTGCGGTACCAACTGCCTGGCCGATCACACCGATGGTGCCCATCACGCGGGTGGAGCTGAACGCCACATGGGAAGCAGAAATATTGCGGCCGGCGAACATCAGGTTGCCGATATTCTTGGAATACAGGCTGCGGTAAGGAATGCCGTAGGGCTCAGACAGACGGCGCTTCTGCAGATGCGCACCGCCCTTGGCGTCCATATAGAAGCCGCCGGGCAGGTGATTGTCAATCTGCCAGCCGCCGTAAGCGACGGTATCTTCGAATACGGGGCAGTTTTCCACGTCATGCTGCGTCATGATGTAGTCGCCCACATAGCGACGGCTTTCGCGCTTGCCGGGCAGGAAACCGATCCATTCCAGATCCCAATTCTCCGCGCCGTGGTCGCCGTGATTCTTGATATGATCCCACACGCCAAAGGCAATCTTGAGCAGCTCATCACGCACTTCCTCGGTATCGTCGATGCTATTCTGCATGCCGCCCAGCTCGATCCAGTAGAAGTTAGTGTTCATGTGCTTGAGGTTGTGGGGCTTGTTGTTCATCGCGTCGTCATCGGGGAACTTATGCGCCCAGGCCGGCGGCGTATAGCTGATGGGATGATCCGTTTCGCGGCACTGGATCATCAGGCTCATGCCCATGGTGTGGTTATCGGCTACTTCCAGGCCAAATTCCTCGTTAAACTCAGCCTTGGCTTCGCGTCCTACCTTGTATTCCGCGCCGGTCAGAGGAGCGAGGATGCTGTCGCCGGAGGCGTCCACATAGATTTTGGCTTCTACTTCATGCCAGGTATAGGTGGTCAGCTGGAAGCCGCGGATGAGCTTGATATCGGCGCCGTTCATGTCGGCGTCGCAGCAGGAGCAGTTGAGCAGCAGCTCAATATTGGGCTCGAACTTTACCAGTTCGTAAAGCAGCGCATCCCAGGTGGTAAAATTGCGGGTAGGATTGCGATGCATGTTTTCCAGCATCAGCTCTTCCATGATGCCCGTTTCCTGCAGGTCGCGCACACGGGTGCCCGCCCCGGAGATCCACATGCGAATTTCGCTGGAGCAGTTGCCGCCCAGCACCGGACGATCCTGCATGAGCAGCACCTTGGCGCCGTGACGCGCAGCAGAGATGGCAGTGAACATACCGCCGATGCCGCCGCCCACGACGCATACATCCACGTTGTGACGAATGGTCTTCAATTTGGTATTGATCATGGTTCATTCCTCCTGTATGTTCAGTTCTTTATTCTTCAAACAATTGTTTTTCAAGCTCCGCCATGGTTGCAGCGCGATAGGTAGCCTTGCTCTCTTCCTGCCAGCGATGGCCGAACAGTGCGCCGACCATGCCGTATTCCACCGCGCCGTCCACATCGGTGACCGGATTATCGCCTACCATCAGCGTACGGCTGAGGTCCGTTTCGCCGGAGTGTTTGAAAATATAGTCAAAATACTTGGCGCTCGGCTTCATGGCGCCTACTTCGTCGGCTGCAAAAGCGCCCGTCAGGTATTTGGAAAGGCCGGCGTTGGCCACGCGGCCGTTCATTACCTCGCCGATGCCGTTAGAAGCTGTGAACACACGCACACCCGCCTCCTGCAGGCGCTTGAGCAGGTGCTCTGCGCCCTGCGTTGCGTCATAGGCGTGCGCTAATTGATCCAGGAACCAGGGCGCCACTTCCTCCGCGCTCTTGTGGAAGGGATGCAGCTTAAACAGCCGCTCAAACCGCATTACATACAGCCTCTCGCGCGTAATCTCGCCGCGGTCCAGATATACCCACAGCTGACGGTTGATCTCGCGGTATTCATCGCCCACGTCGTCGCCCACAATCTGCCCCTGCTGGGCGTACAATTCACGGATAATGCGGCGCTCGGATGTGGGCGTATCCATCAGGCAATAGTCAATATCAAAAAATATCGTTCTATATTTCATCCAGTTCCTCCATCAGATACTCGCAGCATAAAATGCCATATTGTTCATCATATCATTATTATAGAGATTATGCAGGCTTTCGTCCTTGCGATTTGTGACAGATTTAGGAATAAAGCAGATCACAAAATGAAAATCTGCAAGGGGTTTTCGCACAGTCTTATCAAGATAAAGAGGTTCTTACCCCGATGTCTTCACATCACTGCTATTCAAATTGTGGGCTGAATAAAAAAGAGCCCGAAGCCAAATGTGCGTTTTCTCACGATTCGGCTTCAGACCCTTTTTAAGTACCGTGGCAAAGGAAACAGCTTATCCGCATCCGCCTCACAGATTCCCTGGCGCTTTGTCGCTCCGGAAAGCGCGTTTTTTTATTCCTCTCCCCATTTCCTTTATTACTTCAAAAACCACGTCATCATATAACCATTGATATTATTGTAGCACACCTGCGACCATTCATCGCCCCAGGACAGCACATTCACTGTCTGGCCGACCGGCACGCGCACATTCACATTGCCGTTTTGCTTATCAGGCGAAGAACGCAGATTGACATAAGAGCCGCCGTTGGGATTATGCACAGTCTTATACGCCTCGGACGCGCCGCTGAAGCTGAGGTACTTGGTCATCATATAGCCCTTTTCGCCGTCCGTATTCACCTGTACATAGCACCATACCGTTCCCTTTTGCAGGATCGTCACGCTGGTGCCGTTTGCATACTGACCCAGGATTTTGGCATTGGCGTACGCCTGGGTGCGCAGATTCAGTTTGCCGGTATTGCCCGTATGCACAACCGCATTGCCCGAAGTGTAGCTGGGAGGCGTCACATTCGTGCCGGGATTGTAGCTGCCGCCCTTTTTGAGGAAGCTTGCATCCACATAGCCCGCAGTACCGTTATACATCACCTGCCAGAAGGAATTTCCCTTAAGAACCACAGAAACCGTTTCGCCGTAAGGAATCTGCATCAGCACGCCGGCATTGTAGCTGGGGCCGGAGCGCAGGTTGAGCTTGCCGCGATTGGACGTGGCAACCGTATAATTCTCGCCGCCCGCTGCCGCATTGAGCTTTAGATATTCGCTGCGGAAATAGCCCAGCAGCTGCTGGCCGTTCTTATACACCGACACATAATACCAGCCGTCGAGGCGATCGAGAATGGTGCACTGCGTACCATTATAGAAAATCTCCAGCACCTCGGCAGAATAGGACGGCGCTACGCGCAGATTGAGCCAGTGCGTGGACACAGGATTATTGACCATCGCCGTGCTGCTCACGCCCGCATAGCCGCCCTCAAAAGTCTTGAGGAAGTTTTTGCTCATATAGCCGGAAATGCCTTCCTCCACCGTCACAACCTGATACCAGTTGCCGCTCTGGCCGGTCACCTGCACCCACTCGCCCTTGGCAACGCTGCCCAGCCACTGATAAGAAGTGCTGGGGCCCGTGCGCACATTGAGCGATTCGGTATTATGCACAACGGCATATGTGTCTGCCATCGCCAGCGAGCACACGCATAAAAGCAAAAGAGAAAGAGCAATCAGGGCAATCTTTTTCATGGTTCGTACCTCCACAAGGGCTTTGTACCTATATAACGCATCAAACGCGGTAATTCTTCCCACCAAAGTATAACAAATTCCGTCTTTTCCTGCAAGGTGTTCCCGGCATTGCTTTTTTCTTTAAATAAATGTATAATAAAGAAGATTATGCGCATCATTCCATTACTTTACGAAGGGAAGCTTCTTCTATATGAAATTAGGCGTTGTCGGTCTGCCCAACGTGGGCAAAAGCACCCTGTTTAATGCCATTACCAATGCCGGCGCGCAGGCGGCCAACTATCCGTTCTGCACGATCGAGCCCAACTCCGGCATCGTTGCCGTGCCGGATGAGCGACTGGATCATCTGACCCAGATGTTCTCCCCCAAGAAGACCACCCCCGCGACGGTGGAATTCGTTGATATCGCGGGCCTTGTCAAAGGCGCCAGCCATGGCGAAGGCCTGGGCAACAAATTCCTCTCCCACATCCGTGAATGCGACGCCATCGTGCATGTTGTGCGCTGTTTTGAAGATGATAATATCATCCATGTGGACGGCTCGGTTGATCCTGCCCGCGATATTGAGACCATCACCCTGGAATTGATCTTCGCCGATATGGAAACCGTCGAAAAGCGCCGCGACAAAGCGCAGAAGCTGTATAAGACGGGCGACAAAAAATACGTCTTTGAAGCTGAGACCGCGCAGAAGCTTTACGCGCACCTGGAGGCGGGCAAGCCCGCGCGCACGTGCGAATTGAGCGATGACGAACGCGCGCTGGTCGATCAGTGGTTCCTGCTCACCCAGAAGCCCGTTATCTATGCCGCCAACATCGCTGAAGATGCTGTCGCCGAAGCTGATGATCTGGACATGGTCAAGCGTGTGCGCGAGATTGCCGCCGCTGAAGGCAGCGAGTGCATCACCATTTCCGCCGCCATCGAAGAGGAAATTGCCGGCATGGAGCCTGATGAGCGCGAGATGTTCCTCACCGAGCTTGGCATCGAAAAGAGCGGTCTGGATCGCCTGATCACCGCCTGCTATCATCTGCTGGGCCTGATTTCCTTCCTGACCGCGGGCGCTGACGAATGCCGCGCCTGGACAATCAAGCGCGGCACCAAGGCGCCGCAGGCCGCCGGCAAAATCCATACCGACTTTGAACGCGGCTTCATCCGCGCCGAAATCGTGTCCTTCGAAACGCTGAAGGAGCTGGGCAGCATGAACGCCTGCCGCGAAAAGGGTCTCATCCGCTCCGAAGGCAAGGAATATGTCATGCAGGACGGCGATATCACGCTGTTCCGCTTCAATGTCTAAGCAGGCAGTGCCTCAATAACCAGAAAGGCTGATAATCATGAGCAGACTGACGTATATGGTCAAGCGCGCGCTGAAAATGGACTGGAAGCGCATGTGGGAAACTGCCGGCATGCTGGAAAAGAAAAGCGGCAAAAGCCGCGCCTGGCTGCTGGCAGATATGGCAAAATGCGCTGCTAAGTACAACGCGGGCTATGTCGATTACAAAATCGCGCAGATGTACCGTCTGAACGACGCGCAGCGCCGCACAGTCATCACCCGCGGCATTTCCAATAATATCGTCCGTCGCATGAACGACAAGGCCTACTGGTTCAATTTTGACGACAAAACCGCCTTCAACACGCTCTTTAAGGATCAGATTGGCCGCAAGTGGATGCAGGTAAAAGCCGACACCACCGTGGAAGAGTTGTCCGCTTTCCTCAGCGATCTTCCCTGTGTGCTCTTTAAGCCTCTGGAAGGCTCCAGCGGCGTTGGCATTGAAAAGTTTGTAAAGGCTGACTGGGAAAAGGATCCTGCCGCTTTCCTTGAAAAGATCAAGGGCCTTGGCGCAGGCCTGCTCGAAGAGCTGCTCGTACAGCATCCCGAGATGTCGAGGCTCTGCCCCACCTCCGTCAATACCGTGCGCATCGCCACCCTGCTGGGCGATAAAAACGAAGGCGTCGTTTATGCCTTCCTGCGCATCGGCAACGGCAAGGTGATGGATAACGTCGATCAGGGCGGTATGGCCGCGCGTGTTGACCTGGAAACGGGCAAGCTGCTCACCGTCGCCGCCGACAAGGCCGGCAATGTCTTCACCAAGCATCCCATGACAGGCACCGAAATCATCGGCTTTACCATTCCTTATTTCAAGGAAGCAATGGATATGTGCCTTGCCGCCATGCGCGTGGTGCCGCAGGTACGCTTTGTGGCGTGGGACGTGGCCATCACCGAAGACGGCCCCAAATTTATTGAAGGCAATTCCTTCCCCAGCCATGCGGTGCCGCAGTTTGCCGCTCATTATCCCGATGGCATCGGCATTCTGCCCGAATTTGAGAAGTTTATTGACCTGTAACGCAAGAAAACGCCCTGTTTATACGTCTTCATGACAGAGCGCTCCTTTTCGACCGCCACAGGAGGTTTTCAATGGATCTTTTAAAAACGCTGCTATTTTACATGATCATTTCCACCAGCGGTGCAGCTGTGGACGCCGGCGTCACGCCCATCCCCTATGATGCGCTGCATACGCCCACGCCCGTAGTAACGCCCACGCAGGTGCCAACGCCCTCGCCCGAGCCTACGCCTACGCCCACGGCAACGCTGCCGCCCGTTACGCTGCTTGAGGGCCTGGTCGGCACGCATGTGCGCATGCTCCAGCAGCAGCTGTATGAGCTGGGCTATCTCCACGAAGCGCCCGACGGCGTATTTGGTGAAATAACCAAAGAAGCAGTCAAAACCTTCCAGAAGCGCAATAATCTGGAAGATGACGGCATCGCCGGCCCCAAGACCATTGAAAAGCTGTATGCGCCTGATCGTGCAAAGGGCCCGCGTTTTGATACGCCCACCCCTTCGCCCAGTCCGACGCCTACGCCAACGCCTACCCCTTCGCCTACGCCCACGCCTTCTCCCACGCCTACCCCTTCGCCTACGCCGACTCCCACCCCGACGCCCTCGCCCACGCCTACGCCTTCTCCTTCTCCCTCGCCTACGCCCAAGATGGCCAGCGTATCCATCGTATATCGCACAGAAGAAGGCAAGGTGCTGCATTCCCTGTCGCTGCTTCTGACGGAAGGCACGCGCAATATCCGCGCCAACAACGGCCTGGTTCCCGAGGACTACACGCTTGTCAGTGAGGATGCCGTGCGCATCACCGTAGATGCCAACGGCGTATCGACGCACGATAAGGTAGAATTCATTTATCATGTTCCCGGCGTTTCTGCCGATGTTGAAATCCACTATGTGGACGGCGAAAACGTGCTCAAAACCACCACGCTGACGCTGGATGAAGGTACCACCTCTGTCTATCCTGCCGCCGCGCTGCTGCCTGACGGCTACGTATTGACCGATACCGATCCCGTGCTTGTCACCGTGGATGCAAACGGCGCTGTTTCGCCCGCTGTGGTCACGTTCCGCATCACTGCCGAATAAAGCATTTCGCATCCTTTTCTAATCTTTCTCTCATTTTTTCAAAAGGCGCGGTTAAATTTTCGGCGGTATACTGCCATCGTACCTGATACACAGGAGGAGGAAATGATAATGGATCATCTTGAAATGGTAGAAAAGCTGCGCGAAAAAGCCAACGTATCGTATGAAGAAGCCAGCGCCGCGCTGGAAAAGTGCAATTGGGATCTGCTGGATGCGCTGCTGATGCTGGAAGGCGAAGGCCGCCTGCACCGCGACAATGACGCCCCCAAAAAGGAAGAATACACCACCCGCGTTCAGCCCAAGCCCGAAAAGAAAGCAAATCACGGCGGTTTTGCTATGCTGATGCGCGGTCTGGCGCAGGGCATCCGCCGCCTGAACACCGTGCAGCTGCTGATCAAAAAGAATGGCGAGGTGCGCCTGGAGTTGCCCATGTCGGTGGTGCTGCTGCTGCTCATCATCAGCATCTGGGCCGTGGGTATCGTGGCGATTGTTGCCATGTTCTTCGGCTATCGCTTTGCGGTCAAAGGGCTGAGCTTTGATGATTCCGTCAATGCCGCCATGGACAAAGCCGGCACCTTTGTGGATGACGTCGCCAAGGCCGGTCCCACCGTGGTGATCATCGACAATAACAAAACCGAGCAGGAAAACAGCGAAGAATAAATGCATTTTTTCAAAGGGATGCCGCACGGCATCCCTTTGCGCTTTACAGGAGAAAGCCTATGCCGCAGTCCATATTGATTATCGAAGATGAAGAAGCGCTGGCGCGCTTTGTGGAGCTGGAATTGACCCATGAGGGCTATCTGGTGGAGAAAGCCTTTGACGGCCGCGACGGCCTGCAAAAGGCGCTGGAGGGCAGCCACGATCTGATCCTCCTTGATATCATGCTGCCCTCGCTTAACGGTCTGGAGGTGCTGCGCCGCCTGCGCCGCGAAAAGAAAACGCCCGTCATTCTCCTCACCGCCCGCGATGCAGTGATGGACAAGGTAACCGGCCTTGACATGGGCGCAGACGATTATATCACCAAGCCCTTTGCCATTGAGGAATTGCTGGCGCGCATCCGCGTATCGCTGCGCAAGCATGAAAAAGCGCCCGAGAGCGATCTCAAGCGCCTGAGTGAAATTGTGCTCGATCCCCTGCGCCACACCGTCACCGTGCGCGGAAATGACGTGTCGCTCACCAGCCGCGAATTTCAGCTATTGGAATACATGATGGAAAACGAGGGCATTGTGCTCTCGCGCGAAACGCTCTTGAGCAATGTCTGGGGCTATGATTACATGGGCGAAACCAATGTGGTGGATGTATACATCCGCTACCTCAGACAAAAAATCGACGAAGCCTATGACCTGAAAACGCTGCACACCGTGCGCGGCGTAGGCTATGTGATGAAAAGCGAGTAAGCCGCCGGAGGAATCCAAATGACCGAAACACGCCGCATGACCTCAACCGCCGCCCGCATCAACCGCAGCTTCATGCTGCGGCTGACTTATCTGGTGCTATGGCTGGATGTGCTGGTTTTATTTCTCGCCTGCGCAGGCTGGTGCCTGTTTCAGGAAATTGGCGTGCTGGGCCGCTACTGGCAGTGGAATATTGAACGCAGCATAGAAATAAGCCGTCACCTGCCCTGGTGGAAAATTCCCGGCAGCATTCGTTACAGCTTTTATTCCTCGCTGACCGGCCAAAGCGCCACGGTGGACGGCGGACGATATTTTACCTTCGTCATGTGCCTGACCTTCTCCATGCTGGTGATTGAAGTGCTGCTGCTTTTGTCCGAATACCGTCTTGGCAAGCGCCGCACGCAAAAGCTTTTATCGCCGCTGTACCGCATGGCGGAAACGGCGCAGTCGCTGGATCAGTCCTTTGATCACCGCAAATATCACGATCTGGAAGAAGCCATCCTACAGGTAGACGTCGCCCGCGAGAACGCACGCATTGAGACCGGCGACCGCGATCTGCAGGGCATGGAGGACGCAGTCAACGGCCTGCTGCGCCGCACGCATGAGGCCTACCGACAGCAGACGCGCTTTGTATCCGACGCCTCGCATGAGCTGCGCACACCCATCAGCGTCATCCGCGGCTACGCCGATATGCTGGATCGCTGGGGCAAAAATGATGAAAAAGTACGCGACGAAGCCATCGCTGCCATCCGTAAAGAGGCGGATAACATGCAGCGGCTGGTGGAGCAATTGCTGTTCCTGGCGCGTGGGGATTCTAATCGCCAGCAGCTGGAAATGGCGCGCTTTGATCTCAACGCCATGCTGCAGGAAATCTGTGAAGAAATGCGCCTGGTGGATGAAAACCGTGAGTTTCTTCTGCAGAGCAAGGAAAGCGTATGGGCCTACGGCGACAAAGGCATGCTCAAGCAATGCGCGCGCATCCTGACTGAAAATGCCATGCGCTATTCCGCCGCGGGCGAACGCATCACGCTGCGCGCCTTCATCAATGAAAAGGGCGAAAGCTGCCTGACGGTGCAGGACAACGGCATCGGCATCCGTGAAGAGGATTTGCCCCATATATTTGAGCGCTTTTATCGCTCCAGCCGCGCGCGCACACGCCAGGGTGGCACGGGCCTTGGGTTGTCCATCGCCAAATGGATTGCCGACGCACATTCTGCCTGCTTTGATATTCTCAGCCGCGAGGGCGTAGGTACACGCATTACACTGTGCCTGCCGCCGTGCGAGCAACAGAAAGGAGACGCCTCATGACCCGCTATCGCTGCCTGGTGCTCGATCACGATGACACCGCCGTCATGAGCACGCCCTGCATTCATTACCCGTCCTTTTGCAATACGCTCAAGCGCCTGCGCCCGGAAGTAGAATTGACGCTTCAGGAATATGTACGGCTCAATTTTACCCTGGGCTTTGAAAAGCTGTGCTTTGATGAACTGCATTTTTCGCAGGAAGAAATGGCCTGGCAGCTTGAAAACTGGCAAAGCTATGTGCGCGCGACAATCCCTGACTTTCACCCCGGTATGCAGGATGTGATCCTCCGCCAGAGGGCGGAAGGCGGACTGGTGTGCGTGGTATCGCATTCCTATTCCAAATTTGTTCTGCGCGATTATGCCCATGCGCAGCTTCCTGCGCCCGACTGCGTGATCGGCTGGGAGGAGGGCAGCGAAAAGCAGAAGCCCAATCCCTGGCCGCTGCATGAAATCATGCGGCGCTATCATCTGTCTCCGCGCGATATTCTGGTGGTGGATGATTTAAAGCCCGGCTTTGATATGGCGCGGGCGGCGGGCTGCGATTTTGCCGCTGCGCTGTGGGCTTACGAAGATGCAGACATTCGCGAAGTGATGAAAAAAGGCTGCTCCGGCGGCGTGGCGCTAGAGAACGTTCATGATCTGAATACCCTGCTTTTCACTTGACAATCCCTCCGGGCAAATGTATTATGGATGAAGCATTTGTCCGGAGGTTTTTTATGTCTTCTACCAAAGCCATCGGCGGCAAAAAGCTGGCCTGGGCGCTGACGCTGATCTACTTTTCCTGCTATGTCACCCGCATCAATCTGGCTGCTGTTATTTCTGAAGTGGTCACGGCAACCGGCTTTGCCCGCACGGAACTGGCCGTGGCGCTGACCTGTCTGTCGGCTACCTACGGCGTAGGCCAGGTGGTTAACGGCATGCTGGGCGATCACGTAAAGCCGCAGAATCTGATCCTCACCGGCCTTGTCATTGCCACCGTCATCAATCTTGCTTTCCCCTTTCTGGCTGCTTCACCCTTGCTGATGGCCATTCTGTGGGGCGTCAACGGCTTTGCACAGGCCATGATGTGGCCGCCCATCGTTAAGATTCTGGTAGCCAACATGGATGACAATATGTACTCCTACGCCGTTGTGCGCGTATCCTGGGGCTCGTCCATCGCAACCATCGCGGTATATCTGGTCGCGCCGCTCATCATCGGCATTGCCGGCTGGCAGGGCGTATTCTTCTTCTCGGCGCTGATTGGTGCAATTGTTACCGTGCTGTGGTACTTTATGCGCCGCAACATTCTGGTACCGCAGCCGAAGGGCAATAAAGATATGCCCGCTAAGGCGCGTATTCCCCACCAGGCGCTGTTCCCCATGGCGTTCATCGCGCTGGGCATTATCTTCCAGGGTATGCTGCGCGACGGCGTGACCTCCTGGATGCCCTCCTATCTGGCGGAGATTTTCAACCTTGGCAACCGTACGTCGATCTTCTGCACGGTATCGCTGGCAGTGTTCGGTATGCTCAGCCATGCAGCAGCAATTTACCTAAACAAACGCTATTTCAGCAATGAAGTCACCTGCGGCGGTGTTATCTTTTTCATTGCTATCGTTGCTTCCTTCATGTTGTTTATCTTCTTCGATGGCGGCGCGCTTCTTTCCATTTTTCTCATGGCTATTCTTTCCGCCTGTATGCACGGCACAAATCTGATGCTGATCACCATTGTGCCCAAGCGCTTCAAAAAATACGGCAATATCTCCACCATCTCGGGCGCGATCAACGCCTGCACATACATTGGCTCGGCCATCTTCACCTATGCGGTAGCGCTTCTGTCCGAAAAGATCGGCTGGCAGTCGACCGTCGGCGTATGGGCGATCATCGCGCTGCTGGGCACGGTGTGCTGCTTTATCGCCGCCCGGCCCTGGCGGAAATTCTATCAGGAATAAGAACTGCCCCAAAAACAAAACCGGAAGCGGTATGATCATCCACACACCGCCTCCGGTTTTTATTGTTGTTTCATTTGCCTGAGAAAACACACAGCAGCCAATGCCAGCGTCCCTGTTCCGTACAGGAAAATCGGAAAGACATGCGCAAAAGCCAGCGCGTAATCCGCGCTGAAAAGCGCCTGTTCCATTTCAACAGCATGCACAAACGGGAGAGCATAGGCGGCTTTTTCAAAAATGCCGCCTACCAGTTTCAGATCAAACCATACGCCTGAAAGCCAGGCAGAGAGATTGGTAAGCAAAGCACCGCAAAGACCGCTTACCTGCTTGACATTCAGCACACTGCCGCACAAAAGGCCCAGCGCAATGTTGAAAACAGCCATTGGGATTATGCCGGCAATTGCGCTGAGCATGTGCACGCTGATGCTCAGCCCCAGCGGAATTGCAGCCAGATAACAGAGGACTGTCTGCGCAAGGGCAATGGGCAAAACCGGAAGCATGTATCCGAGAATAAAATCTATACCCATCAACGGCGTTGTATACAGCCGTTGCAGGAAGGCGCTCTCTCGATCCTTTGCAATCAGCGTAGCGGAAAACAGCGTCATAAACGATAGCCCAAACACGGTAATCCCCGGCGTCAGCATATTGATTTCAAACAGCGGCACAGGAATATTTTTCTGCAGGCAGCTCAAAAGAACAAGCAAAACGAGCGGAAACCCCAGGCCAAAGCCCAAATTAACAGGATCTCGCAAAATTTCTTTGGCGCATCTTTTGGCAAAGGTCATCATTCGCATAGGACATCCTCCTTTACAAGCGCAACAAATGCCGCTTCGAAATCGTGCTCTCCAGCCAGATGGATTAACTCCTCAGCAGTGCCCGTTGCCAAAAGGCGACCATTTTTCATAATGCCGATGCGGTCGGACAGCGCCTGAGCTTCTTCCATATAATGCGTTGTCAGAATGATCGTTACTTTTCCCTTCAGCGCGCGGATGATCTCCCAAAGCGCATGCCTTGCGATAACATCCAAGCCAAGTGTCGGCTCATCCAAAAAGAGAATCTGCGGCTCGCTGATCAGTGCCATGGCGATGCTGACTCGGCGTTGCCAGCCGCCCGAAAGCGTGCCGGCTTTTCTTGAAAAAACGTCGCCCAGTGCCAGCTGGATAGCAATTTTTTCGATGCGTTCCCTTGTTTTTTCTCTGGAAAAGCCATGAATACCGCAGATTAACTGCAAATTTTCTTTCACAGTCAGATTGGGCGCAATGGCCGTTTGCTGCGGTGATACGCCGATCAGTTGCTTTACCTGCGCTCTTTCTCTGAGAATACTGTGACCGCCAACAATTGCATCGCCGCCGGAAGGTGTTGTCAGGCCTGTCAGCATTTTGATGGTTGTCGTTTTTCCAGCGCCGTTCACGCCCAGCAAGGAGAATAATTCGCCCTGCGCAATATCCAGGTTAAGATTGCATACAGCGGTTATGCCTGGGTATCGCTTGGAAAGGTTCATTGTTTTGATGGCTTGCATCCGTCTTCACCTCCGTTTTTTACAGCATAACAGATTGAAAACGAAGCTGGGGCGATTTTTGTCTATTCGGTTCATTTGGGCTGTTCATCGGCAAAATAAAGACAAAAAAGGCGACGCCCGGTTGTGATCACCAGGCGTCGCCTCTTGATAAGCGCTTATTCCTCGTCCAGATCAAGCTCTTCCAGAATTTCGCTGTCGTCTTCGAAATTGGTCTTCACCACTTCGATCAGCGCTTCCATCAGGTCTTCATCCACGGGCTCGAATTCCTCGATCTCCTCGCCATCCTCATCGGTGGTTTCCACCACGCGCATGACAAAGAAGGTCACATCGTCAATGTCCTCGGCGGGTTCGTCGCAGTCATCACTGAGCAGCACGTACTCTTCGCCGTTGTAGTAGAAATAGCGGTTAACGCGCAAAAGCAAGCGGTTGCCGTCCTCGTCTACGCCTTCCACGATATCCATGCGTTCTTCTTCAGACATGATATTTCTCCTTTCGATTACGCCTGATAGGGCTCAAGCGGATCTGCCTTGATGCAGTCGGTGCGAATCTGCATATGCTGCGCGGGCATAACATAGCGCACGGCATTGCGAATCACTGTTGCGATGTTTTCATTATCCACATAGTTGGGATAAGTTTCATGGCCAGGCTGGAAATAGAATACCTTGCCATGGCCGCGGCGCCATACGCAGCCGCTGCGGAACACTTCGCCGGTCGGGAACCAGCCCAGCATGATCAGCTCATCGGGCGTGGGAATGTCAAAGCGCTCGCCGTACATTTCTTCATGATCGATGGTGAAATGCAGCGGCAGTCCCTGGCAGATAGGATGCGCAGGATCGATCACAGCGATGCGCTCATGCTCGCCGATTTCATGCCAGCGCAGCGAGCAGGTGGTGCCCATCAGGCGTTTGAAAATCTTGCTGTTGTGCGCAGAGTGCAGGCAGATCAGACCCATGCCGTTCATCACGCGCCAGTAAACGCGATCCACCACCTCATCAGGCACCAGACCGTGGCGCATATGGCCCCACCAGATCAGCACATCTGTTTCATCCAGCACTTCCTGCGTCAGGCCGCATTCTTCCTCTTCCAGCGTGGCGGTGCGCACCGTCACTTCGTCACATTCCAGCATACGCTTGAGCGCCATATGAATACCATCCGGATAGACCTCTTTCACGCGGTCTTCCGTCTTTTCATGTACAAATTCATTCCATACCGTAACACGGATAGCCATGACATTTGCCTCCTTGAATTGATAATTTTATTATAACAAACAAAAGCGCAAATTGCCACATATTTTCTGATATGAAGCATATTTCGTCACAATTTTAGCGCGTTTTAATCCTTATCTAACCAGCAGTGCATGGTTTTGTCATTGAAAAATGCGCGCATATCGTTTATAATATCATCATTGACCGAAAGCTGATGGATTCCAGAAAAGGAGGGCGAGAGCGTGACAGAGGAAATCCGCCTGGGCGATCAGGTGCAAACCCGCAAAAAGCATCCCTGCGGCAGCGATGAGTGGACTGTCATCCGCATCGGCGCAGATATCAAGATCCGCTGCCACGGCTGCGGACGCATTGTGATGCTTGACCGGCAAGATTTCCTGCGCCGCCGCAAACGCCTGATTGCGCAGGGACCCGAAACCCAAACCAAAGGAGATACCGCATTATGAGCAATGAACCCGAAAAAATGATCGCTGCAGAGAATGAAGCGCAGCTGGCTGAAAACACGGTAAAGGGCAAGAAAAACAAAAAGGAAAAAGAAAAGAAAACCTTTAAGCAAGAGCTTCTCAGCTGGGTATATACGCTGCTGGCCGCGCTGGTAATTGTAACCGTCATCCGCACTTTCTTCTTTGAGCCCATCCGCGTGGACGGCGAAAGCATGCAGAACACCCTGCTGGACGGCGATGTGGTGCTGGTCACCAAGCCTGAGTACTGGTCCGGCGATTACGAGCGCGGCGATATTATCATCTGCCGTTATCCCAACCGCAACAAGGAAAGCAGCGTCAATCTGGGCGGCTCGTTTGAATTGACCTTCACCAACCACACCCTCTTTGTCAAGCGTCTGATCGGTCTGCCCGGCGATAAGGTAGAGTTCCGCGCGGGCGTGCTCTATGTCAACGATCAAATGGTGGACGAATCGCATATTGACGTATGCATTCCCACCACCCGCAGCTTTGGCCCCATCGTACTGGGCGCTGACCAGTATTTCGTGGTGGGCGATAACCGCGGCAATTCCAATGACTCTCGCGCTGTCGGCCCCATCAGCGAGGACATGATCGTCGGTCACGTCAATCTTGTCATCTGGCCGCTGAGCAATTTCGGCAAGGTGCAGTAATCTGTTTCTTCGCGGGGCGGCGCATGACCGTCCCGCTTTTTTCATACGATAAGCCAAAGGAGGATTTTCCATGGCCTTTGAACAGTTAAAGCCCGGCACGCTTTTATGCCCCGTGCCGGCTGTGATGGTTTCCTGCGCGTCGGAAACCGAAAAGCCCAATATCATTACCATCGCCTGGGCCGGCACAGTATGCAGCCAGCCGCCGATGGTTTCCATCTCCGTGCGCAAGGAACGCCATTCGCATCACATCATCAAGGAAACGGGCGAATTTGTGATCAATCTCGTCGGCCGCGAGCAGCTGAAGGCCTGCGACTATTGCGGCGTAAAATCCGGCCGCGAGGTGGATAAATTCGCCGCCTGCCATCTGACGCCCGTCCCTGTGCCCGAAATGCAGTTTACCCCCGCCATCGGCGAAAGCCCCCTGTATCTTGCCTGCAAGGTAGAGCACGTGCTGGAGCTGGGCTCGCATGACGCATTCGTGGCGCGCATTGTCGGCATGGGCGTTTCACGGGATATCATGGACGATACCGGCAAGATTGATTTGCGCAAGGCCGATCTGACGGCCTACAGCCACGGCGTATACTACGCGCTGGGCGACGCGATGGGCTTTTTCGGCTACAGCGTAGCCTCGCCTGAAGTGCTGGAGCGCAGGATGAAGGAATTGAAGTGATGAGGGGAACGAGGGAAACGAGGGAAAAGTTCGCCGCTGCGGCGGCGAGATAGTGAGGCCCGCTCGTTTCGCCTTAGCGTTACGGCGCTCCCCCGAGGGCGTAACCACGCAAGCTGTCGGCAGGCCGATCACGCAACGCGTGATCGTGCCCGTGAAACGGGCTAGAAAAAGAGAGGAAAATCGGTGGGAAAGCTTGCTTTCACAGCCGGTTTTACCTCTCTTTTTCGTATAGCCTGCTAATACAAGTCAACCAAAAGATCGGTTTTCGAGGGAGCTCGAGGGAGGCTTTTGCCTTCAAAAGCCGTCCCTCGAACGCCTCTCCCTCTTAAAACGCCGCCTTTTCCAGTTCCTCAATCACATGGCCCACAGCCTTTTCCACGCTGCCGGCATGGAAGGGATTGCTCAGATTCGCCACCTTCAGCAAATCAAAATATCCCTTCGTACCGCCGGCGCGGCACAGGCGCAGATAATCCTGCCAGGCTGCATCCTTGTCTTCCTTCATGCGGCCGTACAGCTCAAACGCGCCCATCTGGGCCAAAGCATAATCAATGTAGTAGAACGGATAAAGGAAAATATGCTGCTTCTGCATCCAGAAGCCGCCCTCCTCCAGGAATTCCTCGCCGTCGTAATCGCGCCAGGGCATATACGCTTTTTCAATCTCATGCCACACTGCACGGCGATCCATCGCCGTCATCTGGGGATTTTCGTATACGCGATGCTGGAATTCGTCCACGCAGCACATATAGGGAATCACCGCCAGCGCGCCCAGCAGATGCGAATACAGATACTTGTCGTTGTTTTCGCCAAAGAAGCTTTCCATCCACGGATACGCGAAATGCTCCATGGCCATGGAATGAATCTCGTTAATCTCGCTGGTAGAGCCCTTGAGCATGCTTACAGGGATCGAACGCATGCCCAGATAGCCCTGGAAGGCATGGCCGGCCTCGTGCGTAAGCACGTCCACATCCGCCGAGGTGCCGTTAAAATTGGAGAAAATGAAGGGCGCCTTGTACTTGGCAAAGCTCGTGCAGTAGCCGCCCATGCGCTTGGTAGGCCGCGTTTCCAGATCAAACAGCTCGTACTCCGTCATGAAATCAAAGAACTCGCCCGTTTCCTGGCTCATTTCACGGTACATCTTCTGCGCCTTGGCAATCAGCTCGTCCTTGGTACCGATGGGATCGGCATTGCCCTCGGGGAAGATCAGCGCCTCGTCGTAATACTTGAGCTTTTCCACACCCAAGCGTTTTTGCTGGGCGCGGCGCAGACGATCCACCGCAGGCGTGATGATCTGCTTCACCTGCTCGCGGAAAGCCTTGACGTCTTCCTGCGTGTAATCAAAGCGGCGGCGCTGCAGATACGCCATGTCGGTGAACGACTTGAAGCCCAGCTTTTCCGCCATCTTCGCACGCAGCTGCACAAGCTCGTCATACTGCTGATCCAGCGTCGGCGCAATCTGTGCATACAGCGCAGCCCACGCCTTAAACGCCTCGCAGCGCTCCGCACGGTCGGTGCTTTCCATATGCTTGAGCAGGCCGTAGAAATTGCACTTTTCGCCGCGGAACTGCGTATTGGCCAGCGCCGTGGTCTTCTGATACGCCTGGGTCAATTCGCCGGAGCGGATCGTCTCTTCAATGATCAGCGGACTGCCTGTCTTGATGCCCGCATCGATCATCTTAAACAGCTGCGGGCCAAATTCCTTTTCAAAGTCCGCACGGTAGGGCGAAGACGCCATCGCCTCGCGATAGGCCTTCTGCAAGGGCATCATACGGGCAAACTCTGCCTGCAGGTACTTCACCTCGCCCTCGTAATAGGGATCGGCTGTGTCGATGGTGTTGCGCGTATGCGCAAGGCTCATCATGGTGCCGCTTTCAGTCTCCGCGTCCTGGAGCGCAAAGAAAGCAGCGCGCGCCTCTTCATAAGAGGCCGCGCGCTGGATTTCATTTGTCACGCGCTCATAGCAAGCGCGCACTTCGCTCATATCCGGACGCACATAAGGCATGTCACGGAATTTCAGCATGAATCATTCTCCTTTTTCGTACTGGAAGCCCAGCGTGTTGAACGCATAGTCCACATTGTGGGTGATGTTGAGGGTATCAGATACAACACCCGCGCTTTCCACACCGGAAGCATCCACCAGCACAACGCTGATGCCGTTCATGGATTCTTCCGTACGGAAAGTACCGGCTTCATCATACGCGGGAACACCGTTTGTGTCAAGTGCAATTGTATACGTTCCATCGGGATTCAGCGTCAGAATGGAGACATAGGCGTTACCGATGTCATCGCTGCCCTCGGCGGTAAACACGCCCTGCACCTTATCGCCGTAGAAGGTCATTTCAGTCGCCATGGGTACGCTGGGAGAAACCTTCAGCTTGAGCGTGGCCACAGCCGCAGCATACGCGCCCTGCACAGCTTCGCCTTCCGCAGGCGTCAGGGTCATCACACCGTTTTCCACGGCATAGGCGCCGTCTTCCACATAGTCATTGCCATCGCCGATGCTGGACACATAATGATAAGTACCCACCTTGCTCAGGCTCAGCTTCGCCGTCACGTTAAAGCCCATCATGGAGAAATCCTTCACCGCGGCATAATCGCCGGCATAGGCTGCAGTAGTAGCGGGCGCCAGCGTCACCTCGCGCGGCGTGCTGCTCATCTGGCTCAGCGCGGCAGATACCGTGATAGAACCGTCGGCATTCACCGTACCGGTGATCTGGACGCCATCGGCAACATTCATGGTGAACGCGCCGTCCGCGATATCAAAGGTACCTTCCTGCACATAGGTCATCGAAGTGCCCATGACCGTAAAAGAGCTGCTGAAGGTCGCCTTTGCGCCCTTATCCAGCTTCAAACTGCAGTCATAAACCACCGTGCCCATGGCGGTATCGGCGTTGAGAACGCCGGCATATTCGCCCAGATACTCTTCATAGGCCATCAGCAGCGCAGTGGGATAAATATTCTCATCCGGATTGGGCGCAAAGCTCGCAGCACCGTAAGGCACGGCAGTGGAGAATACCAGCGATTTGCCATCCAGCGTGAAGGTTGCAGACTTTACCTTTTCATTGGTAGAGTCGCTGTACAGCATCACATAAGTGCCATCCTTTTCACCGATGGTACCATGGCCCTTATCCGCGCCGCCCTCCAGCTTATTGGTCATCTGGAAAGCGCCGTCCTCGCTGATGATGATATAAATCTTCAGCGGCATGCCAAGAGGCGAAGCATCCAGCTCATACGTACCGGCCAGGGAAGCAGCCTCCGCCAGCACAGGAAGAGATACGCACAGCATCGCCAGCGTCAAAAGAATCGCCAAAAACTTTTTCATCGTTATACGCTCCTCTCGGAAGTAACTGTTTTGGATAGCGTAGCTGATTTTGATAGTCTTGTCAACATATTTATGCACAAAATGCAAAAAATAAACCGTTTTTCGCTTTATAATTGTATATTTTATAAAATTTAATTTATATCAATACGTAGATGTATATTTTTTTATAATGTGCTATAATCTTTCAAAATTACCCATTCATTACAAAAACTGGAGGTACCTTGCTATGAAATCTGCCGAAAGCTTCTTCCGCTGGGCCTTTAACACCCGCGCCGAAAGCGTTCTCAAACTGTATAACGGCGAAATGGTTTCCCCTGAAAAAATGTTCCTGAGCTTCTGCTCGCACGATCCCGCCTTCGTTTCCAACGGCCCTGCGGGCCTGAACGCCAGCATCAAGGGCATCGGCTTCCTGCCCAAGGATGAATATCTGGAAGAAACGCTGGAAGCCTATGTCAACCACATCAAAACCTTCGATCCCGAAGACAAGGAATATTCCAAGCGCGGACTGAAGATTCTGGTGGATTACATGTACGGCGAAGAAGCCCGCGAGCGCGTGGACTTCACCAAGGTGGGCTCTCTGGAAATGGCCAAGAAGCACTCCTATGCCAACTACAAGGTCAATCCCGAAGCTACGCTGATCTTCTATCAGCCCCCGGCCATCAGCTATGAGCTGCGCGGCAAGATGGAAATCTATGATGAATGCGACAGCGGCAAGCGCGAGATCTACCAGCAGTTCATCAATGCCCAGCATGACGTCTATCATCATCCCGATATGTCCCGCTGGCTGACCCGTCCCGCCTACATCTTCCGCATTGAAGAAATCTTTGACAACTGCGTGTCCCGCGATGGCTTTGGCACCAAGATGATCTATCCCTATTAAGTGAACCTTCCCCCAGATTTCATTCGTTTTCATAACCTCCGAATACTCTTCGGAGGTTTCTTTCCTATTTATGACTCGCTCTAAGGACGGTGAATCCTTTGTCTTCCCGCGTTTTTTGCAAAAAATTGATCGCTCTTTTCCTGTGTCTGAGCTGCCTTGTGCTCACGGGCTGCGGCGGCGGCAATTATGCCCGCCGCACCGATACGACCCGCACGCTGTATATCGGCGTGGTCGGTTCGTCCTTCCCCGTGTCCTACATGCCCTGGTTCTCACGCGACGGCATTGCCCCCACCATCTCCAGCATGGTGTATTCGACGCTGCTTTCTTATGATGAAGAAACAGATACCTTCGAGCCTGCGTTGTGCAGTGAATGGTATTATATCGATCGCGAGGGCAATCCCATTGTAACTGCGGACGGCCAGGTGGACTATGACAAGCTGGAGAGCGAATATTCCAGCCGCGACACGCAGTGCATTCCCATCCGCTTCAAGCTGGATGAAAATGCCATGTGGTCAGATGGCAAGCACGTAACGGTAGAGGACATTTACTTCACCTTCGATCTGGCAGCCAATCAGAAGCTGAGCAATCACGCCGGCGCGCTGGCCTGGGTCAACGATCTAATGCATAAATATGATACCAATTCGGGCAAGCTGCGCCGTCAGGGCATTTACACCTATGATACCGGCGCTAACGAAAAGGGCTATTATATCGCCGAGGAAGACCGCGACACCGTTTTCTATCTGGAAACAAACAAGGTGCTGGGCGCCATTACCTCTCTGGTATCCACCGTGCTGGTACTGCCCAAGCATCAGTATGCCGATATCATTTCGCTCGAGTGCCCGCTGTATAATACCTCTCCCACCGATGCGCTGCGCCATGCCTATGAAAATCCCATTGGCTGCGGTGCGTGGATCCTGGATACCGAGGAAACCAGCGGACAGGAAATTGTGCTGCGCCGCCGCGAGGATTATCACATCACCGCCGCAGACGGAAGCGAACTGTACAAGGTGGATACGCTGCGCTTCATTCTCTATCAGGACGTCAATGTCGCCATCTACGCACTCAAAAAGGGCCATCTGGACGTGCTGGATTCCTCCATCAGTTCCAATTACGCCGGCCTGTTTACCAACGAAAAGGACATCTCGCTTTTCTCTGCGCCCGGCACCTATGCACAGTGCCTGGTGCTCAATATGAACCCTGTGGCTGATCGCATGACTGAGGCGCGCCAGCTGCTTACCAATCCTGATTTCCGCCGCGCCATCGCGCTGGCTGTAGATCAGGAGGCCATGATCAAGAATGTATTGGGCGGCCGCGGCCAGGTGATGCCTTCCGGCCTGATCCTGCCAAGCAATGAAGAGCTTTATAATCCTCAAGCCAATATCCTGACCGGCACGGCCCAGGAAAGGCTGGATGAAGCCAACGCAATCCTCGATGCGCTGTATCCCGAAAAGGACAAGGACGGCTACCGCATATTCAACGGCAAGCGTCTCTCCTTTGAGGTGCTGGGCAGCCCGGGCGAGCAAGAGGCCATCTCCTTCCTGCAGGTGCTGCTGCAGAAAATCGGCATTGAAATCAAGTACGCCGCCAAGGGCAACAGCCCCGAAACCACCTACCTGTACGGCGGCAACTTCGATATGACCATTCAGGGTGTGGTTTTTTCCGCCGGCAATGTGGATATCATGTTCAACTCGCATTTTGTCAGCCTCAACCGCTCCTCCAACTACGGCCGGCTGAACATCAAAGAGCTCAATCAATCCATCGCCAAAATGCGCTCCACCCTCAACCGCAATACCAAGTACAGCATGGTCCGGGATATTTCCTGTCAAATCGCCGAGCAGTACTATAAGCTGCCGCTGTATGTAAGCGACACGCTTTCCATCGCCCGCACAGACCGCTGCCAGGGCTGGGTTGTATCCGAAGGCGCAACAGCCTTTAACATGGATTCTCTGGAAAACCTCACCTGGGTTACGCAATAAGGAAAGGAGGCTGCCATAGTGGGCAAGGGTTATGTATTCAAGCGTATCCTCTATACGCTGTTCATTTTCTTTATCGTCATCACGCTCAATTTCTTCATCCCGCGCATTGGCGTGGAGGATCCTGCCGAGCGTTATTATCCAGCACAGGGCAATATGACGGATGTGGAATACGAGATCATCAAGCAGCTCACGCGCGAGCAGTACGGCTTTGACGTATCCACCTTCCAGCAGTATCTGCGCTATCTAAAGCAGCTGCTGCACGGCGATCTTGGCACCTCCATGCAGGCAGGCTCGCCCAAGGTTATCGATCTGATTGCCGAGCGCGTGCCGTGGACGCTGGTACTCTCGGTATCCACCATGCTGATCGGCGTGGTTTTTGGCATCCTGATTGGCGCCTATGCCGCCTGGAAGCGCGGCGGCTGGCTGGATAACGCCGTACTCTCCGCCTCCACAATCACCACGGCGCTGCCCGGTTTCTTCTTGGCACTGCTCTTTTCGCTGTATATGGGCTTTGAGTGGGAATGGTTCCCCGCCTATACCGACCCCAACCTCGTCTCCTCCTTTGACTGGAGCCTGGACGCCATCCTCAACGTCATGCAAAACGCTGCGCTGCCTATCATCGCCACCGCCATCGGCAGCATCGTAGGCTATGCGCAGAATACCCGCAACAGCGTGATTTCCGTATCCGATGAGGATTTTATCATCACCGCCCGCGCCAAGGGCCTGAGCAACGAAACGGTACTGTATAAGCATGTGCTGCGCAACGCCATGCTGCCCATTGTCACCAGCCTTGGCATGAGCGTATCCGGTCTGATCGGCGGCTCGGTGGTCATCGAGCAGATCTTTAACTGGAACGGCATGGGCACGCTCTTCCTCAACGCCAACAACACCAACGACTACCCGCTGATGATGGGTATCATGATCTTCCTGTCAGGCTTTGCACTTTTGGCCAATCTGGTGACCGATCTTTGCTACAGCCTGCTCGATCCGCGCGTCAAGCTGGGAGGTGCCCGTCGATGAAAAAGAACAGCAACAATTTCTTCCTGCGTCTGTGGCGCCATCCCAAGGGCCGCACCGGCATTATCATCGCCATGCTGCTGGTCTTCTGCGCGGTGTTTTCCGCCTATATTGCGCCCTATGATCCTTATGACGTAACCCAGCGCGCAGAAAAGGGACTTGCCCCTTCGCTTTCGCATCCGCTGGGTACGACGATCACCACCGGTCAGGATATTTTCTCCATGCTGATTTACGGCACCCGCGTATCGCTGATCGTCGGTCTGGTCACGGGCATCTGCACGGCCTTCCTGGGCGCGCTGATGGGTTTGCTGGCCGGCTACGTCGGCGGTATTGTGGATACGCTGATCATGCGCACGGTGGATATCATGCTGGTTATCCCCACATTGCCACTGACCATCGTTCTGACCAACATCTTTGGCAAAAGCTATTTCATGATCATTTTCATCTTCACAATCTTCGGCTGGACCGGCCTGGCCCGCGTCATCCGTTCGCAGGTGCTGGTGCTGAAAAACAGCAATTATGTGAAGGCTGCCGAACTGGCCGGCGCTTCCCGCTGGCACATCATGTTCCGTCATATTCTGCCCGGCGTTACGCATCTTTTGATCATGAGCACGGCGCTCACCAGCGCCGGTATCATGGTAGCTGAAGCCGGTCTGTCCTTCCTGGGCCTTGGCGATCCAACAGCCATCAGCTGGGGCAAAATGCTGGCCGACGCCCAGAGCGGCGGCGCGCTGCTCTTTGGTCACTGGTGGTGGATCGTCGCCCCCGGTATCGGCATTTTCCTGAGCGTTTTCTCCTTTATGCGCATCGGTCTTGCGCTGGAAGAAATGTTCAACCCCCGCATGAAGCAGGGTGCAGGCGTGCGCAAGCTCTTCAAATCCCTCAACAATACCTACATTCAGAGTGTATTTGATGAAATGAACGAGGATGATACGCCCGTCGCATCCAGCGGAAAGGAGGCTGTTCAGGCATGAATGAACTGCTGAACGTTCGCAACCTCAAGGTCATCTTCCCCACAGAGCGCGGCATTGTGCGCGCGGTCGAGGGCGTGGATCTGCATGTAAAGCCCGGCGAATGCATCGCCATCGTGGGCGAAAGCGGCTGCGGTAAATCCGTTACCAGCCTGGCCATGATGAAGCTGCTCTCCTCTCCGCCCGCGCTGATGCAGGCTGATGAAATGACCTTTGACGGCAAGAATCTGCTGCAGCTGAGCGAAAAGCAGATGCTCGACATCCGCGGCAAGGACATGAGCATGATCTTTCAGGATGCGCTCACCGCGCTCAATCCCGTCATGACCATCGGCCGACAGCTGGACGAAATGTTCATGCGCCACACCAACATGACGCGCAAGGAAGCCATGAGCGCCTCCATCAACGCGCTGCATCTGGTGGGTGTGCCCGGCCCCGAGCGCCGCTACTTTGACTATCCGCATCAGCTTTCCGGCGGCATGCGCCAGCGCGTGCTCATCGCTATGGCCTTTGCCATCAAGCCCAAGCTCATCATCGCCGACGAGCCTACCACCGCCCTGGACGTAACCATTCAGGCGCAGGTGCTGGATGTATTGCGCAAGCTGCAAAAGGAAAACGGCACCGCGCTGATTCTCATCACCCACGATCTGAGCGTGGTGGCGCACATGGCCGACCGCGTGTATGTCATGTACTGCGGCAAGATTGTGGAGCATGCGCCTCTGCGCGATTTGTTCACCCATCCCAAGCACCCCTACACGCAGGGTCTGCTCTCCTCCGTGCCGCATCTGTCGGATGAATCCAACCGCTTTGTGCAGATTCCCGACAACGTGCCAAGTCCGCTTAAAAAGCCTTCTGGCTGCTATTTCCACACCCGCTGCGCCTATTGCACTCAGGAATGCAAGGAGCGCATGCCGCGCCTGACCGACATTGGCGGCGATCGAATGCTGCGCTGCCATCATCCCCTGGGAGGTGAGTGACATGTCCGACAACAATACGCTCCTCCGCACGGAAAATCTGTGCGTATGGTTCCCTGTGCGCCGCGCGCTGCCCTTTGGCCAAAAGCGTTATGTCAAGGCTGTGGACAATGTCTCCATCACCATCAAAAAGGGCGAAACCTTCGGCCTGGTTGGCGAAAGCGGCTGCGGCAAATCCACACTGGCCAATACGCTGCTGGGTATGCAAAAGCCCACCGACGGCAAGGTTATCTTTAAAGGCCAGGATCTTAATGCGCTGTCGAACAAGGAGTTCAAGGAAGCGCGCCGCGATATGCAGATGATCTTCCAGGATCCCTTCTCCTCGCTTGACCCGCGCTGGGATGTGTATCGTCTCATCAGCGAGCCGATGTACATCCGCGGCGGCTATACCAAGGAACAAATGGAAGCTGAAGTGCTGCGCCTTTTGCACCTGGTTGGCCTCAACGAGGACGATCTGCATCGCTATCCCAGCGAATTTTCCGGCGGCCAGCGCCAGCGCATCGGCATCGCCCGCGCCATTTCGCTGCATCCCGATTTTCTGGTGTGCGACGAGCCCGTCAGCGCGCTGGACGTGTCGGTGCATGCGCAGATCCTAAACCTTCTGATGGAATTGCAGCAGGAGCTGAACATGACGTACCTGTTCATCTCCCACAACCTCGCCGTCGTAAAGGACCTCTGCAAAAACCTGTGCGTAATGTATCTGGGCCAGGTGATGGAAGCCGGCGATACGCAGACCATCTTTCACAATCCGCTTCACCCCTACACGCGCTCGCTGCTCTCCGCCGTGCTGAGCGTCAATCTGGATGAAAAGCGTGAGCGCATGGTTCTCAACGGCGATATCCCCATCCCCATCGACGCGCCGCGCGGATGCCGTTTCTGCACCCGCTGTCCGTTTGCCAGCGCCCGCTGCTTCCAGGAGACGCCGCAGCTGACGCCGCAGGGAGAAAATCATTTGGTTGCCTGTCATTTCCCCGGCATTGGTATGGAAAAATAACAAACTGAAAAAGAATCCGGAACCCGATGGATAGCTTACTTTCACAATCGGGTCCGGATTCTTTTTTTACCAACTGCCGCAGCACGCAGCCAGCCTCCCGCATAAATACAGGTTCCTTGATGCTTCATTCCGCACATATTTTTCCTGTTATCCTTTTCAAATCGCCCAAAACCGTGTATAGTATAAGTGGAGGATGATATTATGCTGAATAAAACCATTCTGATTGTTCTGGATTCTGTCGGCGTGGGCCACGCGCCCGACGCTGCGTTATACGGCGATGAAGGTGCCAATACCCTGGGCCATATCGCAGAAAAAACCAATCTTTCCCTGCCCAATATGCAAGCAATTGGCCTGGGCCATATTGATGGCGCCAATCTCGCCGCCCATCCCGCTGCCGCAGGCGCCTATGGTCGTCTGACCGAAGCCTCCAGCGGCAAGGATACCACCACCGGCCACTGGGAAATTGCCGGCATCAAGCTGGCTGCGCCCTTCCCCACCTATCCGGACGGCTTCCCGCAGGACGTGATCGAAGCCTTCGAGCAGGCAATCGGCCGCGGTACGCTGGGCAATAAGCCCGCCAGCGGCACAGCGATTCTGGAGGAGCTGGGCGAAGAGCACATGAAGACCGGCAAGGTGATCGTATACACCTCGGCCGACAGCGTGTTCCAGATTGCCGCGCACGAAGAAATCGTACCGGTAGAAGAGCTTTACGACATCTGCCGCAAGGCGCGCAATATCCTGCAGGGCAAGCATGCCGTAGGCCGCGTGATTGCGCGTCCCTTCGTCGGCACCTGCGCCAAGGATTTCAAGCGCACGGGCAACCGTCATGACTTTTCGCTGGAGCCCACCGCTGAAACAATGCTCGACGCGCTCTCCCAGGCGGGCTTTGACAGCCTGGCAGTCGGTAAAATTGAAGATATTTTCTGCATGCGCGGCATCACCGACAGCGTGCACTCTGCCGGCAATCCCGCCTGCATTCATTCGCTGATGCAGTATCTGGGAAAAAATTTCCGCGGCCTGTGCTTTGTCAACCTCGTGGACTTTGACATGACCTATGGTCATCGCCGCGATGTGGAGGGCTATGCCAAGTGCCTGAAGGATTTTGACGACGCGCTGCCCGCCATTCAGTCTAAGATGGGCGAGAATGACCTGCTGCTCATCACGGCGGATCACGGCTGCGATCCTACCTACAAGGGCACTGATCATACCCGCGAGCGCGTGCCGCTTCTCGCCTGGCACAAGGGCATGACGCGCGCGATCGATCTTGGTACGCGCGACACCTATGCCGATATTGCCGCCACCATCTGCGAGGGCTATCATCTGCCCCAGCGTTTTGGCGCAACGTCCTTCTATAACGAACTGGAGCTGAAATAAATGACCGAGATTCTGCGCATCCGCGAAGCGGCGGATTACGTCAGGCAGCACCTGGGCACGGCGGATATCTGCATCGTGCTGGGCAGCGGCCTGGGCGATTATGACGAAGCGCTGACCAACGTCCGCGCCCTTTCCTACAGCGATATCCCGCATTTTCCCGTCTCCACCGTGCCCGGTCACGCCGGAAAACTGCTCTGCGGCGATTTGCACGGCAAGCGCGTGATGATGATGAGCGGACGCTTTCATGTGTATGAAGGCCACGACCTGAGAGATATCACCCGCCCCACGCGCGTGATGGCGCTGCTGGGCGTCAAGGTGCTGATCCTCACCAATGCCGCCGGCGCGGTGAACACAGGCTTTTATCCCGGCGATCTGATGCTGATCTCCGATCACATCAATCTGTGCGGAAAAAATCCGCTGACCGGGCCCAATCTGGATGAATTTGGTCCGCGTTTCCCGGATATGTCCAACGTCTATGACAAGGAACTGCGCAATCTGGCGCAGCGCGTAGCCGCCAAAGAAAACATTCTGCTGCGCGAGGGCGTATACACCATGTTTGCCGGTCCCTGCTACGAAACGCCCGCTGAGGTACGCATGGCGCGCATCCTGGGCGGCGATGCGGTAGGCATGTCCACCGTGCCCGAAGCCACCGTGGCAGTGCACAGCGGCATGAAGGTGCTGGGCATTTCCTGCATGACCAATATGGCCGCCGGCATCCTCGATCAGCCGCTCAGCCATGAGGAAGTGATGGAAACAGGCGCCAGGGTGCGCGATAAATTCCGCAAAATGCTGGACGGCATCGTAACCGATCTCACACTGTAAACACAAATAAAAGAACAGGGGGCGAAAATTCGCCCCCTGCTTTTTATTGGGTTATTTCGCGCGATAAGCGATTACTCGCCCTTCGCAGCGTTTTCACCGGCGATGCGGCCGAAGACCAGGAAGTCGGTCATGGCGTTGCCGCCCAGACGGTTACCGGCATGGATGCCGCCGCAGACTTCGCCGGCAGCGTACAGGCCGGAGATCACTTCGCCGTTGGTGTTGATGACGTGCGCTTCGGTGTCAATCTTCACGCCGCCCATGGTGTGATGCAGAGCGGGAGAACGGGGAGTGGCGCAGAAGGGAGCCTCGTCGATCTTTTCGCCGAACAGGGGCTTGCCGAAGTCTTCGTCCACCTTGGTCTCAACGAAGGTGTTGTAGCGCTCCATCTCAGCGATGAAGGTGTCGGCAGGGATGCCCAGCTTGTTGGCCAGCTCTTCCAGAGAATCAGCCAGAACCACGTTGCCGGCGGCTTCCATGGCGCTCAGGTCACGGTTGCCAACGATATCCTTGTCGCAGATGATGTAGAAGATGCCGTCGGTCTGCTCCAGAGCAGCCTTGGACAGAACGTCGCGCTCGGCATACTCATTCACATAACGCTTGCCTTCCTTGTTCACAAAGACCTGGGTTTCAGCGCTGCCCCAAACACCGGAGAACAGAGAACCGTCCACGGGGTGAGAGGAGGGCATCAGCTGGGCATAGCCCATGCCAACCAGATCAGCGCCCACAGCTTCGGCCATGATGATGCCGTCGCCGCTCAGGCTGGGAGCATTGGTGGAAGCCATGGTATCGGACATGCCGGGCCAGTAGTTGTTGTACTTGGCAACCATGGCAGCGTTGGCGGAGAAGCCGCCGGTAGCGAGAACGACGCTGTTGGCATGCAGGGTGACCTTGCCGCCTTCGGTGGTTTCGGCGATAACACCGGCGATCTTGCCGTCAGCAACGATCAGTTCCTTACCAGCAGTGCTCAGCATGATTTCAACGCCGGCATTGCGGGCAGCGGTTTCCAGGGTGGGGATGACGTTGCCGGTGGACAGGCCATGGCTGCGGGGCCACATGGCGCCCAGAATGGTGGAGGTGGTGTCAGACCAGCCGCCGCCCAGGGATTCAACCCATTCAAGGCCGGCCAGAGCGTTCTTGGCGAACACTTCGGTCAGGGCGCGGTCGGGCGTGATGGTGGTGCCATCCAGACCTTCGCGCTTGCCGCCCATGTAGTGATGCAGCATGTGCAGTTCAACGGAGTCAAACAGATAGGTCGCGCCGCTGTTCAGGTATTCCTTGATCTGGCCCTTCACGGTTTCCAGAACGTCAGCGAAGTCGCCGAATTCAGCAGGATCCAGATCCAGATAGCTTTCCAGCTCCTTGCGCAGAGCGGGGTCCATTTCCATCTTGCTCTGACGCTCAGGGTCGGCAGCGTTGAAGCCCTGGCCGGCGATCAGGGTGTTGCCGCCCAGCGCAGCAGTCTTCTCCAGCAGAGCGACCTTGGCGCCATTCTGAGCAGCGGTAATGGCAGCGGTCAGACCGGCGCCGCCGCCGCCGAGAACGACAACGTCATAGGTGGCTTCCACGTCAGCGACGGGGCCCTTGACGATTTCGACAGCCTTGAGAGCCTCAACATCGGCGCCAGCTTCGACCAGAGCGGCTTCCACCGCGGTCAGGATGGCGTCGGAGGTTCTGGTAGCGCCGGCGATAGCGTCAACAGCCAGAGACTGATATTCAACGATCGCGGCGGGAATGTCAGCGATGGGCTTGTCGGACAGACCGGGAGTTTCGATGTGCTCAACAACGGTAACGTCAACGATCTTGTCGGCGTCAACAGTAACGCTGACCTTCACGGGGCCGTTATTGCCGTTGGCTTCCGCGGTATAGGTACCGGCGGTCATAGCCATGACGGGGCACGCGGTGAGCATCATAGCGATGCACAGCACGAGAGCGACGAGGGTCTTGAAATTCTTCATGACAATCCTCTCCTTTTCATATTTACGCAGAACAAATCTGCGCTTTGACTTATTCTAACATTAAAGTTTACTTTAGATTCAATATATTTTCTACATGTTTTATCGATTTTATTTTATCGGTATGTAAAGCGCAGCGATCAGATATCCCTTTTTCCCCTCCATCTCGGACGCCAGCTGCTGAGCAAGCACCGCATCTTCACAATCCACAGTATATCCCGCAGCTTTCACGCGGGCAATCTGCTCATCCAGATATTCCGGCCGCCAGAGCTTTGCATCGGTGCGCACAATCAACTGCACACACTTTCTGCCGGCAAAACACAGCGTATTTTCAAGCGATAACCCCCACGCGCCGGCATCCCTTTCCGTAATTGCAAAATGGAACTTCGGCATCGTTTTTTCGCGCGGGGTATATACAAAGCAGATATGCGCGTCGGGCATTGCCTCCATGAATTTTTCAAACGTCTCACGCTGCGCATCTTCCATCCTGTCCAGTTCCGCCAGCGTGCAGGGATGCATATAGATATCCGGGCGTTCCATACAGGTCAGAGTATTTTCACGCACTTTGGCAATGCGCAGCATCTTTTCAAAATTCTCAACAGCCTGCGCCCGCCTCAAAAGCGCCTGACTCTGCTCGATTAACTGTTCACGCCGCATACTCATTTTTTCAATGAGACTGTCTGTATTTCCCTTTTTAAAATGCTCGGCCACATCCTGCACAGTGAAATTCATCAGACGGAAACGCTTGAACGCCATCAGCCGCACAATATCCGGCTCTGTAAAATAGCGCGTGCCGTTCTCGCTTTTCTGCGGCACAATGATGCCTTCCTGCTCATAAAACCTCAGCGCCTGGGTGGTTAATCCCAGCAGCTTTGCCATTTCGCCGATCTTGTAGCGTCTCATCAATGCGATGCCTCTTTTCCTGCATTCCTTTGCAAATCAGTATTATACGAGCGATTCAGCAATATGGCAACCATTTATTTCCTAAAAATGGATATTTTTTCTGCAATCAGCACACAAAAAGACCGGATCATCCGATCCGGTCTTCCCTTTTTATTAATCAGAATCCAAAACACCGATACCCAGCACGCTGCTGACTTCGCGCAGGCCCGTGCGGCGGACATTCTCTTTTTTATTGACCGCCTCGCCCATGAAATACAGCACCGTCGTATAGCCGCCGTCAAAATTGAAAGCATCCGTCACGCCCAGTGCCTGCATCTGATCGATCATCCACTGGATCACCACGCCGTCGCTGTCGTCGCTGCGGCCCTTGGCGGTGATCACCACATAATGCCCGGGCTCGTAATAGCCCAGCGCCTGACGCGGCTCCTTGACGTTGTACTCGGTGTACACATACTGATCCTTGTCGTAGATGCGCTGGTTGACCTCGCCATCCTTGAGCAGGATCGGGCCAAATGCCCAGGTGCTCTGCACGCCGTCATCCACATACCACTGCGCGTCGTGCTCTTCGGCGTAATACAATTTAATGCTGCCGTCGGGATAATACGCCAGCACGTCAAGCGGCGGGAAATCATAATACGCGTCCGTCGGCTTATTTTCCGATTTGATATCGCCGTCGCGCACAATAGCGCCCTGCTCGTATTTTTTCACCTTATCGATGGTGCTGCGGCTCCAGCGGTAGCCGTAGTTATCATCGGTAATCGCAAAAACGGCATTGTTCTCTTCAGCAATCGTCAGCGGGTCCTCAAAATTATGCCCCGGCACGCGGCTGCCGTCCGCCAGCAGTGCGCGGAAGGTCTCGCTTTCAGGATCCATCCTGATATCCGACACATACCACACCAGCGGCTCGTTGGGATCTTCATAGCGGCAGATCTCAATCGCCAGCGTCTGGTCGATATAATACCAATGGCCGTCGTCCCTGTCTTCATGCACAAAGGCCTCGGCAGCAGGATCGGCCAGGAAGCCTTCTTCATTGGTTTCAGGCAATTCCACCGTGACCTGCGGCGCGGAGGTGGGCTTGGGCGTGCGGGTAGGCTTGGGTGTAGCGGTGGGCTTAGGCGTAATTACGCCCTTGGCGTGACCCAGATAAAGCAGCGCCTGCGTCTCCGCCGTCACCGTGCCCTCGCCCGGCAGATCGTTATCCTGCTGGAACTTCGTGATGCGCTCCATCATGCCTTCGTTGCAATCCTTGCTCAGCGTGCTGCCCTTGGAATACAGCCCCAGCTTCTGCATTTGCTTTTTCAGCTTGGTCACGTCATCGCCGTATGCACCCAGGCCGTATTCGCGGTACAATCCGTCTCCGCCCGTACCCTCAGCAGGTTTTTCAGCGCCCTCAGCATACGCTTTTCCGTTTTTCTGAACGGCTGCATCGGAGAACAGCACTGCCTGGGTATAAGGATCGGCCTCACCGGTTTCGGGCAGCCCATTGTTCTTCTGGAACAGCTCAATCACCTCGCGCACCGCATCGGTATAAGAGGCCGTCAGCTTGGTGGTCTTATAATACCCCAAGTCATAGAGCCTTTCCTTCATCGCCAGCACGTCATCGCCAGAATTGCCAGAGGACAGGTGGCGGTATATTTCTTCTCCCTGCGCCGCGCCGCACAAAAGCAGCAGACACAGCGCCATCAAAACCATTTTTTTCATCATTTCATCCACTTCTTCGCGCTCAGATCATCGCCGTTGAAATAGGAATCGACAAAATCCCAGCGTGCTTTCATGTATTCCTGAATGTAGAGATATTCTTTATCCGCATCAAACTTGTAGGATTTGCTGAAGGTAGGCCATTTTTCCTGCTCGCGTTCCCACACGCCCTCAGCCCCCAGCGCCTCATAATACTCGGTAAAGCGCGCCATCAGGCCTTCGTAGGAGAATAGATCGTCCTTATTCTCATTCCATTTCTCCCGCATGATATCGTTGAAGCCCTGCGCATTGGTCTGAATGAGGCGCTCAAAGAGCATGTTGCTGGAGAGAATATCGATATCGCGCTTGCTGGCGTTATTGCGGCGGCCAAAGGAGCCGTCCACATCCCAGGGCACCAGGAACCATTTGGCGTCCTCTGCTGCAGCATCGTCCATAACAAAATAGAGATTCTTGTTCATATTGCCCGTCGCGCCAATGGCCGTAATGTATACATAGTAGGACGCGAAGTTATCAATATCGATATAATTGCCAATCTCGGCGGCAAAGGTTTCGTCATTGCTCTTATTGACAAAATAAATGAAATCGTAAAATTCATCCCAGTCGGATTTCTTTACATCCTCTTCCTTGGGGAATTTGATCTCCATATTGTACCAGGTAGAGCGGTTGGCAGGCTTATTGCCGCCCATTTCCTCAAAGGACATGATATTCACGCCGCTCTTTTCGGCCTCCACAGAGCGCACAATGCGGCCGTTCTGTTTATCCAGATCTGCCTGCTTGCGATCGAGCTTTTCCATCAGGCAATAAAGGCCCAGGTACTTGCCGTTCATGATCACTTCGCAGTATTCGCCTTCGATGGCGCCGGATACATCCGTCCACGGCAGGGTGTAGAATTCATCCCACACCTGCATGGCCACCATATTGCGCACGCGGATCTGATCATTCATGGCGCCGGAAAGCACCCAGTCGTCATCCTTGCGCAATCCCAGCAGCGATACCTTGTTCTGTTCGTCGTTCTCATCCTTGAGGTGCACGGAATAATTGTGCTTGTCATAGCTGAGCGACGACTGCCCGCGATAGCCGATGGTGATGGCAGTGGTATAGGCCATTTCATCCTGTCCATGCAGCGCATAATTGGTATCGTACAGCGTCATGGAGCCATTGACATTATTGGCATACAGATCCGAGCCCTTATACTGCACCACCGCTACCGGCAGCGTGGTGAGATACACATGGAACACACTGCGGCGGTTCTTGGAGGCAATGCGCACCGTGATATCCTCGCCCAGCGGCACAGTCACCGGCGTATCATGCGACAGCAATTCGCCGTTCACCTCTACCGTGGTCAGCTCGGCAGAATAAGGCAGATGCAAAATCACCTCGCCGTCATCCGCCGCCGTGGGACACATATAGGTAACAGCCGAAGAAGTCTGCGCCGTCTTGATGCCTTCCATGCCGTCAAACAGCGGCACGGTCATATCGCGGTCATAGGTACGGCCATCCTTTTTATAGGCCTTATTTCCGTTCTGCAGCGTTTCCTCGCTGAGCTTCATGATGATGGTCGCGTGGTTTTCTTCCGCGCATGCGGCAGCGCAGATCAGCAGCAGCAAAAACGCCGCCAGCAAACAAATCCTTTTCAGTGTTTCCACACCCTTTCGTGGGTTTTTGAGCCTACATCTCCTGTTTAATGATACACACAATATGGATTTTGCGCAAGCATTTTATATGAAGAAAACAGGATGTTCGCAATCTTTTTACAATTAAAAAAGGACGGGTTCTCCCCGTCCCTGTAAATTATTTGGCTGAAAGGATTTCCTGCGCCCGTTCTTCTTCAAACTGGCTCATGTACAATTTGTAATAGCTGCCCTTCTTTTGCATCAGTTCCTTGTGCGTGCCCATTTCCCTGATGCCGCCGTTTTCGATCACCAATATACGATCGGCCGAGCGCACGGTGGACAGACGATGCGCAATGATAAACGACGTTCTGCCCTTGAGCACTTCAGAAATGGCATTCTGGATGATAACTTCCGTTTCGGTATCGACCGAGGACGTTGCTTCGTCCAGGATAAAGATGCGCGGATCGCTGAGAATTGCGCGGGCAAAGGAGATCAGCTGCTTTTCACCGGTGGACAGGCGATTGCCGCCCTCGCCCACATCGGTGTCGTAGCCCTTTTCCAGCTTCAGAATAAAGCTTTCCGCATTAACCAATTGCGCGGCGCGGCGAATCTCTTCATCCGTTGCGTCCAGCTTCGAATAGCGGATGTTATCGCGAATGGTGCCCGAGAACAGCCGCGGCTCCTGCAGAACATAGCCAAGGTTACTCTGTAACCACAGCTGGCTGCGCTTGCGGTAATCTACGCCGTCGATATTGATTTCGCCATTCGTCGGCTCATAGAAACGGCAAACAAGATTGACAACCGTTGATTTGCCCGCGCCCGTGGGGCCCACCAGCGCGATGGTCTCACCAGCCTTCACATGCAGATTGAAGTCAGAAAGCACCTTTTCGCCTTCCTTGTACTTGAAGTCCACATGCTCAAAGTCAATATCGCCGTGAATTTCAGGCCAGTTCTCGCGTTTGGGATGGAAATTGTCGCCAAATTCCTTTTCCACTTCCGGGCTGTCAACAATATCCGCCTCCGTTTCCAGGAGCGTAATCACGCGCTCTGCCGCTGCCTGGGCAGACTGCATTTCAGACAGCACCGCTGCAATATCGCGCACGGGCTGGAAAAACTGCACCGTGTAATTGACAAACACCTGAATGACGCCCAGACTCATCGCGCCAATGAGCACCAGATTGCCGCCGCGCCACAGCGCATAGGCCGTCGCCAGCGATCCCAGCGAAATGACGATAGGCAGATAAATGGCGTTGAGCGACGCCGCACGCACGGAAGAGCGCCGCATTTCGCGGGTCAGGACGGTAAACTCCTCCTCATTCATTTCCTCGCGCACCAGCGTTTTGGTGGTCTTGGCGCCCATGATGCCTTCATTGAAAGAGCCCGTAATGCGGGAATTGGTCTTGCGCACAACGCGCCAGCTTTTGAGGATCTTCTTCTGGAAATAGAAGGAGATCACCGCCAGCGGCGGCAAAACCACCATCACCGCCAGGCCCAGTTTCCAGTTGATCGACAGCATCGTGACTGAGCACATGACAAGCATCACCGCGCCCCAGCACAGATCCAGCAGGCTCCAGCCAATCGTTTCGGAGAGGCGCTGAATGTCACTGGTCATGCGGCTCATCAGGTGGCCGACCGGCATGCGGTCATAGTAAGCAAAGGGCAGCTCCTGCAGCTTGTGAAAAGCCTTTTTGCGGATGGTAAAGCATACGCCCGTTTCAATCTTCGCGCCCAGATAGAGAAATGCATAGATCGTTGCTACCTGCACCGCAAGAATGGCGATATACACAAAGATAAATCCGCCCATGGCGCTGCCCTGAAAGAGCAGATTGCCAATGGCCTCGATGGATTTACCGATGATATCGCGCTTACCGGTGGGATTGTCATAGATCAGAAAGTCGATTGCATAGCTGGTCATCAGCGGGAAAATGACGTCGCATAACGCAGAAATCGCCATGCACACCGCCAGGATGATCAGGTGCTTGTAGTATTCCTTGGCGTGGCGGAGCAGGCTGCGCCACAGCCCCAGGTTAAACTTCTGCGAATAATCCTGCTCCTGTACTTGCTGCATACTGTATTACACCTCCTCTGCGCCGGAAAACACTTCCTCCTCCAGCGCCGTCTGGATGTTGAAGATGCGTCCATAAAGGCCTTCCTGATGGATCAGCTCTTCGTGCGTGCCCTGCTGGGTGATGCGGCCGTCCTCCACCACGAGGATAAGATCGGCCTGCGACAGCGTGACAATGCGGTGACTGATAATAATGGTCGTCGTATCCTTGCTGTGTTCTTTGAGCGCCTTGCGGATAGCGGCGTCCGTTTCGGTATCCACGGCAGACAGCGAGTCGTCAAAGATCAGAATATCGTTTTGCTTCATCAGCGTACGGGCAATGGCTACGCGCTGTTTCTGGCCGCCGGAGAGCGTAACGCCTCTCTCGCCTACCACAGTTTCCCAGCCATTTTCACTTTGCAGGATGAAATCCAGCGCTGCGGCGTCGCGGGCAGCCTGATCAATCTCCTCCTGCGAGGGCTCCTTTACGGCGATGCCTACATTATCGCGGATGGACTTGGAATAGAGGAACGGCTCCTGTAAGACCAGACCTACGCGCGAGCGCAGATAGCTGTGGTCAATCTTGCCGATATCCACGCCGCCAATGGTGATTTTACCCGCTTTCGGCGCAAAGAGCCGCTGCAGAAGATGCACAATGCTTGATTTGCCGCTGCCGGTTGCGCCCAGAATGGCCACCGTTTTGCCCTGCGGAATGGTAAAGGACATATCCTGCAAAACGTCGCGCTGGTTGTCATAACCAAAGGACACGTGATCAAACACAATATCCCCGCGCAGCGAGGGCTTGACGGCGTCCTTTTCTTCGGGTTCCTCTTGCTCCTGCAGCACCTCGTCAATGCGCGAGAGCGCCACGAAGCTCTTGCTGATATCAGAGAGCGTGCGGCCCAGCTGACGGATGGGCCAGAGAAGCTTGCCCACATAGCTGGTAAATACCACCATCGTGCCCACGGTAATTTCGCCGCGTGCAGCAAAGAATACGCACACCAAAAGCGTAATGCAGCTCTGCGCCATGCTCAAGGCGTCCGATACCGACCAGTAGACCGACAGCAGCTTGTTGCTTTTGAAGCTCTTGTCACGGTAGTCATCGCTCACGCGGTCAAACTTTTCCACCTCATACTGCTGCTGACCAAAGGCGCGCACCACGCGCACACCGGTGAGGTTTTCCTGCAGCACCGCGCTCATTTTACCTTCTGCCTCATCAGCCTTGGTAAAGCTCTTATGCACCCAGTTAAAGAACATATAGGCAAAGATGAACAGCGCCGGCACCATAATCATGCTGAGCAGCGCCAGCCGCCAATCCTTGGCAAACAGCACAGTCAGCGCTACCGCCACCATCAATACCGACCAGAAAATAGCCATCAGCTGGTTGGCAAGCGTGCGGCGCACGGTATCCACATCGCTCGTGCAGCGCTGAATCAGGTCGCCCGTCTCAGCCTTCACATGGTAACTGAAGGGCAGTCGCTGGATGTGATGATACAGCCTCTCGCGCAGCGTAAGCGCTACGTTCTCGCCCGCCATGCTCTGAAAACGCGCCTTGCCGTAATTAAACGCGCCGCCGACAATATTGAGCAATACCAGAATCAGACCTACGATCCACAGATTGCGCGCCATAAATTCGGGGCCGCCCAGCGCGTCCACCCACTGATTGACAAACGCCGGCATGGTCGAAGGCTTGTCGCTCAGATAATAGTCCAGCGTTTCCGCCAGCAGCAGCGGCGTAACATAATCCATCACCACCGCCATAAGCGTACACACTGCCGCGCCCAGGAACAGCCATTTATTCTTGCTGATCAGCTGGCCCATCAGACGCCATTTACGCTTGTTCATTGGACAAATTCACTTCCCTTCACTTTGTCCGTTCAAAAAAAGAAAACGGGAATCTATACACGCCCGGGCACACATGCTCCCCCTTCATCTGCGCCAAAGCATGGAAAAAGGCCGCCTGCACCTGTGGCAGACGGCCTTTTATTGCGCAAATGAGCGGAAGCTTTCTTCCTTTTTACGCTATATGAGGCGGCTGCGCACAAGCAGACATAGACGCACCAAAAAGACGCACCTTCACTACGAGAATGAACGCAGAACAATACATCAACATGTCGCAGCCTCCTTTCTAATCATTCATTGATGGTAATAAAAACCACGCGAGCATTGTAGCACGCGTGGTTCTTCCTGTCAACCCTGTTTTTCCTTCTTTTCAATTTGTTCCAGTTTAATTTCGTGAGAATCCAAATGCAGAATTTCCAGCGTCACCGCTTCCGGAATCTTTTCAAGCACGCCCCACCAGCTGTAAGAAGATACGCTGCCGTCCGTGTCTTCAAAGCTGCTCGTCCAAAATTTTCTGGTGATATTCATATCCCGCGCAAATTCAAACGTCGGAGAAAAATGGCTGCACTTTTCCGGTTCTTCAACGATGTGCCTTGTATACAAAAGCGTGCCAAGCTCCGTGCTGATGATTCTCGCTTCTATCAGGCGCACGCCGTATCGATCATAATATGCGCCGCTTTGATTTACCAGTTCCGCCTGTATCTGACCGGAAGGAAGCTTTGCAAAAAGCGTTTTTGTTTCTTTCGCTTCAGCCGTTCCTTCCACTGTCCACTTTTGCATTTCAAGGTGAATTGAGCATTCGATTTCCGCTGCATCCGTCTCAAGCATCTGCGCGCTGTACACCGTCAGTACACCGTCATCAGCGCGCCAGGCTTGCTGTTCGCCAACAAAACGATCTGTACCGGCAAAGTCATTGATCGAAACAAACACCATTTCGGCGCCTGTACGCCCGATATATTCCGCCGCAGTTTCCTCGCTGTAGCTGCCTTCCCCGGTTTGCCAACTGCTATTCAGATACAGCTGTGCCGCCTCCTGATCATCCGCAGGAAGCTTGCCGGCAAGCAGCAGGGTATCTTTTTTCTTGGGCGAAATTTCATACACACTATAGAGCATAAAGCCATCGTGCCTGAGTTCCTTTACCCGAACCTCTGCCCACTGGTTGCTCCAGTTTTCCGCTTCAAATGCAGGGATTTTAACCGTTTCGCCGACATTTCGTTCATTATAGCGCAAGAACGCGCCCAAATCCCAGTTTTTTATCGCTGCACCGGCAACGACCGTCAGCATCAGCAATACGGCAGCCGCAATCAGCATCCGGCACGCAGGCAATACACTGCGTGTCTTTTCGTTTTCAAGCGACGAAATCGTATGCAAAACGCATGCTTCAAACGCCGCGTCAGGTTCACCAATCGCTTTTTTGAAATCTTCCTTTGTTTTCATTCTCCAAACACCTCCTCCTGCAGCAGTTCACGCAAATGCTCTCTTCCTTTCCGCATGCGCGATTTTACCGTTCCCGCAGGAAGCCGCAGCATTTTGGCAACCTGTTCCACGCCATATCCTTCGATATAGTGCAAAACAAGCGGCATGCGCTCTTTTTCAGAAAGTGAAAAGAGCGCCGTCCTCAGCAGCAGTCTTTCCTCTCTTTCCGTATCCTCGCAAACCGGCTCCACGCATTCTTCCCAAAGCGCAAAATTCTTTTTCTTTCGCTGAATATTGCGGCACTCATTGATCAGTATGCGGATCATCCAGGTTTTGATCAAGGTTTCATCGCGCAGCTGGGCACGTTTTTCCCAGGCTTTGTGCAACGCCTCCTGCACAGCGTCTTCCCGATCATGCGGCGATGACAGATACATACAACTAACACGATACATTGTTGGCATCAATGCTGTCATCGTTTCGACAAATAAGGTTTCATGCATCTTTCATCCTCCTTTCATCTGTTAGACACTTCATGCTGCATTTTGGTTTTTGGCTACATAAAAAAGGCCTCCCAAGGAGGCCTTTCACGCTTTTTACAGCGCGTTGATGGTGTTGTACAGCTGACGGTTGAAGGGACGCTTCGCCGCCAAAGCCGTAGTGATATCCTCGTGGAAAATCTTGCCCAGGCGCATGCCGATCACGCGATTGCTCATGCCGTGGTGCAGCAGGTTCACCGCCATCACGCCCGCTTCAAAAGCGAAGGACGCATCACGCGCCGTGGGACGCGCGCCGCGCTGGGTGTAGCCAATCACCGTAGCGCGAGGCTCGGGGCGATTGCCATCGGGCATCACGCACTTGTGGTTGAGCACCTTGGCAAAGTAATCCGCCGTAATCTTGTCATCTTCATGCACACGTACGCCATACGCAGTCAGATAGCCGTGCAGATCAAAATCCTCCATCATCGTCCAGGCGCCTTCGGCGACAACGATGGTGGAACGGTAGTTGCCGCGGTTGATCTGGCTCTGCAGACGGCGGGCAACCTCATCCACATTCCACTGATCAGCCTCGGGCGCAATCACGATTTCAGCACCCGTAGAGGCGGCAGTCATCAAAGCGATATCGCCGCAATGACGGCCCATTACCTCAACGACATGGGGACGGTCATGCGAACGAGAGGTCGCGCGGATGGAGCGCACAGCGTCAACGCACACATTGACAGCCGTATCAAAGCCCAGCGTCATTTCGGTATACGCCAGGTCGTTATCGATGGTACCGGGAATGCCGATGGTGGGAATGCCCTGCTCGCACAGCGCGCGGGCGCCCTGGAAGCTGCCATCGCCGCCAATAACGATCAGGCCGGCCACATCCATATCGCGCAGGATCTTGGCGGCATTTTCCTGCACGCTCTTTTCCTTAAACTCCACGCAGCGTGCCGTACGCAGACGGGTACCTGCCTGGTCTGCCATATCCAGTGCATTTTCCAGTGTCAGGTGCACAAAATCCTTTTCGGGATTCTTGCCCAGCAGACCGTTATAGCCGCGGTCCACACCAATCAGAGGCATATCATACAAAGCAGCGCAACGGGCAATAGCCGACACCGCGGTATTCATTCCGGGGCTGTCGCCGCCACTGGTCAAAACAGCAATCTTGGACATCAGAATGACTCCTCTCTCTCTTAAAACGATGACTTCAGCCAAAGTACATCATTATAATTATAGCACAGCCGTTTTAAGACCGCAATTTCATTTCCTGTTATTTTTACCCTCTGGAAGTGTCATTTTGCGCTATTCTCTGTCTTTTTATTGCATCAAAAAACGCCGTCCGAATATCAGACGGCGTTTTTTTGATGCAGATTACAGGATGCTGGTGGTCTGCTCGATGCTCAGCACATCGCAAACGAAATAGTAGGAAGTGGCCTGACGATCCGCGCCGGAATAACCGGTGGCGAATTCGCCGGCGTCATAGGCTTCCTGGGTGAACTTCTGCTCGAAGACTTCCGCGGTGTTCAGGTGGATCAGATAGGTGGTGCGATCGATCTTCACCTGGATGGTGCAGCGGCCGCCAACGCCCTGGGCAGCCAGATTGCGGGCATTCTGACCATCGGTCAGCTGGAAGACAACCTGGTCGGCGCCTTCGCCCTTGCGGGTGTAGGTCCAGTCACCGGCGGTGATCTTCACATCAGCGCCGCCTTCATGATTGTCAACATAGCGCCAGTAGCCGATGGTGGACAGGCCGGGGCAGCCGTCGGGATTGACGGTGAGGACGTTGACGTGCGCGCCGTACATCTTCACATAGTCAGGAGCAGAGGCTTCCTTGGTGGTAGCAATGTCAGCGCCCATCGTGGTGAGGGTGGCAGCCAGAGCAGCCATATCGCTTTCGGCGACAAAGGACTTGGTCAGAGAAGCACCGGTGTAAGCATCCACGGTCTCAGCCAGCACGCAGGGCATGGCCATCATGAGCACCAGGATCATGGCAAGCAGCTTTTTCATGGGTTTGTCATCCTTTCAGAAAGAAAAATCTCGGTCTTAAACCGATATGTATTCTATCGAATCAATCATATCATTTCAAATCAAAAACGTTTATTGACCTATAAAAAACTTTTATGGTATAATAGCTCCATTGAGGAGGATCAAACTGCATGACTGAAGAACAGATCAATACGTTTCTGTCCATTCTCCGCCGCGGCAGCTTTTCCGGTGCAGCGCAGGAATTATTCATGTCCCAGCCCGCCGTAACGCACCGCATCAAAACATTGGAAGAGGAATTGGGCATTGCGCTTTTTATCCGTGATCATGCGCGTGCCGTGCTGACGCCCGCCGGGCAGGTTTTTGCCCGCGAGGCACAAAGCCTGCACAACGCCTTTTTGCATGCGCATGACAGCATGCTGCCTTTTTTGCAGGATAACACGCTGCGCATCGGCTTTCCCTCTGTGATGGTGATAGGCGAATGCCGGGCCTTTTTTGCCGTGATGAACCTGTCCGGCCATGACGATCATTTGCAGCTGCATTCCGTGCTGCTCAACGACGCCTCTAAAAACGCTCACCGGCTGATGAAGGGCGATGTGGACCTGATTTTCTCAGACATCGATCCGACCGCCTATTCAGCCGCGCACTTTGGCAAGCGCATTCTCTTCCGCTGCACGGCTTATGCCTGCGTGCACCGCGAGCATCGCTGGGCCAGCCTGAAGGAGGTGCCGCAGGAGGAGCTGAAAAACGAATTGATTTACCGCTACCGCGACAGCACGCACTTTTCCGCGCAATTCGCGCAATTGCTGCATGATCTCCCGCTTACGCGCGTAACAGAGGAATTTGATACCATCACCCAGGCGCTGGCACAGCTGACGCCTCAGCAGGGCGTAGTGATCACCAACGGCAAGTGGATGGATTCTCCCTCTTACACCTATCTGCCGCTGTCTCCCAGCATTTCCATGCGCATCGGCGTCATCTGGATGAAGCGGCGCATGTCGCCTGCATTGCGCATGCTCATAGACCGCATTACCGAACTGCCCCAGAATATATGGCGCATTTGACGATTGATATTTGGAGGTACTCTCTTGACATATTATGAAAGAAACGACCGTGCCGTCAGAGCATTGTCTCTGGCCATTATGCAGCCGACGGTATCGGGCGGCGATCCCCAGCCCTTCAAACGGCTGCACACGCTGCTTCGGCAGCTGTTCCCGCGCCTGTTTGCCCACGCCTCCTGCGAAGTGATTGACGAAACCTCGCTGCTCATTCATTTGCCCGGCAGGCAAAGCGCGCGGCCAATGATCTTTTTATCACATATGGATGTTGTAGACGCCGGAGATGAAAGCCGCTGGACGCACGCGCCCTTTGGCGGCGAGATTGACGGCGAATACATCCATGGCCGCGGCGCTGCCGATATGAAAGGGCATATGATCGCGCTTTTAACGGCGGCGGAGGATCTGCTTCAGGAGGGCTGGAATCCCGCCAGCGACGTATATTTTGCTTTCTCCAGCGATGAGGAGCTGCGCGGCGGCAGCATGGAAAAGATCGCCTGTATCCTGCGGGATCGCGGCGTGCGCCCTGCTTTTGTGCTGGATGAAGGCGGCAGCGTATCCAGCCCCTACATCATCGCGCAGGAAAGCGCCGCCTATGTGGGCGTTTCCGAAAAGGGCCGGCTGCTCTTTTCGCTGTCGTGCGAGGGCATGTATGCCATGGAAAAGCTCTCCAAAGCGGCGGCGCGCATTGCGCGTATTCATCCCAAGGGCCGGCTGTGCGCGCCCGTGCTGACGCAGATGCTGCCCGCTATGCGGCCCATCATGACACGCCGCGACAAATATCTGCTGCGCTATCATCATTTGAACACAAAGCATCTGATCTACCGTCTGTCGCGCACCGCAGCGGGCTATGCCATCACGCATACACAGCTGATGCTCTGGAAGCAGCAGGGCGATGCGCTCATGCGCGAAAAGCCTACGCTGTATTATTCCGCCAGCGTGCTTCCCGGCGACAGCACGGAGGAATTGCTCAGCCGCGTGCGCCGCATCATAAAAGGGACAGATATCACGCTCACCCTGGGGTGTCTTGAGGAGCCGGGCAGCCTCTCTCCCGCGCAGGGGCTTTCCTGGGATGCGCTGGTTACAGCCATTCAGGTGCATTTCCCGGGCAAAATCATCGTGCCTTCCCTGATGCCCGGCGGCACAGACGCCCGCCGCATGGAGATGATCTGCGAACATGTATACCGCTTCAGCCCGTTTGTATTTTCGCAGGAGGAGCTGCAGCGCACACACAGCTATAACGAAAGAATCTCCATTGAAAATCTTTCCCGCGGCGTATCCTTTTTCCGGCAGGTGCTGCAGGCCTGATTGCATTGACAAATGCCGCAAACAAAGCTATCATATAAATTGATATAGTATGTAAATAATGATTTGGAGGTATCCGAAAATGTCTGAATTTTTCCATCCCGCTTTTACCATCACCATGAAGGACGGATCCGTCATGACGGGCGAACTCTACCCCGAATATGCGCCTCAGTCTGTGGGCAACTTCATCTCCCTGGCCAACAGCGGCTTCTATGACGGACTGATCTTCCATCGCGTGATTCCGGATTTCATGATCCAGGGCGGCGATCCCCAGGGCACCGGCATGGGCGGCCCCGGCTATTCCATCGTGGGTGAATTTGCCCGCAACGGCGTAAATAACCCCCTCAAGCACACCCCCGGCGTGCTCTCGATGGCGCGCAGCATGCGTCCCAACTCCGCCGGCTCCCAGTTCTTCATCATGACCAGCGTCTCTCCCCATCTGGATGGCAGCTATGCCGCCTTCGGCCGCGTGCTGACGGGTCTTGAGCATGCTGACCGCATCCAGAACGTTAAGCGCAACCGCCAGGACAAGCCGCTTGAGGATCAGGTAATCGCCTCCATCCGCGTGGATGCGCAGGGCCGCGAATATCCCTTCGAGCGCCTGTAAAAAATAATACGCTGCTCAGCAGCGTTACCCCCAAGGAGCCCCTATGGAAAACAATTCCGTTACCGTGCAGATTTTGGGACGCGATTACCGTCTCAAGAGCACAACCCCGCCCGAGCAGATGCAGCGCGCCGCTGCCTATCTGGACCGCAAAATGCGCGAGCTGAGCGCCTCCGGGCTGACCAGCCGCGAGGCCGTGTCCGTTATGGCTGCGCTGCAGATTGCCGATGAACTGCTTGTTGCGCAAAACGAAAATACCCGCCTGCGCCGCAAGCTGGATGAAATGCGCCATGACTGATTTTATTCCCGAGCTTCTCGCTCCCGCAGGCAGCCGCGAGGCTGCGCTGGCCGCGCTGACGGGCGGCGCCGACGCCATTTATCTGGGCGCGGCGTCCTTTGGCGCGCGCGCAGCCGTCGGCTTTGATGCAGACAGCCTGCGGGAAGTGGTGGAGCTTTTTCATTTTTACGGAAAACGCGTGTATGTTACGCTCAATACGCTGGTGAAAGAGCGCGAGCTCAGCGGCGTTCGCCAAACGCTTCAGCTGCTGGAAAGGCTGCGTGTAGATGCTGTTTTGGTGCAGGATATGGGCGTTTTGCAGCTCATCCGCACCGAATTTCCCGCGCTGTGCATCCATGCCAGCACGCAGATGGCCATCCACAATGCCCAGGGCGCGCGCTTTTTGCAGTCGCTTGGCGTCACCCGCGCCGTGCTTGCGCGCGAGTGTTCGCTGGAAGCCATCCGCAGCACTGCGCAGACAGGCATCTAACTGAGGTTTTTATCCACGGTGCGCAGTGCGTGTGCGTCTCCGGTCAGTGCCGCTATTCCGGTCTGATTGGCGGCCGCAGCGGCAACCGCGGCCGCTGTGCGCAGCCCTGTCGGCTGCAGTACGACTGGCAGGGAAAAAACGGCGCCTGGCTGTCGCCGCGCGATATCTGCGTGCGCGATGACCTGGACAAGCTGTGCGCCACCGGCGTGCATACCCTCAAAATTGAGGGCCGCCTCAAGCGCCCGGAATATGTGGCGGTCATCACGCGCGCCTATCGCAATGCGCTGGACGCCATCGCACAGAAAAAATTCAAAAAAGCCGACGCCGCCGAAAACGAGGCCATCAGCCAGGTGTTTACGCGCGGCTTCTATCCCGGCTATGCCTTTGATGCGCGTGATGCGGCGGTGATCAATCCTCTGCGCGTCATGCACGCTGGCATCCCGATGGGCAAGCTTTCGCGCACCTTCCGCAAAGGCCCGCAGCTTTTATGCGAGGTCAAATTGCTGCGCGCGCTGCACAACGGCGACGGACTGCAGATCCGCGGCAAGCACGAGCAGGATATCATCTACTCGGGCAACACCGTGCCTGCAGGCGGCACAGCCACGCTGCGGCTGCATCACCCCGCCGGCATTGGCGACGAAGTAGTGCGTATCGACAGCGAAGCCCAGCTTGCCGCTGCCCGCGAAACATACAAAGAAAGCGCGCTGCCCAAAATACCTTTTGACGCAGCGCTGACAGTGCACGTGAACGCGCCGGCGCTTTTGACCGTGCGCGATGACCGGGCCGAAGTGACTGTGACGGGCGACGCCGTGCAGTTTGCCCAGAATGCACCGCTGGATGAAGACCGTGCCCGCCGCGCGCTGGAAAAGTGCGGCGATACAGCCTATATGCTGCGTCATGTAAGCGTCACGGGCGAAAATGCATATCTGCCCGCTGCCGCGCTCAATGCGCTGCGCCGCGAAGCGCTTAATCAGCTCAGAGCCGCGCGCATTGCTGCCTATCAGGGGCAGATTGCGCCGCGCGTGGCAGATGCTGTGCATACTCCCGCCCTCGAAACAGAAAAAGGGCTGATCTTTGCGCAATGCTGCGATGCAGCGCTGGCTCAGGATCTGCTGCAAAACGGCGCAGACCGCGTGATCTACGCGCCCAAAGATATCACCGAGCCCGCCTTCTCGCAAGCGCTTTCGCTTTTGCCCACCGACGCTTATGTGGCGCTGCCCGTGCAAATGACAGACGCCGCGCTGCTGCGCTGCGCAAGCGCCGTCAAGGCGCACCATCTGCTGCTGACCGCAGGCAGCGTGGGGCAAATTGATCTGTGCCGCGAAATACAGCCGCAGGCGCTGATGACCGGCGAGGGCGTGCCGGTGTGGAATCATATGGCCAGCGCATTTTTGCACACACGCGGCGCTGCTTATCAGGTGTTACCAAGGGAACTTACGCGCAGCGAGATTCGTGATTTCATGGCTCTTTCCCCCGCGCAGCTGATTCTGCCCGTATACGGCAGAGCGCGGCTGATGTATCTCAATCACTGCCCGGCACGCACGGCAAAGGGCCTTTCCGGCGAGCGCAAGAACTGCCGCCTGTGCGAAAAAGGACAGGGCTGCATCGGCCAGGCGCTGACCGACCGTCGCGGCGAAGCCTTCCCGCTTCTGCCCGTGCGCATGGATGAAGGCTGCCTTGTGCAGCTGCTTTCCTGCCGCGCCCGCAGTCTGGGCAATACCGATCTGCCGGTACATATTCTCCTTGATTTCACGCTGGAAAGCCGCGAGGAAGCGCTTTCCGTTCTGCGCGCTTATCGCTGCGGAAACGCCGACAGCGCCTATCTGGAGCGCTTCGATCAGGGCGTAGAATAAGAATAAACTGAAAACCTTTTTTGAACTTTCCCCCATTTGGATTGCGCAAATTTTCCGCGCATCCTATACTTGGAAAGGGGCATGATTTTTGATGATGAAAGAACGCACGCTGCGGGTGCTGGAATTTACCAAGATCCGCGAACAGCTGTCCTCCTATGCCGTCACCGACATGGGCCGGGCGCTGTGTCTGGAATTGACGCCCTTCACCAATCTCACCCAGGTGACTGAAGCGCTGGAAATCACCGAGGAAGCGCAGGTCATCCTCACCTATATGGGCGGCAGCCCGCTGATTGCTTTCTCCGACGTGCGTTCCTATCTGCAGTTGGCTGATAAGGGCGCTACGCTTACGCCCCGGGCGCTGCTGGATGTGGCCGAATGCCTGCGCGCAGCGCGTGCCGCCCGCGCATCGCTGGTGACGGACCGCGACAATACCCCGCGCATCACGTCGCTTGCCAGCCGGCTGCAGACCTTCCGCAATCTGGAAGACAGCATTACGAACGCTATCATCAGCGAAGAAGAAATTGCCGATCGCGCCAGCCCGGCGCTTTTCGACATCCGCCGCCATATCAAGCAGGCCAATGAGCGCATCCGCGAAAAATTGAACTCCATGGCCCATGGCGCAACGTTTAGCAAATACCTGCAGGAGAGCATCGTCACCGTGCGCAATGGCCGCTATGTGCTGCCCGTCAAGCAGGAGTACCGCCAGTTTATCCCCGGTCTTGTGCATGATCAATCCAGCACCGGCGCTACGCTCTTTGTAGAGCCCTTGGCTGTTGTGGAGCTGGGCAACGAGCTCAAGCAGTGGACAAGCAAGGAGCGCGAGGAAATCGAGCGTATCCTTGCCGAGCTTTCCGCACAGGTAGGCCTCCAGCAAGAGTTGATCGCTGAAAATATCAACGTCCTCACCGCGCTTGACTTTACCTTTGCCAAAGGCCATCTTTCCCGCGAAATGCGCGCTACGATGCCCAAGATGAACGACGAAGGCCGCATTAAGCTCGTGCGCGTGCGCCATCCCCTGATCCCGCGCGAAACGGTTGTCCCCTGCGATCTGTGGATGGGGCAGGATTTCACTACGCTGATCATCACCGGCCCCAACACCGGCGGCAAGACCGTCACGCTCAAGACCGTGGGTCTGCTCACGCTCATGGCGCAGTCCGGCCTGCATGTGCCGGGAAATCTTGGCACGGAGCTAAGCGTCTTTGAGCAGGTGTATGCCGATATCGGCGACGAGCAGAGCATCGAGCAGTCGCTGTCTACCTTCTCCTCGCACATGAAAAACATCGTGGAGATCGTCAACGAAGTCACCGAGCGCGATCTGGTGCTCTTTGACGAGCTCGGCGCGGGCACCGATCCCACCGAGGGCGCGGCGCTGGCGCAGACGATCCTTGATACGCTGCTGAAGTTCAACGTCCGCACTGTCGCCACCACCCATTACAGCGAGCTGAAGGCCTATGCGCTGTCCACCAAGGGCGTGGAAAACGCCAGCGTCGAGTTTGACGTATCAACGCTCAGGCCCACCTATCGCCTGTCCATCGGCGTGCCGGGCAAATCCAACGCCTTTGAAATTTCCAGCCGTCTGGGTCTGCCGGAATATATTATTGACGGCGCAAAGAAGCTGCTTTCCGCCAACGACGTGCGCTTTGAAGACGTTATCGCCGGGGCAGAATATCAGCGTCAGGTGGCCCAGCGCGAACGCGAGGCGGCAGAGAATGCGCGCGCCGAGACCATCCGTCTGCGCAACGAGGCCGAAAAGCTGTACCGCGAGATGGAAGAAAAGCGCCAGAACATTGAGCGCAAGGCCAAGGAAGACGGACGCCGCATCGTAGAAAATGCCCGCCGTGAGGCTGAAAACGTCATCCTTGAGCTCAAAAAGATGAAAAAAGAGGGCGGCGCCGCCGGCCGCGAAGCCGAGGTCAACGCACTGCGCAAAAAGATGCAGTCGAGCCTCGAAGGTCTCAGCGAAGGGCTGATGGCGAAAAATCCCACCCTGCAGCCGCCGCCCAAGGATTTGAAACCCGGCGATACGGTGGAAATCATCCACCTCAACACCCAGGGCACCGTGCTTTCTGCGCCCGACAGCAAGGGCAATGTGCAGCTGCAGGCGGGCATCATGAAGCTGAGCGCCAACATTACCCAGCTGCAATTGATCCAGCAAAAAAAGCAAAACCAGCAGAAAAAATCCACCGTCCACGTGCACTCCCAGTCGCAGTCCCGCACCGTGCGCATGGAATGCGACGTACGCGGCATGGCGCTGGATGAAGCGCTGATGGAGGTGGAACGCTATCTGGATGAAGCCGTGATGGCCGGCATGAACGAAGTGAGCATCGTGCACGGCAAGGGCACGGGCATATTGCGCCAGGGCATCCAGAAGCACCTGAAAACCTATCCCCACGTCAAGTCCTATCGCACCGGCGTATACGGCGAAGGCGAGATGGGCGTGACGATTGTAACGCTCAAATAACCCTTTTCCCACCATTCGGAGGTGAAATCTCAGTGAACAACAAGCCTGTCATCATGATTGTTGACGACGATCCCAACATTGCCCAGCTGGTAAAATTGTATCTTGAAAAGGATGGGTATCAAACCGTCGTCTGCGCTCGCGGCGACACGGCGCTGGAGAAATTCCGCCAGAACCCGCCGGGGCTGATGATCCTTGATCTGATGCTTCCTGGCATGGACGGCTGGCAGGTGTGCCGCGCCGTCAGGCAGATTTCGCAAATCCCCATCATCATGCTCACCGCCAAGGACGAGACCTTTGACAAAGTCCTCGGCCTGGAATTGGGCGCGGACGATTACATGACCAAGCCCTTTGAGGGCAAGGAGCTGGTCGCCCGCGTTAAGGCCGTGCTGCGCCGCAGCATGTCCTCCAATGCCGAAAAGGACACGCTTTCCTTCCCGGGGCTGACCATCAGCCAGGAAAAGTATGAAGTATACTATCAGGGCAAGCTTGTTGAAATGCCGCCCAAGGAGCTGGAAGTGCTGTACTTCCTCGCCGCGCACCAGAACCGCGTGTTCACCCGCGAGCAGCTGCTCGAGCAGGTGTGGGGCTTTGATTTCTTCGGCGACAGCCGTACGGTGGATGTGCACATCAAGCGCCTGCGCGAAAAGCTGCCGGGCTGTGAAAATTTGGGCTGGTCTATCCGCACTGTGTGGAGCGTCGGCTATAAATTCGAGGTGAAATAAGCATGCTGCGCAGCATGTTTGCCAAATTGATGGCGGTCGTATTGGCGATCGTCCTTGTTTGCATGCTTGCGTTGTTCAGCCTGTTTTATCTTTCCATGCGCGACAGCTATATTGACAACCGCATGGACAGCCTCAAATCCCAGGCCTATGAGATTGCCTATTTGGCCAGCCGTGTGCGCAATAACGATATGCTCTTTCCCTTCTCCTCCAGTAATACCACCAACACATATATTGAATGGAAAGTCAATTCCGTCTACAATGAATATCAGGCCTTCTGTGTGGTTATGGACCGTACCGGCACCACCAAGCTATATGCAAATGAAGAGCTGATGGCCAGCAACAATATTCATTTTGACGAACGGCAGATTATCCGCACGCTGTCCAATGTGCTGCAGGGAAAAGAGGTCATTGAAAAAAGCGATACCGCCAACGGCCCGGCCTTCACCGTTGCCGTGCCGTGGATTGATAACGGCTATGTGCTCGGCGCCGTCTTTGTGCAGACTGCCGCGCAGACCGTATATGCCACCTACCGCGGCCTTGCGCTGCAGGTGGCGCTGGCGGCAATTATCGCCTTTGTTGTAGCAGGCTTTTGCATTTTCCTGGTCACCAGACAGATTATTTCGCCCCTGCGCGTGATGGCGCAGATGTCCGGCGAAATGGCTGAAGGCAAGTTTGACCGCCGCGTGCCCGTTACCGGCAGCCGTGAAACACAGGAGCTGGCCACTGCCTTTAATCTGATGGCCACGCAGCTGGAAGCACTGGAGCAGACCAGGCGCGATTTTGTCGCCAATGTATCGCACGAACTGCGCTCGCCCATGACCAGCATGCAGGGCTTTTTGCAGGGCATGCTGGACGGCACCATTCCCATGAGCGAGCAAAAACAATATATGCAAATCGTGCTGGACGAAACGCGCAGGCTGTCTAAACTCGTCGGCAGTCTGCTTAACCTTTCGCGTCTTGAAAACGGCGAAACGCCGCTGGCTATGAGCGACTTTGACGTGCATGAGACCCTCCGCCGGGTGATCATCGCCAGCATGTCGCAGCTGGACGACAAGCAGATGGAGCTCTCCCTTTCCTTTGAGGATGAGCCCATGTATGTGCATGCCGATCAGGATCAGATCGAGCAGGTGCTCATCAATCTGCTTTCCAACGCCATCAAATATACGCCCGCAGGCGGCCGGATCCGCATCCAGACCGCGCAAAAGGACAAGCTCACCAGCATTACCGTGAGCGATAACGGCCCGGGCATTTTGCCTGAGGATGCGCCGTATGTGTTCGATCGCTTCTATAAAGCCGATAAGGCGCACACCGTGGGCAAGGGCACAGGCCTTGGTCTGGCCATTTGCAAGCGCATCATGGAGCGCCATCATCAGTCCATTCGACTGCTGCCCACAGATATCGGCGCCACCTTTGAATTTACGCTGGAAAGCGGCCATGCGCCGCAAAATGAACAAACGCTCCCGGAGGATTCCAATGCAGCTGAAAGCCTGGGCTAAGATTAACTGGTCGCTTGATATTCTCGGTCAGAGAGAAGACGGCTATCATCAAATGGATATGATCATGCAGCTGCTGGAGCTGCACGACGACATCACGCTGGAGCTGTCCGACACGCTGTCTCTGCGTGTGGACGGCCGCGTGCGCGTGCCCGACACCAGCGATAATCTTGTATTGCGCGCGGCAAAGGCGCTGCAGGATTACGCCGGCGTGCGCATGGGCGCAGCCATCCAGCTGACCAAGCGCATTCCCGTTTGCGCAGGGCTTGGCGGCGGCAGCGCCGATGCTGCCTGCGTGCTGCACGGGCTGAATAAACTATGGGAATTGCATTATCCGCTTGAAACGCTGTGCGACATTGGCGTAAAGCTGGGGGCGGATATTCCCTTCTGTCTGACCGGCGGGCTCATGCGTGCCGAAGGCATTGGCGAGGTGCTTTCTCCGCTGCCGTGCAAGCGCTCGCTCCCGATGGTCGTTATCCAGCCTTGCCGCGGTTTGTCCACGCGCGAAGTCTTTACTGCGCTGCATGAAATACCGCAGGAAAACTGGGCGCATCCTGATACGGAAGGTGTAATCCAGGCGCTTCACGAGGGCAATCTGCATTTGCTCGCGGCTTCGCTTGGCAACACGCTGCAGCCGGTATCCGAAAAAATGCGGCCTGAAATCCGCAAATGCATCAATGATCTCAAGGAGCATGGCGCCCGCGCCGCGCAGATGACAGGCTCTGGCAGCGCCATCTACGGCGTGTTTTCCACAACCGCCGCTGCACGCACAGCCTATGAAGCACTGAAAAAGAAATACCGCACCTGTCATTTGACGCACACGATGACAGAATGCGGCTATGAGGAGTGATATGATGATCAAAAAAGCGACAACCAGCGACCTGCATGTGCTTTCTACCCTCGCGCTGCAGCTGTGGCCGGAGCACACGGCGGAGGCGCTGGCAGAGGAATTTTCTGAGGCCATTAAGCAAGATACAGCGCAGTTTTTCCTGTTCTATGACGGGAATGAGGCCATTGGTTTTGCCCAGTGCGGCCTGAGATACGACTATGTGGAGGGGACGGAATCAAGCCCCGTTGGCTATCTCGAAGGAATTTTTGTGAAAGAGGCGCATCGCCGCAAGGGCTGCGCCGTGCAGCTGCTTTCTGCCTGCGAAGACTGGGCGCGCACGCAGGGCTGCCGGGAATTTGCCAGCGACTGCGAATTTAACAATGCTGCGAGCCTTGCATTCCACCTGGGCGCAGGCTTTGCCGAAGCCAACCGCATCATCTGCTTTACCAAAAAACTGACGTAAAAAAAGCGCTTATCCAGCGCTTTTTTCATTGCGTACCTTGACGCACAGCTCATACCACTCACAGTCTGCGCAAAGCTTTCCCCATACATCCGCATCAAAAATATGCTGATCCATGATATCGCACAGCTCCTGCCAGCTGATCCAAAGGCCCGAGCGCAGACCGCACTTTTTTGCAATGGCGAGGTCCAATTGCTGCACCCAGTCCTCTTTTTCGCAGGCAGCATCCTTTTCCCTGGGACAGGCACGGCACATGGAATCTCGGTGCAAAATGATCTGCACCATTTCTCTTTCGCCGCTGCTCAGCCGCTCATGCAGCGCATCCATATTCTCAACAAACGTATCATTATAGCCTTTGCCGATATAATTCCGCAGGCACAGCGCGTGGTGCGGCCGCAGACGAATGATTGCTTTTTCCATATTTCAATAACGACGCACAAATAACGTGCGCATTTTCTCCTTATCCATTTGTGCCGGTGATTTTGTTATATTATATCTGTTTTTTGTCTGGATTGTCAATATATATGGTATTGTTTTTTTCCATCCATCTCTATATAATGATGCTGTTGACAAAGGAGACTGTTATGACGCACGAAAACAAATTCGGTCTTTTTATTCATTGGGGCTTTTATGCGCTGACCGGCATTCAGGAGCAGGCCTTCGCCCGCATGAACATGCCGCGCGAGGAATATGAAAGCCTGATGTACAGGTTTAATCCCGTCCAATACGATCCCGAAAAATGGGTGCTGCTGGCCAAGGAAGCGGGCATGGAGTACATCTGCTTCACCACCAAGCATCACGATGGCTTCTGCATGTGGGATACTAAGTATTCGGACTACAAAATCACCCGTACGCCCTACGGCAAGGACACGCTCAAGATGCTTGCCGACGCCTGCGCAAAGCACGGAATGAAGCTGTCGCTTTATTATTCCTGCCCGGACTGGCACCATGCCTTCGGCTATAATCCCGCGTCCACACACCAGTGGAAGGCGCACACGGAAAACGGCGTCAATACCGCCGCCTACCTTGAATACGTGCGCAATCAGGTACGCGAGCTTTGCACCAATTACGGGCCGCTGTATACCTTCTTCTGGGATATTCCCCCGCGCATCAAGGAGCCTTCTCTCAATGAAATGATCCGGGAATTGCAGCCGGGCATTTTCATCAACGATCGCGGCTATGATACGGGCGATTTTTCCACGCCTGAGCGCGAATACAGGGCCGTCGATGGCGAGCGCTTCACGCGCATGACGGAAGCCTGCAATTCGCTGGGAGAGCAGAGCTGGGGCTATCGCGAGCATGAGGATTTCTATTCCATCCGCTTCCTGATCTCCGCCATCGACCGCATCATGGCCATGGGCGGCAGCTACCTGCTCAATGTCGGCCCCAATGCCGAGGGCGAAATCACCGAGGATTATGCCCGCCGCATCCGTCGCATCGGCGACTGGTACAACCGCATGGAAGGCGCGCTTACCTGCCATGAAGCCGATGACTTCCAATACAAAATCCGCGGAAACAACGCGATTGTCACGAAGAAAAACGGTAAATCCTACTTCCATTTCCCGGATGGAACGCGTTCTTCCTCCATCGCGCTGCAGTATTTCCCGGGCATTCCCAAGTCCGTGCGCCTGCTCAACACTGGCAAAGAACTTTCTGCCAGTATTGATCTGCTGCCCGAGTATCAGTCAAACGGCCAGGCACTGCCGCACCTGCATATCACGGGCATTCCCATCGATGACCTGTCCGACGAAGCTATCGTCATCGAAATTGACTGGTAACGAGGTGCCGACTTTGATCATTGAAAACAATATCCTCAAATACCACCTGCGGAACGTCTATTTCATCACCGGCACGGCGTATGCAGGCAAATCCACCACCGTCAGAATGCTTGCCGACCGCTACGATATGGTTTTCTGCGGTGAAAACTATCACATCGCGGTGTCTGATCAAATCGCAACGCCCGATCTGCAGCCCGATCTTTGCTACCGGAGAAATCTGAAGGACTGGAAGGATTTTGTCACCCGCGCACCGGAAGAATACGAGCGCTGGATCTATAACTCCGGCCGGGAAGGCGCAGGCTTTGAAATTGCCCAGCTGATTTCCCTTGCCGAGGATAAAAAAGTGATCGTTGACACCTGTATTCCACTGGATATTCTGAAAGAAATTTCGGATTACAGCCGCGTTGCCGTGATGCTCTCGCCCCAGTCCATGAGCGTGGAGCGCTTCTTTGACCGGAGCGATCCGGAAAAGCAATTTCTTCTCAGGGTGATTGAAAGCTGCGAAAACCCTGATGCCGTAATGGAGAATTACCGCCGTGGCCTCTCGCTCATTAACAGTCAAAAACATTACGATGAGTACTTAAACAGCGGCTTTTTCACCGTTGTGCGGGAGGATAACGGCAAAGATACCAGGGAAGAAGTGTGCGATGTCATTGCCAGGCATTTCGGATTGATCCCATGAAAAAAAGCCAGACTGCACGTTGCAGTCTGGCGCTTTTTATTCTGTTATTCCTCAATCCGCTTGATCAGATAGCGGCCGGTATCGGCGATCAGCTTGATGCAGGTCCTGGCCAGTTCATCGGGGAACACGCGCAGTACGCGGAAGGTTTCGAAGCTGAAGCTGCCTTCGTAGCCGATGTCGCGCATACCTTCGATGAAATCCTCCCAGTCGATATTGCCCATGTAAGGGCACAGATGCTGGTCGGTTACGCCCATGTTGTCATGCACATGCAGCACCTTGATGCGCTTGCCCATGGTGACCAGCGCATTATACATATTGCCGCGGGTGATGTTCACATGGCCCGTGTCAAAACAGAAGCCAAACAGCTCTTCGCCGGCGATTGCATTCAGCTCATCCACCCAGCGCGCCGCCACGTCAAATTCCGAGCAGGCCGAGGCCATGTACACACGGTCTTCATTGGCATGGAACATATTTTCCGTGCAGCAGATCACGCCGTATTCCTTCAGCGTAGGGATGAGATCGGTATAATACTTTTTGTTCAGCTCCCACTCTTCTTTGGGGCTCAGGCGCTCCTTGGCCTTGGTGGGGTGCAGCGGATGCACCACGCAATACTTGCAGCCCAGGTAGCTGGTCAGCTTGATGGCCGTCTTGGTCACCTCGGTCATGCGCTCGAGAATATCAAGCCCCGGCAGCCAGCACGGGAAGGGCGCGTGCGTCTGGCCGAATTCCACGCCATACTTTTTCGCCGCTTCGATGAAGGGATCCAGCTGCTTATACATCACTTCAATGGGTTCGTCGATCATGGCATGCTCTCCTGAGCGGATCTGATCGGCGCTGATCCAGGGACCAAAGCCAAAGTCAATCTGATCGGCGCCCGCTTCATGCATGCACTTAAAGGCCTCGTCAATGCCCAGAATATTCTGCAGCGGCGACATCTGAATACAAAGCTTCATAATTATTTCCCTCCCGTTTTATGCGTTTTCAAATTTTTCAATCAGGCCATTGCCCGTTTCTGCCATCATCTGCAGGCAGGTCGGAATCATTTCGCGCGGATGGTTCATCAGCACCTTAAAGGTCTCAAAGAACATCTCGCCTTCGTATCCAGCCTCCTTCAGGCCGCAGATAAACTGATCCCAGTCGATATTTCCCATATACGGCGCCAGATGCTGATCGATCGTACCCATATTATCATGCACGTGCAGCACCTTGGTGCGCTTGCCCATCGTCGACAGGAAATGCCGCTGATTCAGCCTTGATACATGCGCATGCCCTGTATCAAAACAGAAGCCAAACACCTCTTCTCCCGCAATGGCATTGAGTTCATCAATCCACCGCGCAGCCTCATGCGCATCCGAACACGCCGAACCCATATAAAACTGGCCCTGATATTTATGAATCATATTTTCAAGGCAGCAAACAACCCGGTACTTTTTCAGAGAAGGAATCAGCGCCGAATAAAACTCTTTGTTGATTTCCCACTCCTGTTTGAGCGAAAGCCTGTCCTCTGCCCGCGAGGTATGCGCTGGATGCACCACGCAGTATTTGCTGTCCATAAACGCCGTGAGCGCAATGCACTTTTCCGTTACGGCAATCATGCGCTCGTGCATCACATCATGCTCAAGCTCCCAGCAAGGGAAGGGCGCGTGGGTCTGCGAAATGGTCATGCCATATTTTTTCGCCCCGTCACGGTAAGGCTTCGCCTCCGCCAGCACAGTCTCCAGCGGCTCGTCCAGCAGTGCATGCTGCGTTTTATTGAAAAAGCGCCCCATGCCAAAATCACAATGCGCAAAGCCCGCCTTACGCAGCGCCTGATAGCCTTCGTCAATGCCCAGCCAATCCAGCAAAGGCCAGGCCTGAATTGAAATGTGCATATTCTCCTCCCATTAATCCGTTAAATCCACATATGATGCGTTCGTCATATGCAAAATCACTTCGGGATTCACTTCCATCTGAAAGCCGCGCCGCCCGGCGCTGACGCAAATGGTATCAAACAGCTGCGCTGTTTCGTGAATGAAAGTCGGAAACAGCTTTTTCATGCCCAGCGGCGAGCAGCCGCCGTGAATGTAGCCCGTAAGCGGCAGCAGCTCCTTCTGCGGGATCATGGCAATGCTCTTTTCCTGTGCCGCGCGCGCTGCCTTTTTGAGATTTAGCGTGCAGTTGACCGGCACGACAAATACATAATTCTTCCGGCTGGGCGCTACTGTCACCAGCGTTTTAAACACCTGATCGGCAGGCTGGCCAAGCAGCTTTGCCACGCTCTCGCCATCCGTAGTGTCAGGATCATATGTGTGCGTGAGGTAGCTCTCCCCCTGCGCATCAAGCAAGCGCAGGGCGTTTGTTTTTTCGGGTTCTGCGTTCTTTTTCATCGTACATCCTTGCCCGTCAGGCGACTGATCATATCGCGCAGCAACAGATCGCGGCGGATATAATACACATATTTGCACAGCGGTGTGTCAGGCTTTTCAGCCCACAGATTGTCATATTCCGGCATAGGGCGCGGCATCACGCGGTCGTAGAGCATTGTGCCGTCCTCATCCAGCAGCCAGGCCACTGCCGTTACATCCCAGATGACCCTTGTCCAGGGCTTGCCCTTGGCATAGGTTTCGGCTTCGCGAATTGCATTGCGCGCCAGATAATCGCACAGCGGGTCGTGATCACCCAGCCAATGCATCAGCTCCTCGCCCGACAGCGCAAAGCTGCTCACCACGCCCTGACAGGGCAGTATCACCAGCGGCACGCCGGAAGAAAACACCACGCGCGCAGCAGCAATATCCTGATACAGGTTAAACTCTCTGTTGTCCTTATAATGCAGCGCATGGCCGCCCAGCCAAACAACCACCATTTTTTCGGCAATCTCCGGCTGCAGCAAAATAGCCGAGGCAACGTTCGTAATCGCGCCGATCGCCACTACATACAGCGGATTTTCCTGGCTGTGCTGCATAGCCAGTGCTGCAATTTCTCTCGCAGCGGGCGAATCCACCGGCGTATTTTCATCCGCCAGAAAGCTTTCCGAGCCCTTATACGTTTTTTCCAGCATATCCTCGCGCTGCATGAACCGCAGAAGCTTTTCAATTTCCTGATAGCTCAGCTCCATGCCATGCGCAGCAGACGTGGATTTCCTATTGAGGAAGGGCGCTGCAGTAATGGCCAGCACATTCAGCTTTTCGGGCGCTTTCATCATGTACGCCAGCGCAAACTGATCGTCTATTTCATTATAGGTATCGGTATCGAGCACCACATCAATGCATCCGCTGGGACGATCAAGCAGTCTCAAGCGTTCATAGTCCTTCATGACGGGATACCTCCTCGTTTCCGATGGAATCTCTTATGTACAGTATACCAATCGTCCGGCTGTTTTTCAATCGTTTTTCTCCCGTCGCTGTGTTTTCTTTCCGCCCTGTGCATGTTACAATAGATACGTTCTTGCCGAAAGGAAGTGTTTGTATGGTCATTGATATGCATGCGCATATTTTTCCCTTAAAGCTCGCACAGCGCGCAGCCGAAAACATCGGCGCTTTTTATGATATTCAGATGGCGCATCCCGGCAGCGTTCCCGCGCTGCTTGAGGCGATGGATCGCGGAAATATTGACAAGGCGCTGGTGCATTCGGTAGCAATGAGTGCGCACCAGGTAACGGTCATCAATGATTTTATCCATCAGGAGGTAAGCGCGCATGCCGATAAACTGTTTGGCTTTGCCACGCTGCACCCTGACATGGAAAACGCCTACGATGAGGTAACGCGCGCGCTTTCCCTCGGCCTCAAGGGCGTTAAAATTCACAGCGATATGCAGCGTGTCAGCCTGCTGGATCCGCGCATGGATGCCATTTACGAGGCCTGTCAAAGCCGCTGCCCCATGCTTTTGCATATGGGCGACGAGCGCTACGCTTACGACAATCCGCGCATGATCCCCGAAATTCTGCGCCGTTTCCCGCATTTGCAACTGATTTGCGCACACATGGGCGGCTACTCTGAATGGGAGCAGGCGCACGAATACCTGAAAAATGAAAACGTGCTCTTTGACTGCTCCAGCACCTCCTTCGCCCTGGGCGCAGATGGCTGGCGCGAGATCATCCGCTACTTCGGCGCGGATCGCGTGATGTTCGGCAGCGATTTTCCCATGTGGGATCCCGGCAAAGAACTGCAGCTGATCCGCTCAATCGGCCTAAAGGAAGATGAGCTGGAAAAGATTTTGTGCGGAAATGCGCAAAGGAATTTGGGAATTTAAACCGCAAAAGCAAAAACGTTCCTTTCTCTCGGGAAGGGAACGTTTTCTTTGCAAAAAAGACCTGCCGCATCTGCAGCAGGTCTTATCATCCAGATGAGCTTACGCCAGCACTTCAGCGTCGTTTTCCACAGTGATTTCTTCCACGTTGCGGATGGCCCAGCGGGCAAACACAACGGGCACGTCCTGCGGGCCCAGAGCCAGGGTCACGGTGTTCTCATCGCGAATGTTGGTGATGGTACCATAGATGCCGCCGATGGTGCAAACACGGTCGCCGACCTTGAGGTTGGCCAGCATTTCCTTAACCTTCTTGTCCTTCTTGCGCTGGGGACGGATCAGGAACAGCCAGAAAACGACCAGGATGATCACCATGGGCGCGAAGGTACCGATCAGCGCAGCAATGGGGTTTACTTCTTCCATAGCGGCAGCGTCGGCGGCGGGGGCGGTCTCGGCGAGAGCGAAGGTGGTCATGGCCAGCATCAGGCACAGCGCCACCACAAAGATCTTGGACTTCATGAGAAAGCTCCTTTCATGATGGGGAATACTCAACAGTTAATTATTATAGCATAAGAAAGCGATTGATGGCAAGTGATTCCTCGATTATCAACGTTTGTTTATATTGTTTTTTCGCACAGGGCGCTTAAAGCGGAAAATGACCATGGAAAGCGGCGGAACGACAACATCGGCTGAGTAAGCCATTTTGCCGCAGGGCTCTTTTTTCACGCGAATGGCGCGGGCGTTATACTGATTGCTGCCGCCGTATTCCTTGCGATCGGTATTGAGCACTTCGTGCAGATAGCCATGGGCGGGCATGGGCAGTTTGTACTGACCATAGAAGGAAGGCGTAAAATTAGCCACGCACACAAATTCATTGCCCTCTTTGTCGCGGCGCACAAAGGATACGATACTGCGCTCCACGTCATCGGCATTCAGCCAGTAGAAGCCCTCCCAGCTGTCATCCTGCTGCCAGAAGGCAGGCGTTTCCTTGTACAGTTTGTTCAGGTCGGTCACGCACTTTTTGTTCTCCGGGTGACGCTCATATGCCAGCAGGAACCAGTCCAGCTGATCGTCATACTTCCACTCGATAAAGTGCGCCAGCTCATTGCCCATAAAATTGAGCATTTTACCGGGATGCGCCATTTGATATGCCATGATCAGGCGGTGGCCGGCAAATTTCTGCCACAGATCGCCGGGATTCTTATCGAGCATCGAGTGCTTGCCATGCACCACTTCATCGTGTGAGAAGGGCAGGATGAAGTTTTCGTTGAAGGCATACATCAGCGAGAATGTCAGCTTATCGTGGATATGCTTGCGGTACAGCGGCTCGTAGTCAATATACTTGAGCGTATCGTTCATCCAGCCCATATTCCACTTAAAGCCAAAGCCCAGGCCGCCGGCATATACAGGATGCGTGACGCCCTTATAGGCGGTCGATTCTTCTGCGATCATCATTACGCCCGGATAGCGCGCATACACCACAGTGTTCAGATCCCGCAGGAACTGCGCGCCCTCGAGATTCTCATTGCCGCCGTAGATGTTTGGCACCCACTGGCCGGGCTCGCGGCAGAAATCGTGATAGAGAATGGCGCTGACAGCATCGCAGCGAATACCGTCGGCGTGGAACCATTCCAGCCAGTAGCAGGCGCTGGACAAAAGGAAGGAGCGCGCTTCTCCGCGGCCAAAATCAAACAGGATCGTGCCCCACTGCGCCATATCGCTGCGGCGGGGATCCTGATGCTCGTAGCAGGGCGTGCCGTCAAAGCGGTAAAGCCCCACTTCATCGCGCGGGAAGTGCGCCGGCACCCAGTCGAGAATCACAGCGATATTCGCCTGGTGCAGCGCGTCAATCAGGCGCATCAGCCCCTGCGCTGTGCCATAGCGCGCCGTCGGGGAGAAAAAGCCCGTCACCTGATAGCCCCAGCTCATGTCCAGAGGATGCTCCATCACAGGCAAAAATTCCACGTGCGTGTAGTGCATTTCCTTCAGATAAGGAATCAGCTCATGGGCGATTTCGTCATAGGTCATGAAGCTACCGTCCTCACGGCGCTTCCAGGAGCCCAGATGCATTTCATAAATATTAACAGGCTTGTGCAGAATGTCGTTGCCGGGACGCGCGTCCATCCAGGCCTTGTCGCCCCATTCGTAGCCGCCAATGTCTGTCAGCTTGCTGGCATTGCCGGGGCGCAGCTCCGTGCCAAAGGCATAGGGATCAGCACGCAGGTGCCACTGCCCGTCGGCACAAAGCACAGCGTATTTATATGCAATCAGTTTTTCTTCCGCATCTTTATCGTGGCGATCATGCGTGGCAGGATCAAACAGGCTGGCAGGCAGGGTGATTTCCCACGTGCCGTCAAACTGCTTGATCATGGGATGATCTTCATAGCGCCAATTGCAAAACTCGCCCGTGACGCACACCTTCTGCGCATTGGGCGCCCATACGGTGAATTTCCATTCCTCGCCGCTGAGGGTCGTTTTATGCGCGCCCAGCCATTTATAAGCATCGCAGCTTTGGCCGTTATGAAATTGCTCGCGCGCAGCAGCATCGGGAGATGAATACAGCATATGAAACCTCCTTGACGGAAGATGAAATAGACACTGTAATTATTATACCGCTGTACGAGGGAAAAGGCAAGGCGCTGAGAAAAGATGGATTGTCTAAAAATGGTATTTGCAGCCTGGTAAAAAATCTTTGCAATGATTGGAAAACATGTTATAATTAAATCAGCGAATATGATCATTCTGTTTGCCTTTATGAAAAAGGAGATGATTTATCATATGAAGAAAAAGCATATCATCATCGTCTGTGCTGTATTGATTGCCATGATACTGCTGTTGCCTTTTCCGCAAAAGATCAAAACCGCACTCACTGGCTATGCCTATATGACGGCCAATGATTCAGAGGGTCAGCAAGTCACGATAGAGATTGACGGCGTCCGCTGGCGCAGATTGCTGTGGGAAGATCGCTTCAAGGGGGATTTCCGCATCTCCTGTGATCCTGTGACCTGCAAAGAGGACGTAAAATGTGAAATACTGTTTGGGCCGTACGGGCAAAGCAATATGTATTATCGCGATTACGGCTGGTATCATCCCGGCTCGGTAATAACAAAGGATAACTTCGATACCGTCTATATCATCGGCGGCAGCGAGGCCCAATACGAAATCTGCGCTCCGGCAAAAAACGCGGAAGAATTTGACGCCATAAAAGAAGCAAGCCTTTCTTATGTTCATCACAATTTGCTGAAAGACAAACCCGGAAAGTAACGCTTTCCGGGTTTCAGCTTTAAAAAAGAGCCCGGTTGTTTTCACGTGGCATTTATGTTATAATGCCGCTTATGAAAAAAGCAAGCGGTAGCCTGATGCTGCTTTTGACGTCGCTGATTTGGGGCACGGCGTTTGTGGCGCAGCGAACAGGCATGGATCATGTAGGCCCCTTCACCTTCCAGACGGCGCGCGGTTTGCTTGGCGCATTGTCGCTTTTGCCGGTTATTCTGTGGCAAAAGAAAAAACAGGGCGCGGCGTTTGCCTCTCCCTCTTTTAAGGCATGCCTGATGTGCGGCCTGGTGCTGACGCTGGCGTCCACCACGCAGCAGATCGGTCTTGTGACAACCAGCGCCAGCAAAGCGGGCTTTATCGGCTCGCTGTATGTGGTGTTTGTGCCGCTTCTCAGCCTGGCGCTGGGCCGGCGCGCGCCGCGGAAAATCTGGCTGAGCGTATTGCTGACTGTGATTGGTATGATCTGCATTTCCGGTGTAACGCCGGGGCAGATGCACATGCAGCCGGGCGATATATGGCTGCTGGTCAGCGCAGTATTTTATGCTGTGCATATTCTGGTGGTGGCGCACTACGCTCCCGCTGTGAACGGTGCGGCGCTGAGCCTGGCACAGTTTCTGGTCATGGGCATATGCACGCTGATTCCGGCGCTGATTCTGGAAAAACCCGAGCTTTCCGGCATTCTGGATGCTAAGTGGGGCATTTTGTATACGGGCATTTTATCCAGCGGCGTGGGCTATACGCTGCAGATTATCGGCCAGATGCGCGTACATTCGGCTGTGGCTTCGCTGATTATGAGTTTGGAATCCGTGTTTGCGCTGCTGTCGGGTATGCTGTTGCTGGGCGAGCGGCTGAACCGCGGGGAGTGGATTGGCTGTGCGCTGGTGCTGTGTGCGGTGCTGCTGTCGCAGCTGCCGGAAAAGCGGAATGAGTGACGCGGGATAGGACGAGGGGAGACGTTTCTCTTTTACGTCAAAAGAGAAAAAGAAAACCGTCGTTTGGATTGGAAGTTGACTGCGGTTGTGTTTGACGCAGCCAACATCCAAACCAACGACGGTTCTTTGTTACTTTCTTGACTCAAGAAAGTAACGTTCTTCCCTTCGTCTCTTACTCAGGCAGCTTAGTAGTATACAGCAGGCCCAGATCCCACAGCATGGTGCTGGAGAGGTACTTGTCGCGGATGTCGCGGGAGCCGATGAAGGCGTTGACGGTGTCTTCTTCGTTGATGTCGATATCAGCGGGAACCATGGGCATGCCCAGATCCTTCATCAGCGCAGCGATCTTCTCAGTCTCGGGCAGCTCTTCGTCGATGAAGCGCAGGATATCATCCCAGCCTTCCAGGATCTTGGTCAGGCGCACGGCATGACGGTCCTTGTCGTTCTTGTGGAAGATGGCATGCTCCTGCTTGATGACGGTCTCGGCGGCCTGGCCGAAGATCTTGCGGATCATCTTTTCCCAGTCTTCGTTCGTAAATTCGTTGATGAACTTCTCGGCCACTTCACGGCTGGGCTTGATGTTGCGGATATCGTCATACAGCTTCAGGGTGATCAGCGTGCCAACGCCCACCTGGATGCCGTGCAGCTCGTAATCGGTGCCGCGGTCCAGGGCCATCATTTCCCACAGGTGGCTGAAATAATGCTCAAGGCCGCTGGCGGGACGGGAGATGCCGGCATAGCTCATGGCAACGCCGGAGAGCACCAGGCCCTCGACAGTGGCCTGCACGGCCTTTTCGTCACGGGTCTTGAGGCCGGAGGCGTTGTCCACAATCTTCTTGAGGGAAGCGCGCATGAGGTTGGCGATATTCTCACAGTAATATTCGCCGGTCACCATGTTGGAAATACGCCATTCGCAGATGGCGATGTACTTGGCCAGCATGTCGCCAAAGCCGGCCCACAGCATGCGCATGGGCGCATTCTTGATGATGTCAATATCGCAGATGATGGCAGCGGGCGCCGCATTATACAGGGACACCTTGATGCGCTCGCGGATCATGGAAGAAGAGTTGCTGGCGTAGCCGTCCATGGAAGGAGCGGTACCAACGATCATCTGCTTGCAGCCGATAGCATGGCACAGCACCTTGCAGCAGTCGTTGATAACGCCGGAGCCAATGCCCATCACGCAGTCGCAGGAGGGATCAAAGGCCATCGTCAGAGAGCCTACCGCGTGCTCATCGGGCTCAACGTGATCAAAGGGGAAGCAGTACAGGGTGTACTCAATGCCGGCTTCCTTCAGTACGGGCTCAACGAAGGACCAGGCAGCTTCCTTGGTGTGGTTGTCGCACACGATGAAGGGCTTGGTGCCGCCGATGGCCTTCAGGCCTTCGGGAATGTACTTGACAGCGCCGGGCTCGATGCGCAGGAAGTCCATTACCATGGAGTGATGACGGCCGCAGGCGCAGTCGTGACCTTCCTTGGCGATCAGGGTTTCAAGAGAGGCAGTAGCGAAATCGATCATGTTTATCAACCAGCCTTTGCTTAGAATTTGTTTTGGTATTTTCATTTTAACGGCGGTGACGACGTTTGTCAACGATTAACAGAAAGTTGGACAACTGGGCATGCATTTACTCAAAAATGAGCAAAGATGAGCAAAAACGCATTGCAAATCCATGGCACTTCCATTATAATAAATTTCAGAACCGACAGGAGGTGAAAACATGTTTGGCGAGGAAAGGCTCGATCAGATTATCAAGCTGTTAGGAGACGGGCGCATGGTGTCCGTCAGCGATATTGCCAAGTGCCTATATGTGAGTGAAGCGACTGTCCGCCGCGACCTGAATGCACTGGAAAAAGAGGGCATTGTCAGGCGCGTATACGGCGGCGCTGTGCTGGTAGGCACCAATCGCGATGTGCCGCTAATGCTGCGCGAAAGCGAGGAGCTGGAAGCCAAGCAGAAGATCGGCCGCATTGCGGCAGGCCTTGTCAAGGACAGCGACGTTATTTTTATGGATGCTTCCAGCACCGTATATAACATGATTCCTTACCTGAAGGATTACAAAAACCTGATTGTCATCACCAGCGGCGTAAAAACAGCCATGGCGCTGGGCGAAAGGCATATTAAAACCTATCTGACCGGCGGCCGTATGATCGACAACAGTTTTTCCATGATCGGCAGCCATGCCGAGGATCTGATCCGCACGCTCAACGCAGATACGCTCTTTTTCTCCTGCCGCGGCGTGACAGAGGACGGCCGCATGACCGATGCATCCGTGTCTGAGGCGCAGCTGCGCCAGGTGATGATGCGCCACGCCAAGCGCAAGGTATTTATGACAGCGGGCACAAAGATTGGCCGCGGCTATTTCTATGTGCTTGGCCAGGTGCAGGACATGGACGATATCATTTGCGATACCGATGTTCCTGCCAACTTCCGCATGCCGGGTGAAAACGGCACATCGGCGAAGATCCATGTAGAATAAAAAACTACATAATATTTCACAGCGCTGCCGTCATGCAGCATTTGCAAACAAAAAGGTGAGAGAAGACCGGACACGACGCTTATCGTATCCGCAATCTTCCTCACCTTTTTACTATAGCAACAAGCTGCAGTGCCTTTATTCGTACCGCAATTCACACTTTTCCGTATCCAGCACCGCTTTGCGGCCAATGGGCAGGATAGCGTGATTGACGCCGTGGCCAAAGTCATCGCAGTACACCACGGGCACCTGATGCTTTTCGCCAAAGCGCTTAAGCCGCGCGAGCAGATGCTCATTGAGCGTGGTGGAATAATGGCCGAAGATAAGGCCGGTTACGCAGTGAATGAAATTGCTTTGCTCTATATGGCTGATCATGGCGCTGACATAGTCCGGGCCGCCGAATTTCTCGTGATCTTCCAGGAAAAGCACGTACTTTTCATTGGGATCATAGGAAAAATGCGGGCCATCGAGCATCATTGCCACATTGCGCGCATAGCCGCCCACCAGCGTACCGCTGCCCTGGCCGGCATACTGCACATGCCAGTCGCTGTTGGCAAAGTGCTTGTCCACAGGACCGTGCATTAAATGCTTTTCAAAATGCTCCCAGTCATACTGGCGCAGATCCTTAAAATGCACAGGCGACTGGCCGTAGTACACCGTCAAACCCGTTTTCGACCAGATGGCATTGAGAATGCTGGTGCTGTCGCTGTAGCTGACCACAGTTTTGGGATGCGCCTTCAGATAGGCATAATCAATATACGGCAGAATTTCCGGGCCGCATTCGCCGCCGCTGAAGAAAATCATGTCCACGCGCGGATCATGAATCATCTGATTAAAATCCGCCGCGCGCTCCGCAATCGAAGGCAGATAGCCGTCGGTATCCTTGTACATATTTTCCGCTTCGACAATTTCAAAGCCCATCCGCTTCAGGCCGCGCATGTATTTTTGTGCGCCTTCAGGCGAAGGTTTACTGGAAGGACTGCACAGTCCGATGACCGCGCCTTTTTTGAGATTGGGAGCAAGCATATTCATTTCTCCTTACCGTATTTATTTTTCAGGCTCGAAGAAAGCAACGCCGATGGCGCCCGGACCGGCATGCGTACCAATGGTGCCGCCGATGGTAACAATGCGCAGTTTATCTTCGTGCCCTTCCCACAGCGCATGGCTGTCTGTGATGTATTTTTGCAGCAGTTTATCGCTCAGACCGGAATAGCCCAGCGCCAGCGGCATGTCAAAATCCACGCCGTACTTGCTGGCCGTTTCCATCAGCATGTTGTTTCCCTGCCGCGAGCCGCGGGCCTTGCCCAGAATCGCAACCTTGCCATCATCCACCGCAATAACAGGCTTGATGGAAAGCAGACCGCCGGCAAATGCCGCCGCTGCAGAGATGCGGCCGCCGCGCTTTAAGTATTCCAGGGTGTCCAGCAGCGCAATGGTGTGAATGCGGTGTTTGGCTTTCTCCGCCTTTTCGGCAATCTCCGCTGCGCACAGACCCTCCGCACGCAGGCGCAGCGCATATTCTACCAGGATACGCTGGCCAAAGGCGACATTCAGGCTGTCGACCACATACACGCGGCCGGGGAAATTCATCGCCGCATTCATCGCGCTCTGATAGGTGGCAGAGAGCCTGGACGACAGAATAATGGCAACCACCTCATCGCCTGCCTGCACCGCTTCAGCAAAACCCTGTTCAAATTCATAGGGGTTCACCTGGCTGGTCGTGGGCAATGTATCGGATTCCACCAGTTTCTCATAAAATTCCTGATGCGAAAGGTTGACGCCGTCCAGATACGTCATATCGCCAAAGATAACCTTCAGCGGCAGAACGGTCAGGCCCTCCAGTTTTTCAATAATGTCAGAACCAGAATCGGTAATAATACGTACGCTCATGTTCTTTCCTCTCTTTCGTGACAGATGCATATGGTTACATCACGGTTACACACTCTATCACAAAAAGAGAGCAAGCACAATTCTATCGCTGCGTTTGCCCGAGTATTGCCACATTTATCCGTTCGCGCAGGCGTTCAAAGAAAGCAGCGTCACGCGGGTACTCTGTCAGCGTAAGCGGTCCCTGGGCGCAGTCCAAGAGCATTTCCAGCGTCTTTTCCCGGCCGATCAGGCTCTCCAGCCAGCGCAGCGCCCGCAAATCCTGCATGGCCTGCTGCAATACCATCAGGCGCAGCGAATCCTCCGGCTGCCCGTCCCTGCCGGGATACACATGCAGCGCATCTCCTGCCGGGTAGCGGCCATCGCTGTCTGTGGTAAAGTAGGGATCGATCGTATGCGTGGATCGCACAGAATTGTAGAAATTATACCCCCACTGCAAGAATCCCGCCAGATTATAGCGATACAGCTGCACGCCCAGCATGCGCGTGCGCACAGAGGGCATGGCAATAAACAGATTGGTTACGTCCTTGTATTGGCCCACGCAGTAATACGTCCACAGATCCGGCACATTGTTTTGCAGGAAGGGCTCAAGATGATTCAGCGCCGGAATCGGACAGGTGACCACGCCCTTCTCGTAGAAAGCGTAATCCGACAGCGCATCCATGATGATGCAGTCTTCCACATAGGGCGCTACCAGCGCGCGGGCAGCTTTGTAATCCTCCAGCATTTCTTCTTTGGGCTCGTCAGAAATGTGGAAATACGTATTCTCCCTGATGCCCAGGACTTTCAGTTCTGCCATTAATTGCGGCAGAAATGCCCGCAGAAACTGCGCATATTCCGCGCCGGTCGCTTCCGTCTCCCAACCGAAAATACGCTGCAAAGCACCGTCCTTCATCGCCATGATCTTGGGCGCATGCCTGGCGCCCCATTGCGTAAACAGGTGCGACATTTCAAAATATTTGATGCCGCAGCGCTGCGCCATACTTACCCAGCGATGCAGTTTTTCAAAGCCAAACGCATAGCCGCTTTCCGTAACGGTTACATCCACCAGCTGCACCGTCAGCCGCTCACCGCCCACCTGCGTATCCAGCGGAGGCGTAAACAAGGGCGTCAGCAGCATATTATAGCCGCGCTTAGCCGCCAGAGCGACAAAGTTTTCCACAATGCGCCAGTATTCCTCAGAAAACACAGCTACGCCATAGTACTGTGCCAGACAGTCGCTGTGAAACCAGCTGGTGCGCTTGAGCGTTTGCTCGGGCAAGGTGCCGGGCAGAATGGTTACCTGCACCGTAGCGCTGCAAAGCGCCTCATCCGTCTGCTTATTGTATACTGTCAGCAAAACAGGATATGTTCCCGGCTGCACCTTTCCTTCCGGCTCCACATCGATCCAGAAGCATTGCCACTGCCCGTCATAGCCATACAAATCGCCCGCCATGTCCTCAGGCGCAACGTCGCGCAAAAGATCGGGATACAGCCCCGGCGTTTTGCGCAGATAATTGTCATCCGCATCCGCAAGCGTTGCCAGACGCACGGGTACTGAGCGCACCGAGCGTATGCGCAAACAGTCAAGCGCACTTTCTGCCCGCAGCGACAACGGCTCACAATGTGTCTGCACATCGCCGCAAATCGCCATCTGAAAAGAAATGCACTCGTTCTCAAATCCTTCAAACGCCGTCTTTTCCGGCGCCTTCAAAGGCTCATCCGCAAACACTTTCTCGAGGGAGGAGATGATTCTCATTTGCATGGCAGTCACCTCAAAATATACTGTTTAGATGAAAAACATCGCTTTTTCATCGTCTTTATACTTTCTTCACACCGCACACAAACACTGCATGCACATTGCACGCCTCGTCCATTAACACCACATCGGCGTCCTTGCCCGCCTCCAGCGAGCCCTTGCATGCATCTGCGCCGATGGAGCGCGCTGCATACAGCGAAGCGCAATTGACCGCCTCGCAAAGAGACACGCCCGCATGATCGCGGAAATTCCGCACCGCGTCGTTCATCTTCAGCACGCTGCCGGCAATTGTGCCATCCGCCAGACGACATTCGATACCCTTGACGAAGATCGGCTGGCCGCCCAGCGTGTATTCGCCGTCCTGCAGACCGCCCGCACGCGTGCAGTCTGTAATCAGCACCAGCTTATCGCCCTTGGTCTTGTTGAAAAACTTGAACAAACCGGGATGAATATGGAAGGTATCTGCAATCAACTCGCAGTACGCATCCGAGCAAAATGCCGCGCCAACCACGCCCGGAGCACGATGCGACAAAGCGCTCATAGCGTTGAACGTGTGCGTTATATGATCCGCGCCCGCATCGATTGCCGCCATCGCCTCTTCATAGGTGGCGTTGGTGTGGCCAATGGACAAAACGATATCGCTCTCTTGCCTGATCTTCTGCGCAAAGTCAACGCCACCCGGCATCTCAGGCGCAAAGGTCACCATGCGCACAACATCCTTGTGCGCAAGCAGTTTCTCCGCATCCGGCGGCAGGATTGCCTCCGCCGCCTGGGCGCCCTTCTTGGAGGGATTGATGAACGGACCTTCGGCATGACAGCCCAGAATCTGCGCACCCGAGAAATCCGCCGTGCGGCTCTCCGGCATCAGACGGCGAATCGCCTCAAACGCCTTTTCAATTTCGCTCCACGCCACCGTCATGGTGGTGGGCAGGAAGGACGTTACGCCATTTTGCAAAACGCCCTGCGCCATGCGGCGCAGCCCTTCCTCGCTGCCGTCGGAAGCATCCTCGCCCAGATATCCGTGAATGTGCACATCCACAAAGCCGGGCGACACATACATGCCCTGCGCGTCGATGATCTCGTCCGCCGCGGCGGCGTCATCCGCAAGGCCAATGATTTTGTCATCAAAGAGCAGCGCCTTGTTTTCTACAATGCCGTCTTTGAGAATGATTTTTCCGTTAATAATTGCTTTCATATCACTTACACATCGAGGGGCAGCCTGCGCAGCCGCCCTCGCCCGTCTCGCGCAGCGAGGAAGGCAGTGCATCGCCCACCTGTCGCATCGCGTCAATTACTTCATCACAGGGAATGGGACACACAATGCCGCTAAGCGCCATATCCGCCGCCGTCAGCGCAATGGAAATCGCCCCGACATTGCGGAACACGCACGGCACCTCCACCAGGCCCTTGACCGGATCACATACCAGACCCAGCAGATTCATCAGTGCAAAGGAACAGGCGTCTGCTGCTTGCGCCGCATCGCCGCCCTTCAAATAAACGATCGCTGCCGCAGCCATGCCCGCTGCACTGCCGCACTCCGCCTGGCAGCCGCCCTGCGCGCCCGATATGCTGGCGCGGTGCGCAATCACCAGACCGAAAGCACCGGCAACGTAGAGCGCATTCACCAGCTGATCGTCTGTATAACCGTACTCCTCCTGCAGCGTCAAAAGCACCGCCGGCAGAATACCGCAGGCGCCCGCTGTCGGCGCTGCCACAATGCGGCCCATGGCAGCATTGCACTCAGCCACAGCCAGTGCACGCGCCGCCATACGGCCAATCAGGCTGCCGCCGGCTGTCTTTCCTGCCTTCACGCCTTCCATCAGCTTATATGCGTTGCCGCCCGTCAGGCCGCGGACAGAGCGCAGATCCTTTTCCATGCCTTTCACGGCAGAATCCCGCATCACCGACAGCACTTCGTGCATGTAAGCGTCCAGTTCCTCCACGGACTGCGCATGAACATCATTCTGCAGCTGCCATTGGCGCGCAATGGCTGCAATATTTCCCCCGGCCTGCTCCAGCAGACTCTTTACGGAATGATCCATCTTATTTTTCTCCTTACAGCTTTTCCAGCAGCGTTACATTTTCAAAGGCGTCCATCGCGCGCAGCGAGGTCAGCAGCTTGTCCTCCGGCACGCTGTCCAGCTCCAGCGCCATCACCGCACGGCCGCCCTTATCCTCGCGGAATACGCGCATGGTGGCGATGTTCATTCTGGCCCAGGCCAGCATCTGGCTGACCTGCGCAATGGCGCCGGGCGTATCGCGGTGCTGGATGATCAGCGTAGTACGCTCGCCCGAGAAGCCAACCTCCATATCATTGAGATACTGCACAAAAATGCTGCCGCCGCCCACCGACGCCGCCTGCACCTTCACCTGCTTACCGCCTGCGCCAAAGGCATTGATAATGACGGTGTTGGGATGCGCCTCGCGCAGCTGAATGGGTTCGATCGTATACGCCATGCCTTTTTCCGCCGCCAGCTCGCGGCTCAGGCGCATGCGCTCATCCGCTACCGACAGCCCCAGCAGGCCGCCAATTACCGCACGATCCGCGCCGTGGCCTTCCCAGGTTTTTGCGAATGATCCATGAAAATAAATCTCCGCCTTTTTCACTTCTTCGCCCAGCAGCATGCGCGTTACGCGCCCGATGCGCGCAGCGCCCGCCGTATGCGAGGAGGAAGGGCCGATCATGATCGGCCCGATGATATCAAACAGATTCATAGGCACTTCTCCCGTCATACTGAAATATTTTAACACATAGAGGCAAATAATTGCAGAATTTTGTCAGTCAATTCCCACTTACGAAATAAATATCATCCAAATTTAACCTTATCTCTCCACTTATTAAAGAACAGCTGAAATATCCCAGTCTGTCAGATTGCCCTGCCTGTCATAAATAATCACCGGCTTTTCAAAGGGCGGAATGGGCATGGACAGATCCGGATAGCCCTCAGGCTTTTGCAGCGTAAAAGGCTTGCGCTGCAAAATGGCCTCAACATAATCCTGCGCGCTCTCCAGCGGCTGCTCAAACCTGACGCCCGCCTTGCGCTCCGGCGGCACATGCCCGCAGAAATGCACATCGCCGCCCGCCACCATCACCAGATGATTTTTCTTCGCGTACAGCTGCGCCGTCACATCCGCCTCAGGCTTGTTGTTGGCATTATAGCCCTCAACGGCGTCCACACCCAGCGTCAGGCGGAAGGCGCCGATATAATCACGATTGCGGAAGGGATGCGCCTGCACGCAGCAGCCGCCCGCTTCATGCACATTCTTCAGATAATCTGCACGCGACCAGGTGCGCATATCCGGATGCGCAAGCAAATAGGCCTTGTCCAGACCGTAAATCAGCCATTCGTCATCGTATCCCTGACCATGATTATCAAAGCGTTCCTCCAGGCCGAAGAACACCTTCATACCAAGCCGGTCGCCTTCTTCCTTTGCGACCTCATAGCCGCGGCAATACTGATGAACCCATTCCTCCCAGGGCAGCTCACGGTCCGGACGGCAATTGCCGTTATAAAAATGATCGGTAATAAAAATACCGTCGTAGCCTTCATCCTGATAAAATTTCACATAATCACGGCCACTGACCCTGCCGCAGGCACTGCCCTCCATCGAATGCAGATGGGTTTCGTACAAATAAGCCATTGATACATGTCCTCTTTCTGCAGAAAAATAGATATTTTCCTACTCTCCAGTATACCCTGCAAAACCGCGTTTCGCAATATGTTTGTCCGTCTTTTTCTCCATTTTCATCCATGGAAAAGTACTCAGGCACAGCACAGGAATATTGCACAGCGCCATCATGACGGTAAAAACCTCCGCCATCTCCCACATTTGCGCCGCATCCATCACAGCAAAGGGCGCTGTAAGCAGGGAAAACATCCACAAATATCCCCGCACGCCCCGACCCTTCCACAGATACTCCATGCACCGCATGCCATAATAGCTCCACGCCAGCAGCGTTGACAGCGCAAAGCACGCCATGCACAGCGTGATCAGCAGCGCGCTCATCCGCCCGCCAAAGACGGTGGCAATCGCCTGCATGGTCACCTCCGCGCCCGCCGCCTGCCCATAGGGAATCTCGCAGCCGCTTGTAAGAATCCCCAGCGCCGTCAGCGTGCACATCACAAAGGTATCTGCAAACACCTCAAAAATTCCCCAAAGCCCCTGCGTATGCGGCTCTGCGCCATGCGCCGCCGCGTGGGCAATCGCTGATGAGCCCATGCCCGCCTCATTGGTAAATATTCCGCGCGTCACGCCCGTGCCAATCGCCGTCTTCAGTGTGATGCCCGCCGCGCCGCCCAGCGCTGCCTGCGGAGAAAGCATCGCACGGAAAATCATCCCCAGCACCGGGATAATCCGCCCGGCATGCGCTGCAATCACCGCCAGCATGCAAAGCACATACACAATGCTTACAAACGGCATGATTCTCTCCGCCGCGCAGGCGATGCGGCGCATGCCGCCCAGCACCATCAGCGCAGTAATGACCGCCAGCACCCCGCCAGCCGCCAGTCGCAGTACAGATACATCCATCCTCCCTCCATACGTCTGCACCAGCGTACAAAGGCTGCCGCACAGCGTATTGACCTGCGCGGCATTGCCCATCCCCAGGGACGCAAGCACACCGCATACGCAAAATGCTTTGGCCAGCGGCCGCGCCTTTTTCCCCAGCACAGTCTCTATGACATACATCGGCCCGCCGACCCACTCGCCCTGCGCATTTTTCCGCCGGCAACGTACCGCCAGCGCCACCTCGGCATATTTGGTCGCCATGCCAAAGAAGGCAGCCAGCCACATCCAGCCCACCGCCCCGGGCCCGCCCAATGCGATAGCGCCTGCCACACCGGCGATATTGCCCGTGCCCATCGTACCGGCCAGCGCCGTGCACACAGACTGCATGGGAGAAATCGCGCCGCAGCCACAGGCATCGCGATTGCAGGCAAAAATACTCCGCAGCGCTTGCGGCAGTTGCCTGATCTGCACAAAACGCAGCCGCAGACTCAAAAGCACACCGGTCAGCAGCAGCGCTCCCGCGCCCGCCGGGCCGCACAGCCATTCTTTGATCCAATGCATGGCCTTCACCTCCCTTCAGCATACGCCCGGAGGCAGTTTGCCATGCCAGCAAAAAGCCTGCTCGCAAGGAGCAGGCTCCAGGGTGTCGAAAAAATATTTTCGACACCCTGCGCACGAAAGTCAGCTAAAGCAGACTTTCATGCGGAGCATCATTTTCCTGTGAGGCTGCGCCTCACGGCCGGAAAATGATATAGGAAGCAGTATTTCAACTGCTCCTCAGGGTGGCAAAGCCACCCCTGCGGAATTAAAATGAAGGGCTGGCCGCCCTTCATTGCATCCCGCTGAGTCAGATATGATTTTGTTGACAGACTGAAGCCTGCTCGCAAGGAGCAGGCTCATTCTCATTCCTGTGTCACTTCAATTGTTTGCACACGCTCATAGCCTCCGCCGCCGGCCTCGGCGATGATCAGCGAAAGCCTTTCCCGGCCATTTTCTTCCGTCTCCAGCTGCAATCCATAGCGGCTGATATGCTCCGCGCTTTCAATTTCCAGCACATACGGGCAATTGGGATAGCGCTTTTCCCCCAGTGCATTTTCGTACACGCGATATGCAAGCGGCGCACTGTCCTTGCGGATGATCAGCGAATTGATTTCCTCGTCGCCAAGATCCTCTGTATCGCAAATCTGCACGCTGCCCTTGCCGTCAAAGATTGCGCCGTAGCCCAGAAGCTCCGCGCCGCCGATAAACACCCACATTCCCTGCAGCTTTTCCATCACTTCGGTATGTGTCGTTTCCTCGGGCATCGCAAGGTTCATGATCGGCAAAAACGCCCTTGCTTTTTTGCCGTCGATTTCAACTTCTGCATACGCCCAGTATGCATCCGTATAGCCCAGCACATCCACTGTTTCGCCCGCTTCCAGCTGCGCAATGCTCTTTTGCGCGCCGTTGGGCTCATCCGTCACATGCGTATCACGCACAAGCTGCATGGGAATATGCAAAGGATACAGCACAGCCACCGGCGCCTGCAAACTCTCAGGCGCTTTGATATATCCCACGCGATGGCTGGAATTCGTTTCATAGTCGATCAAAAGCCACTGCTCATCCTCCGACCACGCCAGTGCCGTAAACCCGCCGCTGGGATCTACACTCGCCTTGCCATTGGCCCCGCGCCAGGCATTTTCATCAGGATAGGCATACACCGGCACCAGCGCATTGGCACGGAATTTTACCTCTTCCTCACCCCAGAAGCAGCTTTGGTCGTACAAATACTGCATTTTCTGTCCGTCAGCTTTGCCGGCAGTCTCCTGCTGATAAAACCACAGCGTGTCGGCAGACGCTGCCCCGGCAAAAAGCATCAGACTCAGGATCAGACTTACAATGCGGTTCATGCTCTTCATTCGTGTTCGCTCCCTCCGGTTTGCCCGTTTGTCTATATAACGCCGGAGCGCGCGGCTTTCTTCCCAAAATTTCTCATATATTTATTCATTCTTACGATTGACAAGATAAAACATTGTCGAAAAAGCATATCTGTGTTATAATGTGCGGCGTGAAAGGAAGGTGTAGGCATGAGAGGAAAGAAAGTTCTGCTCAGTGTGGTAGGCGTCGTGCAGGACGTCGGCGCGGAGGAAGCGAGCGACGAAATGCGCCTGGTCACCACCGGCGAATTGAGCGGAGAGAAGGATTCCTGGGCTCTGCGCTACATCGAAACGCAGCCCGATACCGCCGAAACACATCAGGTGACCTTCACCATGCAAAACGGCGTTGTCACCATGTCACGCGAAGGCGCTTACCGCACCAGCATGATCTTCTCCCAGGGCAACCGCTTTGAGGGCAACTATGAAACCCCCTACGGCGCGCTGGAGATGGGCGTATATCCCACCCATGTTAAATACAATGTGGATGAGAACGACAAGGGAGAAGTGCTGCTCAAATATCAGCTTGATATTCAGGGTCAGTTTGCATCCATGCGCGAAATGCGCATCCGCTTCGCGCCCCGCCGCCGCGCATGAGCACGCTCAGCAACTGGCGGCAATCAGCGCGCGCGCTGCTGCCCGGCGATTGTTTTTTGCGCCGGGATCAACAGCTGCGCGCGCTTTTTGTTACGGATTTTCCCCGCAGGCATCCCGATCTGACGGCTGAAACGCTGCACAGCATGCAATCCGCCGGCTTTGAAATTACAGAGGAGAAGGGCCTTTGGCTGATCGATCTTTGCCCGCAAGCGCAATTCGCCTTTATCTCTTCGCTGCCAGAGCCCAGGATCAGAAACGATCTGCCGCTTGAAATACAATCTCTGTGCCGCAGTCTGTTATCGCAGGGCATAACGCCCGCCCATCTGCAGCCGTGGAAGGCTGTAAAACGCGCGCTATTGCGTCTTGACGCAGGCGAGGAGGCCTTGCTCATTCCGGAGCTTCGTGCGATTCTGGCGCAATATAAAAGGCAAAAAACAGCTCTGCCAACCGCAATTGTTTCATTGTTAAATGAGGAGGGTAAAACATGCTGATTCTCCACCACGGCCACAGCGAATTTTTACTGGAAACCGCCGACGGCTTCCGCATCCTGACCGATCCCTATGACGCGCATGTCGGCTACCCGATGACAAATGTCGCTTGCGACGCTGTGACCATCAGCCACGGCCACGGCGACCATTGCTTTGCGGAAAAGGCGCAGGGCAGCATCGTCATCGCCGATGAAGCAGGCGCCACGCGCCTGTCAAGCGATGTGAAAGCACTGGGCATTCCCTCTTTCCATGACGAATGCGAAGGAAAAAAACGCGGCAAGAACCTGGTCTTCATCATCGAGGCGGAGGGTCTGCGCGTCGCGCACCTGGGCGATCTGGGCGCATGGGATGACGCGCTCATTGAGGCCATCGGCTATGTGGATATCCTCCTTGTGCCCGTCGGCGGCTACTATACCATCGACGCTGCCTCGGCTGCGGCGCTGTGCAAGCGCCTCGCTCCGCGCGTCGTCATTCCCATGCATTACAAAACGGAAGTAAACGCCGACTGGCCCATCGCGCCGGTTAACGATTTTCTTGCGCTGATGAACGCGCAGGATGCGCCGCAGATGCCGCTGCTGCGTATTACCAAGGAGGATTTGAGCGAGCATCCGCCCCTGATCGTGCTTCAAGACCACCAAAAATAACCAAATCCAAGAAAAATCCTTGTGTTTCATACGTTTTTTCGGAAATTTTGTTCCAAAACCCCTTGTGTTTTTAGCAAAACAGGTCTATAATGGCATTCGGTTAAGGTTCGGGTCTGTGGTTGAAAGCCGAAGCCAGTCGCAGGCGAAGCGGTCCACGTAAGCCGGAAAAATTCCGGTGAGCATGGTGCGGTTTAGACGTAAGTCCGGCCGGACGCATCGCGTTCGAGAGAGCAGCGTGGGGGCCGATAATGGCTATGAGCAAAGCTCCTGCCGGCGAGTGTGGGGTCAAAGACCAGGTCAGCCTTCCTTAAACCGATAAACATTTTTTCAGGGGGTTTACCTACCATGTACGAAGACAAGACGCTGGTATGCCGCGACTGTGGGCAGGAATTCGTGTTCACCGCTGGCGAACAGGAATTCTACGCCGAAAAGGGCTTCCAGAATGAGCCCACCCGCTGCAAGGCTTGCCGTCAGGCTCGCAAGGCCAGCCGTCCGGCTCCCGGTGCTGCCCGTGAGACCTACACCACCACTTGTGCGAATTGCGGCGCCGAGACCACCGTTCCTTTCATTCCCAAGAACGACCGCCCCATCTACTGCAGCGAGTGCTTCGCCGCGATGCGCCGGTAATTAATTACCGCTTAGGTGAGTGCAAACAGGAGTTGTGTGAAAACACAACTCCTTTAATTTTTCGTCAATTTCATTGGCAATCAAAAAGGAACAGCAGATGCTGTTCCTTAAAGTATAATCGATCCGCCGTCTTTCATGCGTCTGCGCAGTGCAGCGATATCAATTGACTGCACAGTCCTTCCGCTGCTCAGCGCCTCATAGCAGGCTACGCCCGCCGCCTCGCCCGTCTGATTGAGGCTGATCATCACGCGCGCTGCGCCAAAGGCTCCCTTTTCGGTATCGATTGCCCTGCCGCAAATCAGCAAGTTATCTATTTTTCCCGGCAGCATGCACCGATAAGGGATTTGCCAATAGGTCGGATACGGGCCTTCATCCGTCCGCCAGCGCACCCATTCCACGCCGCCGCCCGGCAAACCATGCTGCTCGGTGCCATCCAGATAGCGGAAGGTCGTGGGGATCTGCGGCACATGCACATCCACAGGGTATGCGCAATATCCGATCGCATCGTCAAACGCACGTCCGTAGCACACATCATCCGTTTTGAGCTGATAGGTGCATTTAAGCTGACGTGTTTCGCGAATGCCAATGATGGAAGAAAGCGCCACCAGCGACAGTTCCTTGCCGTGCGTGTCCGTTTCGCGCAGGATATTCATCATTTCCCGCACCTGAGCCCGGCCACTTATTTCCGCCCGGGTTAATACTTTCGCATCAGAACAGTCGCCTACAAACTGGCTCTTGCACCAGGTGCTGATTTCCTCCGCACCCGTCATGGGCAATTCCCATCCTGCGCGGCCGCCTATACGCAAACGGTTTTCCTCACTGCGCAGCACGGTGTTGGGATCCTGCAGCTGATTCCAGCCCCACACACGCGCCCCCGTTGTTGCGGGCTGAAAATGGGCGTCGTGATAATATGTTTCCATTCCGCAGTCCGCGCCCAGAAAGCCATCCGCAGTCGCATCGACAAAAAACTTCGCGCGAATCGCGCTTCTGCCCGAACGGTTTTCGATCACTACCGCTTCCAGCCTGCCATCCCTGATAAACGGCGCCGCATATTTTGTATGCAGATAAGGCGTTATTCCCGCATCCAGAATCATGCTGTCCAGCTCGATTTTGAGCTCTTCCGTATTGAGATGATAACGGCTGTAATAAGGCGCGCGGAAAGGAGATCCCTCCGGCGCAATGCGCTGTCTGAGACCATTGGGCACACGCCCCAGCCGATCCAACACTTCCTCTGTCAGACCGCTGATAATTTGTTTTTTATAAGTAGTATCCGTCAGTTCATGCCAGATGCACACAAAGCCATTGGCCGCCGTGCCGCCAAAGGCGTTATTCTGCTCCACAATCGCTACTTTTGCGCCCAATCTTGCAGCGCGCAATGCCGCAAATACGCCCGTGCAGCCGCCGCCCAGCACAAGGACATCAACGTCTTCCACCACTGGTATATCCCGCGCCGGTTCTCTAATCGAATCCATATTCCCTCCGTCGTCATTCAACGATCGCGCCGTTCTTTTTCAGTTCGGCACGCAATTCCTCAGGACACAGTTCGCGGGGCTGAATGCCCTTCTTCACGCACAGCGCCGCCGCCGTACCAGCCGCCTCGCCCACACCCATGCAGGTACCCATCACGCGGGTCAATCCATAGGCCTCATCGGTCGCGGCAATGCAGCGGCCAGACACCAGCAAACCGTCAATGTTCTCGCTCACCAGACAACCATAAGGAATGCCCACAGCCTTTTCAACCGGCTGGATAACAGTCGTCACCTTGCCGGGCACATGAACGTCAAAGTTATAGCCCGCCATAGCAATAGAATCCTTGGGCACGCGGCAATTTTTCACATCGTCTCCGTTCAGCTGCTTGATACCCTTGATGCGGCGTGTTTCGCGGATGCCAAAGAAAGGCGCAATATAGTTGAGCGTGCAATTAGCAAAGCCACCAATGTACTTGCGGAAGAAATGCATCAAGCTTTCCACCTGCTTGTGCGCCTCAAATTCAGCGCGGGTTACGCTGAGCGTATCGGTGGGATCAACGTTGATCACACGCGTAGTATTGCAGTGGATTTCGTCTTTTTCGTTGGTGGTCACCAGCACAGCGCAATCGCGTGGAATAATGTATTCTCCGTTGGCACGCGCAATTTCAATGCTCTTCATCAGGCCAGTCACGCCAAAGCCGTTGCGGTTGTACATCTGTTCCATGCTTTGCGTCACAGTATAGGTATCAGGCAATTTCGCGTCTTCGGGGTTCTCCTCCAGAAAACGCAGAAATGCGTCAATATCCACATTGCCGATGGCAAATTCCAGCGAGCCGGGCATGAGGATCTGATTGCGTTCATAATGAGCGCCGGCAAAATGCATGGCCGTGCCGTTGCCCGTAGCGTCAATCAGCATAGCGGTTTCATAATATACATGCTGCTCAATCTGGCACGCTGTCACGCCTACCACGCGACCGTTTTCCACTTTTACATCCGTCAGACGAGAATACAGGCGCGTATCCACGCCCGCCTCATCGCACATTTCACAAGCCAGAATACGCATCCAGTTGGCATTGATCAGCGTAAGGCTGGCCGAAGTCGGATCGGTCACATGACCGCGGGAAGCCTTTTTCTCCTGCAAGCGCGTCACAATTTCATTAGCAATACCGCCCAGCACCAATCTGCCTGCACGGTCCACATAGCCCAGCAGCGGCATCGAAGATACCGTCAATCCACCCAGCATGGCATGCTGCTCCAGCAACAGCGTTTTCATACCTGCACGCGCAGCGGCAATCGCCGCCGGCAAACCTCCCGGGCCGCCGCCCGCTACAATAACATCATATTTTCCGCCGTATACCGTTTCCGCCATGATTCTTTCCTCCATTTATATCCATTGTCCGAGGCTTTCAGTACAGTATCCAAAATAAAAAAAGTCCGCTTTTTATACGATGCCGTTATTGTATCATCTACATTAAAATGTGTCAATTATATGAAAACAGCCGACCTTCCGGCCAGCTGTTTTCTGTTATTCAACTTCCTTGGCTTTATCGCGCATCTTGATCAGGAAAGCTTTCCACGCGCCCTTGTCGATGAAGGGGTTGTAATCCGCCGTCATCTTGGGCAGTTTGTCCAGCAATCCATTCTGGCTGGTGTGATTGCCAAGGAAGATGTCCACGTCCTCGTCCATCACCTTGTTCATGTTGTCGATATAATCCTGCCGCCAGTCAACGCCGTACTTTTCGCGGAATTCACGCACCAGCGCATTGAGGCCCGCGCCGCCGTGCAGCGCCGCCTTCAGCGTCTGCTTTCCGTCCGTCACAGGGAAGAAATAGCTCGTCGCGCCGGGACAGTGGCCGGGCGTATGCACGCAGCGGATAGTAGTGTCGCCGAAAGTGAATACATCGCCGTCGTTTATTTCCACATCGGGCACAAACAGATTGATCGGGCAGGCAGAGCCCGCCGCCAGCGCAAGCTCGGGACGCTCGCGGAACATTTTGGCATCCTCCGCGCCCAGATAGACCTTCGCGCCCGACAGCTGACGAATCAGTTCCGTCGTGCCGAAATGATCATAATGCCCGTGCGAATGGAAAATGGCAATGATCTTGCGCGGGTCAAAGCCCGCTTCCCAGATGGACTGGATTTCCATGTGCGCCATGGTGGGATAGTTTGTGTCAAAAAGAATCGGGCCGACCGAGGTATCTACAATCCAGGACGCGCAGTTGGCATTGCCCACGAAATACAGGTTGCCAAACACGCGGAAGGCGGGCACGCGCATTTCCCAGGGACGTTCATTGATAATCGTTCTTACTTCTCCGCTTGCCATTATCTTTCACCTCACGGTCTGGTAAGAATACCGTTGTTTTCAAGGATCTTTGCGCGCACCTGACGCACATCCACTTCGTGCGCTTCCACGCCCTTTTCAAGCGCCAGCGCCGCGCCGTAGCCGGCCGCCTCGCCCAGCGCCATGCATACAGGCATGATGCGGGAAGAAGCCATGACCTTGGCGTCCACACCGATATTGCGTCCGGCGACCATCAGGCCCAGCACATCCTTGGGCACTAGGCAGCCGTAGGGGATGCCGTAGGCTTCCTTGATGGTGCTGAAGATGGTGGAGCGATCCACGCCGGAATGAATATCAATCTTATAGGCAGAGAGCGTAACGGTTTCCGCCGGAATTTCGCCCGCCACCGCCTGATCGGCACACAGCACGTCATGGCAGCGGATGCGGCGCGTCTCGCGCACGCCGAGGTTGGGCTGAATAGCCGCAATGAAGGCATTTTCAAAGCCAGGCACTTCCTCGCGCAGCACCTCCACCAGCGCGCCCACCTGACGCTGTCCTTCGAGCTCGGCGTTGGTGAGGCTGACGATATCGGTAGCGTCCGTACGCAGAAGACGCGTGGAGTTGATGTAGATTTCGCCCGGATTGGGGCTCTTGATATAAATCAGCGTTTCGCGCTCAACAGGCATTCTGCCTTCCGCACGCAGGCGGGTGAAGGTCTGGCGCAGGCCGACAAACACATGGTTCTTGCTGGCGCGGAAATAGGGCGCATCATAGCCGGGACGATGGTCGATCGTCGCGGAATAGGTCATCTCTTCGGGATGCGCTTCAATATAGTCAAAAAACTTGGCCGTATCCACACCCTCTACCGTACACATGACGGTTGGCGGCTGCAATACGCCCGTGTCCTCCTGGCCCATGTCATATTCAGCGCCCGCGAGGTAGGCTACGTCGCCGTCGCCCGTGCAGTCAATGAACATATCGGCTTCCACCGTCACACGGTTGCCCTTACCGTAGAAGGTGACCTTCTTCAGTCGGCCGTCCTGCACATCGGTGTCGCAGGCTTCCAGGTGCAGCAGCACATCCACCTTCTCCTCGCGCAGCCAGTCGATGGCCACCAGCTTGAAGGTTTCGGAATGGAAGCAGGTAACCGAATTATGCTTGGGGCAGGTACGATGGCCTTCGCACATACCGCGCTCGGTCAGGCGATCCACCCATTCCTGCGCCATGCCGGCGATAATCTGCTTGCCATTAAGATCCAGGAAGCCCAGCAGCGGCAGGCCCAGCGCGCAGTTGCCGCCGAGATAACCGTTCTTCTCCACCACCAGCACCTTCTTGCCCTGGCGCGCTGCCGCAATGGCCGCGCACAGGCCGGCAGGACCTGCGCCGATGACGCAGATTTCATATTTCAGATTCATTTCTTTCATGATGCCAGCTCCTTAGAACAGCGGGTTGACAGGCTTTTCACCATTGAGCACATTGATGATGGACTGCGCGCAGACGATGGCACCGTTGTAGTTGGTCTCATAGGACAGGGCCGCACAGTGAGGCGCCAGCGCCGTGTTTTCCACCTTGAACAGGGGATTATCGGGGGTGACGGGCTCCACTTCGTACACGTCGATGCCGGCGCCGGACAGCTTGCCGCTTTCAAGCGCGGCAACCAGCGCCTTTTCATCCACCAGCTTGCCGCGGGAGGTGTTGACCAAGTACGCGCCGTCCTTCATCTTGGCAAAGAAATCGGCGTTGCACATATGATCGGTTTCAGGGGTGTGGGGCAGGTGCAGGGACACTACGTCAGACTGCTCAAGCAATTCGTCCAGCGTAACAGCCTTGGCATGAAGCTCCGCAGCCTTTTCTTCGTTCAGGTAGGGATCGTAGGCCAGCAGATTGACCTTGAAGCCCTGCAGCATTTCAGCCAGACGGCGGCCGATGCGGCCAAAGCCGATGATACCCACGGTCTTGCCGGTCAGTTCCTTCTGGGGATAGCGCGCCCACTTGCCCTGACGCACATCGCGGTCCAGGCGGGGCGCGTTCTTCATGGCGGAGAGAAGCAGCATCATGGCAAATTCAGCCACGGAATCGTGGTTGGCAATCACGCCCACTTCGATGCCCTTTTCCTTCATGGTCTTCAGATCAAAGTTATCCGTGCCCACGCCAAAGCGGATGACGGCCTTGAGGTTGTCGCAGCCTTCCAGCATAGCCGCATCATACTTTTCGGTGCCGGCCACGATGGCATACGCATCCTTGATCATTTCCTTCTGCTGGTCGGCGGGCAGCGCGGCACCCGTTTCATTGGCAACGATTTCAAAGCCCGCGTCAAGGAGCATCTGACGGGATTCGGGGTGCATCAGCGCCTTCTGGCTGCGGAAGGGAAACGCTACGATCTTTTTCATAATAAGGTACCTTCTTTCTTTAATCTTCTTTATTATTCAGGGCATTGACAATGGCAGCGTTGAGCTCTTCCACATTGATTTGCGCAGGCTCTGTCGCATCCACCATGATGCGCACGCCGCCCTGCACCTGCAAAGAGTCCATGCCCAGCATTTCAAACTTCTGGCGGAATTCCTCGCGCGTCATTTCGTATTCCGTAGGATCGCCCGGACGCGGCGGATAATGCTCCTGCAGCGCATGGCCGCGATGACGCGCATGTGCGTTGTCCCGCTCCACATAGCGCCTGTAGAATGCATCGCTGTCGCCGCCAAAAAACACAATCACGCAGCGGCAATCATACTTGTTGATCAGCTTTTCCAGCGCTTCCTTGGCGTCGTCGCGGAAGTTGTTGACCATGATCAGCGACTGTCCGCAGGCGAGCATATCATCCGCCACGCGCAAAAGCACAGCGGTGGCTGCTACGTCATGCTGACGCTTTTCCGCATAGCAGTTAAAGCCCAGCGTATCAAAAAGCTCTTCCTTGATATTGTCCTTTTCGATGATGGGATAGCCGATGGCGCGACTGAGCTTTTTGGCATAGGTGCTTTTTCCTGAGGCCGGCATGCCGGCGATGATAATCAGATCCATACTTGCTTTTCTCCATCTTTATGGCAAAGTTTCTTAAGCATATTATATATTTTTTACAATGCCATGTAAAATATCATTTGTTATATATTTGCATATTTCAAAATGTATGTTAAAATAGCCGCAGGAGGGATCTTATGGAACTATTGCAGCTCAAATACTTTCTGACCGTCGCCCGGCTGGAATCGGTCACCCGTGCGGCGGCATATCATCACATCCCCCAACCCGCCATGTCGCAAACCATCGCGCGCCTTGAAAAGGAGCTTGGCAACGTGCGCCTCTTTGACCGGCGAAACAACCGCATTTATCTCAATGAAAACGGCAAGCTCTTCAAGCGCTATGTGGAAAAAGCCCTGCTGGAGATAGACAACGGCGTGCAGGCCATGCGCACAAAGCAGGAGAATATCTCCGGCGCCATCCGCGTGCTGGCACTGGAGGGCAGGCGTTTTTGCTTTGACTGCGTATCGCACTTTGCCGAAAAATACCCGCACATCAATTTTTCCATCTCCCATGATTACTCGGGCAATGACGGCGAGGAATATGATCTGTGCATATCCACCGTGCAGGCGCACGGACAGATGCACGGCTCTGCGCCGCTTATTCGCGAGCCGCTGGTGCTGGCCGTGCACGAAAGCCACCCGCTGGCGCAAAAAAAGAGCATTGCGCTCAGGGATCTGCAAAACGAAAAATTCATCACCATGTCGCCGCGCTCCACGCTCTACGCCCTTACCTACGAGCACTGCCGCTCGGCGGGATTTGAGCCGCACATTCCCTTCATCTGCGACGATCCCTACTACGTGCGCAAATACGTATCGGAAAATATGGGCGTGTCGCTGGCGCCCGCCATTTCCTGGGCAGGCCGTTTCCGCGAAAACACCAAGCTGGTGCCCGTCACCGATCCGCCGCTGCAGATGACCTCCTATCTCATCTGGGATGACAAGCGTTACCTTTCCCCCGCCGTGCGCATGTTCCGCGATTATATGCTCGAGCAGGCCGCGCTGATTGACGGCAACCTGCAAAAATAAAGGAGAATCACAATGAAAAGAATCAAAGTTGCCCAAATCGGCACAGGCGAACACACGCATTCCACCCAGGTATTCAGAAGTCTGATCAACAATCCCGACGTTTTTGACGTGGTAGGCTTTGCCAATGTCGATCATCACGACAATCCTCTGCAAAGCGTCTTTGCCGGCCGCAAGGAATGGACGGCGGAAGAAATCCTGAATATGAAAGACCTGGACGCTGTGGTCATTGAATGCGACGAGGAGCTGCAGACGCACTACGCGCTGCTGGCTGCCGAGCGCGGATTGCCCATGCACCTTGAAAAGCCCTGCGGCCCGGATGACGCAAGCTTCGATCAGCTGATCGATCTGGTCAAGGAAAAGCAGCTTGTTTTCCACACGGGCTATATGTATCGCTACAATCCTGCCGTGCAGGAAGCCCTTGAAAAGGTTCGCAGCGGTGCGCTGGGCGATATTTACTGCGTGGAAGCGCATATGGACTGCTATCACCCCACCGCCGTGCGCAAATGGCTGGGCAATTTCAAGGGCGGCATGATGTTCTACCTGGGCTGCCATCTGATCGACCTGATCGTGCAGTTCATGGGCGAGCCGGAGAAAATCACCGCGCTGAACGCCGCTACCGGCACGGATGATCTTGCAAGCGAAGACTACGGTCTGGCGCTGATGCATTACAAATCGGGCGTGTCCTTTGCCAAGTCCTGCGCCACAGAGCCCGGCGGCTTTCTGCGCCGTCAGCTGGTCATCTGCGGTAGCCGCGGCACCATTGAGCTGCTGCCCTTTGAGCGCGGCGAAGGCGGCGACTGCGTATCCACTGACATGCGCGAGTGCTATCTGGATGAAAACGGCAAGAGCCCCTGGAGCGACGACGGCGCGCGCAAGCATTTCTCCACCTTCAACCGCTATGACGACATGATGTGCTCCTTTGCCGCCATGGTGCGCGGCGAAAAGAAAAATCCCTGGGATTATGAATACGAGCGCCGGCTGCACAAAATGGTGCTGCGTGCCTGCGGCGCCATTCGATAAAAAAATATTGACAACTGGAAATACATTGTGTACAATGTATCTGTCTTCGAGCCCCTCCTCCTAAGGCGCAAGCTATGGAGAAGCGGCCAGGGTTATACTGGAAACGATATGGCCTTCCATGTTTGAAAAGGAGACGGAACAGGCGCCAAAGCTCTATTTGTCGGCGCGCAAAGTCCGCATCCTTCAGGAAGGTATGCGGACTTTTTCTTTTACCGAAAGGATACTGTATGAAAGCACAATCCGTTGCCATCATCGGTCACACATCCGCTGCGCGCCGCGCCATTTTGTGGATGCTCACGCTCAGCGCAGCGCTGCTGGCACTTTTCCTGTTCTCCTTTGTGCTGGGGCGCTATGATGTGCCTATCTGGCAGGTTGCACGCATTCTGATCAACGAAATCATCCCGCTTGACGCAACCTGGGCCGCCAACATGCGCACAGCCGTCATCAATATCCGACTGCCGCGCATTGCGCTGGCCTGCATGGTGGGGTGCTGTCTGTCGCTGGCGGGCACGGCATACCAGAGCGTATTTCAAAATCCCATGGCGGCGCCGGATATCCTGGGCGCGTCCTCGGGCGCGTGCTTTGGCGCGGCGCTGGGCATATTGCTTGGCATGACGCACGGGGGCATAACGCTCATGGCCTTTATCCTGAGCCTGTCCACCGTGGCTCTGGTGTACCTGATTGGCAGCCGCACGCGCGGCAACCGCTCCATCAGCATATTGCTGGCTGGCGTGATGGTCTCCTCGCTCTTTTCTGCCGGCACGTCCTACATCAAGCTTGTTGCAGACCCCAGCAACGAATTGCCCGCCATTACCTACTGGCTGATGGGCAGCCTGTCCGGCGCACGGCTCAACGAGGTCGGCGCAGCGCTGATCCCCATGGCCATCGGCGCTGTTCCGCTGCTTCTTTTGCGCTGGCGCATCAATATTCTCACTCTCGGCGATGAAGAGGCCGCAACGCTTGGCGTAAACACCGGCGTGCTGCGCCTGATCGTCATTCTCTGCGCCACCTTCCTCACCGCCGCCTCCGTAGCCGTCAGCGGTATGATCGGCTGGGTCGGGCTTGTCATTCCGCATCTGAGCCGCAAGCTTGTAGGCAATGACTGCCGCTATCTTTTGCCCACGTCGATGATCATGGGCGCAGGCTTCCTTTTGCTGGTGGATAATCTCTCGCGCAATCTCCTTGCCACCGAAATTCCCATCGGCATTCTCACCGCCTTTATCGGCGCGCCCTTCTTCATTTATTTGATGACCAGAAGGAGGAACGTGCTGTGAATCTTTCCGTGCAGAATCTTTCCTTCGCTTACGGCGCGCACGAAGTGCTCAAGGACATTTCCTTCGACCTCAAGCCTGGCGAATTTCTCTCAGTGCTCGGCCCCAACGGCGTGGGCAAAAGCACGCTTTTCCGCTGCATACTGGGGCTTTTGACGGATTACAAAGGAAAAATCTTTTCCGAAAACGATGATCTGCGCCATATGCCGCGCCGCGAAATGGCACGCCGCATCGCTTATATTCCGCAGATCAATCGGCCAACCTTTGGCTACACCGTGCTTGATACCGTTCTGATGGGCACCACGCGGCAGGTATCGATGTTCTCCCAGCCGGGTAATGAGCAAATCGCCATCGCCAAAAAGGCGCTGCAGCGTGTGGGCGCGGAGCATTTAACCGAACGCGACTTTTCTTATCTGTCCGGCGGCGAGCAGCAATTGGTTCTGGTGGCGCGCGCCATCGCCCAGCAGGCTGAAATCCTGGTGATGGACGAGCCCACCTCAGCGCTTGACTTTGGCAATCAGCTGCGCATCCTGCAGCTGGTAAAAGAGCTGGCCAGCGAAGGCTACGGCGTGCTTTTGTCCACCCACAACCCGCAGCACGCGCTCACCTTCGCCACGCGCATTCTGGCCATAGCAGACGGCAGGGTAGCAGCGCTTGGCCCGGCGGAGGACGTGCTCACGCCCGATCTTGTCAAAACGCTGTACGGCGTGGACGTTGCCTTTACGCAAACGGCTGCCGGCCGCGTGCTGGTACCGCTGATGTGATATTTAAGGCGCTGCAGAGCCTTGAATGATAACAATGCACCGAAAGGACGGAACAAATTAATGAAAAAGCTTCTTTGCTTGCTGTGCGCGCTGATGCTGACCTTTTCCCTCTCTCCTGTCAGCGCCGAAAGCGCCACGCGCACCTTTACTGATTCCCTGGGCCGTGAGGTCACGCTTCCCGCACAGATTGAGCGCATCGCCGTAACGGGCTCCATCGGCAAGATCACGCTCTTTGCCATCGCGCCCGACCTCATGGTCGGCCTGCCCGAGCCCTGGGACGACATCGAAAAAGCCTATATCGACGAAAAATACCACGATATGCACACCCTCGGCCAGCTGTACGGCGGCAAGGGCGGACTGAATCTGGAGGAGCTGCTGATGGCTGACCCACAGGTGGTCATTGACATCGGCGACAGCAAAGAGGGCGTTGCCGAGGATATGGATTCCTTGACACAGCAAACCGGCCTGCCTTGGGTGCACATCGAGGCACAGATTGATACTCTTGACGAAACCTACACCCTGCTTGGCGAGCTGCTTGGACGGGAAGAACAGGGGAAAAAGCTGGCAGATTACTGCAAAAACACCTACAACAGCCTGATCTCCCTGATGGACGGCACAGAAAAAGCCAATGTTCTTTATATCCTGGGCGATAAGGGGCTCAATGTGCTGGCCGCCAATTCCTATCACAGCACCATCATCGATCTGATGGCAAATAACCTTGCGGTTGTGGACAATCCCCTGTCCAAGGGCACGGGCAACGAAGTGGATATGGAGCAGATTCTCTTATGGAATCCCGATGTGATCCTCTTTGCGCCCGACAGCATCTACGATACCGTGCAGGAAGACCCCATCTGGCAAAGCCTGAGCGCCATCCAGACCGGCCGCTATTACAAAGTGCCGCTCGGCCCCTTCAACTGGATGGGCATGCCCCCCGCCGCGCAGCGCCTGCTTGGCATGATGTGGATGGGCTCGCTGCTGTATCCCGAAGCGGTCGAATATGATCTGTATGAAGCAGTATCTGAATACTATCAGCTTTTCTATCACAAAGAACTGACGCCCGAGCAGTACAATGAACTGACGAAAGCGTCTCTGCCCCAGTAAGCAAAAAGAGCCCTTTTTCAAGGGCTCTTTTTTATTTATACCTGTTTTTCTTTCCAGTCCTTTACCACCTGGGCAATGCGATTATAATCGTTTGTCAGGATGGTATCAATGCCCATATCGAGGAACTGGCGTGTTTCCTCGGGATCATCCGACCAGAATACATTGCACTGGATGCCGTGCGCATGCGCCTTGTCGATCATCTCCTGATTGAAATAAGGCTTAAACAATTGCACCTTCTGGCAGCCGGCAGCGATAGCGCGCTCGACAATCTGCCAGCGCTTGTCGCGGTCGCCGCCGCCCATACAGCACAGAACATCCGGATCCAGCGCCTTGAGCTGCGAATGCACAATGTCATTGCCGCTCATGAAATAGCAGTACTTCTTGCAGTCATACTTATCAATCAGCTGCAGAATCTTTTTGAGCATTTCCTCGTCGCAGGGATTGACATTATCCTGCGTTTTGATGTGAATATTCATCACCACATGACAGGAGAACTTTTTGAGGATTTCCTCAAATGTGAGGATCTTCAGCCCCGCAAATTCTTCGCCGTGCTTGCAGCCAAAGTCATACTGCAAAAGCTCTTCGTAGGTATGCTCCCACACCTTGCCTGTGCCGGTGGATACGCGATCCAGCGTCGGGTCGTGAATGGAAACAATCACACCGTCGCTGGTCATCCACAGGTCAAATTCAATTTCCTCCGCGCCCATAGCCACCGCCGCGCCAAAGGCAGGCATGCTGTTTTCCGGCGCGATGGTATTAAACCCGCGATGCGCGCACACGCGCGGATAGGGCATGATATGATCATGCCGCACAATGGCGCTGCCGGCCGGACGATACTTCCACGGCCGACGACCTTCTTCGATGTATTCGTAATGCGCCTTTTCGGGATTGCCAAAGCCCGCAGGCTTATAGTATTTCTGGTGCGGCTCAATCTCCATGCAGGCCATGCCGATCTGGCTCTTCATGTCCAAGAGCACCGTACCGTCAGGCTTTACCACGCAGCTGCCGCCGCCAAGCGGTGAATCTTCGCCCATGCTGACAGAGGAGCGCACCACCCAGGCATTGGTATTATAAGCCAGCGTGCGGCTCATCATCTCCAGCGCCGCATGCGTATCCGAGCGCTGATGCGAGCAGCCGATGATCACGTCCATCTTCTGCCGCGCCATATTGGCAAAAGCCTCATAGAAATAGAAATCATAGCAAACCAGGAAGCCGTAGCGCACGCCGTCAATTTCAATCACCGTGGGCTGTGAATGCTCGAAGGAATAATCGCTGTCCATCTTGCGCTTAAATACTTCGCCCGGCGTCAGATGCTGCTTATAATAATGCCCCGCCACTTCGCCCTGACGGTTATAAGCAATCGTCGTGTTGCGGATCTTCCCCTCCACATAAATGGCAGCATTGACAAACAGCACAGCATTGCAGCGCTTGGCCGTCTCGGCAGCCTTGTCCAGCAGCCGATCAGAATAGCGCTCTACTGCCGCCAGGAACTCCTCCCGCGTATGCGCCAGGCACGGCACATTGCTGGCTTCGGGCAGCACAATCAGATCCATGCTCTCATCGCACTGATCCATCATGTCAATATACGGCTCAAAGCACTGATCACTGAGCGCATAATCCGCAGAATAATACGGTTGAATCACACAAGCTTTCATCATGCCCATCCCTTCCATTATATGGTTGTGTCTCCTACGCCTGCATTATACCCGATTCCGACAAAACAAGCAAGCATGAAACCCCTGCAAAGCCTTGCAGGGGTTCATCCTTTATTTCAGTGCTATTTTACGTTTTAGACAAACCGATTGAACCAATACAGCAATTCTGTATACATTACATTATTCAGTTTATGGCCTACGCCTTCCATCTCGTGGTATTCCACATAGCAGCCTGCTCCTTTACCTTTCTTAGCCATAAAGTTCTCCTTTTTGTGTAATCTGGAATGCGATTAAACTATAATTCGAACGTGTTTCCAAACTATGAACTGCCGGTAAACATTCCCACCCTCTTTTCAACATCCCAGACAAACAATTTGAACAAGAAAAAAGCCCCAACCCCTTTCATTGACAGTTTTCTTCCTTCCGATTTTCCATCTGGAAGAACCCAATCAATGCCCGGTGTTGGTTGCTTTTTTTGTTTTTGCCTTTATCGCTTTTTCTGCGCGGAAAACAAGGCTTTTAAGAAAACCCAAAAGTATAAAAAGCGCCATGCTGCCTCAAAACAGCACAGCGCTTTTATCTATCGGAGAATCAAAACTCACGAAGAATCAGGCTTCCATCCTCGCCGCTGATCTCTATAAAAGCAAAATGGTATATACCAAGATAATCCGCATATCCGACAGCCAGGTTAGGCATATCACCCCATATCACTGCACCAACAAACAACGGATGCTCCGAATCCAGCTGATACTCGATATTCTCCAGCGTCGCGGTGTAGATCGCTTCGCCGGTTTCATAGTCCATATCAACAAGTTCAATGTTGTACAGGTGCACATGATTAAGAACAGTATCAGTATGCAGGACAAATGTCACCTTTGGAACCGTTCCATCCGCTTCCATATAGTCATCGTATTCATATGAGCTGTGATCATATTCTTTGATGGGAAAATCGTCTCCAACAGAAATTTTGATATCTGGGAGAGCTTTCTCATATCCGTCGCCAAAGAGATTTGTATGCAGTGTGATCTGCCGCGGAAAGTGCAGCATCTCGTTGTAGACTTCAGCATGCATCAGGTTGATAAAACCGCAGCGGCTGCCCCATTCTACGTAGATCCGGTTGTTGTCCATGATGCGGCAGTTGCGTACAATGGTGTTAGCCGGAATATAGCCAACAGGCGTCTTGCTGTCCAACGTTGGGTAGAAGGGCGCACCGTCAGCATAGGTAACCATCATGGCGCTGAAGGTGAGCCTCCCGTCGCTGGGCTCAAGGTATTCTGCCATGATGTAGCCGCCATAACCGTCATACAAGCAGTAGATCCATTTGTCGTTGACCTGCTGACAATTACTGACAATGGCGCCCAGAGACACCTTCACAAGCCTTTGCGCACGAGTGCTGGGTTCTTTACGCAGAGAGACCCACTCTTGGCAGTTAACAACCTCCATGTTGCCGATATAATTGTCATCAGCCATAGCAGGCACGGCGGCAAGCGCCATGCACAGCAACAGGAACAGAGCAATAAAACGCTTCATGCATATCCTCCTTTTTGTCAGTTTATGATCGCATGCCACTCGAAGGAGCAGTTGCTCTTTACAGTCCAGGTGATGGCCTTTTTATTCACTTCACCGGTGCCGTAGCTGCCGCTCCACCAACCCAGTGAGGAATTACCCTCAGGCGTAATGGTGATCTGCGTGCCATAGGGAACAGTGCCGGAATAGGCGTTTGTGTTGCCGCCGCCGGAGAATACGCAGTTTTTGCAGCGTACGGTATACTCAGGAACGGGCGTAGCGGTAGGAGCAGGAGTAGCTGTAGGAGTAGCTGTAGGAGTAGGAGTAGCTGTAGGAGCGGGCGTGGATTTTTTGATGAAATAAGGCTGATAAAGCATACTGTCCGCAAGGTTTTCTACAATAAAGGCCGTCACATCCGAATTAAAATTAATACGCGCGCCGTTGAAGCGCCAGAACGAAACCAATCTGTCCTTCGGAATATCGGCAGAAACGCGAACCGTCACCCGTCCGCCCTGCTCCTTTTCACCAGTCGCCTTGTTGACAAAATCTTCAGTAAAATCAAACTCGGTAAATGCGCCGCCGGACACCTTGCCATTGTCGTTCACGTGGGACATATGAGCACTTTTGGTTTCCACCAGCAGGGTTTCGCCTGTGCGCCGCTGCTGGATCTCTTCCTTAGTGGACAGCGTTTGAGCGCTCTGCCCGTCAAGAACGGCCTCGACCACCATGGCATAGGGCAACTCGCGCAGAGTGAAGCTTTTCACCTCGGTATTGAAAGTATACTTCACGC
>JAFXJP010000029.1 GCA_017532155.1 Clostridia bacterium | reverse complement strand
GCATCTCCCTGCAGTCCTTATCCCCGTGCGCCGCATCAGCAGTCGTCGTTTTCGCCTTCTCAGGCTCTGCGCTCTGCATCCGAGGCGCGGCGTCAGAAACACCCTTAGCATCGGCAAATGCATCGCCAAATGCAACGTCCCGGTTTCGCCTTTCGGCCTGCCTCTGTTTTCTTTTCGCCTTTTTCTTTTTACTGCCGGAAGCTGCCGCAAACAGGTAGATCATCAGCAGAAGAAAGCCCAGAAATCCATCCATAGGCCGCCCCCTTTCTGTGTCCGCCAGATGCTTACTTCTTCACCGGCTGCGCGCCCATAGATGCGATGGACTCGCGCATGGTCGTATCCGCGATGGTATTCTGCATCTGATAGTAATCCAGCACGCCCAGCTTGCCCTCTCGCAGCGCGCTGGCCATGGCCTTGGGCACTTCAGCCTCCGCCTCAATAACCTTGGCACGTTGTTCCTGCGCAGCAGCCTTCATCTCCTGCTCGCGGGCGACAGCCATCGCGCGGCGCTCTTCTGCCTTCGCCTGCGCAATACGGCGATCCGCCTCGGCCTGGTCCATCTGCAGCTGCGCACCCACGTTGCGGCCAACGTCCACATCCGCGATATCGATAGAAAGGATTTCAAACGCCGTGCCCGCGTCAAGGCCCTTGCCCAGCACGGTGCGGGAAATCAGATCCGGATTCTCCAGAACCTCCTTATGGGAGTTGGCGGAGCCAACCGTGGTAACAATGCCCTCGCCAACGCGGGCCACGATCGTCTCCTCGCCAGCGCCGCCGACAAGACGCTCGATATTGGCGCGCACGGTCACGCGGGCCTTCGCGCGCAGCTCGATGCCATCCTTTGCAATCGCCGCAACCACGGGCGTCTCAATCACCTTCGGGTTTACGCTCATCTGCACAGCCTGCAGCACGTCGCGGCCCGCAAGGTCGATGGCGCACGCCTCCGGGAAATCCAGCTGGATGTTCGCGCCGCGCGCGGTAATCAGCGCGGTGATCACGCGGTCGAGATTGCCGCCGGCGAGATAGTGCGCTTCCATCTTGCTGATTTCCATCTTGAGGCCAGCTTTTTCCGCCTTGATCAGCGGCGCAACGATCTTAGCCGGAGAAACGCGGCGAATGCGCATGCCTACCAGTGTAAAGATGGAAATATGCACGCCGGAAGCCAGCGCGGAAATCCACAGCCCCATCGGCACAAAGGACAAAAACACCATCAATGCGATCAGAATTACGAAAACCATGATAATACCTTCAACCATTTTCTTTTCCTCCCTCGCTTATATCTATTCCCTGACCACCAGGGGAAAACGCATCATTCCGCAGCAATCGACCTGACGACAATACGTGCGCCATCGACACGCACGATTTCAATCGGCTGTTCCTTCTCAATGAAGCCGCCTTCGGTGACGACATTGAGCCTGACGCCGTCAAAATCACCGATTCCGGCAGGGCGCATCACGCTGATCGTCTTTCCGCGCCTGCCGATGAGCACCTGCATATCCTCCTGCTTGCCAAACTCCTCGCGTTCGTGCAAAAACAGCTCAGAATTGCCCTTTCCGTCCGCCGCCTTGCGCAGCACCCAGGAAATGAGCACCGCCAGTACAGCGATAATCACCAGCAAAACACCCACAGCTGTAAGCGTGCCAAAGTTCGTCCCTACCAGCACAACGCCAAGCCCGACAAGCGCAATGCCGCTGATCCCCGGCAAGCCAAAGCCCGGCAGGAACACCTCCACAATAATCAGAACCATGCCAAGCAGCAAGCAAAACGCCGTCGGCAGATTGGCAATCATCATACTCATCATACGTTCCTCCCTTCTTCCTGTATAGCATACCATATCCGCATACACAGCGAAAGAACTTTCGTCTCAAATGTCTGTTTTCATGTCTCAAAT
>JAFXJP010000028.1 GCA_017532155.1 Clostridia bacterium | reverse complement strand
TCCACGTGCATGACAATTACGGCGAAAAGGATCTGCACCTGCTGCCGCTGATGGGCTCGACGGATTACGACAACATCATGCAGGGCCTGCTGCAGACGGGCTTTGACGGCTATTTTACGCTGGAAATCAAGAATAATTTCTATTTTGAGCGCCGCAAGGGCCTGACCGGGCCGCTTGCGCATCCCTCTGTGGAAATCAAAAAGGCCGCGCTGCAATTGCAGTACGCCGTGGCAAAATCCATCCTGCAAGCGTATAACGTATACGAGGAATAACTTGACACGCATTTTTCGCCTTGCTATAATTGGAGTATCAAATGAGCGAGGTAACCGCCTGATGAAGATTTGCTGACCTGTTTTCAAGTTTTTTGCCCCAAGGGGCTTTGTTTGCTTGCAAATAGGAGGCGTATCTGATCATGGCGGTTTTGTTGTACGCAAAAAACGTGCACGTGGCCTTTGGCACGCGCACAATACTGGATATTGAAGAGATTGCCATCCGCGACGGTGCGCGGATCGGTTTGATTGGCGATAACGGCGCGGGCAAATCCACGCTGATTGCGGTGCTGTCCGGCGAAAGGACGCCGGATGGGGGCACGGTGCAGCGCAATGCAAAATGCGCGGTGGTACGGCAGTTTGGCCAGGCGGAGGAGGCAACGGGCAGCGGCGAAATCTCCGCGCGGCTCGGAGCAAAAAAGGACGTGCATGCAGGTCTGAGCGGCGGCGAAATGGAGCGCATCCGTATCGCCCGGGCGCTGGAAACGCGCGCGCCCATCCTGATGGCGGACGAGCCGACGACCAATCTTGATTTCGCCGGCCGTGCCGAGGTGGAAAGGCTGCTTTGCGCGCATCAGGGCGCGCTGGTGCTGGTGAGCCATGACCGCGCGCTGCTGGATGCATTGTGCAATGAAATCTGGGCGCTGCGCGATGGAAAAATCCGCGTGTTTCCGGGCAATTATACGGCGTTTCGCGCGCAGGAAAAGCGCGAGCGCGATTTTGCCGAGCAGGAGTGGCGCGCCTACACACAGGAAAAGGCGCGGCTGACCGCGCTGGCGGCGGGCGTTGCCGAGGATGCGCGTCATGTGCGCAAAGCGCCCAAGCGCATGGGCAACAGTGAGGCGCGCCTGCAAAAGGCCAGCGTGCGCGATAATGCGCAGGAAAAATTGCAAAACCGCGTGGTCGCCATCCGCAGCCGCATTGAAAATCTGGAAGTCAAGGAGCGACCCAGGGCCGAGCAGACTGTCACGATGGAGCTGTTTGAGCGCGGCGGCATTGTCAGCCGCGAGGCCATCCGCGGCAATCGTATCACGCTGCGCGCGGGCGACAAGTTGCTTTTGAAGGGCGCATCTTTCACCGTGCCCACGGGAAAACGCACGGTGATCGTGGGGAAAAACGGCTGCGGCAAAACCACGCTTATGCGCTATATCCTGGAAAAAGGCTATGGCGTCAAGCATGCGCCGGGCGTGAAAATCGGCTATTTTTCGCAGGAAACGCTTTCGAGCCTGCAGGAAAGCGCATCGATTCTGCAAAACGTGATGAGAAGCAGCATCCTGCCTGAGCACCTCGCGCGCACCATTCTTTTCCGCATGGGCTTTGCCGCGCGTGATCTGCATAAGGAAGTGTGCATTCTCTCGGGCGGCGAGCGCGCCCGCGTGGTGCTGAGCATCCTCCTTTGCGGCGATTACAATGTGCTGCTGCTGGATGAGCCGGGCAATCACCTGGATCTCACGGCGCTGGAGGCGCTGGAGGAAATGCTCTCGCTTTATCAGGGCACGCTGCTGCTCATCAGCCACGACCGGCAGATGATTGACCGCGTGGCGCAGCGGCTGATCCTGTTTGAGGACGGTGCGCTGCGGGAATTTGAAGGAAATCTTGCAGATTATGAACGTGCGCGCCATCGTGAAGACGACGCGCGCATAGAAATAGAAAAGCTGCGCATGCGCATGGCGGAGGTGATTTCGCGTATTTCCGCGCCGCGCAAGGGCGATGACAAAATGCATTTGGAGGCGGAATTTGACGCACTGGCCTGCCAGCTGCGGGAGATGGAGAAGAAAACATGAGCGATATGCTAAACTATTTGAAAAACGCAGGCGGCAAAAGCTTTGACGCGCTGCCGCTCAATGACATTGATCTGATGATTTTTGCCCAGCTGAGCTACTGCGATTTTTTGCCCGTGCCGCCGGGGACGACGCTGTGCGAGGCGGCGCAGATCATGCTGCATGCCGAAAAAAGCGCGGATGATACCGAATGGCGGTTTTCCTTTCAGCAGGCGGATGACGAGGCGCTGCTTTTGTGGGTGGCGGCCAGCGCGCGCTATCATCAGGCAACGCTTAGCGCCTTTGAGCGCAAATACGATGCGGATAATCTGCAGTTTGCCGCGCTGGGATTGCATCTGCCCGGGCAGGATGTAATTGCCTATCGCGGCACGGATAATACGCTGGCCGGCTGGAAGGAGGATTTTGATCTGTGCTTCCGCATGCCGGTTGCCGCGCAGGCAGAGGCGCTTGGTTTTTACCGGCGTCTGGCGGCGCAAAGCGACAGGCCGATTGTGCTGTGCGGGCACAGCAAGGGCGGCGGGCTGGCGCTGTATGCCGGTTTATTTGGCGAGGACGCGCTGAAAAGCCGCGTTTCACAGATAGTGAGCTTTGACGGCGTAGGCCTGCCGGAGAGCGCATTGCGCGCGGTGGAAAGCGATCCTGCCTGTGCGCAGGTGCTCTCGCGCACGCGCGTGATCCTGCCCGAGGGCTCGGTGGTGGGCGTAATATTCCCGCAGCCGGGCACGGTGCGTACGGTCAATTGCCGGAGCGTGAGCCTTATGCAGCACTATCTGTTCAACTGGGTGGTAGAAGGGGAGGATTTCGTTGACAGCGAGCGCACGCTCATGAGCCGTGCAGCAGCCATTGCGATTGACGAATTTCTCGATCAATTGTCTCTTGCTGAGCGCGAGCAGGCGGTCACGCTCATTTATGAGGTGATCCGCGCCACCAATGCGCAGACGATTGAGGATATTCTGCGCGGCTGGATCAAAAATACTGTGCCGGTGGCGAAAGCGGTGTTGGAAAAACTTGACACGGAAAATGCAAAGTTGTATCTTAAAGTAGTAACCTCCTTCTATCGCGCGTTGGCGCGCACGGCAGGCGTGCTGATCAGCGGCGAGGAGGAAGAAAATGCGAAAGGATCGGAGCGCAATGAGTAATCTTTGGCACGATATTTCTCCGGAACGCATCAAGCCCGATGATTTTGTCGCGGTGGTGGAAATCAGCAAGGGCAGCAAGAAAAAATACGAGCTGGATAAGGAAACAGGCACGATTATTCTGGATCGTATTCTGTACACATCCACGCATTATCCGGCCAATTACGGCTTTATTCCGCGCACCTATGCGGATGACCTTGACCCGCTGGACGTGCTGATTCTCTGCTCGGAGCCGCTGGATCCGCTGACGCTGGTGCGCTGCTATCCCATCGGCATGCTTACCATGACCGACGGCGGCCGCAACGACGAAAAGATTATTGCCATTCCCTTTGGCGATCCCAACTACAATATGTATCACAGCGTGCGCGATCTGCCGATGCATATTTTCAATGAGATGCAGCACTTCTTTAATGTGTACAAGGCGCTGGAGGATAAGGATACCGACGCCGGCGGGCTCAAGGGCCGCAGCGAGGCAATCCGGACGATTGCCGAGGCGATGGACGGGTATTACAGAAAGTTTGAGAAAAAATAAGATTGGCCGTGAATAACGGCACAACGCCCGGGAACAGAGGGAAAGGCCCTTTGCCCCGGGCTTTTTATAGCGCTTAAACAAAATGCAAGTTGTTTAAGCCCGGCATTCGTGCTATAATATATTCTGTAATTTTATGTCCAGGAGGAAACATGGACGAATTTATCCTTGAAGCTTCGCATGTAAGCTACGCCTACGAGGAAGAGGGCGCTGCGGCCGTGAAAGACGTGTCGCTTTCTTTCCGCACGGGCGAAATGACGGCCATCCTGGGGCACAACGGCAGCGGCAAATCCACGCTCGCCAAGCTCCTCAACGGCCTGTATATACCTACCGAGGGAAAAGTGACGGTGTGCGGCATGGATACTGCCGATGAAAATCACACCTGGGATATCCGACGCAATGCCGGCATGGTGTTCCAGAATCCCGACAACCAGCTGGTGGCCTCCATCGTGCGCGATGACGTGGCCTTCGGCCTGGAAAACACCGGCGTGCCTGCCGGCGAAATGCCCGCGCGTATTGAGGAAGCGCTCACACAGGTGGGCATGCTGCCCTTTATCGATCGCGGCCCGCACACGCTTTCCGGCGGTCAGAAGCAGCGCATTGCCATCGCCGGCATTCTTGCCATGCTGCCGCGCGCGCTGATCCTGGATGAATCCACCGCCATGCTCGATCCGAGAGGCCGCCGCGAGGTGTTTGATACCGTCGAGCGTCTCAACCGCGAAAAGGGCATCACGGTCATCTGGATTACGCACTTTATGGAAGAGGCTGCCCGCTGCCACCGCGCCGTCGTCATGCACGAAGGCCAGGTAGCCATGGACGGCACGCCGCAGGAGGTTTTCTCCCGCGTGGAGGAATTGCGCCGCATCCGTCTGGATGTGCCGCCGATGGCGAACCTCGCCTGCCTCCTGCGCGAGAAGGGCGTGAATGTGCCGCATCACGTGATGGATGTGGAGGGCATGGCCCGGGAGGTGCTCAAATGCCGATCGTAATTGAAAACATGTCCCATGTCTACCAGCCCGGCAGCCCCTTTAAGGCCGACGCGCTGACGGACATTTCCCTGACCATCGAGGACGGCGAGCTGCTGGCGCTCATCGGCCACACCGGCAGCGGCAAAAGTACGCTTGCCCAGCATTTGAACGGTCTTTTGCAGCCTACATCCGGCCGCGTGCTGGTAAACGGTCAGGATATCAACGAAAAAGGCACAAACCGCCGTGCGCTGCGCCAGCAGGTAGGATTGCTTTTCCAGTATGCAGAATACCAGCTGTTTGAGGAAACGGTGTACAAGGACATCGCCTTTGGCCCCAAGAATCAGGGCCTGACGGGCGATGAGCTTGACAGGCGCGTGCGCGAGGCCTTCGCGCTGGTGCATCTGCCGGAGGATTGCCTGGAAAAATCGCCCTTTGAGCTGTCCGGCGGCCAGATGCGCCGCGTGGCGCTGGCGGGCGTGTTGGCTATGAAGCCCAGCGTCCTGGTGCTGGATGAGCCCATTGCGGGCCTTGATCCGCGCGGCCGCGAGGAATTGATGCAGATCATTGATGAACTGCACGACAAGGGCGTGACCATCGTGCTCATCAGCCACAACATGGACGACGTAGCGCGCATGGCTACCAAGGTGGCGGTGCTGGATAAGGGCTGCCTTGCCATGCACGGCACCCCGAGGGAGGTTTTCTCCCGCGGTGACGAGCTGGAAAAGATGGGTCTTGACGTGCCGCAGACCGTGCAATTGTGCCGTCAGCTTCGCCGCGGCGGCATGGATGTGCCCGACTGCCTGACGGACGAGGAGCTGGCACAGGCCATCGTCTCTGCGCTGAAGGGAGGCAAGGCCGATGCTTAAGGACATTACGCTTGGTCAGTTTTACCCGGTAGACAGCTTTGTGCACCGGCTTGACCCGCGCATCAAGATCATCCTTACCTTTGCGTTTATCGTGGGCGTGTTCCTGGGCGGCACGCTGTGGGCGTATATCCCCGTCATCGCCTTCATTTATCTGGCGGCAAAGGCGGCGCACCTGCCCATCAAGATGCTGCTCAAGGGCTTAAAGCCCCTGCGCTTTATCCTGATTTTCACGTTTGTGCTCAATCTTTTCTTCTCCGGCGGCGACACGGTGCTGGTGAAATTGTGGTTCATCGTCATCTCCAAAGAGGGCCTGATGACCGCCATCCGCTTCTCGGCGCGCCTTGTGTTCCTGGTGACGGGCGCCAGCCTGCTGACGCTGACCACCTCGCCCGTTGTGCTGACGGATGGTCTGGAGCGGCTGCTTTCGCCGCTTCGCAAGATTGGCTTCCCGGCGCATGAGCTGGCCATGATGATGACCATCGCTCTGCGCTTTATTCCAACGCTCCTGGAAGAGGCCGACAAGATCATGAAGGCGCAGATGGCGCGCGGCGCGGACTTTGAATCGGGCAATATCATGCAGCGCGCCAAGGCCATGATTCCGCTGCTGGTGCCGCTGTTTGTCAGCGCCTTCCGCCGTGCCGGCGACCTGGCCATGGCCATGGAGGCAAGATGCTACCACGGCGGCGAGGGACGTACGCGCATGCGCGTGCTGAAGATCACGAAAAACGACTGGATTGCCGTGGCTGTTGTTGCGGCGATGATTGTGCTGACGAGCCTGCTGTAAAGGCAGAGTGTATTGCAATAAGGCCGGAGAAAGTGTTCTCCGGCTTTATGCTTGCATTTCTTTGCATAAATCAGTACAATATAAAGAATGAAATAAGGGAGGTACCCCGATGAAGCTCAATTACAAGCGCACGCTGTGTGTAGGCTTTGCCTTCTTCCTGATCAGCGCCTTCTGGCAGGCGTATGACAGTATTATTCCCAAGATCCTCACGGATAAATTCGGCATGGCGCAGGCGAGCAGCGGCATTATCATGGCGCTGGATAACGTGCTGGCGCTGTTCATGCTGCCGCTCTTTGGCGCGCTGAGCGATAAGTGCAAAAAGAATCGCCTGGGCCGCCGCACGCCGTTCATCTTGACCGGTACCATCCTGGCTTGCATTTTCATGCTGGTGCTGACGGTGACCGACGCCATGCAGCTGAAAAATCTGGACGCCGTCAAGGGCCTGGATACGCCTGAGGCGCTGACGACGCTGTATGATTATGAGTTTGAATCGGCGCTCATGACGCCCGAGGGCGAAAAGTATGTGCTGGGCGATGAGGCCGTTGAGGGCGCGAAGAACATCGGCCGCGAGGATTTCCTGGCCATGTCCCTGCAGATTGAAAAGGACGGCAAGACCGTTACCAATCCCGATTACATCAATTATGTAGCGCCTGCGCGCCAGGCCTATGCGCACGCTGTTACCCAGCAGTCGCCCAAGGCGCTGGTGCTGTTCATCGTGGTGCTTTTGATGCTGCTGATCTCCATGGCGACCTTCCGTTCGCCTGCTGTGGCGCTGATGCCTGACGTCACCCTGAAGCCCCTGCGCAGCAAAGGCAACGCCGTTATCAATCTGATGGGCAGCGCCGGCGGTATTCTGGTGCTGGTACTGGGTATGGTATTTGCCACCGGCAGCGCAAAGAATGCGCTGATGAGCTACACGGTGTTCCTTGCTGTGGTGGCGGCGCTGATGATTGTGGCGCTGATCATCTTCCTTTGCACCGTGCGCGAAAAGCGCTTTGTGGCGGAGATGGAAGCGGACAGCCGCAAATATGGCCTGGTGGAGGAAGAAAAGGAAGACGGCGGCGAGGTGCGCAAGCTGTCCAAGGGCGAAATCCGTTCGCTGATTTTCATCCTGGCGTCCATTATCATGTGGTTTGCCGGCTATAATGCCGTTACCAGCAAGTACAGCGTATACGCTGATAAGGTGCTTTCCCGCGACTACAACATGACGCTGATCATCGCCCAGGCGGCGGCCATTATCTCCTATCTGCCGGTGGGCATGATTGCCTCCCGCGTGGGCCGCAAAAAGTGCATTCTCGCCGGCGTTGCCATGCTGGCGGTGGCCTTTACTGCGGCGGCGTTCATTCGCGCCGATTCCAGCATGCTGCTGATCAACGCGCTGTTCTCCCTGGCGGGCATTGCCTGGGCGACCATCAATGTGAACTCCTTCCCGATGGTGGTTGAAATGTGCCGCGGCGGCGATGTGGGCCGCTACACGGGCTATTACTACACGGCCAGCATGGCTGCGCAGACGCTCACGCCCTACTTCAGCGGCCTGCTGATGGATAAGTTCGGCATGACGGCGCTCTTCCCGTACGCGGCGGTGTTTGTCTGCCTGGCGTTTGTGACGATGCAGTTTGTTAAGCACGGCGACAGCAAGCCTGAGGCCAAGAAGGGCCTGGAAGCGCTGGATAACGACGACTAAGGGGACGGGGGAGACGGTACTTTCTTGCGTCAAGAAAGTACCAAAGAACCTGCGTTTTGGTTTGGAAGTTGGCTGCTGTTTAGACGCGGCAGTCTGTATGAAAAAGGGGATTGAATCCGAGTGTGCGAGCAAGCTCGCCCTTCGGCTTCAGTCCCCTTTTTCAGTTTGCTTCGCAAACCCGCGGACTGCTGCTTTGTTGTGCTGCGCGTTTGTTCGCGCACACTCCCCCGAGGGCGCTGCGCAATGCAGGCCGATGGCGCAGCCATCGCATCCGCGGAGCGGATAGAAAAAGACTCCGGCAGCGAGGGAAAAGCTTGCTTTTCCATTCGATGTCCGAAGTCTTTTTCGTATAGCCTGCCGCAATATTTACGCAAACAGGACTGGTTTTCGGGTGGGTTTTAGGGAGGGGCTTTTGCTTTCAAAAGCCGCCTCCCTAACGTCCCCCCGTTACTCCTTACTCATATCCAGCACAGGCACGGTCGTCGCGTCGCCGCCGGCCATGTAGGTGGGAAGCTGGCCGTCCCACTGATTGATCTCAGTGTACTGCAGCAGCTCGTCCGTCAGGGACTCGGCCACCAGGCGGTTGGCCTCGGCTTCAGCCTCAGCCTTGGTGCGGATGGCATAGGCAGCTGCGTCAGCCTCGATCTTCTGCACGTTGGCCTCAGCCTCGGCAGCGATCTTCTGGCGCTCAGCCTGCTGCTGGGCCTCGTGGGTCTGCTGGGCCTGCTCGATTTCGGCCTTCAGTTTGCTCTGCTGGGCAACCTGCTTGGCTTCAACAGCCTCGGTGAAGGCGTCGGTAAAGTCAATGTTTTCGATGGACACGCTGATGATGTTGATGCCGTAGCTGTTCATTTCATTGCTCAGCGCTTCGCGGATCTCAACAGACAGCTTGTCGCGGGAGGAGATCAGCTCTTCTGCGGTGTACTTGGAGAAAACAGCCTTGAGGTTTTCCTGCATACGGGGGTTAACGAGGGTGTTGTAATAGCCCACGCCTACGTCCTTAAACAGGTTCATGGCGGTCTGCTTGTTGATGTTGTAGTTGATGGAGCCCTGTACGTCTACCTGCTGGATATCGCTGGAGAAGGCCATGGTGGTGAACGCGGTCTTCTGCTCGCGGTTATCCATCAGCGTTACCTGCTGGAAGGGGCTCTTAAAGTGGAAGCCGGCGTCCAGGGTGTAATCCGCCACGCGGCCGAAGGTGGTGAGAATGCCGGTGTAGCCGGTGGGCACCACAGCAGTGCAGGTGCTGGCGATGATAATGGCGAGCACAACCAGCAGCGCGAGGATGGTGATGATCTTGGGCAGCTTAGACTTTTTCCTGGGGGTGGGGGTGACGTTAAAGGGAACGTTCATAAATCTTTACCTCCGTTTATTTCGGTTGGGTCCTTGGTGACGATGCTACTATACGACAGAATGTGCCGATGCAAAAGGGCAAAACGCCCATTTGTCACTTTTTACGTTCGAAATGTGCATTCAGCGGTGCGAAACGCATGAATTCGCATTCGAGGCGGCCGTTGTACAGGCGCGTTTTTTTGATGGATTTCAGGCCTGCTACGCGCTCAAAGCCGGGATGGCTGGTGATGAGGTTGAGCCGGCTGCCGGGATGGCGGGAGAGCAGGGGCTTATACGCGCGATAGAGCGCTTCGCAGCCCTTGCGGTCAGAAAGTCGCTCGCCGTAGGGCGGGTTGGAGAGGAAGCAAATGTTTTCTTTCTCTAATTGCAGATCGCGCAGATCTTTTTCAAATACCGTGATCTTGCCGCCAAGCCCCGCCTGCACAATGTGCCTTTTTGCCAGTTTCAGCGCCTCAGGGTCGATATCGCTGCCCGAAATTTCGGGGATCAGCGAGGGATCGTACTGCGCCTTGGCGTCCTCACGCAGCGCATGAAGGGCGGATTTGTCCACGCAGGGCCACTTTTCCATCGCAAAGGCGCGCGTAAGCCCGGGCGCGCGATGCGCTGCCAGGAAGGCGGCCTCAATCAGCAGTGTGCCCGTGCCGCAGCAGGGATCGTGCAGCGGCTCCTCCGTGCGCCAGTTAGAAAGCTTCACCAGCGCTGCGGCGGCCGTTTCACGCAGGGGCGCTTCGCCGTTCCAGGTGCGGTAACCGCGGCGGTTGAGCGCCTCGCCGCACAGATCGAGCGTGAGCCTGGCGACGTCGGAATGCACCGCTACATCCACCTGGAATTTTGCGCCCGTTTCGGGCAGCGTCTGCGTGCGGTAGGCACGCTGGAGATTGTCTACAATGGCGCGCTTGGTGATCGACTGGCAGTCGCGGATGGACATGAGCTTGCTTCTGGCGCAGCGGCCGGAGACGGGAATCTGTGCGTCCTTGGGCAAGTAGGTTTTCCACGGCGCGCGCAGCACCAATTGATAAAGATCCTCAAAGCTTTGCACATTGCCCTCGGCAACAATGAGCAGCACGCGGTCGGCGCAGGCGAGCCACAGGCAGGCGCGGAAAGCGTCTTCCAGCGTGGCGGTAAAGCGCACGCCGCCCAATTCCGCCTTGGCGTCCTCAAAGCCCAGCTTTTGCAATTCGCGCTTGACCACGCCTTCCAGTCCGGCGGAGGCCGTCGCGATAAAGGTACGTTTTTGATCGGACATGAAAAAATAACATCCTTACCTTATATAATACGCTTAGATTGTAATATGTCTTTGTTTTCCTGTCAACTGCCGCGATTGCAGGGGAGAACTTGACGAAAAACGAAAAAATGGCTATAATATTTCAAAATAAGGAAACAATCTGCTGCTTTTGAAGCGGCGGGCTGTTTTTCTGTATAAGGAGACCTTTATGGCGGAGAAACAAGGAAAAGTCACGATCTATGACGTGGCTGCCCTGGCAGGCGTATCCGTATCATCTGTCTCGCGTGTGCTGCACGGTGTGCCCAATGTGCGCGCTGATGTGCGCCAGCAGGTGGAAAAGGCCATTGAGGAGCTGGACTATGTGCCTAACCGCACCGCCCAGATGCTCAAGACCCGCCGCGCGTATATGCTGGTGCATATCGTGGCAGACGTCACGCTTCCCTTCTATATCACGCTGCACCGGAGATTGCGCCAGGAAGCGGAGAAGCGCGGCTACCAGATGATACTCTTTGACGCAGACAAGGACGGCCCGCGCGTAAAGCGCTATATTCAGCAGAATGCCGACCGGGTGGACGGGCTGATCTGCTCGGCCCGCAGCGTGCATGAAAAGCTGCTGGAGGCATTTAATCACTGCGGCCTGCCGGTGGTATTTACCCATGACTGCGCGCAGGATTTGTTTGACGCCTGCTATCCCGATCCCCGGCAGGGCGCGCAGCTGTGCATGGATCATTTGCTTTCGCTGGGACACCGGCGCATTGCCTTTGTGGGCAGCGAAGAAAAGGACAAGATGAACTGCGCACGACTGAAGACATATCGAAAAGTGCTGGCAGACGCAGGCATTGAGACAGAGGATGCGCTGATCTGGCGCGAGGGCGAACAGATGAACGCCGGATATCGCGCCGGAATGTATCTGGCAGGGCTTGAAAATCCGCCTACGGCGATTTACACCTCGGGCGATCTGATTGCCGCCGGCGTCATCCAGGCAATGCATGACCTGAAATGGGACGTGCCGGGGGAAATGTCTGTCACCGGGGAAAATGATCTGGCAATTGCCCGTGACCTGAGCCCGGCGCTGACAACGGTAACCGATCCGGCGGATGCGATCTGCACCACGGTGATCGATTATCTGCTGGACCGCGTGGAGGGCAGATATAATGGCCCGCCGCGCATTACCGAAAAAGACGGCCGTGAACTGATCGTGCGCGGCTCGACGGCGAAAAAGGAATAAATGACGAAACAGGATAACGTCCTCCCCTGGCGTTATCCTGTTTTGCTTGTATTCTGTGTGTATTTTGCAGAAAAAACTTGACAGATAACGTGCCGATGGTGTATTCTTTTTTTATCGACGATGACGAAGACGGCAGATTGTCTGATGCAAAGAGAGTCGGCGGCTGGTGTAAGCCGGCGTTCAAGCAATCGTAAAGCCCATCCCTTCCGAGTTGAAGCCCGAAAGCAACGGCGAGTAGGCGCTTCCGTGTGGCCGCGTGAAGGCCCAAGGCTTGATGGAGCCGAAGTGGCGCAGCATATGCGCAATTTGAGTGGTACCGCGGGCAATGCTCGTCTCAAAGAAAAAGTTCTTTGAGGCGTTTTTTTGTGCCTCAGGAATAGGAGGTTGCTATGGAAACAACGCAGGTCAACAAATTGATGGAAGTGGCGCAGCGTATTCGTGAAATGCGCGAGATCGCTGGCTACACCCCCGAAGAAATGGCTGTCAAAACGGATGTGACCGTTCACGAGTACCTCGCCTATGAGCGCGGCGAGATGGACTTCCCCTTTACCTTTATCCATAAGTGCTCCCTGGCCTTCAACGTAGGCATTACCGACCTGATGGAGGGCTCGAGCGCGCGCCTGACCAGCTACACCGTCACCCGCAAGGGCATGGGTCAGCTGACGGCGGATGAGGGCGGCCATGATATCCGCAACCTTGCCCCGCTCTTTAATAAGAAGATTGCCGAGCCGTATTTTGTGCGCTACGCCTATGACGAAAAGGCGCAGAACGAGGAAATCCCCGTGATGACGCACTCCGGCCAGGAATTTGACTACATCGTCAGCGGCACGCTGAAGGTGCGCGTGGGCGACCATATCGAGGTGCTCACCGAGGGCGACAGCATTTATTACGATTCTGCCACGCCGCACGGCATGATCGCTGTGGGCGGCCATGACTGCGTGTTCGTTGCCGTGGTTCTGCCGGGCGAGGAAGTAAAGGAAACGCAATTGCGCCGCACTGTGGCGCCGCCGCGTCATCATGCAATCAGCGAGATCAGCCGTAATTTCATCGAAACGGTGGAAAATGCCGACGGTTCGCTGAAAAATATTTCCTTTAGGAATGCCGATAAATTCAACTTTGCCTTTGACGTGGTGGATGAATTAGCCAAGCGCGATCCCGATAAAATGGCCATGCTGCATCTCACCCGTGATAAGAAAGAAAGACGCTTCACCTTCAAGGATATCTCCCGCGAATCCTCCCGTGTGGCGAATTACCTCAAGGCCCTGGGCATCAAAAAGGGCGACCGCGTGATGCTGGTGCTGAAAAGGCATTATCAGTTCTGGTTTGCTATCCTCGCGCTGCATAAGCTGGGCGCGGTAGTGGTACCCGCCACCAATATGCTGCAGCAGAAGGACTATGAATATCGCTTCAATGCCGGCGAAATCCGCGCGATTATCTGCACCGCGGACGGCGACGCCGCCCAGCAGGTGGATCTGGCGCATCCGCAGAGCCCGTCGCTGGAGTTCAAGCTTCTCGTCGGCGGCAAGCGCGAGGGCTGGCACGACTTTGATGAGGAATCGGCGCTGTATTCCAGCCGCTTCCGCCGTCCCTACGATGCGGCCTGCGGCAGCGATGATCTGCTGATGTTCTTCACCTCCGGCACCACCGGCGAGCCCAAGATGACGGTGCACAATCACGCGTATCCGCTGGGCCATTATGTGACGGCCAAGTACTGGCACTGCGTGGATCCCGACGGCCTGCACTTCACCATTTCCGATACCGGCTGGGGTAAGGCGCTGTGGGGCAAATTGTACGGTCAGTGGCTGTGCGAGGCGGCAGTGCTGGTATATGACTTTGACAAGTTCGACGCCAAGGACATCCTCACGCTCTTTGCCAAGCATCAGATTACCACCTTCTGCGCGCCGCCGACGATGTACCGCTTCATGATCCGCGAGGATCTGGAAAAGTACGATCTCAGTTCTCTGCAGCGCGCCACGATCGCCGGCGAGGCGCTCAACCCCGAGGTGTTCAACCTCTTCCAGAAGGCCACCGGCCTGCAATTGGCCGAGGGCTTTGGCCAGACCGAGACCACGCTGACCATCGCCAACCTGCGCGGCATGACGCCCAAGCCCGGCTCTATGGGCAAGCCCGTGCCCGGCTGGAAGGTGGATATCGTCGATGCGAACGGCAATCCCTGCCCGACCGGCGAGGTGGGCGAGATCGTGGTGCACACCGACGAGCGCGTGCCCTGCGGTCTGTTCAAGGAATACTTCCGCGACAAGGAGCACACGCTGGAGAGCTGGCACGATAATCTGTACCATACCGGCGACACCGCCTGGCGCGATGAGGACGGCTATTTCTGGTATGTGGGCCGCACGGACGATGTGATCAAGTCCTCCGGCTACCGCATCGGACCGTTCGAGATCGAGTCGGTCATCATGGAATTGCCTTATGTGCTCGAGTGCGGCGTTTCCGCTGCGCCCGATCCCGTGCGCGGCCAGGTGGTCAAGGCGAGCGTTGTGCTCAAGGGCAAAGAACCCAGCGATGAACTGAAAAAGGAAATTCAGGATTACGTCAAGCACCGCACCGCGCCCTACAAGTACCCGCGCATTGTGGTGTTCCGCGATTCGCTGCCTAAGACCATCAGCGGCAAGATTCAGCATAACAAGCTGTGATGGGAAGGGAACGAGGAGGACGTTACTTTCTTTGAGCCAAAGAAAGTAACAAAGAAACCTGCGTTTGTGTTGGAAGCTGGCTGCGTGATTGACGCGGCAGTCTATATGAAAAAGGGGTTGGAATCCGGTGTGCGAGCAAGCTCGCCCTAGGCTTCCAAGCCCCTTTTTCAGTTTGCTAAAGCAAACCCGCAGGGCGCTGCCCTGCGGACTGCCGCTTTGGTGCGGGATGCGTTTGGCGGCGCCGTTTTTGCTGCGGCAAAAACGAGCGGATTTCGCGCTGAGGCGCGGAGTGGAATAACGCCGCCTGCGGGCGGCTACACCTCATCCGTCATCCTGCGGATGACACCTTCCCCTTGAGGGGAAGCTCCGCCGAAGGCGGTGATGAGGTGTAGCGCTCCGCAGAGCGCGTTATCTTCGTTCTTCTCCCGCTCGTTTTGCCGCAGCGAAACGGCGTTCCTCCGCGGGCATGTACAAACAGCAGGCCGATGGCGCAGCCATCGCGCGCGTGAAACGCGCAGAAAAAGAGCGTGTAAATCATCGGGGCGAGCTTGCTCGCAGCCGTGATTTCACGCTTCTTTTTCGTATAGCCTGCCGCAACATTTACGCAAACAGGATTGGTTTTCGAGGGAGCTCGGGGAACGGAATCCACCGCTGCCCTTTGGCAGATAAAGGTGGATGTAGTTCCAATGAGGCACAGAGCGCAGAAGGTTTTAGCCTTCTGCGCGACAATGCCGAATTGAGGGAGATATTTCGAAGG
>JAFXJP010000027.1 GCA_017532155.1 Clostridia bacterium | reverse complement strand
TTCGGTCATGACTTTGTACCAGGTTACGTCGCCCTTCTTGGTGGTGGAGTAGTAGGGGAATACATCGCCCTTGTCAAACTGGCCGAGGGTCTGAGCGCCCGTGCTGGCCTGTTCGCGCAGATTGACGCCGCCGGCGGTCAGCACGATATAGCCGCTGCCGGGAACATCGGTGACGGAGGGCGTGGTATCAGGCTTGAGCGTGGGCGCGTCAGTTTCGCCCTCAACGAGGGTGACGCAGGTGCCCAGCACATAGCCGAACACATCCTTGGGAGCGTAATACACATAATACCAGCGGCTGCCGTTGACCACGCTGGTGGCGTAGTAGGGCAGAATATCGCCCTGCTCGGCCTGCGCAACAACGTTGTTGGTATTCACCTTGGCCGCCTTGCGGATGTTGGTGCTGCCTTCGGGACGAATCTTCAACTGGCCGATAGCGGTGCCGCTGGCGTCCGGTTTGGGCGTGGCGGCAGGCTTATCGTCGGGCTTATCTTCTTCCACGGTGGAGATCACCTTGGCGCAGGTGCCCAGGATATAGCCGTATTCCTCAGAGGAGACATTGTAGCAGTAGTACCAGGTTTTGTTGCCGGACTGCACGGTCTTGTAATAGGGCAGCTCGGTACCATGCGGGATCTTCTGCACGACGTTATCAGACAGCATGGCGGCAGAAGAGCGCAGATTGGTATTGCCTTCGGGGGTGATTTTGATCATGCCGATGAAGCCGGCGGGAATGGAGGGCGCTTCGCTGTCCGCATCCCCGCTGCCGGTGTCATCGGTGGTCAGCATGGACATGGCGTCGGCGCGCACATAGCAGCTGACGCCATCCATGGTGATGATATAATACGCTTCGTTATTGATGGTGGAAGAGCCGGACACATAATACGCATCGCTGGCCGAGAGCAGACCCAGGCTGGTCAGCGAAGAGCCGTCGAAGCTGTAATAATTGGTGCTGGCGTTATTGGGGCGGGCATAGTTCGTCATCACCGCCGGTTCTTCTTTATCATCCGGGGTGGAGGGCGCGTCAACCTCGCCGCCGTTACCGCCCTTGGCCTGCCAGGCAGCAACCTCTTCAGCGGTCATCAGCGTGATATATTCCTGGCTGATATAGCCGTAATACTCGCGGTCCAGGTGCTTGGGGATGTTGGAAACAACATAATAATAGTCCACACCGCCCGAGCGTTTTTCATCGCGGATTTCAACGACCCAGCCTTCGTCCAGCAGCGCCCAGGTAGTGGTGCTGTTGGCCTGACGGCGGAAACGGACGTCTTCATAATTGACGTAGCCGTATTGCGCCTCGGCCTGCACGGCGGTTACCGGGCAAATGCCCGCCACCATTACAAGCGCTGCCAGCAGAGACAGGACGCGCCGTACCACGGGATGATCAAACCACGTGTTGTTGTTCATAAAATACACCTCATAAGCGTTATGCGCAGAATAATCCACTTCAATTCTATTACAACTTTGTTACAAAGTCAAGCGTATTCTGCAACAATCCGCCGAGAAATGCAAAATTATTGCAGTGCTTTGCTAGCTTGATCCAGCAGATACGCGGCCAGCGCATCGGCCTTAAGCATATCGGGCGCCTTGGCGCTGACGTAGAGCTTGATCTTGGGCTCGGTGCCGCTGGGACGCACGCACAGCCAGCTGCCGCCTTCCAGCTCAAAGTACAGCACGTTGGACTTGGGCAGGCCCATTTCCTCGTTCTTGCCATCGGCGGTGCGCAGGCCGGTCTGGTAATCGCGCACGGCGGTGATCTTCACATCGCCAAAGGCGGTGGGGGGAGTCTGGCGCAGGGAGATCATGATGTTCTTGATCTTCTCCAGGCCGTCCTTGCCGGGCAGGGTGCGGCTGGTCACGCGGTCAGAGTACGCGCCGTAGCGGGCGTAGAGCTGCTGCAGACGATCATAGAGCGTAATGCCCTCGTGCATGCAGACGCAGGCCGCCTCGCACAGCAGCAGGGAGGCATTGACGCCGTCCTTGTCGCGCACCTGCGTGCCGCTGAGGAAGCCGTAGCTTTCTTCAAAGCCGAACAGGAAGGTGTGCGCGCCGGTATCCTCAAACTGCTGAATCTTTTCACCGATGAACTTGAAGCCCGTCAGCGTATCATAGCACACAGCGCCGAAGGACTCGGCAATGGCGCGGGCCATTTCGGTGGAAACGATGCTCTTGCAGATGGCGGCGTTTTCCGGCAGATTGCCTGTCAGCTTGCGGCTGGTGAGCACGTGGTTGAGAAGCAAACAGCCGATCTGGTTGCCCGTCAGGGTATGGAACACGCCCTGGCTGTCGCGCACGGCCACGCCCATACGGTCGCAGTCGGGGTCGGTGCCAAAGACCACGCTCGCGCCCACTTCTTCCGCCAGCGGAATGGCGTACTTGAAGGCGGCGGGATCTTCGGGGTTGGGCGCGGTCACGGTGGGGAAGGCGCCGTCGGGAGCTTCCTGTTCCTTTACGACCGTCACGTTCTTGATGCCCAGCTCATCGAGCATGCGGCGGACGGGCATATTGCCCGAGCCGTGCAGGGGGGTGTAGACGATCTTGAGATTCTTGCCCTCGGCGGCGAGCAGCTCGGGACGCAGGGACAGGCCCTTGATCATGTCGATATAAGCGTCGTCCACATCCTTGCCGATGATGGTGAGCAGTCCGCTTTCGATGGCAGCCGCCTTATCCATGGTGGCAAGACCGGCATAGGGCAGGGGACGGATGTGATTGGTTACGCCCTCGGCAGCCTCGGGGGACAGCTGCGCGCCGTCTTCCCAGTACACCTTGTAGCCGTTGTACTGCGGGGGATTGTGGCTGGCGGTGATGACCACGCCGGCGATGCAGTGCAGATGGCGCACGGCGAAGGACAGCATGGGCACAGGGCGCAGGGATTCGTACAGGTAGGTCTTTACGCCCTTGGCGCACAGCGCCAGCGCGGTTTCCTCAGCGAATTCAGCGCTCATGTGGCGGCTGTCGTAGGCGATGGCCACGCCGCGGCGGGTCCATTCGTCATTGGTGAGGATGTAGTTGGCCAGGCCATGGGTGGCGCGGCGAACGACATAGCGGTTGATGCGGTTGGTGCCGTAGCCCAGCACGCCGCGCATGCCGGCGGTGCCGAAGGAAAGCTCAGTATAGAAACGATCTTCGATCTCTTTTTCATCCTGGATGGCAGAAAGATCCTGGATCAGCTCGGGATCGTTGGCGAAGTCATGAAGCCATTTTTCGTAGGAAACACGGTAAGAAAGTTCAGACATATGAAAATACCTCCTTTTTTTCCATCTTTTATTATATGAAATAAACCCCGTGAATGCAAGCATATTCTGTTTTGGAGGAGGAAGAATGTGCATGAAAAAGGAAAAAAGGAGCATGTGGAGGGCGGTTTTGCTGTCTGTTTGCATCAGCCTGGCGCTGGCGGCGCTTTTCCCGCTAACGGGACGGCAAACGCAGCCGGGACAGTCCCTGCGTGCGCAGCGGCAGCTGGTGACGGTATGGATATACGGCGATCAGCTGAATGCGTCAGGCTGGCTGCGCAAACAGACGGCGGAATATCAACGGCAGCATGAAGGCGTGAAAATATGGGTGCGCACGGTAACGCAGGCCGACCTTGCGCTGCTGGAGGAGGATTTTGCGCATGCGGCGCCGGACATGCTGCTGTTTATGGCGGAGGAAGAAATCCCTCAAGCGTGGACACAGCAGACGAAGCCTTTGTGCATGGCGGGCTATGCGCTGGTGACGCATGCAAAAGCGGCGGTGACGCTCGCGCCCACAAGTCTTTTTGGCGTAACGCCTGCGCCTTTAATTAACGCGGCGGCAACGCCTGTGCCGCGGCAGGATTGGCCGCAGCGTCTGGCGGCAGACGAGGGGCTGGGCGCTTATTTTTTGCAGCAGATGCAGGCGCCGCCGGGCGCACAGCTGATGCCGAAGGATCGGCTGCAGGAGGCGTTTGCGGCGCGGGAGGTGGAGGCGGCGCTGCTTTCTACACGCCAGATCCGCGTGCTTGAGGCACAGGGGATTGGCATGGAGCTTTTATGCGCCGCGCCGGGCAGCGATCTGGTGCTCTATGGCGCGGTGATGCAGGGGGCAACGGCTGCGGCGGCAGATGTGCTTGCGCATTTGTCCTCCGTGCAGGCACAGCGGGCGCTGGCGGAGGAAGGGCTCTTTTCGGGGCAGGGCGTGCGCTTATACGGCGCCGGAATGCCGATCTGGCGTGCGGTGGAGGAGGCTGTGCAGGAAGGCAGGCAGGCGCAGGCTTTTTTCTGGCCGCAGGAGAAAACGGCTCAAATCCATCTGGGGCAGATGCTGTACACGGCAAAATAGCGGTTGCAAACAGCGAAGCGGCGCTGTATAATTTGATCATACATATTGCAAAGGAGCGTGCTATATATGGAATTTATGCTGGACAGCGCTAATCTGAAGGATTTGGAACATGGCATGAAATACTATCCGGTAGACGGCGTGACGACCAATCCTTCCATTCTGAAGGCAGATCTTCCCTTTGATTATTTTGAGCAGCTCAAGGCCATTAAGGCGCTGTGCGGCGCGCGCACGATGCATGTGCAGCTGGCGGCGGAGGATTTTGACGGCATGATGGCGGAAGCTGAAGAAATCTGGCAGCAGCTGGGCAAGGATGTGTATCTCAAGATTCCCGTGACCGAAGAAGGCGTGCGCGCCATCAAGGAAGTAAAATCCCGCGGCGGCTATGTGACGGCGACGGCCATTTATTATCCTTTCCAGGGCATTATGGCCATTCACGCGGGTGCGGATTATCTGGCTCCCTACTGCAACCGCATGGAGAATAACGATATTGATTTTGTGACGATCATTGAGCAGCTGCGCGATCTGATCGACCGCGACGGCTACAAAGCAAAGATTCTGGCAGCGAGCTTCAAGAATGTCAGGCAGGTGACGGCGGCCATTTATGCCGGCGCGCATTGCGTGACGATTCAGCCCGCGCTGCTGAAGACTGCCATGCATTCCGCGCTGGTGAGCGACGCGGTAGCTGCGTTCAGCAAGGATTACAAAACCGTCCGTCAGGGTAAATAATATAGCAAAAAAAGAGCGTCGGCAGACGCTCTTTTTGCTTGTCAGTTTAGCATGATTTGGCCGCCCGTTACGGGAATTGCCTGGCCGGTTTCGTATTGCTGCTCCACGCAGTAAAAGACCGCGCGGGCCACGTCGATGGGCAGCACGCCGCGCTTCATGGGCGAGGAGGTGTTTTCATAATGGCGTTTCACGTCTTCGACCGATTTTGCGCCGGGGATTTTGCCGGCCTTGAAATACTGCACAAACAGCCCGTTTTCCGGGTCGCTCCACAAGGGGCCTTCCAGATAATTGCCCGGGCACACGGCGTTGACTTTGATATGATAGGGCAGCAATTCCAGCGCAAAGCTTTGCGTCAGGCCGACGCCGCCGAATTTGGAGCCCGTGTATGCGAAATTTTTATTGGAGCCGACCAGCCCGCTTTTGGAATTGATAGCAATGATATCGCCCGTCCACTGGGGATCGGCGGCAGACTGCGCCTTCATGATGGCGGAGACGTATTTAACGCACAGGAAATACGCCGTGTAATTGACGTTTGTGACCAGGTCAAAGTCGTCCTTTTCCAGTGTTTCCAGGGGGCCTGAGCGCACGATGCCAGCGTTATTGATAAAAATATCGATGCCGCCGAAAATTTCCACGCTCTTTTGCACCATGCGCGCGACGCTTTCTTCCTCGGCGACGTTCACCTGTACGGCGGCAGCACGCTCACCCAAAGCGGCGACAACCTGCTGCGCGAGCGGCTCGTTGATATCGGCAATCACCACGCACGCGCCTTCCTTGTGCATTTCTTCGGCGATGCCTTTGCCAAAGCCCTGCGCGGCGCCCGTGATGACGGCGATCTTTCCCTGCAGGCGGCCGGGGGCGGAAGGCCTGTTGCGGATATTCTTTGCAGCGATTTCTTCCCATGCGCGCATGTCGATCATACCCTTGTCTCCTTTGCGCTTTTTTAGCATTATAGCGGGTTGCGCGTGCTGCTGTCAACCTTGTATATATAAATAAGGAAAGAATCCCCCGGCTTTTACATTGACATCAGGGCCAAAAATCCTTTATAATAAACAATTGTGAATAACGCATCAGGAAGGGGAAACGACATGCTCAGAGACGAAGTTGCGCGCAGACGCACATTCGCCATTATCAGCCATCCCGACGCCGGTAAAACAACTTTGACGGAAAAACTGCTGCTTTACGGCGGCGCCATTCGTCAGGCCGGTTCG
>JAFXJP010000026.1 GCA_017532155.1 Clostridia bacterium | reverse complement strand
TGAAAAAGGCTACGAAGTGTCAGAGATAGTTTCTCCGATGCCTCAGATTCAATTCTTCTTTGCCAAAGACCCCGCAGGTGTTACTATTCAGTTTATGTAACACTGGTCAGCAAATCCCAATTTATCGAGCAGCCACAGATCCACAGGAGGGCGCAATTATACGCACTGTGCCAATGCATTGCGTTATTGGGCCGTATAAGCAAACGAGCATCCAAACACTGGATGCTCGTTTGTTCGTTGCTGGACAAATTGTTCCTTAAGAATCCCTTCGCCATGGACGACCTTTTATTATTCTTATTCTTCCCGCTGCGCGTTCATTTCCTGTTCTTTAAAGCGCGAGGGCGTCATGCCCGTATAGGTGGTAAAGGTTTTGATGAAATGCGAACGGCTCACATAGCACACCGCATCGCAGGTTTCCGCCACGCTGGCGCCGTTGCACAGCATTTCCTTGGCATATTCCATACGCAGACGCAGAATAAATTCCTTGTAACTGCCGCCAGTCTCTGCCTGCACAATGCGCGTAATCTGCCTGGTAGAACGATGGAAATGCTCCGCCACGCTCTCCAGCGACAGATTATAATCCAGCATATGCTCGCGCAGATAGCGGATGATCTGATGCTCATCGCTCGGCGTAAGGTTTTCCTTGCTGTTGCACAGCGCCGATACCCAGCCCTCGAGCAGCGACCAGGTTTCATATTTGCCGCGTAGGAAAGCATGCGGCACGTTCATATTCGCTTCATAGGACGCGCTCAGCAAAATGGCCGTGACGTTATTGTGGATCAGCTGCTGAATGGTCTGATCGCCATCTGCATAGGCGTCTATATATTCATGGAGGCTCTCCATCGCCTGCGCTTCATCGCCAATTTCCAGCGCCTTGCGCAATGCATGCAGCCTTTCATCCTCGCGGCAGCGGGCGATATCCGAAGGCTTGATGCAGGAAGGCGAGGCTGCTGTCAAAGCGTCAAACAAAAGCGAAGGAATTTCGCTGACAACCTCTGTCTCCTTGCCGCCAAACACCTGCGCATCCACATAGGCGTCTGCCAGAATATCCTGCAGCTCCTCGCCGTCGTTGGCATTGACAAGCACCGCATAGCTATCCTTGCCGCCGAAGGGCACCACATAGAACGCCGCCTGATCGTCGGTCAGCTCCTCTGTGATCTGTTCCATTTCTTCATAGCCAATCTTTTTGTTCATCCGCAGAATGAACGTATAGAACGACTTGCCCGGGAAATACATACCCGCTTCCCGCATGCGCTCAATCGAGGTCTCGCCCACCTCGCCGCGAACAATCTGCATGACAAAATACAGCTGCAGGTCTTTCCTCAGCGTTTTAAATTGTTCCACGCGTTCGTTCAGCTGTTTTTGTGACATGCGAAGTTTACCCTCAATATCTATCAATGTCTGGTCAAGATGCTCAAGCTCGTTGCTGCCGCTTTTCAGGTTATGACGGCGCGCCAGATTGCCAATCGGACGGTAATTGTACACCGCCACATAGGCCGCCAGGATGCACAAAACAACCGCCAGCACTGCAGTCAGTAACAGCGTCAGGTGCAGAAAGTGGCTGTTCGCGCCGACGTTCAGCTCCGCTTTATCAAATCCAAGCGTAAACCGGCCGTACTGTACAGTAATCTCATTCTCAATATCATCGCTGCCCGCTACAAATTCATTGCAGTAGTATACCGCCATGCGGGTAAACTTTTCTCCCGATACCAGCTGCGCACGCCTGATCAGCGCATCATTGGTCAGAAGAAAGCTCAGTGTTGCATTGCCGCTGTAGCGCGTCGTAGGCGTCATCCGCAGCGGAAACATCGCCAGCGCGCCGTGTTCCAATGCAAAAAAGGTCAACCGATCACATTCGTTCATGGCTTTTGCCAACGCCACGCTGTCTTCCAGGCCCAGCTGTTCGGCATAATGGCCCAGATATCTTTTGCCAGTGCGCAAATAAAGGCCGTCTTCTCCCTCATAATGCAGAACATGCTGATCATACAGGAAAGAATAATTGCTGAATTTCCGAAGGTCCTCGATCAGTTCTACCTCGTAGTAGGGATTCTTGGCAATCACATAAGGCTGATAGCATTCCGTGGTCTGGATCGTGTAAGAAATTTCCTGAAGATACTCAAACTGCGCGTCAAAGTCTTCCACAGCCAGCATCAATCGCTTGTGCTGCTCTGTCTCTGCCGATTTGCGCAACTCCTGTGCCCCCAGCCCGTAAGTCACCATGCTGATCGCTGTGCAGCAGATGATGGCTACGCTGACGAAGGACACAAGATAGCTATATAATACGCTTTTGTTTTTGAGTCTCTTCAAAAAACGTCTCTCTCCGTTTCAATCAATAGCCGAACGGCCCGAAGGCCGTCCGGCTATTGGTTTATTGATCTTCAGTCTCGCGGATTACTCGGCGGGAACGTACAGATCGGTGTAGATCTTCAGCATGTCTTCGATGCCCATGGACTTCAGGTCGGACTGGAACTTGTCATAGTTATCCAGGCTGTTCAGGCCGGTGATAAACTTAGCAACTTCGCTGTCGATGTAGGGATCGATAACAGACTTGAGGTCAGCCAGTTCCAGAGCAACTTCTTCGGTCATGTAGGTGTAGGTGGGATAACCATTCACCAGGTAGGGGAAGAAGCCTTCGATCTTGGCCATCTTGAACCAGTTGTCAGAGTTCTCCTTCAGCAGGGTGTAGGGAGAGGGCTCGTAACCGGACATTTCGATGGAGATCTGACGGAAATAGGTGATTTCCTCAGGACGATACAGGGAGGCAGCGCGATGGCCGAACAGCTGGCCGTTGGGGCCGGTAACCATGTGGGTGTAGGAGGCGCCGTTCCAGCGGTTGTTCACGTTGTCATGATAGGTGATCTTCCAGTCGGGGGTAACGGTATGGCCGTCGGTCATGCCCAGGGTGTCGGGAGAGCCGTTGGCGGGGCCTTCATGCATATACACGGTGCCCAGTTCGGTGAAGTAGAAGTCGCACAGACGCATGCACAGTTCGGGATGTTCGGTCTCAGCAGAGATCGCAACGCCGCCGATCTTGGAGCACAGGGAGTAGGAGGGGATGGCCTGGGTATCGTTCCAATCAGAGGTCAGAGGATAGCCAGTCCAGATCTTCCACATGGCGTTCTGCTTTTCTTCTTCAGTGCCGCCGGGCAGGAAGCCGCCCAGGGAGTCCTTGTTGGTGGCGCCCCAGTTCCATTCGGTAACCATGGCGTCAGCAGCGGTGGCGTCCAGAGAGAAGTAGTCCTGAGGAATGAGGCCGTTGACGTACCACTCGTTCAGAACCTTCAGAGCTTCCTTGAATTCGGGGGTGTAAGCGGGGATCACAACTTCGCCATTGCGCAGGGCGGGGCCGGAACCAGTGTCATTGCCGGTAGAGGTCAGGAAGCCCAGAGCGTTGTACACATAGGTACGAACGTCAGCGCTCGCATCGGAAGCGAACAGCGGGATGCCATCGGGATGCTTTTCCTTGAAGGCATACAGCATGGCGGTGAAATCATTCAGGGTGGTGGGAGCCTTTTCCAGGCCGATCTCAGCCAGCCATTCGGTGTTCACGTACATGGCTTCCGCGTTGCCGTAAGCATGGGTATCCAGGCTGGAGTAAACGCGGGGCAGGGTGTACATAGCGCCGGTGGTGGTGGTAACGGACTGACGAACGTTGGCGTCCTTCATCTGCAGGTTGATGGAGGGGCAGATGTCATCGTTGATGTAGGGAACCATGTCCAGCAGCTGGCCGTCCACATCGCCGTAGGTAACCAGCTCGTTGGGGGTCAGGGCGTAGCCCAGCAGGATGTCGGGCAGCTCTTCCAGGAAGACCAGGGCCTTGCGCTGAGACAGAGCAGAGGCGGGGATGAAGTCATATTCGAAGTTGATGCCAGTGAACTTGTTCAGGAACTTGAACAGCCACATTTCTTCGATCTTGGCAGGCTCGGTCTTGGTGTCGGCGTACACGATGCCCAGCTTCAGGGTCACTTCGTAGCCTTCCTTAACGATGGGCCAGTAGGATTCGGTGTTCATGTACTCGGGCAGCTTGGTTTCGCCGCTGTAGGTGTAGGTGGGCAGCCAGCGATCATGCCACTCGCCTTCGGTGGTCGCGGTCTCAGCCATAGCGGTGCAGGACAGCAGCATGGCCAGAACCATCAGAAGAGATACGAGCTTCTTCATGTGTTGGGGTCTCCTTTTCAAAATATTTTTCTAACATGCACACATGGCATGTTATGAACAAAGATTGTTTGCCCGGTCTAAATTTTTCATAATTTTCCCCACTGGGGGATGAAAAATTTTTAGCCCTTAACAGAGCCAACCATCAGGCCCTTGGTGAAGTGCTTCTGCACGAAGGGATAGGCAATCAGCATGGGCGCGGAAGCAATCCAGATGATGGCGTACTTCATGGCCTCAGACATCTTGGCCTGATACTTCAGCAGAGAGATTTCTTCAGGAGAATAGCCTTCCGACGCCAGATCGCCCAGCGCAACGCTCTGGTTTTCAATCAGGATGTTGCGCAGCACCAGCTGCAGCGGATACCAGTCGCTGTCGGTCACGTAGATCATGGCGGTGAAGTAGCTGTTCCAGTGGCCTACCGCGTAGAACAGCGTCATAACGGCCAGGATGGGCGCAGCCAGCGGCAGCGCGATGGTGAAGAAGGTGCGAAGCGGGCCAGCACCGTCGATGGAGGCGCTTTCGTACAGCTCGCCGGGGATGGAGTTATCAAAGTAGTTACGCGTTACGATCATATTGTAGATGCTGATACCGCCCAGAACAATCAGGGTGTAGGGCGTATTCATCAGACCGTAATTGCGGATGGTGATGAAGGTGGGGATCATGCCGCCGCCAAAGTACATGGGAATAAGGAAGTACCAGGACAGGAAACCATGCGCAGGCAGTTCCTTTTTGCTCATGAAGTAGGCGCAGGGCACGGTGAGGAACAGATTCCAGATCGTACCAAAGAGCGTGTAGTAGATGGAGTTGCCGTAAGCACGCCAGATTTCCTGCTTTTCAAAAGCAAATCTGTAACCGTCGATACTGAAGCCGACAGGCCACAGGGTAACCTGGCCCTGCACAACCGCATCCGGATAGGAGAGGGAAGCGATCAGACAGAAGTACATCGGGTACAGCAGCACGAACATCAGCAGCACCAGAATAGCGCCGTTGATAAAGCCGAAAGCCTTATCCGACTTGGAATACTTAATCTTATTATTCACAGTAGCCATGATTTCTTCCTCCTTCCTTACAGAATGGAAATGCTGGAAACCTTCTTGGCAATCCAGTTGACGCTCAGCAGCAGAATGATATTAACGATGTTGTTGAACAGACCGATCGCAGAAGAATAAGAATACTGACCGTTAACGATACCCAGGTCATATACATAGGTAGAAATTACCTGAGATACGTCGAGGTTCAGCGGGTTCTGCATCAGGAAGATCTTTTCGTAACCAACCGAGAGCACGCTGCCGCAGCGCATGATCAGCATGATGATGATGGTGGGCAGGATGGTGGGAATGTACACGTGCAGGTTGATCTGCAGACGGTTGGCGCCGTCGATACGGGCAGCCTCTACATGCTCAGGCGATACAGCGGATAGCGCAGACAGGAAGATGATGGCGTTCCAACCCAGGTTCTGCCAGATACCGCTACCGACGTACAGCGGGACGAAGTACTTTGGTGTTTGTAGGAAGTCTACTCTATCGCCGCCTAAGCCGGTAAGAACGGTGTTAATAACGCCAGCGCCGCGATCGAACATCAGGCGAACGAGCGATACCACAACAACGGTGGAGATGAAGTGCGGCATGTAAGTGACCATCTGCACGGTGCGCTTAAACTTGGCATTCTGCACTTCATTGATCATCAGCGCCAGGAGAACCGACATGGGGAAGGAAATCATGGACCAGAGGCTGATGGTCAGCGTATTGCCCAGCAACTGCCAGAAAGCAGGATAATTGAAGAACTTGATGAAATGCTTCAGGCCTACCCAGTCGCTGCCGGTGATGCCCTTCTTGGGGCGGAAATTGCGGAAAGCAATCTGTACGCCGTACATGGGCATGTAATTGAACAGGAACAGGTAGATGAACGCAGGCAGTACCAGGAAGTACAGCGTCCAGTTCTCTTTGAAGATTTTCAGTTTGGTGTGGTAACTTGTTCGTAATGTACGGGTATTTTTCACGACCAGCGCTCCTTTCGCACTCTCACTGATTTATACAATATCACCATTTTTCGCTTTGTGCAAGTGTCGATTTGGGACAAAGTTCCCCAAAACGGACATTACTTTTGCGCGTTTGGCACAAAACGACACTTGTATTTCATTCCGTAAATTGATATACTAAAATCTCCCTCGGTGTGTATTTTTTACAATTTGATGAGAGGTGCAACTGAAATGATCGAATTCGGTACCGGCGGCTGGCGCGCTATCATCGGCGACGTCTTCACCCGCCAGAACATCCGCAGAGTAGCCTGCGCATTAGCACGCCGCATGAAGGAAGAGGGCGTTGCTCACGAGGGCATGTGCATCGGCTACGACCGTCGTTTCCTCAGCCGTGAATCGGCCATCTGGTTCTCCGAGGTTATGGCCGGTGAAGGCATCCATCTGTACTTTGTCAATCTGTCCGCTCCCACGCCGCAGATCATGTTTACCGTCAAGCATATGAATCTGCCCTACGGCGCGGCCGTCACCGCCAGCCACAATCCGGCGGTATACAACGGCATCAAGCTCTTCACCCGCGGCGGCCGTGACGCCACACAGGACGTCACCGATCCCCTGGGCGAGATTGCCAACGCACTGAAAGAAGAAGAAATTGTATCTCTTGATTTTGATAAGGCGCGCAAGCAGGGCATCATCGAATTTATCGATCCCCGCGACGCCTATCTTGATTCCATCGTATCGCAAATTGATATGAAGGCCATCCGCGCCTATCGTCCGCGCGTGGAGCTTGACCCCATGTACGGCGTGAGCATCACCGGCCTAAAGACGATCCTTTACACCGCGCGCTGCGATGTGGACGTCATCAATGATCGTCATGACGCGTTCTTCGGCGGTCACCTGCCCGCCCCCAACCCCGATACGCTGCGCGATCTGCAAAAGCAGGTCATCGATCATAATGCGCAGATCGGTATCGCCACCGACGGCGACGCCGACCGTCTGGGCATCATCGACGAAAAGGGCAACTATGTACCCGCCAACGAAGTGCTGGTGCTGCTCTACCACTACCTGCTCAAATACAAAGGCTGGAAGGGCGCAGCTGTGCGCAATATCGCCACCACGCACCTGCTTGACCGCGTGGCCGAAAAGCACGGCGAAATCTGTTATGAAGTGCCGGTAGGCTTTAAGCACATTTCCTCCGCCATGGATGCGCACGATGCGCTGATCGGCGGCGAATCCTCCGGCGGCCTTACTGTACGCGGCCACATCAGCGGCAAGGACGGTCTCTACGCCGCCTCCCTGCTGGTGGAGATGATCTCCGTCACGCGCAAGCCCCTGTCCCAGCTCGTGCAGGAAATCTATGATGAATACGGCGAAATGCATATGGCCGAATATGACTGGGCGCTGACGGAAGAGAGCAAAAAGGAAATCCAGCAGCGCATCCTCACCGACAAACAGCTTCCCACCTTCGACCGCGCAATCAGCAAGGTCAGCTACATGGACGGCTGCAAGGTGTATTTCGAGGAAGGCTGGATCATCGTTCGCTTCTCGGGCACCGAGCCGCGCGTACGCGTGTTCGCCGAGGCCCGCAAGCTGCGCGAAGCCAAAGAGCTCGTCAGAGTCATGGCAGATTTCTGCAATCTCCCCTTTGAAGACTAAAACACACAAAAAGGCCGAGGATTTTTCCTCGGCCTCTTTTTTATTCTGCCGGAATATAAAGCATCGTCTTGATAGGCCGCGCCATGCCTGCGCAGCTGCCGGATGAGGTGGACGGGCAATTGAGCTCCGTCACAACGCCGTTGCGCACCATGCACAATACCGCCGATGCACCGCCGTCCACATTCATCAGTTGCTCAATCTGCGGATCGATCTTCCGCGCGATATCGCACATGTGCAGATAATCCGCGCCTGCCGACAGCTTCGTGCGGCCCGAGAACACCAGCATGAGCATATCGCCGTTCTTTGTGCAGCCAATGGCCGTGCGCGGATGGCGCGCCAGCGTATGCAGCGCGGATTCCTGCGTCTGCCGCGACAGCGGCGACATCCAGCCTTCGCGCGCAAACCAGCCCGCAAAATCCGTTTCATCGCTGAGTGAGCGTCCCGAACGAATCAGCGACAGTCCGCCGCCATACGCCCAGCGCACGTTCTCCCACACTGCTTTTTCTATGCCTTCGGGTGCATCCAGCTTGACAGTAAGCGCCACTTCTGATGCATCAAAGTATCCGTTTTCCAAGGGCTTGATCCTCTGCAAAAGCCCCTGCGCCGCCTCTTCGCTGAGCGATACCACCACGCCCGCACTGGGCAGCACCACATCGCCGCGGCGAATGCAATGAATTCTATCCTGCAAAATGACGAGATTCACGCGTCCTTCGCCAACCATACGACGATACTGCTGCCGGTCCGCGTCTTCATCCTCGCAGGACAAATAAGGCGTATACACCTGCACCGGCGAAGCGCCGCCAGCATTTACATCCTCAGCGCGCCAGGCATAGCTCTGCCCCGCCGCCGTGATCTGACCGCCGCCCAGCCGGAAATTGAAAAAGAGAAACTCGCCGCTCTCCTGCATCGCAATGCACATTTTTTCAAACAGCGGGAAGGTTTCCACGCGGCGACCGTCTTCATGGCACAGCATATAATCCAGATGTCCCGTCGTAACGTCAGCCTGCTCCAATGGCCTGTCCGCCCGCAGATCGTTATACAGCGCCGAAAGCTTGGGCGTCATAAAAAACAGGAAATTGCTGAACACGCCCGTATCGCCGCGGTCAAACAGCTGCCGCAGCGGCGTATCCTCTCCACGGCTGATCACCCGCGCCTTTTTGGCCGCCTTCACACGCACGCTGTGCACCAGGATGCCCCCATGCTGCCCTTCCTCATCATAGGGCAAAGACGCCTCGCAGCCGTTTTCATCAAAATAATGCGCCTCCAGCTGCAGGTTGGAAAAGCCGTCCAGATACTTTTTCGCCCATTCTTCCCGCAAGAAATCCAGCGCAGCAAAGGGATTGCCCTTAGCCGGCAGTACGCAGGTATCCCCTGCCTCCTCGCAATGCGCGCCATTGTGATAGATATTCAAAAAATACTGGGGATAGCGCCGATACAGCTCCTCCGGCGTGCAGGCATATACGCCTTTCCCCTGGTCCTTTTGCAATTGCCACAGCTGCCAGTAGGTCAGCCGCGCGCGCTCGCGCAGGGGTGCGTATGCCGTAACGTCCCAGTGCGCGGGCACATACACCGCGCAGCGGCGCACCGCATCCAGAGAATTGACCAGCGCCTGCGCACAAAAGCCCGTCGGGCACGCCTGCACCAGCGCATCAACGCGCAGACCGCGACAGAAGAGCAATCCCTCTTCGCCATAAGCCATGAGAGCCGCCTCTCCCCGGTCAATCTGTGCCTGCAGCGCCGCATCGCCCTCAAGCGGCACAAACTGCACGTCGATATCCTGAAGCCAATTGCGCAGCTGCGCTTCCGCCAGCCAGGTATCATTATCACCGCACAGCATGTACAGCTTTTTTCCCAGGCGCTGCGCATTTTCCATATCGGCGCGCAGCACCGAAAGCCATTCGGCCTCGCTGACAGCAAATATCACCGCAGACGCGCGCTGCAGCAGCGTTTCCTTCTGATCGCGCTGATCAACGCCCCATGCGGCGCTGATTTCTTTCTTCGCGGCCATTTCCTGCGCCCGCGCGATCACGCAATCCCCCAAAGCATCCCTGCGCAGCTGCTGAATATGATAGTGCAGCTGTTCCACAGAAAAATCATCAAAGCTTTCAATCTTTTCTTTTGTATCAAACGCACGCTGAATCGCCTGATCGCAGACTTTTTTCTCCGCCTCGGTGATTATCCCCGCACGCAGCATTTCCTGCGTCCAGTCATCCTGCACGCGCGTTACGCCGCTGCCCAGCGCGCCGAAGGTCAGCGATACCTTCCCGTATCTGAACGAAGAATACAGCACATCGCCCTTCAGATCGCTGCGCAAATAGCTGCCCGGCCGGCGATTGTCATCAAAAAGTCGAAGTCCGTCTTGCATGCTGATCTCCTCACATATATACAATAGTAGAAATATTATATCAGCACCCTGTTCATTTAGCAATGTCAGGAAGCAGACATGCGCTTTTTCTCTTCCATTTGCAAATAAAAAGGATATCCCCTGGGATACCGCGAGGGGAATCGCTCTCGGCTGCGGCCTCGGTCTGGTCGGCTCTGACAGCCCACTGGGCTGTCATTCACTCCCGACCCGTTCGATTCCCCTCTCCTTTCATTTGCAAATAGAAAGGATATCCCTCTGGGATACCCTTTTTATTTGGTGGAGGCGAGGGGAATCGCTCTCGGCTGCGGCCTCGGTCTGGTCGGCTCTGACAGCCCACCGGG
>JAFXJP010000025.1 GCA_017532155.1 Clostridia bacterium | reverse complement strand
ATGGTCTGAATTTCCTCCGGGGTGAATACATGAACGGTGGTGTCCACGCAGAATATTTCTTCAACTGCCGGAATCACGACATCTGCATCCAGGTATACTGTCAGTTTACCGGAATTACTTGTCCATGTTTCAAACACATGCTTTGGCGCACTGATTTGCTGAGCAATCGTTTCCGCGCTGGCCCCTAGAGGCAGCAGCAGAGCAAGCAAAATAGCGATCATCTTTTTCATGTTATTCACCTCAATAGCCGTAGTTGCGGTCAATCACCGTACCGTCGATGGCGTTGACGGTAAAATAGCTAATAAAGGGCGAATCATGCCTTGATGCAATCTCGCCGTTCTTTACTTTACGAGCTTCCCGTGTGCCGAAAAAATCCCATACAGGAACATATTCATAGCAATCCGGTTTATCCTTGCTCATCACACGCGCATAACCCAAGCGGATGTCGGTGATCTGCACACGAATATCGTTGTAACTGGATTCCAGCCAGCCCATAGACAGAGGCATCACCCTGCGGACAACATCCATAATCTGCTCAAACGGCAGAAGGGCACAGTTTTCCTGCAGAACAGAAACATCATGCGGGAACAGATAATTCAGGCCGCAAATGCCGTCATCGGTAATGGTAATGATGATCTCTTCCAGGCCATGCTGGCGGTTATAATCACCGGATGGATTCGTGCCCTCAGCTGTAACGGGCATGGCCAGGTCACCACGGGTATACCATAATATCCACGCTTGCTGCTCATTGGTATACGAAAGCTTGCCATCTTTTGTTTCTATGCCGGCCAGCTCGCCATCCAGCACGCCCTGCGCCATGCAGGTAAACTGCGGCGCAAAGGCACGGACGGCTTCATCGGCCATCCGCCGTGCATCTTCATAAGTTACTGAACAGCCATTGGGCGTCGTGTTCAGCCGCATGTCCTCGGGGAATACCAGCCAATAAATGGGCTCGCCGTACACCTGCCAACGCTCCAGTTTCGCTTCCACCCAATCGGCCGCGCCGTTGTTCTTGGTGGATTGATAAACATCAAGCGTGTACTCAGGCCACTCTTTGCCAATATCCAGCACCGTAACGACGGATTCATACACGCGCACAGGCGCGCTTTCACTGTAGTTGCCTGTGCCTGCGTATGTATAGGCACGGTTGGCAAAAACAGCCTGGGCCATGGCGTCCGCTTCCACCGTCGTAAACAGGCGCGGCATAGCCTGATACACCCGCACATTGTTCGTATCCGGGACGGTCACATCGGCATCCAGCGTGATAACAACCTTTCCCGTATTGGAAGAAAAGGTTTCGGTTGTGTGCGCAGGCGCACCCACCTGCGACGCAACATCCGCAAGCGCCGTGCAGGGTATCAGAAAACAGCACATAAGCATCCATGAAAGGAGTTTTTTCATAGCTTTCACCTCCATATTCATGGTACCATGTGCTGCCTGTAACAGTCCGCATCGGAATGTAAGAAAGTTGTTTTCAAGTTGTAAACGTGGGCTTATTGATAATAATTGTCATACGTGGGCGGCGGTGTGGCGGTAACCAGCACGGCGTTTTGTGAGCGGTCATGAATGATACGCTCCGTCATCCAGGATAAGCCGCTCAGCAAAAGAAATGCGAGCAGCAACAGCGCCAGCAGCGCGGCCAAGCCTTTCTTATTCATGAGCATCCTCCTTGGGCCAGCGCATGGAAATGGCCGTGCCCTCTCCTTCCTGGCTTTCGATATGCAGTTCGCCGCCGTGCGCCTGTGCAATCATCCTGCACAGGGAAAGCCCCAGGCCTGCGCCGCCCATTTTGCGGCTGCGGGCTTTGTCCACGCGATAGAAGGGCTCGGTCACCAGCGCGATTTTATCCTTGGGAATGCCACTGCCGTGATCAGCGACTATCAATGCATAATGCGTTGCGGTTTCTTTCGCCGACAGGCAGATGGACTGCCCGGCCGGGCTTGCCTTGATGGCGTTATCAATCAGATTGGTCAACAGCGAGAAGATCAGGTCGCTGTCGCCGGTGACAGATGCCGCATCGCAATGCGTTTCCAGCGTAATGCATTTTTCTTCCAGCGAATTTGCCGTTGCGCCGCGCACCGTTTCAAACAATTCTGCGGCAGCAAGCGGCCTTTTGACCAGCACAGGGCAGTCGGTCATGGAGATCAACTGCATCATTTTCTGGCTGAGCCGCTCGGTACGCAGGGCAGCTTCATGGATTTCATGCGCCGCTTCCATGCGGCCTTCCTCGGTCAGCGGCATGGAAAGCAGGCTGTCCGAAAAGCCGATGATGGAGGTCATTGGCGTTTTCATTTCATGCGTCAATGCACCCAGCAGCATTTCACGCCGCTGCGCCTGCTCCTGGAGATCGTTGATTTTTTGTTCAATGGTTTCCGCCATATGATCAAAAGAGCGCGAGAGCTCGCCTACTTCATCGCGCGAAGCGATGCCGGTGCGCAATGCATATTGCCCGCCGGAGATTTTTTCCGACGCCTGGGTCAGCGTGCGCAGCGGACGCAGCGTGCGGCGCAGCGTCAGAGGCAGCAAAACGGCACTGACCAGCAAACAGAAAAGGAGCGCAAACTGCGCATTTCTTGTGAGAGCATCTATCTGATCAAGCGTTGCGGAGACATCCTGCACGACATACACAGTGGCCAAAGTATCCAGAATGCGAATCGTCTTAGCCGCGACCATGAGCGGCAGATCATCCGCCGTGGCCATGCAATGCGCAGATATCACAGGATCCTCCATAGTCAGCAACTGCAGCGGCTGCCAGGCCGATATATTATACAAATATTCGCCGTCCACCACCAGTGAATAGGAGCGCTCCGTGCTTTGCAAAAGATGCGCATAGGTGGAAAAGGTATACTGAATCAGCGCATGGCGGGTGACGGCATCCGCAGTATAATCTATCGTTGTGGTGCGATCCAGCGTGGACAGATGCTCACAAAAAACTTCCAGGTTCTGAATATTGCTTTCTGCGGCGATATCGAGTTGCTGCTTTGCTTGCTGCGCAACAAACAGATATAGGCAGGCACTGAAGGACAAAAGAATAACCATCAGGCAAATCAGCGTTTGCTTGATCCAAAGCTTCATGCATCCACCTCCAGGCGGTACCCCAGTTTATATACGGTGGCCAGCTTTTCGCCCAGCGCAAGTTTTTTCCGCAACGCAGCAACATGAACGTCAACGGTGCGGGTTTCGCCTATATATTCATCGCCCCACACCTGGCGCAGCAGCTTTTCGCGCGTCAGCACCATGCCGGGATGCTTCATGAAGGTACAAAGCAATTCGTACTCCATCGGCTTGAGAGAGATTTGCTCATCAGCTTTAAAGACGGTATGGCTGTTCAGATCGACAATGATATCCTGATAAACCAGCTTTTGTTCGCTTGCCGAGAAACGGGAGAGAACCTTTTCCATGCGGACGAGCAATTCCAGGATATCAAAAGGCTTCACGAGGTAATCCTCCGCGCCCAGGCGCAAGCCCTGCACGCGGCTTTGAATATCCGCTTTCGCAGACACATAAATCACCGGAATCTGCTTTTCCTGCATGAAGGGCAGCAGTTCAAAGCCATCCAATTCCGGCAGCATAATATCGCACAGCGCCAAATCAAAGTGCTGTGCAGCAATCGCATCCACCGCCTGCCTGCCATCCGTTGCGCAAACGGTGTCATAGCCGGCGACAGCCAGGTTGGTATCTATCAGCTTGGAGATGGACAAGTCATCTTCCACGATGAGAATTCTCTTTTTCACAAGATCACCTCATGGATAGTATACCATCGTTCGTGGGGCGGGGTAAATGGGCAGGATGTAAACAAGTTGTAAGCAGACTACTGTCAAAATAGCAATTACACTACTCTTTGCTATAGAAAAACAATAGAAAAATCATCACGCCATCCAGATTTTAGGTCGAGTTGAAATTTGATTTATCCCAAAATCCGGGTTATAATATAGGTACAGAAAAAGCAAAGAGTGAATATGCCATTATTTGCTGTTGCCGCCGGAGACAGGCGGCAGCGTGTTCTTTCTGAAACAAAATATCAAATGGAGGATTAATCCTTATGGCAAAAGAAATCATCACGTACCCTAATTAGAGCATCATCACCATCCACAAACCTGAATATGAAGGCAACTTTGTTCAGGTATCCATCGACGAATGGCAGGAAGCCTTCGCGGCCCTGCCCCGTATTTCTTTCGGTCTGTATCTTTATCTGTGCGGCAACATGGATAACTTCCACCTTGCCCTCAGCTCTGTTGATTTCCAGCACGCCCTCGGCGTCTCTGACAGTAGCTATCGCCGCGCCGTGGAAGATTTGCTGGGTGCGGGCTATCTGATGATGCGGAATGGCAAAAAGAACACCTTGGACTTTTACACTTCGCCGCAGCCGACTTCCTATGTGAAAAAAGATCGTAAAAAGAAAGTCAGCGGCGGCGGCGCGGCGCCCGTTTCCTGTGAGGATACTAACCCAGAGCCCCTTTCTTTTGAGGAAGAAGAATACATCAGCCGTTATTCTTCATCTTACAGTTGGGAGCCCTGACGCAAACTTCTTCCTTTTCGCACGCGAAGCGTGCCTTATGTATCCTTATCTATTATTATTTATTTATGTATT
>JAFXJP010000024.1 GCA_017532155.1 Clostridia bacterium | reverse complement strand
GTCTCTTCGCCCGCACAAATCCAACATTTTATGCGGTAGTAGCTCAGTTGGTAGAGCGCAACATTGCCAAGGTTGAGGTCGCGATTCCGAGCCTCGTCTACCGCTCCATTTCCCCTATACACCCATACGCGGGTGTAGCTCAATGGTAGAGCTCCAGCCTTCCAAGCTGGTCACGTGGGTTCGATTCCCATCACCCGCTCCAGTTTGAGGCAAGCTTGCCTCACATGCACCATTAGCTCAGTTGGTAGAGCACCTGACTCTTAATCAGGGTGTCCCGGGTTCGAGTCCCTGATGGTGCACCAAAACCTTCGAAACGAAAGTTTCGAAGGTTTTTTCTTGTTTTCTTTACACTTTCCGCGTTATCGTTTATAATGTTTTTATACCCGTGTGTAAAGAAGTGTAAAATAATCAGGAGATGATCTCATGAATTACCAGCCCGTTTTCTCCCAGATTGAAGCCCTCTCCCCGCAATATCTTACCGTATGGAAGGAATGCTGCGAGCACGAAAGCCCCAGCATTGATAAAGCCGCTGTCGACGCCTGCGGCCAGTATTTTATTGATTTTGCCAAAGTGCACGGCTGGCAGGTGGATGTGCTGCCTCAGCCGGTTTCCGGCGACGCCATCTGCATCACCATGAATGCCGACGTCAACGAAAGGCCGCTGGCGCTGTCGGGGCATATCGATACCGTGCATCCTGTCGGCCTGTTCGGCGACACGCCCGTGCGCATTGAAGGCGATACCATTTACGGTCCCGGCGTGGATGACTGCAAGGGCGGCATCGTGGCGGCGCTGCTGGCGATGGATGCACTGGAGAAGTGCGGCTATAAAAAGCGTCCCATCCAGCTGCTTTTGCAAACGGATGAAGAGGTCGGCAGCAAGCTGAGCAAAAAAGCCACCATCAACTGGATGTGCGAAAAAGCCAAGGACGCCGTTGCCTTCCTGAATCTGGAAGGCGCCACGCCCGGTCAGGCCTGCCTGCAGCGCAAGGGGATCATCACCTATCGCCTGATCATCACCGGCAAGGAAGCGCACGCCAGCCGCTGCGCCACCGAAGGTGCCAGCGCTATCTTGGAAGCCGCGCATAAAATCATTGCGCTCGAAAAGCTGCGCGATCCCGAAGGCCTGACCTGCAACTGCGGTACCATCGAAGGCGGCACCGCCGCCAATACCGTGCCCGGCAGCTGTGAGATTCTCGCCAACATCCGCTTTGCCACGCAGGATCAGCTGGAATGGGTGAAAGGCTATGTCAAAAGTATCGCAGAGACCGTGCACGTGCCCGGCTGCACGTGCGAACTGAAGCAGGAAAGCTTCCGTGTGGCGATGGAGCATGAAGAGCGCAATGTGCAGCTGCTTGCCCAATTGAACGAAGCCTTCGTTGCCTGCGGCATGGATGCGCTCGCCCCGCACAAGGGTACCGGCGGCTCGGATGCGGCAGACGTAACGGTTTACGGCATCCCCTGCATCGATAATCTGGGCGTAGTCGGCGCAGGCATTCACTCCATCCACGAATCTGCGCAGATCCCCTCGCTCGTTCAGTCTGCCAAATGGCTGGCCGCCGCAGCCCTGGCGCTGTGATGCTCCGCTGGCTGTTTTTTGACGTTGGCTCTACGCTGGTGGATGAAACGCTGTGCGATCAGGCGCGCATCGCCGATACACTGCGTACAAGCACGGTATCAGCCGAGGCTTTTATCACCCGGCTGCACGCCTTCGCCGCGCAGAACGCAGATGCTTACAAAGCCTGTTTAAAGCATTTTTCGCTGACAAAAGCCCCGTGGCGCAGCGATCTGGAGCAGCTGTATCCCGGCGTCCCCGCGCTTATGCAACAGCTTTCCGGCCGGTATTCGCTCGGCATAATCGCCAATCAGAACGCCGGGCTTGAAAAGCGTCTGCACGAATGGGGCATTTTGCCGTATTTCCGCGTTATCGCATCTTCGCATGATATCGGCGCCGCCAAGCCCGATCCCGCCATTTTCGAAAAAGCGCTTGCCGCTGCCGGCTGCTCTCCGCAGGAAGCCTGCATGATCGGCGACCGGCTGGACAATGACATCCTGCCCGCGCAGCGCCTTGGCATGCGCACCATCTGGGTGCGGCAGGGGCTGGGCGGCCTTGGCAATCCGCTGCTTTTATTCCGGCAGCCGGACGCCATCATCGAGCGCATTGGCGATCTGTCCGCCGCGCTTGGGCTTTTCGCTTGACGAAATCATACTTTTCCTTATAATAGTAAGCGTTGACTTTTGCAAAGGAGCCTGTTATTTATGAAGATCAATCCCCTCAAGGGCATGAAAGATTATTTGCCGGACGAGATGCGTCTGCGCGATTATGTACAGCAGAGCATTCTGTCCGTTTACCGCGCCAGCGGCTTTGAGCGCATTTCCACGCCCATGCTGGAAGACGCCGAAAACCTGGATAAGAGCGAAGGCGGCGACAACCTGAACCTGATTTTCAAAGTGCTCAAGCGCGGCGAAAAGCTGGAAGCCGTCCTGCAGAAGGGCGATGAAAAATCGCTTTCCGATATGGGCCTGCGCTATGACCTGACGCTGCCTTTGTCCCGCTATTATGCGGCCAACCGCGCCAGCCTGCCCACGCCCTTCAAGGTCATCCAGACCGACCGCGTGTTCCGCGCCGAGCGTCCGCAGAAGGGCCGTCTGCGCGAGTTTGTGCAGTGCGACATCGATATTCTGGGCGACGACAGCATCAACGCTGAGATCGAATTGATCGACGTGACCGCCCGCGCGCTGCTGACCATCGGTTTTAAGGATTTCACAGTCAATATCAATGACCGCCGTCTGCTGCACGGCATGCTGGAAAGCATGGGCTTTGAAAAGGGCACCCTCAGCAGCGTCTGCATTTCCTTTGACAAGCTGGACAAGATCGGCGTGGAGGGCGTTTGCGCGGAGCTTTCCGGCAAGGAGTGCCCCACCTGCGCGGTGGATAAGCTTAAGTGCTTCCTTGACAGCGGCGAATGCTCGCTCGAGCGCATTGCGCAGTGCATGGAAGATAAGACCTATGCCGAAAACCTGCAGCGCATCGTGGATACCGTGCGCAAGCTTTCCGGCGGCAAATACAACATTGCCTACTGCCCCTCGCTGGTGCGCGGCCAGGGCTATTACACCGGTGTTGTGTTTGAAATCGCCTGCAAAGACTTCTCCGGCGCTATCGCCGGCGGCGGCCGCTACGACGGCATGATCGGTAAATTCCTGGGTCAGAATGTCAGCGCGGTCGGTTTCTCCATCGGCTTTGAGCGCATCTGCGCCATCCTGATGGATCAGGCCTATCAGCCGCCCGTCGCCAGAAAAATGGCGCTGCTTTACCGTGATGACGCGGACTTTGCCGAAGTGCTTCTCAAGGCGCAGCGTCTGCAGGGCGACTATGCCGTGACCGTGCTGCCTCAGGCCAAGAAGCTGGGCAAGCAGCTGGGCACGCTGGAGAATGCGGGCTATGCTGCGGTGGCGTTCTTTGATAATGAGGACGTGAAAGTTTTGGGCAAGAAAGATTGACAAAGCGGGGGAGAACGGTACTTTCTTGAGTCAAGAAAGTACCAAAGAACCTGCGTTTATGCCGGGACTTGGGTGGATCCTTTGTCGCGGCAGTTAATTGAAAAAGGGGAAACGAAGACGGATGCGAGCAAGCTCGCCCCGCTCATCGTTTTCCCCTTTTTCAGTTTGCTTCGCAAACCCGCAGGGCACGCCCTGCGGACTGCCGCTTTGGTACGGAATGCGTTTGAGTTCGCCGTTTTTGCTGCGGCAAAAACGAGCGGGAGAATACGCCGCTGCGGCGGCGAGATAGTGAAACCCGCTCGTTTTGCCGCAGCAAAACGGCGGCCCTCCGGGAGCGCAACCACACAAGCAATCGGCAGGCCGATCACGCAGCGCGTGATCGCGCCCGTGAAACGGGCTAGAAAAAGACCCCGGCAGCGAGGGAAAAGCTTGCTTTTCCATTCGATGTCCGGAGTCTTTTTCGTACAGCCTGCCGTAACAATCCAACCAAAAGACCGGTTTTCGGGGGAGCTCGAGGGGTGCTTTTACCTTAAAAGCAGCCCCTCGAACGTCCTCCCCTCCCCCTTCGTTCTCTTTTTGTTCTATCCATTTAAAACCAGTTGCAAGAATCCAAAAGTAGTCTATAATAAATACATCTTGCAATAAAGGATGTATCCTCTATGCCCAATTTTAATCTGCCGGACAGCATATTCAAGCAGGCGGCTGCGCAGTTTCCCACTCCGTTTTTTCTTTATGACGAGGCTGGCATACGCGCTACCATCCGCGAATTGAAACAGGCCTTTGCCTGGGCGCCGCATTTTATGGAGTATTTTGCCGTCAAGGCGCTACCCAATCCGCGCATTTTGCAGATTTTTGTCGAGGAAGGCTTTGGTCTGGACTGCGCCTCTGAATGCGAGCTGTTGATGGCCGAGCGCGTCGGCGCGCAGGGGCGCATCATGTTCAGCGCCAATAACGTACCTGCGGGCGAGTTTGCGCAAGCCAGCCGTCTGGGCGCAATTCTCAACCTCGACGACATCAGCGATATCGACCAGGTGCTGCGCGAGTGCGGCCAAATGCCCGAAGTCATCAGCATGCGCCTCAATCCCGGCGGCGGATTTATGTCCAACAACGCAATCATCGGCACGCCGGAGGAGAGCAAGTACGGCTGGACGATCGCGCAGATGCAGGAAGGCCTGCCGCGCCTCAAAGCGCTGGGTGTGAAGAAATTCGGCATCCACGCACTGCTGGCCAGCAATGCGCAGGAAAATGGCTATTACCCCGCGCTGGCTGAACTGCTGATGCAAACAGCCTATGATCTGGCAGATAAAAGCGGCGTTGCGCCTGCCTTTATCAATCTGTCGGGCGGCGTGGGCATCCCCTATCATCCGGATGAGTCGGGGCCGGATATCATGCAGATTGGCGCAGATGTGGAAAAAGCCTATCACCGCGTCTTTGGCGCACCCGCGCCGGAGAATGTCAGCATATGCACCGAGCTTGGCCGGCATATGACAGGCCCGCACGGCTGGCTGGTCACGCACGCGATTCATCACAAGGATATCTATCGCAAGTACATCGGCGTAGATGGCTGCACAGGACAGCTGCCGCGCCCGGCCATTTACGGCGCATATCATCACGTATCGGTCGTGGACAAGCGCGATATGCCGCATACAGAGGTGTACGACGTAGTTGGCTCGCTGTGCGAAAACAGCGATAAATTTGCCGTGCAGCGCCCGCTGCCGCCCATCGAGACGGGCGATCTTTTGCTGGTGCACGACGCCGGCGCGCATTGCTATGCCATGAGCCATAACTACAACGGCCGCCTGCGCTGCGCAGAAATTATGCTGCGCGAGGACGGAAGCTTCCAGATGATCCGCCGCGCAGAGACAGCTGAGGATTATTTTGCAACGCTCTTGTGAGGCCCTATGGAAAAAACGCTGGAAAAACGGCAGTCTCTGCAGTGCCGGATTCATCCGCTGGGCACGCTTTCGCCCTACAAATATGTGGTGGTGTGCACTTGGCACGAAGGAAAATGGCTGATGAGCCGCCACAAAAAGCGCAGCACCTGGGAAACGCAGGGCGGGCATATTGAACCGGGAGAAACGCCACTGGACGCCGCGCGGCGCGAATTATACGAGGAAAGCGGTGTGGATGACGCAGCGCTTTATCCCGTATGCGATTACTACGGCTACGACGCAGACAGCCACTCCAACGGCGTGGTTTTCCTGGCTGTGATTCATCACATAAGCTCGCTGCCGCAAAGCGAAATGAAGGAAGTGCGTTTGTTTGACACACTGCCTGAGAATCTGACCTATCCGCATGTATCGCCGGTATTGTATAGCGAGGCGAAGAAGGTACTGGATGCGTTGAGAGGAGGACGATAGGGAGGCGGCTTTTGAGGCAAAAGCCAGTCCACAATTCGGCATTGTCGTAAAGTGAACGAGAGTTCACTTTACTCTGTGCCTCATTGGAACTACATCCGCCTTTATCTGCCAAAGGGCAGCGGCGGATTTCGTTCCCCTAAACCCCTCCCGAAAACCAGTCTTGGGTTGGGTTGTTTCGGCAGGCTATATGAAAAAGAGGTCTGGAATCTGGATTGCAAGCAAGCTTGCTCTCCATCTTCCAGGCCCTTTTTCTGCGCGCTTCGCGCGCCCGGACGGCGCAGCCGTCCGGGCCTGCCGCCAGCTTGTGTAGCAGCGTCCTCGGGAGACCGCCGTTTCGCTGCGGCAAAACGAGCGGGAGAAGAACGAAGATAACGCGCTCTGCGGAGCGCTACACCTCATCACCGCC
>JAFXJP010000023.1 GCA_017532155.1 Clostridia bacterium | reverse complement strand
GTTGGCGAAGACGGCGCGACCCATGAGCCTGTTGAACAGCTGGCCGGCCTGCGCTCCATCCCCGATCTGAATGTCATCCGTCCTGCTGACGGCAAGGAAACCACCATGGCCTGGCTGACTGCGCTGACCAGCGGCCTGCCCACCTGCCTGGTGCTCACCCGTCAGAATCTGCCTCAGTACGAAGGTGTTTGCCCCTGCAAGCTTAAGAAGGGCGGCTATGTGCTGTCTGACTGCGATAAGACCCCCGATGTGCTGCTGATGGCCTCCGGCTCCGAAGTAGAGCAGATCCTCGCTGCGCAGAAGGTGCTGGCGGATGAGGGCATTGCGGCCCGCGTCATCTCCATGCCCTGCATGGAAATGTTCCTCAAGCAGGATAAGGCATACCAGGAGAGCGTGATTCCTTCCGCCGTCCGTGCCCGCGTGGCCATGGAAGCCGGCGCGACGATGCCCTGGTACCGCTTCACCGGCCTGGATGGCGAAGTGATTGGTATTGACCACTTCGGCGCTTCCGCTCCCGCCGCCATCCTCTTCAAGGAATACGGCTTCACCGTGGAGAATGTTGTCGAAAAGGCCAAGAAGGTTCTGGGCAAGTAATATATAAACGGCAGAAAAGCGTCCGCCTTTGCGCGGGCGCTTCTGCTGCCTATTAAGATAACGGGGGGATCCCTTTATGACCACGCCCCATATCCGCGATTATAAAGGCAAGCGCATTTACATGATCGGCATCGGCGGCAGCAGCATGTCCGGCCTGGCGCAGATGTTGCATGATAAAGGTTACAATGTAACTGGGTCTGATAAAACGCACAGCCATGCGGTGGAGCGCCTGGAAGAAATGGGCATGCAGGTGTTCATCGGCCATCATGCGGAGAATGTAGCCGGCGCAGATCTATTGATCTATTCCGCTGCCATTCATCCTGATAATCCCGAGCGTATGTATGCTGCCGAGCACGGCATCCCGCAGATTGAGCGCGCCGTGCTGCTGGGGCAGGTGATGGAAGGCCATCGAAACAGCGTGTGCATCAGCGGTGCGCACGGCAAGACCACGGCGTCCTCCATGCTGGCGCAAACGCTGCTGGATTGCGATATGGATCCGGCAATCCATATTGGCGGCCGCATTGATAAAATCGGCGGCGGTACGCGCATTGGCGGCGATGACGTCTTTGTGGCCGAGGCGTGTGAATTTGCCGGCAGCTTTCTGCACATGAAGCCGACGGTGGCGGTGGTGCTCAATATCGATGAGGATCATCTCGATTATTACGGCGATATGGCGCATATCGAAGAAGCTTTCTATAATTTCTGCTCGCTGGTGCCCAAGAATGGCCTGGCGCTGGGCTGGGGCGAGGATGAGCGCGTGCAAAAGCTCTTTACCCGCCTTTCCTGCCGTACGCAGACCTTTGGCTTCACCGACAGATGCGACTGGTATGCCAAGGATCTGACCTATGAGCATGGTTGTCCGCACTACACGGCAGTGTTCAAGGGTGAAGAGATCTGCCGCATTCAGCTTCGCGTGGCGGGCAGATTCAATGTGATCAACAGCCTTTCCGCTGTGGCCGCTGCCTATGAGCTGGGCGCAGATATGCAGAAAGTGGCCGAGGCGCTTGCGGGCTTTGCCGGCGTGCATCGCCGCTTTGAGCATACGGGCGATATCGACGGCGTGCATATGTATCATGATTACGGCCACAATCCTGTGGAAATGCGCGGCGCGCTGTCCGTTGCCTGCGAACAGAACGCCAATCGTGTGTGGGCCGTCATGCAGCCGCACACCTTCAGCCGCGTCAAGACGCTCTTTGACGGCTATCTCACCTGCACGGAGCAGGCAGACTTTACGCTGGTAACGGATATTTGCGCTGCCCGCGAGGTAGATCCCGGCGACATCAACAGCGGCATGATCGTGGAAGGCATGAAGAAAAACGGCATCAACGCTGTATGGACGCCTTCCTTTGACGATACCGAAGCGTATCTGCGCGCGCACTGGCAGCCCGGTGATCTGGTGCTGACGATGGGCTGCGGCGATATCAATCTGCTCAATGAGCAGATGCACAAGCACGGCGATACGAAAAAGTAAAATATCTGCAATAAAAGAGACGATGCGAAAGTGCATCGTCTTTTCTTGTTATATCAGCTTTTTGATTCGTTCCATCTCGCGTGAGATTTCGTCGATGGATTCGCCGCCAAGGATTTGCCATTCCTGCTGGCTGATGATAAGCTGCTCATTCAGCGCGGCAAGCGCGCCTTGATAATCGTGGTCCATTTCGCATACCAGCGCCAAAGAAATCAGCGGATCGATTTTGCGCGGAGCGCTTTGCAAATCCATGGCGCGGCGATAGCTTTCCTTGGCGGCGGCATATTCACCGTTGCGCGCCTGCCAGTCGCCAACATCGTGCTGAACACTCCAATCGCCAGCGTAATCCTGCTGCATTTTTTCCCAAAGTGCTTTAGCGGCGGCGCGATCTCCGCTTGCAAAGGCAATTTTGATGCGGCATTGCGCGATGCGGTGGCTTTGATGACGCTGTTCGTATGCATCGCAGTAATGCCGTGCTTCGTCGATGCGGCCGTCGGCTAAAAGCTGTTCAATCAGCCAAAGATAGGCATTGAGCGCGTCGGGATGCGCTTTGACGCAGGCTTCATAATGGCTGATGAGCTCGTTGTGGTTGTTTTGGCTCCAATCCACGTGCTGGCCGTTCATAGCGTGCGCCAAAAGCGTTTGCGCGCTGGTGGAGTGAGGATTGCGGTTGAGGGCGTTTAGCGCATGCTCCTTGGTATGGGTGCAATGCTCCTGCGCAAGGTGCCATTCCAGCAGCGCGAGCAATTCCAAAGGCTCGCTGTTATTGGGTTCTCTTTCGGCCTTTGCGAGCAAGAAATTTCGCTCGTTTTCAACATCCGCAGCGTTGAGAAAACGCACATCCCACAGCATGTTTTCAATGCGTCCCATGCGCGTTGCATCGGACAGGGCAAAAAGCTCATCGATCGTCACGCCAAAATAGGCGGACAAAGCAGGAAGCAGACTGATATCAGGCGCAGCCATTCCACGCTCCCATTTGCTGATGGCCTGTGCTGTAACGCCAAAATGCTGTGCCATGGCTTCCTGAGTGATCCCGCGACGCAGGCGCAGGGCTTTGATTTGCTGGGCAATTTCCATGTTATTTGCTCCTTGAAGGTTATTCAACGTTGACAATAGGATCATACAGGAAAGAGCAAATAAAAACAATGGCGGAGTTTTTGATGAATATCAACTATTAGTTGAATTACCGGCACAGTTTCCCCAACTGCGCAGCGCCGATGCCGATCAGTACTAGTCCAAGAATCAGTAAGGGAAGCTGGATTTTATGGGGCAGCTTATAGATGAAGCGGTTGATCACGATGAGCGCTGTATTGAGCAAAATGCCGATCATGAGATATATATTCATAGCGTGTTTCTCCTAAAGATTTTTCTGAAGAACTTGAGCTTGCAGGCGCTGGCCTTTTCCAGGGCGCCGCAAAGATACAGCACGTTCAGGATCAAGCCCGCCATGGCAATGCCCAGCGAGAAGCCGCTCACAAAGTCGTGCGGCAGAAAGGCCAGAACGTCTGTCCCGTCCGATATGCAGAATATCAGCAAAAATATCAGTGTGCCGATGGAGAGGCCAAGCATTTTTGATTTCAGCTTTTGCTTTTCGATTTCCGTATATTCTGCTACCTTCTTAAGCGTTTCTTTGGTGTCATCGTTCATGGTCTCGTTTTTCCTCCTGCCGTCAATGATTTCGCGAATGTCCACCTCGTAGAAGTCGGCAAGCGCAATCAGCGTATCCAAATCCGGCATATTGCTGCCCGTTTCCCAGCGGGATACAGTGCGGGATGATACGAAAAATTGCTCGGCCAGCTGTTCCTGGGTCAGGTCTTTTTCCTTGCGCAGGCGTTTCAGAAATGCACCCGTTTTCTGCAGATTCATGGGCTTAGCCTCCTTTCGTGGTCAGTATAACGATATAACAGGGGAAGAACCACGACACATAGCAGGAAATGACGATTTTTTCGGGCGGACAAAAGATGTCGGGCCGCGTATAATCTGAGTATAATCGTTTTTTTGGTCCGTTGCAAGCCATTTTCCGGTTGACAGTTATCAGTGATTGACATATAATACATTTGAACATTTGTTCAAATGATAGATAACGAGGAGTTATGATGGACGATCTGGAATTCATGCAGGAGAATGAATTGCCCTGCTGTGCGTATCACCACGAGCATCCGATGCTGGTGGAGGATGTGCACCTGGCCATGCCGCAGGATGAGGAAATGCTGCGCGTAAGCGAGCTTTTTAAAGTACTGGGGGATGGCACGCGGATGCGCATTTTGTTCGTGCTCCTCGCCAGCGAAATGTGCGTGTGCGATCTGTCTGAAACGCTGAATATGAGCGTGTCTGCTGTATCCCATCAATTGCGGATTTTGCGGCAGGCGCATTTGGTGCGCTATCGCCGCGTGGGAAAAACGGTGTTTTATGCGCTGGCGGATGACCATGTGAAAACGCTTTTGTCCCAGGGACTTGACCATGTACGAGAGTGAGGGTGAAACAATGAGTCACGAGCATGAACATAAAAAAGAGCAGTGCACGTGCGGCTGCTGCGGTCACGATCACCACGAGGAAAAGCACGAGCATCATCACGAACACCATCATGAACATGCGCATGAAAACTGCTCCTGCGGCTGCGGACATGATCATCACCACGAACATGAACACCATCATGATCATGCACACGAAGGCTGCTCCTGCGGCTGCGGGCATGTGCACCATCATCATGATGAATGTGGCTGTGGCTGCGGTCATGATCATGGACACATGCAGGCTGATGACCGCAAAAAGGTGATCATTCGCATTGCGGTGGCAGCGGTACTTTTGATTGCTTTCAGCCTGCTGCCCATCAAAGGCACGGCGCGCCTGCTGGCATTTTTGATTCCTTATCTGATTGTCGGTTATGATACGCTTTTGCGCGCCTTAAGGGGGATTTTGTCCGGCCGCGTGTTTGATGAAAGCTTCCTGATGGCCATTGCGTCCATCGGCGCGATTTGCATCGGTGAGTATCCCGAGGCTGTGGCGGTGATGCTCTTTAATGCCGTAGGCGAGCTGTTTGAAGACGCTGCCGTGCGCAAAAGCCGCGGCGAAATTGAAAAGCTGATGGACATCCGTCCGGATCATGCCAATGTGGAGCGCGGCGGCGAAGTGGATACGGTATCGCCGGAGGACGTGCACATCGGCGAGGTGATCATCGTGCGCCCAGGCGAGCGCGTGCCGCTGGACGGCGAGGTGATCGAAGGCGAAACGACGCTGGATACCTCGTCCCTGACGGGCGAATCCATGCCGCGCAGAGCGGCTGCGGGCGAAAAAGTGCTGAGCGGCTGCGTGAACCTGACGGGCGCAATTCGCGTGCGCACGACGGGCGAATATGCACAATCAACGGTATCGCGCATCCTGGAGCTGGTAGAAGAGGCGACCGAGCGCAAGGCGAAGACCGAGAGCCTGATTACGCGCTTTGCCAAATGGTACACGCCGCTTGTTTGCGCGTTGGCGCTGCTGGTGTGTGTGATTCCGCCGCTGTTCACGGGCGCAAGCTTTGCTGTGTGGCTTAAGCGTGCGCTGGTATTCCTGGTTATTTCCTGTCCCTGCGCGCTGGTTTTGTCCGTGCCGCTGACGTTCTATGCGGGCATCGGCTGCGGATCGAAAAACGGCATTCTGTTCAAGGGTTCGCAGGTGCTGGAGGCGCTGTGCAAGAGTGATATCGTGGTATTTGACAAGACCGGCACGCTGACGGAGGGCAAGTTTGCCGTGCGCCGCGTGGAAGCTGTGGCAGGTAATGCCGATGAAATGCTGCGGCTGGCAGCGCATGCCGAGAGCCTGTCCTCGCATCCCATTGCGCAGGCGGTTTGCGCGGCGTATGACGGTGAAATTGATCGCGAAGCCGTTCATGATGTGCAGGAAGTGGCAGGTTACGGTGTAACCTCGCGCGTGGACGGACATAATGTGGCGGTTGGCAATGCGCGCTTGATGCAGATGGTTTGCGGTGCAGCTATCGACGAGCAGGCGGATGCCGGCGTGTATGTGGCGATCGATGGCGTGTATGCTGGCTATCTGGTGATCGAAGATCAGCTGAAAGCAGGCGCGGCAGCGGCTATTGACGCGCTGAAGGAACTGCATGTCAGCAAGACGGTCATGCTCACGGGCGATCGCGCGGAAACGGCGCAGAAGGTGGCCAAGGCGGCGCATGTCGATCAGGTGCATGCCGAGCTTTTGCCGCAGGATAAAGTAGCGCACGTGGAAAAGCTGCTGGAAAAGAAGCAGGGCACGCTGGTGTTTGTGGGCGACGGCGTGAACGATGCGCCTGTGCTGGCGCGCGCCGACGTGGGCGTTGCGATGGGCGCGCTGGGCTCGGACGCTGCGGTGGAAGCGGCGGATGTGGTGCTGATGGATGATGATCCTAAGCGTTTGCCGCTGGCTATTCGCATTGCCCGCCGCACGCAGATGATTGCCTGGCAGAATATCGTATTCGCCCTTGGCGTTAAAACTCTCGTCATGCTGCTGGGAGCGCTGGGCATTTCCGGCATGTGGGAAGCGGTGTTTGCCGATGTCGGCGTGATGGTGCTGGCGGTGCTCAATGCTACCAGGGCGATGAAAATCAAATGAGGAACAGAAAAATGATTGATACCAACGCCTGGATGCAGGTTTTTCTCAAGCGTCTGCAGGATAACTTTGGCGAGCGTGTGTGGTTTGTTGGGTTGCAGGGCAGCCGTGGACGCGGCGAAGCAACCGAAACCAGCGATATTGACACCGTGGTGATCCTCGATGCACTGTCGGCAGATGATATTGAACGCTATCATCGGATGCTGGACACGCTGGAGCACAGAGAACTGATCTGCGGCTTCCTTTCCGGCAAAGAGGAGCTCCTTCATTGGGAAGCTTCGGATTTGTTTCAGTTCTATCACGATACCAAGCCGATTAAGGGAAGTTTGGATGCGCTGCTGCCGTTGCTGGACGCTGCGGCTGTAAACCGGGCCATCAAAATCGGCGCGTGTAATATTTATCATGGCTGCGTGCACAACATGCTGCATGAAAAAGATGAGGAAATCCTTCGCGGTCTTTATAAATCCGCCGCGTTTGCGGTGCAGGCGATTTGCTTTCAGCAAACGGGACGCTATATCAGCCGGCAAAGGGATTTGCTTTCGGCGGTTTCCGCACAGGAAAAAGCTATTGTCGAAACGAGCATGGCGCTTAAAAACGGCGGAGCGATTGATTTTCAGCCGATGTCGGAACGGCTTTTTGTCTGGGCCAAAGACTGGATTGAAGAAACCAAATAAAAGAAAAGCCAGACGGCTTATCGTCTGGCTTTTATGCTGTTTGCATTATTTCTGCCCGTAATAGGCGTTCTTGCCGTGCTTGCGCAGGTAGTGCTTGTCAAGCAGGTATTTGTCGGCCGGTGTGGCTTGGGGATTGATCTGCTCGGTCAGCAGGCTCATGCGGGCCACTTCTTCCAATACAACTGCGTGATAGACGGCTTCGTCTGCATCCTTGCCCCAGACAAAGGGCCCGTGCGAGGTGGTGAGCATGGCGGGCACCTCCATGGGATTGCGATCGCCCAGCGTTTCGATCATCACAAGGCCGGTATTCTTTTCATAGGCGCCTTCCACTTCTTCCTTGGTCAGGCGGCGGGCGCAGGGGATGTCGCCGTAAAAATAATCGGCATGTGTGGTGCCGTAGGCGGGAATATCGCGTCCGGCCTGGGCGAAGGCGGTGGCATAGGTGGAGTGCGTGTGCACAATGCCGCCGATCTGCGGATAAGCCTTATACAGCTCCAGGTGCGTGGGGGTATCGGAGGAGGGACGCCACTTGCCTTCAACAACATTGCCGTCAAGATCGAGCACGACCATATCCTCAGGCTTCATATGATCATAGGAAATACCGCTGGGCTTGATAACGACCAGGCGCGTTTCGGAATCGATCGCGCTGACATTTCCCCAGGTGAAAAGCACCAGACCGTGGGACACCAGCTGTAAATTGGCATGGCATACTTTTTCTTTCAAGGCTTCGAGCATGAATGACACCTCCTGTGTTTCTTTGTATATCATAACGCAAATAGCGGCGCTGCGCAAGGAGGGCGAATTGATAAATCTTTATAAATATGGTATGATAGAAGCGATTAAAAATGAGGGAGGGAATGCATATGCATCAGTTAAAACGAAAGGCAGCCCATACGCCGCACAGGCCGGGCAGGCTTGGGTTATGGCTCAATTCCCTGCCTCACAGCAAGTGGATTTTCCCAGTGTACCAGTCTCGTCAATTATATCTGGTAGAAAATGACGTGACCAGCGAAAAGCTGCCGCGCGTGCTGCATGGATTAAAAATAGCCTATGCCTCAGATATCCATTACGGCGCGCTGCTGGATGACGCGCGCGTGAAGGATCTGGCAGAGAGGCTCAACGCCCTGGAGGCGGATATTATACTGTTTGGCGGCGACTATGGCGAGGATGCGGCGCATACGCTGCAAATGTTTAAAAAACTGCCGCCGCTCAAGGCAAAGCTGGCGGTGTGCGGCGTGATTGGCAATCATGACCGCGCAGAGGCGACGGCGCAAGAACTGATACTTGCGATGGAAAAATGCGGGATTACGCCGCTTGTCAACAGCACGCTGACGCTGGAAATGGACGGGAAAAAGCTGTGCATCTGCGCCACAGATGATTTGAGCCACGGCGACCCGGCCTTCCGGGAAGTGAAAGAGCAGGTGCTGGGCGCGGATTATGTGATCTTTGCGCCGCATTCTCCCGATGCGCTGGAGGCAGCGCGCGAGGAGGGCGCGGGGGATTTTTATGATCTGGCGCTGTGCGGACATACCCATGGCGGGCAGGTGGCGATCTTTGGTTTTGCGCCGTATACTGCCAGCCTTTACGGCGAGCGCTACGGCAACATGTACCTGTCGGGCGAAATAGAAGAGGATGACGGCGCGCAGATTATTATTTCCAACGGCGTTGGTACCACCTGGATGCCTGTGCGCGTGGGTGCGCCGCCGCAGTATCATCTGATCACGCTGCGCCGTGCCCGGCCGGAAAGATAAATATATGAACAATCTGTTGGAAACAAAAAGACTGCTGCTGCGCCCGTTTACGCAGGCGGATTATAAAATGGTGTATGCCATTGCGGCGGATCCGGACACGACGAAGTATTTGTACTACTGGGCGCGCATGGGCATGACGGCAGAAGAGGATACGCAGCGCTTTTTGGATTATGCCGTGGGCGGATGGGCGAAAAATCCGGTTATCGACCGTGAATATGTGCTTATCCGCAAGGAGGACGGCGCGGCAATCGGAGACGGCAGCATTCAGATAACAGACGAAAAGGAAGCGGAGATTGGCTGGATTTTGCTGCCGGAGTACCGCGGAAAGGGCTATGTGACCGAAATGGCCAGGGAGCTGCTGCGATTTGGCTTTGAAGAAATGCAAATGACACGCATTATCGCCAGCTGCGACAGCCGAAATGCTGCTTCCTATCGCGTGATGGAGCGGCTGCAGATGCACCATGCAGAAACAAAGATTGGCGCGCGGGCGCCCAAGCAGCCGGGGGATGCGCCCGGCGACACGCTGGTTTACAGCATCACAAAAGAAGAATGGAAAAAAGTCTGCCTGTGAGAGAAGATTTCTTAAGGAACAGTTTATCTTACAGCAAAAAAACAAACGAACATCCGATTAAAATCGGATGTTCGTTTGTTTATGTAGGCACATAAACGCAATGAACTGGTACAGTACGCGTCAATCAACACAATATTTCGAAAATGCCCTGCAATCTATATCTGTGTCCATAATGAAACCAAGGGACTTATAAAAAGCAATTGTTTTCTCGGTGTTTTCTGTTAGCAGATGCAACTGATACACACTATGATAATCTTCCATTATTCTCTTTAATAATGCCGTACCAATGCCTTGTCTTTGGTATTCGGGATATACAAGCAAATCTTGTACAAAGACTACCGAAGAACCATCGCCCACAACGCGAATTATACCGACCAGTTTGTTGTCTGCAAATGCAGCATAACTTTTCAATGAGTGCAAATAGGCATCTTTCAGCATTTGAGGCTTCCTGGTGTAATTTATCCATCCAACACTTTCGTAAAGCGGCAGTATTTCTTGCTCACTGTAATTCTTGTATTCTCTAATGATGTATTCCATAGCTACACCTCGTTAAATTCAAGTTTACCGTTTTCATTCTATCATAGCAATGCGCGAAGCTGCAAGCCGGTTAAGGCTTGCAGCTTCGTTATATGCATGATGGAAAGAGATTTCACATCTCGCTGAGGACAGACTTTTTTCATTATATATTACAGCGCGAATATGACTGCGCCGAGCACGGCTGACAGGCAGATGAGAAAAATGGGCGAAGGCTTCTTTTTCAGGATGCGCTTGCTGAATATTTTATAGAAGATAATTATGTGCATCAGGATCAGCGCCTTGCCGTCAAAGCCCAGGCCGCCGTCGGCGGCGCGCACAGCTTTGTGCGTCATGTAAATGCCGGTAGCCAGAATGATGCCAATCATGGCGGGCTTGAGGCCGCGCATGACGGCCTGCACATATTGATTTTTGATTGCCGTTTTGAGCAGGCACATCACCAGCAAGATGATCACAAAGGCGGGCAGCACAACGGCGGTTGTTGCCAGCAGAGAGCCGAAAAAGCCCGCCTGACTGCTGCCGACATAGGTAGCCAGATTGACCATGATAGGCCCGGGTGTGCTTTCGCTGACGGCGATCATGTAGCTGAGTGCTTCATCACTGAGCCAGCCGTAGGAGAGCACGATCTCGCGGATAAGCGGGATGGCTGCATATGCGCCGCCAAAGGAAAAGCAGCCTACCTTGAGGAAGCCGAGGAAAAGATCAAGATAAATCATGCCTTTTTGCCTCCCTTCTGCTGCAGAAGATAAACACCCAGGCTGACGGCGCCGGCGATGAGCATCAGCGCGATCGAAGAGAAGCGCAGAGACAGGAAGTTAATCAGCAGCATGACCAGGGCTGTGACAGCCACGATGGCGATGGTCAGCGGCTTTTTCTTCATTTTTTTGATCATGGTGATGCCGGCGTCCAGAATCAGCAGGCCTACGCAGATCTGAATACCGCGGAAGGCGTTGGCAATCAGCGTGATTTCAAGGAAGCTGTCAAGGAAAAGCGAGATGAGGAAAATGATGACAAAGGACGGCAGCACAATGCCGATGGTAGTGCAGATCGATCCGATCAGCCCGGCCTGCTGAAAGCCGACAAAAGTGGCGCAGTTGATGGCGATGGGCCCGGGCGTGGATTCGGCCACGACGATCACATCCATCATTTCCTCATGCGAGATCCATTTCTTCTTTTCCACGCAGATGTCCTCAACGACAGAGATCATCGCATAGCCGCCGCCGAAGGTGAAAAGGCCGATCTTGGCAAAGGTAAGGAATAAATCGAGGAGAAGATTTTTCTTTTTCACAATGATCTCCTTTGGCTTTTTTTACCATCATAAACGAAGTTAGGTCATTTGTAAAGACAGAAAAAACCGGCGGACGATTGTCCCGCCGGTCATTTGAAATATTACAGCTGACGGCTGATCACGCGGCTGAGGAACTCGCGCGTGCGCGGCTGCTTGGGATTGGTGAAAAGCTCGCCCGGCGCTGCGTCTTCAGTGATGACGCCCTGATCCATGAAGATCACGCGGTCGGCCACATCGCGGGCAAAGCTCATTTCGTGGGTGACGATCAGCATGGTCAGATTGGCTTCGGCCAATTGCTTCATAACGGAGAGCACCTCGCCTACCATCTCGGGATCCAGCGCGCTGGTGGGCTCGTCAAAGAGCAGCACCTCAGGATCCATGCACAGTGCGCGGGCGATGGCTACGCGCTGCTTCTGGCCGCCGGAAAGCTGGCCGGGACGGGCGGCGCGATAGGGCGCCATGCCGACCTTTTCAAGATAATAAACGGCTTTTTCCTCGGCGTCTTTGCGATTGCGCCCGAGGACGCGCATTTGGCCGATGACGCAGTTTTCCATTACGCTCATATTGGCGAAAAGATTGAAGGACTGGAACACCATGCCGACCTTGCTGAGAAATTCGCCCCGCTTCCATTCTTTTTCCACGTTTTTGCCGTGGAAAAGAATATCGCCGCCGGTGGGCTCTTCCAGGTAATTGATGCAGCGCAGCAATGTCGATTTGCCTGAGCCCGAGGAGCCGATGATGCAGATGACTTCGCCGGCATCCACGGAGAAGGTGATGTTTTTGAGCACTTCATGCGCGCCGAAGCTCTTTTGCAGGGAGCGCACTTCAAGGATACGTTCACTCATGATTACGCTTCCTCCTTATCGGCTACGGTGATGGAGCTTTTGCTGTCGGACTGGGAACCGTAGATGGTGTAATGGTTTTTGCCGTCCATCTTTTTTTCTACCAGACGAAGAATGCGCGTGATGGAAATGGTGAGCACCAGATAGATGCAGCCGGTGATAAAGAATACTTCAAAATAACGCAGATACGTGCCGGCGGCGGATTTACTCATGAAGAACAATTCGCCTACGGAAATAACATTCAGCACGGAAGAGTCCTTGATGTTGACCACAAATTCGTTGCCGATGGAGGGCATGATATTGCGCACGGCCTGGGGGAGAACAACGCCCGTCATGCTCTGCCAGTGCGTCAGGCCCATGGCATAGGCGGCTTCCTTCTGGCCCTTATCCACGCTGATGATGCCGCCGCGGATGATTTCCGCCATGTACGCGCCGGTGTTGATCGATACGATGACGACCGCGGCCACGAGAACGGGCATGCGCAGATCCAGATACTGCATTGCGCCGTAATAAATGATCATGGCCTGTACCATCATGGGCGTGCCGCGGAACACTTCGATATACATGCCCAGCAGGAACTGCGCGATCTTCAGCGGAATCCTTTTATACCAGGGATCCTTGCGGGAAACAGGGATGGTGCGCACGATGGCGACCAGCAGACCCAGCAGGAAGCCCAGCACCGTGCCGGTGATGGCGACCAGCAGGGTAATGCCCGTGCCGCGCAGGAAAAGAGAGCCGTATTGCTGGAGCAGAAACTCCACCCATTGAAAGAAGGTAGTGGGGCGAACCATGGATATCCTCCGTATCAGCGTGATTGTTCCCGGCAGATATTTGTCTGCCGGGAACTGCATTATAAGTAGTAGATATTAGTTATTCAGGGGCTGGCGGGCGGTGGCGTCCAGCATCAGCTGCTCACGAGCCGCCTGGTCGAGGGTGGCCAGCACGTCGTTGATCTGAGAGAGCAGGGGACTGCCAATCTTCAGGCCGATGGCGATGGCGGTGTCGTCTTCGGAAGCGACGAAGCCCTGGCCCTCTTCAAACTCGATGAAGGTCAGATCGGGGTTGGCAGTTACGTCGGCTACGGCGCCGGGACGCTCGGCCACATAGCCGTCAACCGCGCCGGACTGCAGGGCAACAACCATCGCGGGGAAGCTTTCCATCGGCATGGCATGCTTGACACCGGGAATCTGATCCACGACGGTATCATGGAAGGTGTTGAGCTGAGCGACGATGTTGGCGCCGGACAGATCGCTGAGCTTGGTGGCGTTGGCATAAGCGCCGTCCTTGCGGACAACCACAACCAGTTCGCTCTGGTAGTAATGATCGGTGAAGTCGAGGGTCATGCGGCGCTGAGCGGTGGGGCTCATGCCGGCGATGATAGCGTCAATGGCGCCGGACTGCACGGCCATGGCCAGGCCGTCCCATTCGGTCTTGACGATAACGAGCTCCATGTTGAGCGCGTCGGCAATGATGCGGGCGATCTGCACGTCGTAGCCGTCGGCATAGCCGCCGCCGCCCTGAATAGCGACAGTGTATTCGTTGGGTTCAGCCTGCGTCCAGTTGAAGGCGGCGTAGCCGCATTCCATGCCAATCTTCAGGGTGCCGTTGGTCGTTTCGGCATGCACGGGCATGCAGGAAATCATCATCATCAGGGCAAACAGGGCGGAAATGATTCTTCTGGTCATTTTGGGATCCTCCTTCAAAATAATCGGTAATAAAGAAGCGGTGAAAGCCTGCGCCTTCACCGCTTAATACCACACAAAAAGGGGCTTAAACACTGAATAGCGCTCCATGGCTTTCGCCATGACAGTCAGGGAGATGTTCTCTCCAAGCCCAACACAGTGCATGTGCCGCATACCCTGCATCTCGGCGGTATCCCCTTTCAGTCGCTCTCTTCGCCCGGCAGGCTCTAGCGACATACTCTTGTCAACCGCAACCTCTATTCCATCCACCGTTGCCGGTGAATATGGCATATAATATACACACCTTTTTTGCGTCTGTCAAGCATAAATTTTCGAAAAATGTGTAAATCTGAATTTTTAGTGATCCATGTTTGCCATTTCGTCCAGCAGCATGGTTTCCAGTCTGCCGCCCAGGCCGTTGCGGCGGGTGACCATGATATAGCGGTAATTGACGATATCGCCTACGGCAGGGCGCGCGATGAGCTGATAGCGCTCCAGCAGCGATGCGGGCAGGGGAGAGGCGGTGACATACGCCTCCGGCATACGCTGGAGCAGAAGCAGCACACTGTCACGGCTGGAGACGATGATGCTGCCCTGTGCGCTGGCGGGGGTGCTCAATTCGCTTTCAAACAGACAGGGCGCTTCTTCCTGGTTGGATTCCAAAGCGATGCGCGGATAGAGCGAGAGCATTTCCTTGGTGATGCTCTGCGCGCTGGCCAGCGGATGATCCTTGGACATAAGCAGGATGTAGTGATAAAAATCCACAACCTTATAATCCAGTTCCTTGCGGTTGACCAGGCTGATGAGCGTGACCTCTTCATCCAGACGGCAGCGGAAAAGGCCTGCGTCGCACAGGCCGTCTGCCACGGCATCAATGACCGACAGGCGCGGCGCTTCCTTAAAGGACAGTCTCAGCCGCGCATCGGGAAAGCTTTCGCTGATGCGGGAGCAAAAGCGCGAGAAAAGCTCGCTGGCATACAGTGAGGGCATGGCGCACAGATTGAAGCGCACCTGCGAGGAGCGGTCCGGACGATACAGCGCTTCTACCTTGTCCACCTGGGTAATGATGCTGCGCGCGTACTGCAAAAACTCTTCGCCCTCTGGCGTGGGCAGCACGCCGCGCGAGGAACGGCGAAACAGCCGGATATTGAGTGATGTTTCCAGTTCCCGGATGGCCTTGCTCAGATTGGGCTGGCCCATAAACAGATTTTCTGCCGCCTGGGTGATAGAGCCCGTCTTGGCGACTTCTATTGCATAGCGCAGATGCTGGATGTTCATACGCGCCTCCTGGGAAAATATAATAATATATATAATACGATATGAAATTCGATATGTCAAATGGATGATTGACAGCGGCTGCATCCTGTGCCATAATGCAGGAAAAGGAGTGAATGCATATGAAGTTGGGAATCAGTTCGTATTGTCTGGACCGCGAGATGGAGCAGGGAAAAATGTCGCTGCATGAGGTGATTGACTGGGCGGCGAAGATGGGCGCCGAGTGCCTGGAGCTGGTGCCGTTTGCTTTCCGGTTTGATGACAAAGAGACGGGAAAGATCGACGAGGCGGCCATTGCGCAGGTGAAAAAGCAGTCTCGCGATGCGGGAATTGCGCTGGTAAATTATTCTGTGCTGGCGGATTTTTGCAAGGAAGGCGAGGCGCTGGAAAAGGAAATTCGCCGCATTGAGCATGAAATTGATATAGCAGCGCTGCTGGGCGTCAAGCGTATGCGACATGACGTGAGCGGTTTTCGCCGTCCGCAGGGGGAGAACACCCTTGGAGATTTTGAACGCTGGATGCCCGTGATGGCTGAGAGCGCGAAACATTTGACGCAGTATGCCAAGTCGCGCGGCGTGATGACGCTGATTGAGAATCACGGCTTTTTTGCCAATGGCTGCGACCGCGTAGAGCGCATTTTGCGCTATGTGAATGATGATAACTACGGCCTTTTGCTGGATACGGGCAATGTGGTTTGCGTGGATGAAGATCCTACTGTGGCGGCGCAGCAGCTTGCGCCCATCACGCGCATGGTGCATCTGAAGGATTTCTACATCCGTCACCGCGATCCCGGCGACAGCACGCAGTTTGATTGTGCGGGCAGCTGGTTCCGCTCCCGCGGCGGCAAATATCTGCGCGGTGCGATTCTCAATCAGGGCGATCTGGATGTGTACGCGACGCTTTCTGCGCTCAAGCATGCAGGCTATGACGGAAACATCGTGATTGAGTTTGAAGGCATGGAGGACGCCCGGTACGCCACAAGCGTGAGCCTGAACAATGCCCGGAGGATTTGGGAAGAGGTGTAAAAGTGCTTTTTCCCAGCTGAAAACGACGCGTTTCGGGACGGATGGAGGCCTATTTTTGCTCGAAAAGGTTGACGTGTGGGGAAAAGCATGTTATTATTTAATATATCTTTACATTCATGCGGCTTTTTTTGCATGTCAATGCAAGATTTGACAAAGCAAATTGCAAAATGAGCTTACTGAAAGTATAAGAAAAATTAAAGGAGGAAAACATCATGAGCAAAAACCTGAAGTCTGTTCTCTCGGTTGTTTTGTGCCTGGTGCTTGCTATGAGCATTGTTCCTGCTTCTGCTGAATATGCTCCCAAGCAGGCTGAGTACAACACCACCACGTCCGTCATGCCCAGCAACTGGAATGAGTTCACCTATGCGGACAACAACGACACCCAGATCATGAGCTACATCGGTTCTTCTTTCTTCGAGTATGACTACAAATTCGAAGATGACAAGAAGTTCAACGATGACGGCTCCATCAATAAGGATGGTCTGGTCCCCGGTGCTTACACCACCAACTACTCCGCTGCTACCAAGCTGGAGGACGTCACCGCTACCGTTGACGCCAAGTGGGGCTACACCAACGATCAGAAGGCCG
>JAFXJP010000004.1 GCA_017532155.1 Clostridia bacterium | reverse complement strand
TCGGCTATGTCTACCCCGCCAAGAACTCCGCTGTGCCGGACGGTGTCGCCCTGATCAAGAATTGCCCCAACCCCGACAACGCAAAGCTGTTCATTGATTTCGTGACTGGTCTTGAGTGCCAGACCGCCCAGAACAAGGATTGGGCCCGTCGTCCCGTCCGTACCGACCTGGTGCCCGAAGGCCTGGTGGGCCTGGAAACCCTCGACCTGGGCGACTACGACTTTGCCTATGCTGCCACCCAGAAGGCTGAGATCGTTGAAAAGTGGAACGATCTGACCATCGAGGCGGAAGAGTAATCAGTAGCCAGAGAGGTATACCGAATCAGTATGTATGTTCCGTAACTGAATCGGAGAAGTTGGTGTTTCTCAACGATAAACACTTCAAGGGGGACACTATGTGTCCCCCTTGATTCATTTCATCAGCGGGCGATTGTGTCCGAGTGGAGAGAGGAATTACATATGAGCAACGAAGTCATCATCAAAAATGCAGTCAAGCGCTACGGCGATTTTACCGCCCTGAGCGATGTGTCCCTTCATATCAAGGAAGGGGAATTCTTTACTCTCCTGGGCCCGTCCGGCTGCGGCAAAACAACGCTGCTGCGAATGATTGCAGGCTTCAATTCCATCGAAGGCGGCGAGTTTTTCTTTGGCGACAAGATCATCAACAACGTTCCGGCCCATAAGCGCGACATCGGCATGGTCTTCCAGAACTACGCCATTTTCCCGCACCTGACGGTCGAAGAAAACGTAGCCTATGGTCTGAAAGCACGCGGTGTCAAAAAGCCGGAGATTGAAAAGCGTGTCAAGGAAGCACTTGACCTGGTGCAGATTCTTCCTCTGGCCAAGCGTAAGCCCAGCGAGCTTTCCGGCGGTCAGCAGCAGCGAGTTGCCCTGGCCCGCGCCTTCGTCATCGAACCGAGTGTGCTGCTGATGGACGAGCCGCTGTCCAACCTGGATGCCAAGCTTCGTGTGCAGATGCGTTCCATCATCAAAAAGCTTCAGCGCAGGTTGGGGATCACCACGATTTACGTTACCCATGACCAGGAAGAAGCGCTGGCCATCTCCGATCGCATCGCTGTCATGAATCAAGGTAAGGTCATGCAGATCGGCACGCCGACGGAAATCTACGCCAAGCCTGAGAATCCTTTTGTTGCAGGTTTTATCGGCGTAAGCAACTTCCTCAACTGCGAAGTTACTTCCTGTACCGAAGAGTCCGCCCGCGTATCCATCAAGGGCGAATTGGATATCGACATTCCTGTCAGAAGAAATTACACCGGCAAAGCGCAGATCTCTGCACGCCCTGAGCAGCTCTTCTTCAGCCAGGAAGGAATGCCGGGCAAGGTTCTTTTCTCCACCTTCCTGGGCGACTTCATTGAGTACGAAATCCAGTTGGATGACGGACAGGAGCTGATCATCAACGAGTACACCAAGGACACCACCAGTATGCACGATATTGGCGAAAAGGTGTTCATCCGGTTTGATGTTGCCCGTATCAGTCTCTATGATGAGGGCGGGGAGGTGCTTTCCAAATGACGCGACGCAAGATCAAGCTGGATTTCTGGTTTTTTGTGAAAGCCATCGTGCTGGTCACACTGTGTCTGTTCATTATCTACCCCTTCTACACGATTCTGACCAAAAGTGTTTTCTCCAGCAAAGTGGATGGCATAACGCTGTATAACTTCGAGCGTTTCTTCAGCAAGAAGTACTATTACCGCACGCTGATCCGCTCCATGGTCATCTGTTCATCCACGATGGTCTTTTCCTGCATCATCGGCGTGTTCATCGCCTATGTGATGACACGTTTCAATGTTCCGGGAAAGAATCTTCTGCATGTGCTGATCATCCTTTCCCTCATGAGTCCGCCGTTTATCGGTGCATATTCATGGATCCTACTGCTGGGCCGCAACGGTCTGCTGGCGAAGCTGTTTGGTACCATAGGTTTGACTGCTCCCACAATATACGGACGAGATGGCATCATCTTCGTGTTTACACTCCATCTGTTCCCCTACGTTTACCTCTACACGTCTGGTGCGATGAACAGCATCGACGCATCTCTGGAAGAAGCAGCGGAGAATCTGGGCATGAACAAATTCCGCCGCATCATGACAATCACGCTGCCGGTCGTGCTGCCGTCGATTCTGGCGGGCTGCGTCATGGTTTTCATGACTTGTCTGGCGGACTTCGGCACCCCCATGCTCCTGGGTGAAGGCTACACCGTGCTGCCTGTGCTGGTATACAACGAGTACATGTCCGAATCAGCAACAGATCCGTTCATGGCTTCCGCGCTGTCGGTCATCATCGTTGCCTGCTCGCTGGTCATGCTGGGAATTCAGAAGCTGATCATCGACAAGAAAAACTACACCATGAGCACCCTGCGTCCACCCAAGGAAACACAGCTGCACGGCTTCAAGCGTTTTGCAACCGTTTTCCCGGTGTACCTGATCGTATTCCTGGCTCTTTTGCCGCAGATTGTTGTCGTTTGTCAATCCTTTGTAGAGCGCAGCTTCTCGGGCATTGTACAGGGCATTAATCTGAACAACTATCGCGCTATTCTCTCCCGCCTTGGCCAGAACATTTTCAACACCTATTCCTTCTCACTGGTCGCAATTGTGTTCATTGTGATCTTCGGCATCCTGATCTCTTACGTACTCGTACGCAAGAAGGGCAAGGCAGCCAGCGTTATTGATACGCTGATCATGTTCCCGTACGTGATTCCCGGCTCCGTTCTCGGCATCGGCCTGATCGTTGCGTTCAATCGCAAACCGATCATCCTCGTAGGTACGGCTGCCATCATGATCATTTCCTACATTGTGCGAAAACTGCCTTATACCGTTCGCTCAGGCAGCGCCTTCCTCTATCAGATGGATCCGTCCGTAGAGGAAGCCTCTATCAACCTCGGCGTTTCTCCGATGAAAACCTTCTTCACGCTGACTGCACGCATGATGCTTCCGGGCGTAATGTCCGGCGCAGTGCTCAGCTGGATCACCTGCATCAACGAGCTGTCCAGCTCCATCATGCTCTACTCCGGCAACACTTCCACCATTGCAGTTGCGATCTACCAGGAAGTTGTCCGCATGAGCGACGGTACCGCAGCAGCCCTTGCAACAATCCTCTCGGTGACAACGGTAGCATCCATGCTCATCGTCTTCCGGCTGACAAAGGGTAAGGTCAAGATCGTCTGAGTCAAGATTTCATTTGGTAACTCCTTGCAAGCAGCAGTCTTCGACTTGTATTAATGATGCCTCAGTGGCAACACCCCGGCAACGCATATCAGAGAGCCCACATACCTCGGATAATGTAAATCGTCCAGATAGCAGGAAACATATTTTCTGAACAAATTTGTTTAGAATCAGCAAGCCTGCAGAGAGTGGGAGTGACGGAATTATTCCGACTGGCTTATAAATAATGAAAGCAGACAGTTTTTCTGTCTGCTTTTTGCTGTTTATGATTGACAAGTGTAAATTGTTGGGATACAATGAAACAGACAATTGAACAGATAACGAAGATACGGTTCGAAAAGCTGTAGCTGAGTAGATTAATAGGGAACCCGGTTGGAATCCGGGACAACCACCATTACTGTATTTGATCAGAAGAAAGCAAGGACCATTGGAGAAATCCGAGAAGGTGCTTTCGCGCGGTTTGCCGCTCGTCATAAGTCAGGAGACCTGCCGTATCCTTGAGGTGAACACAATTGGGTGAGAAGCGTGCAGCCGGTTTATCAGAGTCGCAAGGATGAATTTCCTGCGGTATTTTGGTGAAACAGTTGCGCCCTTCTGCCTGTCGGCGGAAGGGCGTTTCAATTGTAAAGGAGGATAAAATGATGAAAAAGATGGGTATGGTTTTGCTGGCGCTGGTGCTGATGATGCAGGTGTGCTTAGCAGAAGGAGTGGATGTGTATGTTTCCATTACAAACTGCGCGGGAGAAATTGTGCTGGCGCATGAGAAAATTGCTGTTTCTGACAGCGACGGCGACGGCGTGATTTCGATCCATGATGCGCTTGCCTGCGCGCATGCGGAAAAATATGAGGGCTCGGATGGCTATCTGGCAGAGCAGACGGAGTATGGCATGTCGCTGGTGCGGCTGTGGGGCGAGGAAAACAACGGCAGCTTTGGGTATTATCTGAATCATGCTTCGGCCTGGAGTCTGATGGACGCTGTGCAGGAGGGCGATCATGTAAAGGCGTATGCGTATACTGATCTGGATACCTGGTCGGATACCTACTGCTATTTTGATGCGGATGAAATGATGATTGCAGCCGGTGAAGAAACGACGCTGAAACTGAATGCGGCGGCATTTGATGCGGCATGGAATCCTGTTGTGATGCCGGTGGCGGGGGCCTGTCTTGTGGTGGACGGCGTTGAAAGTGAATTTGTGACGGATGAAAATGGCTGCGTGACGCTGAAGCTGGAGCAGCCTGGTGTTTATGTGATCAGCGCAAAGTCTTCTGAGCAGGTGCTGGTAGCGCCGGTGTGCATTGTAACGGTTAACTGATGATGAAAAGATTATGGGCATGCCTGACATGTCTGCTGCTGATCTGCACAATGGCACAGGGCCAGACGATACAACTGGAAGATGATATTCTGTCGTACGAACTGAAAGCTGCAGGGGCAAAAAACGTTCAGGAATGGCTGGATCATACGTTGTCACAACAGCCGACGGGCGGGGCGGAATGGTATGCAATTGCGCTGATGCAGCGCGGTGCATATGATTCTTCTGCCTATTGCGCGGCTCTGACAGAGTATCTGCAAAAGAATCAAGTGAGATCTGCTGTGACAAGGCAGAAATACGCTTTAACGCTCGTTACGGTCAGCGGCGATGATGCAATTGCGGCGGAGATTTTAGCGGATACGGTTGGCAAGCAGGGGATCATGAGCTGGGTATACGGGCTGCATCTGATGAATAACGGCATCACTTGCGAGACGGCGACAGTGCAGGCGTGTATTGATAAGCTGCTTTCTTTGCAGCTTGCTGACGGCGGCTGGGTGATTACTGGCGCAGTGTCGGATGCAGACGTGACGGCGATGACGGTACAGGCGCTTGCGCCGTATTACGCGAGCCATGATCGTGTGCATACTGCGATAGATCGCGCCATTTCGTATCTTTCGGGAATTCAGCTGCCGGACGGCGGTTTTATGAGCTATGGCAAGCCCAATGCAGAAAGTGCAGCGCAGGTTTGGCTGGCGCTGTCTGCAATGAATATCGATGCGCTGACTGATGCGCGGTTTGTAAAGAATGGAAATACGCTGCTGGACGCGCTGGGGATGTATCAGCTGCCTGATAAAAGCTTTAGCCATACAGCGGGCGGACCAATGAACCGCACTGCAACGGTTCAAAGCTATCTGGCAGCTGCCGCGCATGCCGAAATGCTGTCTGGCGACGGCAGCATCTTTGTGATTCGTGACAGCGAACGCGTATCGACGGGCGATATTAAAAAAACGCTGGATTATAAGACGGTTGCAACTGTTGGGATTACTTCCGTGGCAGTTCTTGTGTGCGTAGCGCTGCTGGTCTTGAAAAAACGCAATATCAAAAACTTTGCGGCGGTTGTTGTCATAGCCCTTGCGCTGATCTGCGCGGTGAACCTGATTGATATTCAGTCGGCGGCAGATTATTATTCTGTTACGGCAATAACAAAAAGCGAACCGATCGGTACGGTGACAATGTCCATTCGCTGTGACACGCTGAAAGGCAAAACGACAGCAGCGCACATTCCTGCGGACGGCGTAATTTTGCCCCGGACGGAATTTACGCTGGCAAAGGGTGAGACGGCGCACGACATACTGATTCAGGCTGCCAGGCAATATGCACTGCATACGGAAAGCTCCGGCGCTGAAGGATTCAGATATGTTTCCGGCATTGCCAATATCTATGAGTACGACTTTGGCGATTTGTCCGGCTGGCTGTATTTTGTCAACGGAGAATCCTTCTCGGAGGGCTGCGACAGCTATCAGCTGCAGGACGGCGATGCTGTTGAATGGCTGTATACCTGCGCCATGGGCGAGGATTTGAAATAAGGACATGAAATATGCGGGCGATTGAAAGGCTCAATCCAATTGCTTTGACAATCTATTTTCTTCTGGTTAGCGGCCGGGTGATGTTCAGCAACGATCCGGTGCTTTTGTGCTGCTCGCTGATGGGGGCACTGGCGCTGCATTTTGCATTGCATGGCTTGACGGGCTGGAAGACGCATGGCTATACGATAGCGCTATTTGTTGTGATGGCGCTGATGAATCCGATATTCAATCACAATGGCGCAACGGTGTTATTTGTGATGAATGATAATCCGGTCACGCTGGAGGCGTGCCTGTATGGCTTGTCTGCGGCGGGGATGATTGTGGCGGTATTATACTGGTTCAGGGCGTTTTCGTTTGTGATGACGAGCGATAAGCTGCTATATGTATTTGGCGGTATATCGCCAAGGCTTGCCCTTCTGCTTTCCATGACGCTGCGCTATGTGCCGCTCTTTGGAACGCAGGCGCGAAAAGTATCGCAGGCACAAAAGGCGCTTGGGTTATATAAAGAAGATAATATCGTTGATAGCTTTAAGGCAGGCTTGCGGGTGTTTTCTGTGATGGTGACGTGGACGCTGGAAAACGGCATCATAACTGCAGACAGCATGACGGCCAGGGGCTATGGCACGGGCAGACGCTCGCGGTATTCGCTGTTTCGTTGGCGCACTGAGGATGCATTGTTTTTAATCTTATCGCTTGTACTGTGTGCGCTGAGTGCGATCTTTGACAGAGCAGTTGTATACTATCCGCTGCTACAGATAGCGCCGCTTACAGTCAGGGCGACGATCGGTTATGTTGCATATGGCATGCTTGCCTGTATGCCGGTATTCATCTGTGGAAAGGAGGCGGTCAAATGGCGCGTATTGATGTATCGCATGTAAGCTTTGCTTATCCAAGCATCCAAGAAAAAACGCTGCGGGATATTTCATTTTCGGTCGATCAGGGAGCGTTCATTGCGGTGTGCGGCGCTACGGGCAGCGGTAAATCAACGCTTCTTCGCCTCCTGAAAAGAGAAATTGCACCCCTTGGGCAATTTGAGGGTGAAATTCGCTATAACGGCGTATTGCGCGATGAAATGTCTGAGCGTGAAGCTGCGTATAAGATCGGATATGTTATGCAGCGCCCGGAGCAGCAGATTGTAACGGATAAAGTGTGGCATGAACTGGCGTTTGGGCTTGAGAATATGCAGGTGCCGCAGCCGGTGATTGCCAGGCGCATTGCGGAGATGGCCGCTTACTTTGATATGGAGAGCTGGTTTGACAAGGATGTTTCGACGCTTTCGGGCGGCCAGAAGCAACTGTTGAATCTGGCTTCGGTAATGGTGATGCAGCCCGACGTTCTGATTCTGGATGAGCCTACGGCGCAGCTTGATCCGATCGCGGCCAGCGCCTTTATTGCGACGGTGCAAAAGCTCAACCGGGAGCTGGGGCTGACGGTCATTATGACGGAGCATCGGCTGGAGGAGGTTATCCCGATCTGCGACAAACTGCTGGTGATCAGCCAGGGAAGCGTGGCGGCATATGGCGCGCCAAAAGAAGTGGTACCGCGAATGCTGCAGGATGCAGCGCTTCATAGCGTAATGCCTTCGCCGTCCCGTCTGTTTCAAGCCGTGAACGGCGAGGGAAGCTGTCCGCTGACGGTGCGTGAGGGCCGGGAATATGTCTCTGCCTGGACCAATGCGCAGATGCGCGCTTTACCAAAAGAGCAGGAGACTGCGCATGACAAGGCAGCGCTTGAAATGAGAGAGGTTTATTTCCGGTACGACAGGCATGGCGCGGATGTGCTGCGAGGCCTGAATGCAACGGTATATGAAAATGAAATCTATTGTGTGCTGGGTGGCAATGGCTCTGGCAAGACAACGGCGCTTACCGTTGCGGCGGGACTGAATAAGCCTTACAGCGGAATGGTGCGGGTGTTTGGCAAAAAAATAAAAGAGTATCATAATCAGAGTCTGTATCGCGAATGTCTGACGATGCTGCCGCAGGATGTGCAGACGGTATTTTTGTGCAATACGGTGCGGGAGGAGTTGAAGGACGCAGAAGAGGGAATGGCGCTATTGCCCTTTGATCTTAAACCCTACTTTGACCGGCATCCGTATGATTTGTCAGGCGGCGAGCAGCAGCTGGTAGCGCTGGCGAAAGTACTTGCAACCCGGCCGAAGCTTTTGCTGATGGACGAACCGACAAAGGGCATTGATGCAGCTTCCAAAATGAAGCTGATAGAGATTCTTAAGGCCTTAAAGCAGGATGGCATGACGATCGTGATTGTGACGCACGATGTGGAATTTGCTGCGCTTTGTGCTGACAGATGCGCACTGTTTTTCAGAGGGAATGTCATTTCAGAGGGCATGCCGCGCGCGTTTTTTGCGCAGAACAGCTTCTATACTACGGCAATCAGCCGCATGACGCGGGGGATTTTTGACAATGCCGTGACAGTGGAAGACGCAGCGCACCTGTGCCGGGTGAACGGAAAGGCGCGCATATGATGGTAATAAAGAATAAGCGTATCAGAGATATTATGCGCTATGTTATTCCCTGCGTTTTGATTCCGCTGCTGGTGGCGCTTGGCGCAACGGTATTCAGCGCAAAGCGGCATTTGCTGATTTCGATGGGCGTAGCGATACTGGCCGTTCTTTTGTTCTTTGCCGGATTTGAGCGGAAAAAGACAGGATCGCGCCGGCTTGTGATTGTATCGGTGCTGACGGCGCTGTGCATTGCCGGGCGCTTTATCCCTCTGTTTAAGCCGGTTACGGCGCTGACGATCATTGCCGGCATGTACCTGGGCGGCGAAGCGGGATTTCTGGTAGGGGCGCTGGCGGCGGTGCTGTCTAATTTTTACTTTGGACAAGGGCCGTGGACAGCCTTTCAGATGCTTGGCTGGGGGATGATTGGCTTTATCGCGGGCCTGATGGGCGGACTGCTGAAAAGGCATAAAGCGCTCTTAATGATATATGGCGTGCTGTCAGGCGTAATATATTCCTTTGTCATGGATATCTGGACGGTCATGTGGTATGACGGCGGCTTGAACTGGCAATTGTATATGGCGTCTGTGGTAGCGGCGCTGCCGCATACTGCGCTGTACAGCATTTCAAATTTTGCGTTTCTGTGGTTTCTTGCCAAACCCTTTGGAGAGAAACTGGAGCGCGTACGCATAAAATACGGCATCTGAAATCCGGCCCCTCAGGCCGGCTTTTTTTATTTCAACAGTCTGTACTTATGAGCCGAAAGTATGCTATAATGAATTGATCTTTTTAAAGTTGGTGATTATATGCAAAAACGCAGACAAAAGATTACGGAGATCGTCAATCGCGAGGGCCGTATTACCTTTGCGCATTTGAAGGAAGCTTTCCCTGATGTTTCGGAGATGACGCTGAGAACAGATTTGAAATATCTGGATGAAACGGGTGCGATCATCCGTGTGCATGGCGGCGCCAAATCGATAGATACAGTCGCCGGGACGGATGGCTTTCTGGCGCAGCGCATTGTGCGCAATCAGGAGAAAAAGCTGCAGATTGCCCAGAAGGCGGTTGCTCTTGTGCACGGAAAGGGATCGACGTTTATTGATTCCGGATCGACAACGACGCTTTTGTCGCGTTATTTTCCGGATGAAGCGCGGCAGATTTACACCTGCGGCGTATCCTGTGCGACGGAGCTTTCAACGCTTGTGCAGCCCACGGTGCATCTTCTGGGCGGACAGATGAACCGCTACAGCCTGTCTGTGGCTGGGGGACGCAGCTTGCTTGAGCTGCAGAACTGTCATTTTGATATTTGCTTTCTGGGCGTGACGAGCTTTCATCCGAATCTGGGCTTTGGCTGCGAATCGGAGAGCGACTGCGTACTCAAGCAAATGGCGCTCAGACAATCGGAATACAAGGTGGCGCTGATCGATTCCAGTAAATTTGACCTGTACAGCACGCATTGCATTTGTCCGGCGTCGGGCGTGGATGCAGTGGTGTCGGATGATCAGCTGAGCAGAGAGCAGAAAGAGTTTTTTATCCGACAGGGGATTGCGGTATATTGACATTTTGGTGCTGTTGAATTAAAATATGAATTGTTGAAATAAAAGTGGGAGGTCAAAGCGATGATTTTTACTGTCACGCTGAACCCGGCCATTGATAAAACGGTGGTCATTCCCTCTTTCCGCGTGGATACGGTCAACCGCATCGGTCAGATGCGTATTGACGTGGGAGGAAAAGGCATCAATGTTTCCAAGTGCTTCAGAAACCTGGGCCTTGACAGCACGGCGGCTGCTTTTCTGGGCGGCGCGGGCGGCGTACAGAGCCTGGAGCTGATGAAGGAAGCGGGCCTTAAGCCGCTGATTGTGGATGTTCCGGGCGGCAATACGCGCACGAATCTCAAGATTATCGATCCTGAGCTGCATCAGAATACGGACATCAATGAGCCTGGTCCGCAGGTGGATGAGGCGCTGATGCTGAAACTTCGCAACGCGATTGCGGAGCAGATGCAGCCCGGCGATGTGGTGATCCTGGCGGGCAGTTTGCCCAAGGGTGCGGATATTGCGACATACCGCGATTGGGCGGCGTTCTTTAAGGAGCACGGCGCGAGGGTCTTCCTGGATGCGGACGGCGAATCGCTGCGGCTGGGCCTGGAGGCTGCGCCGTATATGGTGAAGCCGAATAATGAAGAGCTGGCCAGACTGCTTGGAAAGCCGCTTGATACAGTGGAAGATCTGATTGCTGCCGGTAAGGAGCTGCTTGCTAAAGGCATTGAGGATGTTGTTATCTCCATGGGCGGCGACGGCGCGCTGTTTGTTACTGATGATAAGGTTGTCAGGGCGCATCCGCTGAAAGTGCCGGTACGCAGCACTGTGGGCGCAGGCGATTCGATGGTGGCTGCGCTGGCGTATGGCTTTGATCAGAAGCTGACGCGCGAGCAGACAATCAAGCTGTCCATTGCCATCAGCGCTGCCAGTGTAATGTGCGATGGCACACAGGCGCCCGATCCCGAAACAATCAAAGAACTTTATGAAAAAGTAATCATTGAGGAGGTCAAATAAGTATGAAAACCAAGGCTGTCCGTCTGCATGGCGCCAATGATCTGCGTCTGGACGAATTTGAACTGCCCGCTATCAAGGATGATGAAATCCTGGTAAAAGTTATTTCGGACTCCATCTGCATGTCTACCTATAAGTGCGCTACGCTGGGCGCTGCGCACAAGCGCGTTCATGATGACGTTGCCGAGCATCCTGCCATTATGGGCCATGAATTTGCCGGTGAAATCGTAGAAGTCGGCAAAATGCATCAGGATAAGTTTAAGCCTGGCATGCGCTTTACGCTGCAGCCCGCGCTGAACTACAAGGGCACCATGTGGAGCCCCGGCTATTCTTATGAGTTCTTCGGCGGCGACTGCACTTATTGCATCATTCCGCCGGAAGTGATGGAGCTGAACTGCTTCATGGAATATAAGGGCAAGGCTTTCTACGAAGCCTCTCTGGCTGAGCCCATGAGCTGCTCTATCGGTGCTTTCCATGCCTGCTATCACACCCAGATGGGCGTGTACACGCATGAAATGGGCATCAAGGAAGGCGGCAAGCTGGCGCTGCTGGCTGGCTGCGGCCCGATGGGTCTGGGCGCGATTGCCTATGCGCTGTGCTGCGACCGCCGTCCCGGCACCATGGTTGTGACGGATATCGACGAAGCCCGCCTGGCGCGCGCAGAGAGCCTGTTTGCTGAGCAGGCCAAGGAAGCTGGTATTGAGCTTAAATTTGTCAACACCGCCAAGATGGCTGATCCTGCCAAGGAACTGAAGGATATGGTCGGCGGTACGGGCTATGACGATGTGTTCTCTTATGCGCCTGTGGCTGCTGTGGTTGAGCTTGCCAGCGATATCGCCGGCCGCGACTGCTGCCTGAACTTCTTCGCCGGCCCGACCGATCCCAAGTTCAGCGCCAAACTGAATTATTATGATGTGCATTATAACTCCACGCACGTCATGGGCACCACCGGCGGCAATACGGCTGACATGATCGAATCTCTGGAGCTGAGCGCCAAGGGTGTGCTGAATCCTGCGGTAATGGTTACCCACATCGGCGGCCTGGATTCCTGTGCTGAAGTGACGCTCAACCAGCCCAAGCTCGGCGGCGGCAAGAAGCTGATTTATACGCATATTTCCATGCCTCTGACCGCGATTGATGACTTCCGTGCCAAGGCTGCGGAGGATGCTCGCTTTGCCGGTCTGGCGGATATCTGCGAAAAGAACAACAACCTCTGGTGCCCCGAAGCAGAAGAATATCTGCTGGCCAACTGGTAATTGCAGCTTTATAGCGGCTCTCATTTGAGGGCCGCTTTTTCAATTTTCATCCGGGAGGGCAATATGCTGAGAAAGCGGTATATTGAATTGATGGAGCGCGTTCTGAGCGCTTATTCTGATGCGCATATCCATCGTTATTTTGATGAAGTAAAAAGAGACGGGCTGACTGAGCACGGCTTCCCGCGACTGACGGCAAACATCGGTATATTGATTGCTCACGGGCGACGCAGGGATTTATTGCCTGTTTTTCTTGAGATGATGGAGTTTTGCTGCAAAGCGATTCCGCAGGTCAAGGCAGCCAATGATTTTTCTGTGCGGGAGATCATCTGCTGCCTTTGGGAGATTGAAAAAAGCGGCGTTGTTAATTGCGAAACGACAGATCGCTGGCGGGCGTATCTGCGTGAAATTGAGCCGACAACCTGTTATACGAAATACGCCACAAGCGTAACGGATACTGTGCGAAATTGGGCGCTCTTTTCTGCGGTCAGCGAGTATTTCAGGGTAAAGGCCGGCCTTTGCGATACGATGGAATTTATCGAATTGCAGCTTGAGCAGCAGCTGCAATGGTTTGATGAAAACGGTATGTATATGGATAAGCTGGATGCGCAAAAGCATCATCCCATCGTATATGATATCGTGCCCAGAGGCCTGATGGCCTTGCTGCTCAATCAAGGCTATTGCGGAAAGCATTATGATGCAATTGATGCAATACTCAAAAAATCAGCGCTGCTGACGTTGAAAATGCAATCGCCCACAGGTGAAATTCCCTTCGGCGGGAGAAGTAATCAGTTTTTGCATAACGAAGCGTGGCTGTGTATTCTCTTTGAATTTGAATCAAGACGCTATGCAAAGATGGGCGATCTCCAAATGGCGGCGCGTTTCAAAGCGGCGACGCTAAAGGCGCTTTCTGTTATGGATGCATGGCTTGAAAAAGAGCCGATCCGCCATATTAAAAACAGATTCCCGACAGAAACGAAATATGGCTGCGAGGGGTATGCATATTTCGACAAATACATGATAACGGCGGCTTCGTTTCTTTATGCGGCATATACGATCTGTGATGATACAATTCCTGCGGATGCGTGCGTCAATGAAGGAGCCAGTGCTTTTGCGACCTCGACTCATTTCCACAAGCTGTTCTTAAAGAGCGGCGAATACGGCATGGAATTTGATCTTGATGCGGATACGCACTATGATGCAAATGGTTTGGGCAGGGTGCATCGCGCCGGCGCGCCTTCAGCGATATGTCTGTCGTGTCCGTGTCCGAAAAATCCGTCTTATGCGGTGGATATCAGCGCTCCGCAGGCATTTTCTGCATGCGCTGCGATAAAGACCAAAGGCGGCTGGAAACTTGCTGCAGACGATGCGATATATGAAGTACGGGAAATAAAAGAGACTGAGGATAGGGCAGCGGCGGTGCTGAAGACGGTTTTTCCTGCTGGAGAATATGTGAACGAGCGATATGAGATTAGTGCAGAGGGCGTAACTGCGGTGATGGAAGGCGATGGGGAAATTGCCTTTGCGCTGCCGGCGTTTTCCTTCGATGGTGAAAAACGAGCATTTATTGTGCAGGAAGAAAAGACGCTTACGATCAATTATGAAGGCTGGATGTGCCGGTACAGCACGGATGGTGAGATTGTCAATCTTGAAAAGATAGCGGCAAATCGCAACGGGCATTACTGCATGTATCTGGCAGCCGGAAGCAATCAGGTGACAGTAAAAATCCGTATTGAAAAGAGTGTTCAGGAGAACTGAAAATGGGGGAAAGTATATCCTTGACTGCTATGACGCAGGAGATGTGCCATGCATTCTATCGACAATTCAAAAATGATCCGGCAGTGTTTGCGCCGGATCAGGCATTTGAAGACTATGTCTATTCACCGGAAAAGGTAGAGGCATATTGGCGTGAGCAGGATGTGCCGACAAGGCGCGTGTTTGCTATTATGCTTGATGGGCGCATGATTGGCGAGATCAAGCTAAAATACATTGATTTTGATAAACGCACCTGCAGCATGGGCGTGCATTTGCTGGATGACAGCGTGAAGGGAAAGGGGTACGGCACGCAGGCGGAAAAGCTCATACTGGCCTATGCATTTGAAACGCTTGGAATGGATGCAGTGCATGCAGATGCGCTGCATGGCAACACGCGCAGCCAGCATGTGCTTGAGAAGGTCGGCTTTCAATATGTGCACTCAGACGAACGGTTTAGGTATTACTGCTGTAAAAAGGCATGAAAAAAGCTCCGCAACTGCGGAGCTTTCAGTATTTAGATTTCAGTGCCTTGCGCTAAAAAGCTGAGCTCTTCATCCTTGTTGATTTTGACTTCTACCTGCGTGATGCGACGATTTTCGATCGCCTTTACAGTGATGAGAAGATAGCCGTATTCCAGTGTTTCGCCTTCCTCGGGCAGACTGCCCAGCTGCTCGGCGATCCAGCCGCCCAGAGAAACGGATTCGTAGTCGTCATCATCGATTTCAAACTTGCGCATGAAATCATCCAGATTCATTGTGCAGTTGACAAGATATGTATCATTGCTGAGCTTTTTATAATCGGCGATTACTTCATCGTGTTCATCCCAGATTTCGCCTACAAGCTCTTCCAGGATATCTTCCATCGTGACGATGCCGGTGGTGCCGCCGTATTCATCCAGCACAACGGCGATGTGCGACTTTTTCTTTTGCAGCTTGCGCAGAACATCGTCAATCTTTTCGGTGGGCAGGATGAAAATGGGCGTTGTCATCAGCTCATTTACAGCTTTGCTGGTGATGCCGTCTTCATCGTAGAAATCTTTCTGATGCAATACGCCGACGATGTTGTCGATGCTTTCTTCATATACCAGCAGGCGGGAATACTTGCTCTCAGAGAAGATGCGGGAAATCTCGTGCTTATCCATGTCAAGCGGCACGGCTTCCAGATCGATGCGATGGGTGAGGACATCTTCTGCCTTCAGATCGGAAAACTCAATAACGTTGTGCAGGAGGATGCTTTCGTCCTTGTCGATGCCGCCTTCCTGCTGCGCTTCATCCACGATCATCAACAGCTCCTCAGAGGACATTTTATCGTCTCCGTCAGAGTGGAAGAGCTTAGACATCAGGCGCTTGAGCGCTTTGAAGCAGTGGTTGAAGGGGGTGAAAACAAAGAGAACAACGCGGATGAAGGGTGCGGAGAAAATGGCGAATTTTTCCGGCATATCCTTAGCGATGCCTTTGGGGCACACCTCGCCGAAGATCAGCACAACGATGGTGATGACAACTGTGGATACGGTTGCGCCAAGATCACCAATCAGGCCCACAAACAGCAGTGTGCCGAGGGAAGAGAGCGAAATGTTAACGATGTTATTGCCGATGAGGATGGTAGAAACTAGCTCATCATAGCGTTCGGCCAAATCCAGCGCGAGCTGTGCGCGGGGGTTGGATTCAGTCATCAGTTTCAATTTGGTTTTGCTAAGAGATGTGAAAGCCGTTTCGGTGGCCGAGAAATAGGCGGACATGAGCACCAGCACGGCCATGACGCCAACATAAAGCGGAATGTTCATAAGATTTAACTGACTCCTTATATCAATTGCTGTACGGGAAACGAGAATCTGTCTTCTTGTTGGGTGGAAGATTCCCGGGCACATAAGCGTGGGGCTTCATATGCCGCACATACCAATGACAAAGGAACAGGTTGAAGCAACTAGGACATTCGCCGCTACTGTCGCATTCCATGCGTACTGATACCTCCAATTAAAGATGATCAACTATTATACAGGATTGATTTCAGAAATACAAGTGAAATTTGTAACAAACAACATATATGCTTCAAATTAGACTAAAACGGGTATATAACATGAAGAGAAAGGAGATAGTGAAATGCCTGAATTGCCTGAGGTACAGACGGTTTGCGATGTGATGCGACCGCAGATTGTTGGGAAACGAATAGAGAATATCAGGATAGAAGAAGAAAAAGTGATTGCGGGCGCTGATGTGGACAAATTTAAAAAATGTCTGATCGGCGCGGCTTTTGAAGCGGTGAACCGCAGGGGAAAATATATCCTTCTTTTGCTGGACAAAGGAAGACGGCTGACAATCCATTTGCGCATGACAGGCTGTCTGCTGGTAGCGCCTGCGGGATATCCTGCGGAAAAGCATACGCATGTTACATTTGAATTAGAAGGCGGCCAGGAACTGCGTTTTATCGATCAGCGAAAATTTGGGCGTATGTGGCTGACTGAGGCCTGCGGAAAAGTTCCTGGGCTTGACGCGCTTGGCCCGGAGCCGTTTGACAAAGCGTTGACGGCGGAATACCTGAAAGAGAGAATCGGAAATTTGCACCGTAAAATAAAGGATTGTTTACTGGATCAGCATTTGGTCGCCGGAATAGGCAACATATATAGCGATGAAATTCTCTTTCGCGCAGGCATTCATCCAGCGAGGGAGGCATGCTCCTTAACCGAGGCGGCGTACGAAAGACTGGCGGCGCAGATCCCTGATACGATGCGATACTATGTAGATAAGAATCGCATTGATGCGCAGACATACTTAAAGACGGGCGGCAGGGAATATCAGAATACGCCCTATTTGCAAGTATATGGCAGGGCTGGAAAGGCGTGTCTTGTATGCGGGGAAAGGCTTGTCAAGGCGCGAGTCGCCGGCCGCGGGAGCGTATATTGCCCATGCTGCCAGAGGCTTGACGAAACAACATGATTGAGATACTATACAAACAGAGGTGAAAGATATGAAATTGATTTCCTGGAACGTTAACGGGATTCGTGCAGCCATGGAAAAGGGCTTTATGGATGTATTTAAGTCGCTGGATGCGGATGTATTTTGTCTGAATGAAACCAAATTGCAGGCAGGACAGATCTCGCTGGATTTGCCTGGCTATCATCAGTACTGGAATTATGCCGAAAAGAAGGGATATTCCGGCGTAGCCGTGTTTACCAAGCGAGAGCCGCTGCAGGTGAAATATGGCATGGGGATGGACGAGCATGACCATGAAGGCCGCGTGTTGGCGCTGGATCTGCAGGACTTCTGGCTGGTGGCGGTGTATACGCCCAATTCTCAGGATGAATTGAAGCGCCTGGATTATCGTATGAAGTGGGAGGATGATTTCAAGGCGTTCCTCAAACAGCTGGAAGAGGAAAAACCCGTAGTGGTTTGCGGCGACCTGAACGTGGCGAAAGAGGAAATTGACCTGAAAAATCCCAAAACCAACCGCAAGAACGCTGGCTTTACCGATGAAGAGCGGAATAAAATGCGCGCGCTGCTGGCAAGCGGTTTTGTGGATACCTTCCGCTATTTACATCCCGATGAGGAGGGGGCGTATTCGTGGTGGTCTTATCGCTTCCGCGCGCGTGAAAAGAATGCGGGGTGGCGCATTGACTATTTCCTGACCAGCGAAAGCCTGAAAGACAGGATTGCGGAAGCAAAAATCCATTCTGAAATCTTTGGTTCGGATCATTGCCCGGTGGAACTGGTGCTTTCTGAGTAACAAATACAGGAGAATTGGCAGAAAAAGTCTCTTTCCTGTTGACATTTTGTAATAAATTTGATATAAAAAAGATGGATTTGTTTATAATTCACGCTTGTCCGCCCTGCGGATGGAAAGGTGACTTTTTATGGCCAAGACGAAAAAGAATGCTTATCGTTCCCTGATTGCCTGGATGCTGGTGCTGCTGGTGCTTGCTGTATTGTGCTGCGCGGGTTATCTGATGACCAGGAATGCGCTGGAGCAGCGTGCGCAGGAGCATGCCCAGGCGGTTGCTGATACCAATGCTCAGCTGACTCAGGAATATAACGATGCTGTTGCGGAAGTAAAGCGCCAGGAGGAAGAGGCTGCGCTGGCGAATGAAAATAAGCAGTGGCCGGAAGCGAAGGCGACGGGCTGGGATGTTGTTGATCTGAGCGCTTATGCGGTCAACCGCGGCAAGGAAGTTTCTGTTACCCGCCGTGAAATGCTGGAAGGCGGCCTGATGGTGGTGAACCGCTGGCACTTGATGCCTGCTGATCTGCTGGATGAATACATGGTCAGTGCCAACCAGTACAGCCGCAGCGAGGATGCTGACAAGACGGAAAAGCTGCCCACGCATGACGCTGCCGTTTCTTTGCAGGTGTCTGCCATTGAAGCGTTGATGAAGATGTATTCTGATGCGCGCGCACAGGGCCTGGACATGGATAATATCATTATTCAGTATGGCTATCGTACGATGGAAGAGCAGACCGAGCTGTGGAATGCTTCGATTGAAAAGTTTTCTGATCGCTACAGCGGCGATACGCTGACTGAGAAGGCCAGAACGGAAACGGCTTATCCCGGCTCCAGCGACTATCAGACGGGCTTTTCGGTGTTCCTGTACAACTATAAGAGCGGCGACAAGGCTTTCAGCAACACGCCTCTGCATGAAACCGAGCAGGGCAAGTGGATTTATAACAACAGCTGGAAGTACGGCCTTGTGTTCCGCTTCCCGGTACAGGGCTTCCCGTATGAGGATACCGTTGATAAGTCTTACAAGACGGGTATCAACCTGAAGAACCATAAGGTGTATCGCTATGTAGGCGAAGCCAATGCCGCGGCGATGAACACGCTGGGATTCTGCCTGGAAGAGTATGTGGAATACCTGATGGAGCATCCGCACATCGCTGTCTATCAGGATGGCGTGCTTAAGTATGAAATCTACCGCATGGAAGGCGGTAATGCGGATACGATGGTCAACATTCCCAAGGGCGCTGCTTCTTACAGCGTATCCACGGATAACATGAACGGCCTGGTCGTGTCGATCAGCTACTAATACGGCATATAAAAAGCGCTGAAGCAATGAGCTTCAGCGCTTTTTTTGTATGCTGTTACAGCTGATAGATTTCTGTGAATTTCTGCTTGAGATACTGGACGAAATACATCGGATCAAAGGGCCTGCCAAGCGCCGTTTCGAGCAGCGTGCCGGGCTCATACAGGCCGCCGTACTTCCAGATATGCTCTTCGAGCCAGCAATTGATAGGCGTCAGATCGCCGCTTTCGATGACGGATTGCACGTCCACTGTTTCCTGCATGACGCTCAGCATCTGTGCGCCGTAGGCAGATCCCAGTGCGTAGGAGGGGAAATAGCCAAACATGCCGCCTGCCCAGTGGGTATCCTGCAATACGCCTTCGCGGTCGCTGGGAACATCTACGCCCAGATATTCTTTGTAGAGGCGGTTCCATTCCTGCGGCAGTGCTTCGACTGTCAGTGTGCCGTCCATCAGCTTTTGCTCAAGCTCGTAGCGCACCATGATATGCATGCAATAATGCAATTCGTCCGATTCGGTGCGAATCAGGGAAGGCTGCGCTTTGTTGAAGGCCTTGTAGAGTTCGTCATCTGTGCGGTCATTGATTTCTGGGAACAGCTCGCGCAGCTTGGGAGCGATCAGTGAGACAAAGGCGCGGCTTCTGCCGATGATATTTTCATAGAAGCGCGACTGGCTTTCGTGAATGCTCATTGAAACACCGCCGCCGATATTGGTATAAGCCAGATCATCAGCCGGGTGCAGATCATAGAGCGCATGGCCGCCTTCGTGGATGACGCTGTAGAGCGAGGAGGCAAAATTTTTTTCATAATAGTGCGTGGTGATGCGCACATCATACTTGGTAAAGCCGGTGGTAAAGGGGTGCTCGGTTTCGCCGATGCCGCAGTGATTGCGGTCAATGCCCATGACCTGCATGACATAATCGCTCAGCTGACGCTGCTTGTCAAGCGGGAAGACGCCTGTCAGGAAGCTGTCATCCACCTGTTTTGCCTGAGCAACCTTGTGAATGAGCGGAACCAGTTCGCGTCGCAGCGTATCGAAGAACTGATCGCACTTTTCGCGTGTCAGGCCCTTTTCATACTGATCCAGCAGTGCGTCATATACAGGCAGGTCGGGATGGGTGTAATGCGCAATGCGGCGCGTGTATTCGATCAGATCCTTGAGATAGGGCATAAAGAGGGGATAGTCGTTGGCGTCTTTTGCCTTGCGCCATATATCCTCTGCTTCCACGCAGAGCTTTTGATAGGCAATGTATTCATCCATTGGGATTTTGCGGGTGTTTTCGATCTCCTTATGCATCACCTCGACGATGCGGCGGCTCTTGAGATCAAGCTCTTCGCGGCGGGCATGCAATTCGTCCAGGAGCGCGATGGTCTCTTCGCTGGTGGAGAGCATATAGATTTCACCAGACAGAATGCCAAGCGTTTCGGCGCGGTTGGCAGCAGAGCCTTTGGGGGCGACGGTATTGCCGTCGTAGCTGATCAGTCCCATGGCGTGTCCGTAGGCGATTTGCTTTCGCTGGAGAAGGTCGAGCTGTTGAAGCGCTTGCTTTAATTCCATATACGTTCTCCTTTACTGTTTGAGCGGCTGTCTTTCCTGCGCGCGGATCAGGTACGTATAGTAATCGACAGCTCCGGGGAGACAGTTGGTTTCGATGGTTTCGTCAATGCCGTGCATGCCCTTCATTTGCTCGGGGCCAAAAATGACGGGGCTGAAGCGGATGCAGTTATCGCATACGTCGCTGTAGAAGCGGGCATCTGTTGCACCGGTAACTACATACGGAGAGCAGCCGGCGCCGGGGAAACAGGCGGCAATGGCTTCTTCCGTCAGCTTGAAGGCAGGGGCGTGAATGTCAACGGCCTTGGAGGGCTCTCCAAGCATGATAATTTCCGTTTCCAGGCCGTATTTGGCAGCAAGGGCAGAAATGATCTGATGGCTCTCCTTGGCGCCCTGATGCGGAATAAAGCGCAGATTGGCAATCACGGAGGCTTCCTGCGGGATGACGTTCATGCCGTCGGAGCCTTTGGCCATGGTAAAGGCGATGGTGGTGCGCAGCATGGCGGCGCCCTGCGCGGAAATGAGGGGCATCAGCTTGAGCAGCAGCGGCTTAAAGAGCCACAGATTGCCAAAGATCAGGCGCATGCCGAAACCGGCATAGGGCGCGAGACGCTCGAACATTTCAAGCACTTCGGGCGAGAACTGGGATTTGAAGGGATATTTCTTCTCAACATGTGCGATAAATTTGCCAATGCGTGCCAGGGGCGTGTTCTTTTTCGGCGCGCTGGCATGACCGCCCTGGCTGCGGGCGACGAAGCGCAGGTTGCCCACGCCCTTTTCAAATACGCCGATCATGGCATAGCAACCCTTCACACCGCCGATGGGCTCTTCGATGATGCCGCCGCCCTCATCAGACAGCATGGCGAGGTGCACGCCGTGATCCTTGAACCATTGTACGATTTTAGGCGCGCCGTCGCCGCCTACTTCTTCTGTGCAGCTGGAGCCAAGGTAAATATCGCAAGCGGGTTCATAGCCTTGTTCCAGCAGCTCCTCAACGGCCTGATAAAAAGCCATCACAGAGCATTTGGTATCGCCGGCGCCGCGGCCCCATACCTTGCCGTCGGCGATGTCGCCGGAGAAGGACGCGTGCGACCATGTGCCGCTTGCTTCTACGACGTCCATATGGCTCATCAGCAGGATGGGATTTTCGGAGGACTTGCCTTTCCATTTGAGGAGCAGGTTGCCGTCCAGATCTATTTTTTCGAGCTGGGCAAATACGCGGGGGAAAAGCTCCTGGAGCAGAGCGTGGAACTTGCGGAATTTTTCTACATCGCAGTGATCGGCATAGGAGATGGTCTCCATCTGCACCATGCGCGAGAGCTTTTGAGCGTATTCCTGTTCGCGCTTGGGATCGGGCGACGGTTTGTAGGAGGCCTTTTTTGTTGGCATTAGCAGCGTGCGGATGCAGGCAACAGCCAGAAGACACAGAATGAGTGAAATCAATGCAAGCAGAATGTAGAGAATTAACATTTATTTCAGCTCCTTTTTCTGCTGGTTTTTATGGATCAGGAAGGCAATGCCAATTGCCATGGCGCCGCTGGGGATGATCAGGAAGCTGACGCTGGAAATAACGGAGGGAACCAGCACGCAGAGCAGCGTCATGGTAATCAGCGGCAGGGCGGCAATCTTCATACCGCCGCGGAAATAACGATAGGCCATGGCGCCAAAGAGCGCGGCGATGACATTGTTGAAGGCGGGCTGCAATGCCGGGCTGGAAAGGATAGGCTGCAGCGGGATGATCAGCAATACGCCAACGGCGATCACGAGGGTGGTAACAAGCGAGGAGGTGGCAATAGAAAGTGTGGAGATGATTTCGTTTTCAGGCGTGCCTACCTTGGCGCCGGTCATTTCACGGGCATTGACGGCGCAGGGAATCTTCATGTTGATCAGATTGCCGGTAATAAAGGCAAGATAGCTGCCGCCTGCGCCCAGCATGGGCGTGTAGATGAGAAATTCCACGATGCAGCTGGGAATGTAGATGACGGCAATGGACATAAAGCCCATGGCAAAGGCTTTAAGATCAGGCGCTGCGCCAACTACAAGCCCCATGGCAAAGGGGGCGGCCAGCAGAATCAAAAGGATCAGTATGACGCAGATCCGGCCGATTCGGTGGGTGTTGTTGTTATAGGTATCAAAATAAGTATTCTTTTGCTGCATATCCATGATGCTTCCTCCTTATACGATCAGACCAACCACAACGGCGGCGGCCATCGAAACGAGCATGCTGCCGGCCATGGAGAAATTATCCAGCCAGCTGATCTTTTTCTTTTCGACAAAATAGAGGAAGACAGCCATGGCGCAGGCGGATACAGCCATAACGATAAGAGGCATGTAATCATGCGCCGGCAGAGAAACAAAGCCGCCGATATAGCTGCCGATATAGGCGGAGATCAGGCCGATAAACATGGCTTTCATGGCCAGATCGCCAAAGCCGGCGCCGCTTTTGCCGCTTTCCTTGGGGCGCTGCAGGCGGTTGCAGTAGCGCTTGCCAAAAAGAACCATGCATACCATGCCCCAGATGATGCCCACGGTCATCAGCAGCGCGATGGTCGTATAGGCGGTTGCTGTCATTTCAGTAGCGTTCAGGCCTGTCATGCCGATGTTGCGCGCGGCGATGTCTGCTACGCTGGCTTCATAATGCAGCGCGCCGATGACGCTCAGACGCAGCCAGGGAAGCGGCGTGCCCAGCGTGCCGGACAGGGCGATTACACCCAGCAGAATAGAAATGCTGGGAATTAGCGTAAAAGTAGCGCTGGCGGTGATGGTACGCTTGAGCTTTTTCCGATCCATGCCGATGGCGATGCCGGCACGCCAGGCGCGCACCATAAACAATACGCAAACAGCCATAACGGCAAGGATGATTGCGCCGCAGATCAGAAACAATCCGGGAGCATTCAGCTGAGAAATGTTGAATTCCATACGTCAGTCACCTCGTTGAAAGATGTTGCTTCAACTATATCACAGAAACGGTTTGTATGCAATGAAGGCACAAAAAACAAACAGCAGGGAACTCTGCTGTTTGCTGTGATATAAGTTTTATTCTTTGAAAGCATCCGCGATGACTTGCTTATAGAACAGTACGCCCTGACGGAGCTGTTCAATATCGATGTATTCATCCACGATGTGCGCCTGCGCCATGCTGCCGGGGCCGCAGATTACGGTGGGAATGCCCTTTGCCAGCAGGAAACACTGCTCGCACGTGGCGCCGAAATCGCGGGCTTTGGTATCGCCGCCAAAGGCAGCGTTATGGATGGATACGACCTTCTTTGTCCAGGGGTGATCGGTCGGCAACTCGCCCGGGAAGACGTCCATCACCTTGGTCAGCGTGTAATTGAAATCAGGATCTTTTTCTTTCAGCGGATGGAGATGCTTGTTTACAAGCGCCTCCATATCGGCATAGGTATCGCCCGGGAAGGGACGGATATCCAGCAGGAAGGAGCAATAGGAGGGGATGACGTTTTCCTTTTCACCGCCCTCGATCATGGTGACGGTAAGTGTTCTGCGCGGCAGGAGCGGGTGCTCCTTCTGTCCAAGCTCTTCATTGGCGGCGCGCAGCGCAATGATGGCATCGGCAGCTTTTTCGATGCTGTTGACGCCAGCCTTCGGCGTGCTGGCATGGGCGCCTTTGCCGTGCAGATTGACGCGCATGCGGATCAGGCCTTTATGCGTTACGCATACCTCCAGCATGGAGGGCTCGCCGATCACTGCGCCAAGATACTGATCATGATCCTCCTCAAGGAGCTTGTGAATGCCGATTGTGCCAAGCTCTTCATCGGCGTCAAAGGCCATTTTAACGCGCCCGGGCAGCCTTTCGGTATTTTCAAGATGCCATTTCATGGCGGCCATCATGGCGGCGATAGGGCCCTTCATATCGGCTGTGCCGCGACCGAAGAATTTGCCGTCGCGCTCGGTCATTACAAACGGATCGCTGCTCCATTCGCCGACGGCGGGAACGACGTCCAGATGTCCGTTGAGCAGCAGCGCCTTTTCACCTTCGCCTATTTCACCGATGACATTAGCGCGCTGGGGGATGATTGGCTGCACCTGAGCCTTCATGCCCATTTTTTTCATTTCATCGCACAGGAGCTGAGATAGCGCTTCTTCTTTGCCGTCAGGATTGGTGGTGTTGCAGGCAATCATGCGCGAGAGCAGATCAAAACAATAATCATAATAAGCTTGCATAGATAATACTCCCAACATGTATTTTTACTATCATAATACGAATTGAAAATGAATGCAAGTGGCAATTTTATATGAGAGAGTTTGCAGAAAATTGATTGACAGCAGGGGGTGATGTGCGTATAATACTGAAGTAATATCATTTCATTCGTCTTGTGAATGAAGGAGGCATTTTCATATGCGTACTACCGGCATTACTTCCCGCGGTATTGTTACTCCTGTCTTCCAGCAGGGTGATGACCTGGTGAAAGCGGTTACCGAAAGCGTGTGCAACGCGGCCGCTAATGAAGGTTTTGCTCTGCATGATCGTGATATTGTTGCTGTGACTGAGGCAGTTGTTGGCCGCACGCAGGGCAATTATGCGACCTGCGAACAGATTGCCAAGGATATCCGCAATAAGCTGGGCGAAGGCCCGATCGGCATTGTGTTTCCGATTCTGAGCCGCAATCGCTTCAGCATTCTGCTGCGCGCCATGTGCATGGCTTCGCCTGAAGGCGTGATCATCCAGATGAGCTTCCCCTCCGACGAGGTGGGCAATGCGCTGATCTCCTGGGATCTGATGGACGAAAAGGATGTCGATCCTTATCGTGATCAGTTTACCTATGAAGAATTCCGCAAGGTATTCGGCAATGAAACCGTGCATCCCTTTACCGGCATGGATTATATTGAATACTATCGCTCTTTTGCGCCCAATGTTCAGGTGGTGTTCGCCAATGATCCCCGCTATATCCTGAACTATACCAAAAAGGTAATCACCTGCGATATTCACACCCGCGCGCGCTCCAAGCGTCTGCTGCGCGCCAAGGGTGCTACGGTGCTGGGAATGGATGATATCATGACCAGTTCTGTGGACGGCAGCGGTTTTAACCCTGATTACGGCATTCTGGGCAGCAACAAGGCGACGGAAGAAAAGGTAAAGCTCTTCCCGCGCGAATGTGATAAGTTTGTAGAAGCGCTGCAGGCTTCTCTTCTCAAGGCAACCGGCAAGCACATGGAAGTCATGATATACGGCGACGGCTGCTTCAAGGATCCCGTTGGCGGCATCTGGGAGCTGGCTGACCCGGTTGTTTCTCCTGCTTACACCTCTGGCTTGCAGGGTACGCCCAATGAGCTGAAGATGAAGTACTTTGCCGACAATGATCTTAAGAACCTGACCGGCGAGGAGCTGGCCAAGGCGATGAAGGAAAAGATCCGCGAGAAGGACAGCGATCTGAAGGGCAACATGGCCTCTCAGGGCACGACGCCCCGCCGCTTTACCGATCTGCTGGGCAGCCTGTGCGACCTGACCAGCGGCAGCGGCGACCGCGGCACTCCGGTTGTGCTGGTACAGGGTTACTTCACCAACTTCGCTTCCGAAGACTGATCGATACATCTGTCAGACCGTTTGTGAACATGCAAACGGTCTTTTCATTTGTAAACATTTTAAATTTTCCTACATTATATAAGAAAATGCTTGATTTTTATCTGCAGGCGTGATATTACTTAAGAAGAATCGAAATTTTCGATTGAATACCAATTTTTACCAAAAGGAGAAAACATGCAGATCAACTGGTATCCGGGACATATGGCGAAAGCAAAGCGACTGCTGCAGGACCAGCTTTCGCGCGTTGATGCGGTGATCGAGCTGTGCGATGCAAGACTGCCGTATTCCAGCCGTAATCCGGATTTGAATTATATGACAAAGAACAAGGCAAGGGTGCTTTTGATGAATAAAGCTGATCTTGCCGATCCCAGTGTGACGCAGCAGTGGCTGAGCTATTTTAAATCGCGCGGACTGCAGTGCGCGGCCGTTACTGCCGAACGCAATGCCAAGGAAGTGCTCAAGATCATTGAGCGCCTGACGCGCGAAAAGGTGGAGAGAGCAGAGGCGCGCGGCTTGAGGCGCACCATTCGTGTGATGGTGGTTGGCGTACCCAACGTCGGAAAGAGCACGCTGATCAATCGCCTGCATGGCGGCGCTATTGCCAAGGTGGGCGACCGTCCGGGCGTGACGCGCGCAAATCAGTGGGTGCGCGTAGGGGACTATCTGGAATTACTGGATACTCCCGGCATGCTCTGGCCGCGTCTGGATGATCCCGTCGCCGCCAAGCGCCTGGCGTATATTTCCGCCATTAAGGATGAAATCCTGGATACCTATGCGCTGGCTGTGTCGCTGCTGGAAGATTTGATTGTGATGTCGCCTGAATGCGTACAGAAGCGCTACAAGCTGACGGATCTTTCTTTGCGCGGCCTTGAATTGATGGAAGCCGTATGCCGCGGACGCGGATTTTTGCTGCGCGGCGGCGAGCTGGACATCGACCGCGCCTGTGCTGTGGTGCTGGACGAATTCCGTGACGGCAAGCTCGGACGGGTGACGCTTGAGACGCCCGCTGCCTTGAAAAAGCCCGAAACCAAAGAACCTGAACCGGAGGAAAAACATGGCACGGACGGACAGGCTTGAAAGACAACTGAAGATGATCGAGCATGATAAGGCATACTGGAACGCGTGCGAGCGCGTAGCCGGTATGGACGAGGCTGGACGCGGCCCGCTGGCGGGAAACGTTGTGACGGCCTGCGTGATCATGCCGCCTGATGCATTTGTGGACTGGGTGGATGACTCCAAAAAGCTTTCCGCAGTGCGCCGTGAAAAAGTGTATGAAGAGATCATGAAAACGGCGCTGTATGTCGGCGTTGGACGTGCGGATCCCGCAGAGATTGATCGTATCAACATTTTGCAGGCCACCATGAACGCCATGCGCCGCGCTGCGCAGGATGCGAAGGCGAATATCTATCTGATCGATGCAGTAAAAAATCTGGGCCTGGATGCGCCGGAGGTTCCGATTATTCACGGTGATGCGGTGTCTTATTCCATTGCCGCGGCCAGCATTGTTGCCAAGGTGACGCGTGACCGCGAACTGGAGGAACTGGATAAACTGTATCCGGAGTATGGCTTTGCCAAACACAAGGGATACGGAACGCCGCAGCATATTGCTGCGCTGCGCGAATTTGGTCCCTGCCCTGCACACAGAATGACGTTTATTGGGAAATTCCTGTGAATATTTATCAGACGGGCCTTATTTATGAATTGCGCGCAGCACGCTATGTAAAAAAACGCGGATATCGCATCCTGGCCAGAAGATTTCGTGCGATGGACGGTGAGATTGATCTGATCTGCAGGGATCGGGAAACAGTTGTGTTTCTGGAGGTCAAGGCACGGCCGAACGCACGCCTGGGAGCGGGCATTGAGGCGGTAAATGCTGACAAGCGCCGCCGCTTGCGCGCCGCTGCAAAGGTATATATCAAGCAGCATAAGCTGCAGGAAGCTGCTTGCCGGTTTGATATTATTGAGTTTTCGCGCGCAGGCGCCCTATACATGGAAAATGCATTTTAGGCGGATGCTATGGGCAAAGGAGAGCCTATGAACAAAAAACGCAAGCTTTTATTATCGGCCGCTGCCGTTCTTTTGCTGGTGGCCGCTGCATTTCTGATCTTCGGTGGAAATGACAGTGCGCAGACGGGCGTTGAATTGCTCAAAAACGGCGATTTTTCGCGTCTGAACAGCAACGCCATGCCTGAGGACTGGTATGCGGATGCGTATATCTACACGCCGGGATTTACCGATTATTCTGCAGAAGACGGCGTGATTACAATTGTCAATCACGAATTGAACGACGCCCGCTTTGCGCAGCGCGTGGATGTTGATCCTGAATCGCTGTACTGCTTCAGCGGCTATGTGCGCGCAGAGGCAACCGAGGGCCTGGGCGCCAATCTGTCGGTTGAAGGCGTATATGTTTTTTCCGACAGCTTTTATGATACAAACGGCGAATGGCAGGAAGTGCGCCTGTATGGACGCACGGACAAAAAGCAGACGAGCGTAACGCTTTATGCGCGTTTGGGCGGCTACAGCGGCGAAGCGCTGGGAAAGGCTTCTTTCCGCGATCTTTCGCTGACCAAAGTGGACAGTGTGCCGCTTGGCTACAGCGCGCAGAACTGGTATCAGGCAGCGGCTGTATATGAAGAGGCTGACGACGGCATGGGCGCATCGGCCTGGCCTGTGCTGCTGGTAATTGCTGCAGCGTACGCGGCGGCGTGCTTTGCGGTTGCGCGTCATGCCCTGGCAGATGAGCGCAGACAGCTTCAGGCGGGGCAAATGCAGCCCATGCTGAAGGTGGCATTTATGCTGCTGCTGGCCTTTGCACTGCGCGTGATCATTGCGATCAGCGTGCCTGGCTACGGTGTTGACGTGGGCTGCTTTACGGCCTGGGCGGATATGATGGTTGCATCCGGACCGGCGGATTTCTATGTGTCCGGTGTGTTTTGCGATTATCCTCCGGGGTATCTGCTGGTGCTTGGTCTGATTGGCTGGATTGGCGAAATCCTGGGCACGGGCACGACTGAGATCATGATCAAGCTGCCCTCGATCCTGTGCGATGTAGCGGCTGCCGGGCTGATTTATCTGTTTGCGCGCAAGCGTATCAGCGAAAAATCTGCCTTCACGCTGGCGGCGCTGTATGCGTTTAATCCTTTGACGTTCATCGCGGGCGCTGCCTGGGGGCAGGCTGACAGCGTGATGGCGCTGGGCATTTTGCTGGTGGTTATGCTGGCGATTGAAGGCAAATGGGCGGTTGCGCTGCCGGTGTATATGCTCTCTGTGCTTTTGAAGCCGCAGGCGCTGATGTTTGGCCCGCTGGGGCTGCTGGCGCTCGCTTTGCAGTTGATTCAAAAGCGCGATAAAAAGCTGATACGGGAAACTGTGATTGGCGTGGGCATTGCTGTTGTGGTGGCGCTGGCCATCATTGTGCCGTTCTCTGTCAAGCAGGAGAATCCCCTGTGGATAATCGGGCTGTATGCCAATACCATGGGCTATTACGACAGCGCCACGGTGAATGCCTGCAATCTGTACTTCCTCTTTGGCAAAAACTGGGTGAATGTTGACAACGCAGCCGCCTGGTATATTCGTCTGACTGCGATGCTGCTGATGGCTGGCGGCGCGCTGGCGGCTTTGCTGCGCGGCGGAAAAATCAACAAAGGATTGTTTGAACGCGGCAGTGAAAAGCCTCTGATTGCCTTGATTGCTCTGCTTGTGTCTGTGGCTGCGCTCTCCGCCATTCCGATGGCGTTTGACGCATTTGGCACCTGCGTGATCATTTTTGCCGTCATATTTGTTGCAGTACTGTATTGCTCGGGAAAGGACATGCGCCATTTGCCGCTGCTGGGCGCGCTGCTCCTGCTGATGCTTTGCAATTTCGGCGTAATGATGCATGAGCGCTATCTGTTTGCGGCGGTGCTGCTGCTGGCGCTATCCTGCGTGCTGGAGCGCGATAAGCGGGTTTATCTGCTCTTTGCACTGGTAACGGCGAGCGTATTTATGAATGTGGGCCTGGTGCTTGACCGCGGCATCCGCATCGGCGGCGTGGAAGGGCATTTGCACGCGCCGGCATTCCGGATCGAAAGCGACAGCGCGCTGATGGAGTATGTGATTTCCTTTGCCAACTGTGCGCTGACGGTGCTGGGTGTTTATATTGGCACGATGATCTGCTGTGTGCAGCAGATGGTCCCTTATACTGTAAAGGAAGCTGTTGAAAAGAATCAGCAGAGTCCGGCTTTTGAACGCGCGAAAAAATCGCTTGAAGACGCCAGACCGCTGCCTCGTATGAAATGGCAGGATTGGGCGCTGATGCTTACTGTGACGGCTGTTTATGCAGTTCTGGCCTTTACGAATCTTGGCTCTACCGTCTCTCCGCAGACAAGATGGCAGGCTGGCACAAAGGACGAAACGATTGTGCTGGATCTGGGCGAAGAACGCACGATGAACATGCTGTACTTTGGCGGCATTCATCAGGTGGACAGCGATTTTGTGGTGCAGGTCAGCTCGGACGGCATCAACTGGAGCGATTATCACTGGGCGGAGATGAGCGTAGGCAACTGCTTTAAATGGCAGTATGTCTGCAAGGTCAATGTTTATGATGACGGCTCCAGCTACACCTCTACGCCGCTGGATATGACCGGCCGGTATGTGATGATCACGGCCCAAAACATTGCAACGACTTTGTATGAAGTGATATTGCGCGATCCCGATACGCAGGAAGTTTTCCCGTGCACGGTGATTGAGGGCAACGGCGGAGCGCTCATTGACGAACAGGATACCTTGATCGGCGAGCCTGGCTGGTATAACAGTACGTACTTTGATGAGATCTACCATGCGCGCACAGGTTATGAACACTACCTGGCGATGCAGGGGGATTACACCTATCATCCCTACGAAACCTCGCATCCGCCGCTTGGCAAGGTGCTGATTGCCTTTGCTATTTCGATCTTTGGCATGACGCCCTTTGGCTGGCGCTTTGCCGGTACGCTGGCGGGCGTGCTGATGCTGCCGGGCATGTACATGCTGGGTAAGTATCTGACCAAGCGCCGGATCGGCGCATTCCTCAGCATGTTCCTGATGAGTATCGATCTGATGCACTTTACGCAAACGCGTATTGCAACGATCGACAGCTTTGTGGTGCTGTTCATCATCTGGTCTTATGTGTTTATGATCTACTATATCCGCATGGACTACTGGCACACCAAGCTCTGGAAAACGCTCATTCCTCTGGCGCTGAGCGGCCTGTTTATGGGCCTATCCGTGGCCAGCAAATGGACGGGCTGCTATGCGGGCGTTGGTCTGGCGGTGCTGTTCTTCTGGAGCGTATGGAGAAGGTATCAGGAATACCGCTATGCAGAGCGTGAAAGAGAACGCGCGAAAGATCAGCATCTGGTTTTGATCAGCAAGGAAGGCTTGATCCGGCCCTTTGTAACGCTGCTTTCCTGCCTGGTCTTTTTCGTAGCTGTGCCGCTGCTGATTTACTATGCGTCCTACATTCCGTACTTCCTGCCGTCCGGCGGCATTACGCCTTATCGCGTGGTGCAGGCGGCGGTGGGAGATTACTTCAGGACGGGCGTTACCGGCGGCATGCTGGGCTATCACGGCACGCCGGGGTTGGGTATGGATCATCCCTATTATTCTCCCTGGTACGAATGGCCCGTGATTGGCAAGCCCATGTGGTACTATTCCAGCACCTATCATCCGGATGGATATACGCAGACCATTACAGCCTTTGGCAATCCGCTGGTATGGTGGTGCGGCCTGGCTGCGCTGGCGGCAATGGCTGTGATCTGGGCGTTGAAGCATGTATCGCGCAATGGCATTGAACTGCATAACCGGACAGATGACATGCGTCCGGCAATCCTGATCATTAGCTTTGCTGCGCAGTATCTGCCCTGGGTACTGGTGCCGCGCGGAACGTATATTTACCACTACTTCACGTCTGTGCCCTTTATCATTGCATGCATTGCGCTGTGCGCGGACTATCTTTTAGATCAGGCCAGACATCCGCTGCTGAAAAAGGCAGTATACGGCGCGGTGATTGTCCTGTGCGCGGTGGGTCTTATGCTGTTTATTGGGTTTTATCCTTATGCCAGCGGCGCAATGACTTCTGTGCGCTGGCTGCGTGCGATGCAGTGGTTCCCGGGGATTTACTTCTGATAACGAAAGGTGTGAAATGACATGCTGGCGCGTACAAAATGCTTTGCGCTGCAGGGAATCGAAGGCGTACCGGTAACGGTGGAAGCCTTTGTTTCGGGCGGTCAGTTTGTCTTTTCCATGGTGGGATTGCCCGATGCTGCGGTGCGCGAAAGCCGGGAGCGTGTTTTTGCGGCGCTGAAGAACAATGGCTTTACTACGCCTACTGGGCATGTGACGGTCAATTTGTCTCCTGCGGACCTGAAAAAAGAAGGCGCGGCCTTTGATTTGCCCATCGCTGTGGCCATAGCGATTGCCACGCGTCAGGTGAAGCCCATGGATACAAGCGGCATTTTGCTGATGGGCGAACTGGCGCTGGACGGGCGGCTGGTGCCCGTGCGCGGCGCGCTGTCGATGGTCATTGCAGCGCATGAGCACGGTATGCGCGAGGTCATCCTGCCTGCCGAAAATGCAGCTGAGGTGCAGGCTGTGCAGGGGATGCTGGTGTATCCGGCGCATACGCTGTATGAAGCGATTATGCATCTGACTGGCGCTGCACCACTGCTGGCGCAGGAGCAAAAGAGCTATCAGGAATATCGCGATCAGCGGCAGATCAGCTATGATCTGAGCAGCGTGCGCGGTCAGGCTGGCGCCAGACGTGCACTGGAAGTTGCGGCTGCCGGCGGACATAATATGCTGATGGTAGGCGTTCCCGGCAGCGGTAAAACGATGCTGGCCCGCTGTCTGCCTGGTATTTTGCCGCAAATGACGCTGGAAGAAGCATTTGAAACGACGCGTATTCATTCGGTTGCGGGCATGCTGACGCCTGGCTCGGGCCTGATGACAGAAAGACCTTTTAGAACGCCGCATCACTCGGCGTCCATGCCGTCGCTGATTGGCGGCGGAGCAAATGCTGCGCCCGGCGAGATTTCACTGGCGCACAACGGCGTGCTTTTTCTCGATGAGTTGCCGGAATATTCGCGCGTAGCGCTTGAGGCGCTGCGTCAGCCGCTGGAGGATGGCGTATGCACAATCACACGCGTCAGGGCGCATACGCAGTATTTGTCGCGGTGTATGCTGGTGGCCAGCATGAATCCCTGCCCTTGCGGATATTATGGCAGCGCCGTACGTCAGTGCCGCTGCGGATCGCATGAAATCAAGCGTTATCTTGACCGTGTGTCCGGGCCGCTGCTGGATCGTATTGATCTGCACATTGAAGTGGATGCCGTTCCGCTGGAAGAGATAACAGACAGCAAAAAGGGCGAGGACTCCGCAACTGTGCGTCAGCGCGTGGAAAAGGCGCGGGCGCTACAGCTTAAGCGCTTTGAACATGCCGGTATTACCTGTAATGCGCAAATGAACAATAAGCACATTGAAGAGCTGGCGATGGTATCTTCACAGGCAAATGCAGTGCTGAGCAAGGCGATGGAAAAATATCAGCTGAGTATGCGTGGATATATGCGTATGATCAAGGTTGCACGGACAATCTCCGATCTGCGCGGGGAAGAGGAAATCTCTGCTGCGGCTATGGCGGAGGCTATTCAGTATCGCACCTTGGATGCGAAGTATTGGAGCCGATAAATGGACGGAAAGTTTACACGCGAAACGCTTTGCCGCGCTTGGCTTCAAAATGCGGAAGGCCTTAGCTGGCGGGCGCAGGAAACGCTTCTGGCGTACTTTGGCAGCGGCGAAGTGATCTTTGATCTGCTGGGCGGCACCATGCTGGCCATTGCCGGAGAAAAGGCATACAAATCATTGGTCAATTCCAAGAATGAAGGTCTTGAGAGAATTGAGCAAAGGCTGCTTGAAAACGATGCGCAGCTGGTGGTGCGAGGCACATCCGGTTATCCGTATTTGCTCGAACAGATCAATGATCCGCCGCATGCGCTGTTTATAAAAGGCCTGCCTGCTGATGACGAAAAGAGCGTGGCGATTGTTGGATCAAGACGCGAGACGCGCTATGGCCGCACGCAGGCATATAACATTGCCAAAGAACTGGCACAGCATGGCGTAACGATTGTCAGCGGTTTGGCGCGCGGTATCGACACGGCGGCGCACGAAGGCGCGCTTGCTGGCGGCGGGCGCACGGTCGCGGTTCTTGGTAACGGTATTGATCAGATTTATCCTCCAGAGAATACTGAGCTTGCCAGGCGGATCGTGGATCAAGGCGGCGCGATCATCAGCGAATTCCCCTTTGGATCAGCGCCGCTTGCACATCATTTTCCGATCAGGAATCGCATTATCAGCGGCATCAGCGCGGCGACACTGCTGGTGGAAGGGCATGCGCGCAGTGGCACGATGATCACGGCCGGATATGCTGCGGAGCAGGGCAGAGAGGTGTTTGCGCTTCCGGGCATGGTAGATGCACCGGGGAGTGCAGCGCCCTTGCGTTTATTGCGTGAAGGTGCTAATATATGCACTTGTGCGCAGGATATATTGCTGGATATGCGCTGGGAAGGGGAAAGAAAATCGGAGGAGAAGGTGCAAGTGTCTTCTTCCTTCACACCGGAACAGCAGGTGATTGTATCTGCGCTTGCCAATGAACAAAAGTATTTTGAAGAACTGATCACTCTGACCGGCCTTTCGCCGGAAGTATTAACGGGCGAACTTGCAATGCTGGAGCTGGACGGCGTGGTAGAATCCCGCGCAGGCCGGGCCTATGCATTGCTTACAAAATAAACTGCATCAATTTCGGAGGGTGTATAACGTGGCTGCTACTAAACTTGTTATCGTGGAATCTCCTGCCAAAGCGCGTACAATTGCCAAATTCCTGGGGAAGGGCTACAAAGTGGAGGCGTCCCAGGGGCATGTGCGCGATCTTCCCAAGTCCCAACTTGGCGTTGACGTTGAAAATGACTATGAAGTCAAATATATTACCATCCATGGCCGCGGCAAGATTTTGACCAAGATCCGTAAAGAGGCGAAGAATGCCAGCCGGATCTATCTGGCAACTGACCCGGACCGCGAAGGTGAAGCAATTTCCTGGCATCTGGCTCAGACGCTTGGAATGGATATGGAAGCGCCGTGCCGCATTGAATTTCATGAGATTACCAAAAAGGCAATCGCTAATGCGCTGCAGTCGCCGCGTAAGCTGGATATGGGCTTGGTAGACGCACAGCAGGCGCGCCGTGCCCTGGACAGATTGGTTGGCTATAAGATCAGTCCTTTGCTGTGGGCGAAGATTAAAAAGGGTCTGTCTGCCGGCCGCGTTCAGAGCGTTGCTACGCGTATGGTTGTTGACCGTGAAGAGGAAATTGAAGCGTTTATTCCGGAGGAATACTGGGATATTACGGCGCATGCGATTCTGCCCAATGCCCGCGGCCGCAAGACGACCTTCAAAGCGCGTCTGGTGACGCTTGATGGCGAAAAGGCGGTGCTGAATAACGCTGAAGACGCAGAAAAAGCGCTGCAGCGTGTTGAGAATGCGCACTTTGCTGTATACAGCGTCAAGCACGGCGAAAAGCGTAAGCAGCCTGCACCGCCGTTTACTACTTCTTCTTTGCAGCAGGAAGCGGGCCGCAAGCTGAATTTTACCACGCAAAAAACCATGCAGGTGGTACAGCAGCTTTATGAAGGCGTGGATCTTGAAAAAGAGGGCACGCAGGGTATTGTTACCTATATCCGTACAGACTCTGTATCTGTCAGCGCAGAAGCGCTGTCGGCTGTGCGCGAATATATCGGTGAAGAGTACGGCGAGGCGTATCTGCCTGAATCCGCCAATGTTTTCAAGGGCCGCAGCAACGCGCAGAATGCGCATGAAGCCATTCGTCCTACCGATGTGCGCCGCACGCCTGAAAGCATCAAGGCGTCGCTGACAAAAGAACAGTTCCAGCTCTATCGTCTGATTTATTCGCGCTTTATCGCCAGCCAGATGACCAATGCGCTTTATGATACGATGACGATGGAAATTGGCGGAGACGGCGTCGGTCTGCGTTTCTATGGCGAGCATCGCAAGTTTGCCGGCTTTACCGCCGTATACGAAGAAGGCAGCGATGATGCAGCCGAAAACAGCGAGACGACGCTGACGCAGCTGAACGAGGGAGATCCTGTAACGATCCAGGAAGTAAACAGCGATCAGCATTTCACGCAGCCGCCGGCCCGGTTTACGGAAGCTTCTCTTGTTCGCATGCTGGAGGAAAAGGGCATTGGCCGTCCTTCCACTTATGCGCCGACAATTACGACGATCATTGCGCGCGGCTATGTAATGCGCGAAAATAAGCGCCTGTTCCCGACGGAGCTTGGCCGCATGGTAACCAACGTGATGACGCAGTATTTTGCGCCCATTGTGGACACGGAATTTACCGCGCAGATGGAAGAGCAGCTGGATACTATTGAAGAAGGAAACGTGGAATGGAAGCAGGTTCTGCGTGATTTCTATCCTTCTTTCAGCGAGATGCTGGAGGAAGCGGAAAAAGCGGTTGAAAAAATTGAGCTTCGCGAGGAGCCCAGCGATGAAGTGTGCGACAAGTGCGGTGCGCAGATGGTGTATCGCGTAGGCCGCTTTGGTAAATTCCTGGCGTGCCCGAATTTCCCGGATTGCCGCAATACCAAGCCTGTGCTTAATTATATCGATACAAGCTGTCCCAAATGCGGCGGAAGATTGCTGGAGAAAACCAGCCGCAAAAATCGTAAATTCTTCGGCTGCGAGCATTATCCTGAGTGTGACTTTGTCAGCTGGGAAATGCCGGTTGACGAGCGCTGCCCCAAGTGCGGCACCTATATGACGCTCAAGCGCAATCGCAAGGGCGAAGAATGGCACCTGTGCGCCAACGAAACATGCCGCTATCGTACGGAAGCAAAGACTGAGGAGACGCAAGAAGAATGAAAGTTACGGTGATTGGCGCAGGCCTTGCGGGCAGCGAGGCTGCGTGGCAGCTGGCCAAACGCGGCGTTGATGTGACGCTGTATGAAATGAAGCCGCAAAAAATGAGCCCGGCACATAAAAGCCCGCTGTTTGCTGAATTGGTGTGCAGTAATTCCCTGCGCTCAGATCGTATTCAGAATGCCGTTGGTCTTTTGAAGGAAGAAATGCGCGTGTTTGACTCGCTTGTGATGCAGGCGGCGGATGCTGCGCGCGTACCGGCAGGCGGGGCATTGGCGGTTGACAGAGAGCGTTTTTCCGGCTACATCACAGAAAAATTGCGCAATCATCCGCATGTGACTGTGATTGACGAGGAAGTGACGGAGATTCCTGACGGCCCTGTGATTGTCGCTACCGGTCCGCTTACCAGCGACGGTATGGCGGAAGCGATCATGCAGTTGCCGGGTATGAGTTCGCTGCATTTTTATGATGCGGCAGCGCCGATTGTGATGGCGGAATCGCTCAACATGGACAAAGTGTTCCGCGCCTCCAGATATGACCGCGGCGATGATTATCTCAACTGCCCGATGAACAAAGAGGAATATGACGCCTTTGTGGAAGCGCTGCTAAACGCTGAGACAGCGCCGGTGCACGGCTTTGAAGAAAACATGGTCTTTGAAGGCTGCATGCCGGTAGAGGTGATGGCGCGCCGCGGGCATATGGTGCTGGCCTTTGGGCCGATGAAGCCGGTAGGGCTAAAGGATCCGCATACCGGCAAGGAAGCCTATGCCATCGTACAGCTCAGACAAGACGATGCAGCCGGCACGATGTACAACCTTGTAGGCTTCCAGACGCGCTTGAAATTTGGCGAGCAAAAGCGTGTTTTCGGCATGATTCCCGGCCTTGAAAATGCAGAATATGCCAGATATGGCGTGATGCATCGCAACACGTTTATCAATAGCCCCGGCAAGCTTGATCATACCTTCCGTATGATTGAAAAGCCTGATTTGTATTTTGCCGGACAGATGACGGGCGTGGAAGGATATGTGGAAAGCGCGGCCAGCGGCCTGATGGCGGGTATTTCGCTGTATAAGCGCCTGAATGGAGAAGAACCTGTTGAATTCCCCACAGCCACAGCGATTGGTGCGCTGTCACATTATGTGGCAACGCCTAATCAGGATTTTCAGCCCATGAATATCACCTTTGGTCTGATTGATTCGCTGGATAAGCGTGTGCGCAACAAAATGCAGCGCTATGAAATGATCAGCGAGCGTGCACTTGCCATTGTGCGGGAATTGAGCGCGAAAATCGACAATTGAGACACGATGACTTGATCATAAGAAAAAAATCCTGTACCATATTGAATGCAGTGAGAGTCTGCACAACTGTTTGAAGGAGAAATATTAATATGGCAATGAAGGGTACGACGATCTGTGCTGTGCAGCGCGACGGAAAAATTGCAATCGCGGGCGATGGCCAGGTCACGATGGGGGAAACGACCATCTTTAAAAATACCGCCAAGAAAGTACGCCGCATTTATAATAATCAGGTGGTTGTCGGTTTTGCGGGCACGGTGGCGGATGCTTTTTCGCTGTGTGATCGCTTTGAAGAGCGTCTGACGCAGTGCAACGGCAGTCTGGAGCGTGCGGCGGTTTCGCTGGCGCAGGACTGGCGCGCCGATAAAGCAATGCGCCAGCTGGAAGCGATGATGATTGTTGCCAACAAGGAAAAAATGCTGATCCTTTCGGGTACCGGCGAAGTGATCGAGCCCGACGATGGCATCTGCGCTATTGGTTCGGGCGGCAATTATGCCCTGGCAGCTGCGCGTGCGCTGATGCAGAACACGGCGCTTTCCGCCAGGGAAATTGCTGACAAGGCACTGCATGTTGCCGCTTCCATCTGCGTTTACACTAACGATAATATCATTGTGGAGGAAGTATGATCACCAAGGCGCCTGAATTTACTGCTTGTCCCTATTGTGACGGGAAAGAATTTATGGAGATTGTTCAGGCCGGCAATGCTGCAGGTACGCGCGTTGGGCATATTTTCAAGACGGCGGAAATTATCCATCTGGTATGCCGCGATTGTGGCAGCGTCATTCACAGCCGCGTCAAGAGAATCGACGTTCTGTTGACCAAGGCAGAAAAAGAGGGAAGAGAATGAGAGAATTAACGCCCCGCGAAATTGTTCGCGAACTGGATCGTTATATTATCGGCCAGGATGAGGCCAAGCGTGCTGTGGCCATCGCGCTGCGCAATCGCTATCGCCGCTCCCGCGTGGATGAAAAAATGCGCGAGGAGATTTATCCCAAAAACATCCTGATGATTGGCCCGACGGGCGTTGGTAAAACGGAAATTGCCCGCCGTCTGGCAAAACTGGTGCAGGCGCCTTTTATTAAGGTGGAAGCGACTAAATTTACTGAGGTTGGCTATGTCGGGCGCGACGTTGAAAGCATCATCCGTGATCTGGTAGAAAATGCCGTTCGCATGGTGCAGGATGAGCATGCGCAGCGTGTGCGCGTGCGCGCGGAAGTGCTGACCGAAGAACGACTGATTGATCTGATTGTGCATCCGCCCAAAAAGCAGAATAATAATCCCTTCCAGGCGCTGCTTGCACCGCAAAACAGCGAGCCTGTAATCTCTGATGAAGAGAGAGAAAGGCAGCGTACGCGCCGCGATGAAGTGCGCGATCAGCTGCGCAAGGGACTGCTGGAAGAGATGGAAATCGAAGTAGAAGTCAGCGAAAAAACGCCTGAATTGCAGGTGGGCGGCGGCTCTATCAGCATTGGCGATATGATGGGCGGCCTGATGCCCAAGCGCACAAAGCAGCGCAGACTGAAGGTAAAGGATGCACGCAAGATTCTGATTGATGAAGAATCTGACAAACTGATTGATCAGGATGCTGTGCAGGAAGAAGCTGTTCGCCGTGCTGAGCAGAATGGTATTGTCTTCCTTGATGAAATCGATAAGATTGCCGGCCGCTCCAACGGCGGCCACGGTCCGGATGTTTCGCGCGAGGGCGTGCAGCGTGACATTCTGCCCATCGTTGAAGGCAGCACGGTGAATACGAAGTATGGCCCCGTCAAGACGGACTTTATGCTCTTTATTGCTGCGGGTGCATTTCATGTAGCTAAAGTTACGGATTTGATTCCTGAGCTGCAGGGTCGCTTCCCGGTGCATGTGATGCTCAAGAGTCTTTCCCGGGAGGACTTTGTTAACATTCTCAGCAAGCCTGATAATGCGCTGACGCTGCAATATACGGCGCTGCTGGAGACGGATCGGGTGCATCTGAGCTTTGAGGAAGAAGCGCTGCGTGAGATTGCCGATACGGCTTTCCTTGCCAACGAGGAAGGCGAGGATATTGGTGCGCGCCGGCTGCATGCGGTGTTTGAAGAATTGCTCGAAGACATCTCCTTCAACGCCGGCGGCGATGAGATGCCGGATGTGTATTTGAATATCAATGCGGAATATGTGAAGGAGCATCTCAAGAAAATGATGAATCTGCCCGATCCGCATAAATATATTCTGTAAAGAAGAACTGAAAGCTATATTTAAAAATCCCTCTGATGTGTTTATTGCTTGCATCAGAGGGATTTTTTATGTTTTGTAATTATGTATTAGGTTTTAAAGAATGCGCATTTCCCGCGGGGCGGCGTTGAGCGTTTCGCAGCCGTCATCGGTGACGACAACCAAATCTTCCACACGGACGCCAAAACTGCCGGGCAGATAGATGCCGGGCTCTACAGAGAAGATCATGCCGGGCTTGGCAATGATTTCGCTGGTGGCGCTGACATCGGGAAATTCATGTACTTCGAGACCGATTCCGTGGCCAGTGCGGTGGATGAAGCGCGGGCCATAACCGGCGTCTTCGATAACTTTGCGGGCGGCGCGGTCTACTTCCTTAAGCGGAATGCCAGGACGGACAGCAGCGCGGCCGGCGGCGTTGGCAGCACAGATCAGGTCGTACACGCGCTTTTGCTCGTCGCTGGGCGTTCCCATGAAGACGGTGCGCGTCATATCGCTGCAGTAGCTTTGCCAGGTGAGACCAACGTCGAGAATGACGGAGTCGCCAGACTTCAGCACGGTATGATCGGTATCATGGTGCGGCTCTGCACAGTTGGCTCCAAAGCAGATCAGCGGCGCAAAACTGGGCTTGGAGGAGCCGAGGGAAGCGGAAATTTGCTTATACAGCGCTGCAACGTTGCTTTCCTGCATGCCGCAGCGAAGCGCGTTGATTACCTGCAGCGTGGTTTCGTCGTTCTTTTGAGAGCTTTCGCGCATCAATTGGATTTCGGCGGCGTCTTTGCATAGCCGGGCGTCATCCACGCAATGCGAGCCAAGCACGGGGCGAATATCGCTGCGGGCCTCCATCAGACGGATGGTAAAGAGGCTGGGCCATGTTTTGTCAATGCCGATTGCGCCGGGCAGCAGATGATCTGCCAGAATTTTGACGCAGTCTTCGGTGTCGTCATATTCGGTCAGCGGTACGGAAAGAGTGCCGGAAAGCGCAAAAAGCCGATTGGCGAACAAACGGATAGCGCCATCGGAGCGGATAAGCAAAGCCAACATACGCTCGCCGGGATGAATCCATTTTCCGGTCAGATAAAATACTGATGCGGGAGAGGAAACGAGCAGCTGCGAAAGGGACGTGCGCTGCATATTTTCAATCACGCGGGATAAACGCTGGTTTAACATATCACAACCTCCTGTCGTGGATGAAAATATTGTACCATCGAAGCAGATGGCAAGCAAGGATTGAAATTGTTTTTTATTCGTTAAACAGAGAAATTTGTTCTGCCTCGCGCTGAATACGCTCTATTTGCAGCGGCTGAAGTTCATTTAAAAGCGCAGGCGCCAGCTCGTTATTGTACAGCCACAGGTGTCTGTATTCTTCGCTTGGCAGAAAACAGGGCATGCGTGGATGGATGCCTTTGGCGTTTTCCTGTGCCGGCTGCGTGAGGATGGCAAAGCGCTTTTGTCCGTCCTGCGCCTGGATATAAAGCGCGGCTAAATAAATCTTTGCTTGATCGGGCGTAGTGAAGGCATGGCAGCGTTTATGCCCGTCCCATTCAAAAAAGGCGCTGGCTTCGATATAGGCTCTGCCGGTTTTCATTGCCTGTCGGAACAGGGGTTTTTCTGCGGCTGTTTCGCTGCGGGCGTTGATGATAAGCTTTTTATCAATGGACGAAATGCCCCAGCACATATGTTCGGTTCCCTGCGCGGTGTAGACAAGGGCTGTATCGCCTGGGCGGATTTCTTTTTCATCAGGGGTTTGATATCTGCCGCACATGTTCTTTTTCCTCCACAAACCAGCGCTGTTGTTCATCAAGAAAAATATAGGTTTGCTTTCCGCCGATACGCACAGTATAGCGCATGCCCTGGCCGCCGGCCTTGGTGGCGGCTGCCGGACGACGATCCAGCACACGATCGATGATAAACTGTTGATCGTGAAAAGTCAATGCATGCGGGGTAATGCTGCCGTCTTCGTTAAAGGTTGCAATTACCTGCACATAGGTTCTGGTAAACATATAAGACTCCTTTCGGCGGATCAGATTCCTTCGCCACGTCCGTGGATGGCGGACATATTGGCAGCGGAGAAATTGTGGTGGACGTCTTCCAGATGCAGCGGATTTTTCTTTTGAAGGGTATTGCCGCGCTGCAGAGCGCTGACGCCATAGCGTTTGCGGATGTCATCCATGGTACGTTCGATTTTTTCGTGTCGCATCAGCAGGGGATCTCTCTCTACCAGCAAGGTGGTTTCCTGCGGAGAAAAGGATAAATCGCTGACGCGCACGCCCAGAGAGCGTAAGGGGCTGTGCATATCCCAATTTTGGTAGAGTAATTGAAAAATATGCTGTGCGATGACTTTGGATAGGTTGGTGGGCGTGGTCAGGGTGGTCTGCCGCTCATAGGAATGCAGCGTTTCAGAGCGAAGCCAAAGTGAGATGGTACGTCCGTACAGGTGCTGTTCGCGCAGACGGGAAGCCACAGAATCAGAGAGCATATAGAGAATACGGCGGGCGTCAGTGTCATTGTCCACATCAAAGGGCGGAGTGGTGCTGTTGCTGACGGATTTAACCTCAGAGCTTTGTTCTGTGCGCATAACGGGAGATTCATCCAGGCCATTGGCGTAGGCATAGAGCATGTCCCCGCCTTTTCCCAGCATGGAGTGCAGCGTATCCTGGCTGCTGCGGGCAATATCACCGATGGTTCGAATGCCGTAATGCGCCAGACGGCTGACGGTGCTGCGGCCAATAAAGAGCAGATCGCCTGCCGGTAACGGCCAAACCTTATGACGAAAATTATCGTGGGAAATGATGGTGGTGGCGTCGGGCTTGTGCATGTCACTGCCGAGCTTGGCAAAGACTTTGTTAAAGCTTACGCCAATGGAAATAGTAATGCCCAGCTCGTCCCTGGCGCGACGGCGTAATTGAGAAGCAATTTCGGCGCCGCTGAGTGTGTGGCTGCTGACGTCCAGCCAGCTTTCGTCCAGACCGAAGGGCTCAATCTGATTGGTATATTCGCTATATAGCTTACGCATCATCTTGGAAAAGCGAATATATTGATCTCCGTGCGGCGGGAGAAGGATCAGGTCGGGGCATTTCAATTTCGCCTCCCACAGGGCTTCGCCGGTTTTGACGCCGCATTTCTTGGCAGCTTCGCTTTTAGCCAGCACGATGCCATGACGTTTGGAGGGATCTCCGCATACGGCAACGGGCTTGCCGCGCAGCGCAGGATCAAACACGCATTCGACAGATGCGTAGAAATTATTGCAGTCGCTGTGCAGAATTGTTCGCATGCTTTCCTCCATAAAGGGAACAAATGTTCTGTAAATATTATAGCACAAGCCTGCAAAAAATCAACTGGAAAATAAGAACAAATGTTCTTTTAAGGACGTGAAGTACATAAGTCGCCCAGAGGCGCATTGCTGCATGTAAGCAGCGCAGAAAGCAAAGCCGCTTCATGCAACTGGCCAATCGGGAGAGATGAGACGTCTTCAACAACAGTAACAATATGGTATGCGCCAGGGCGCAGATGGGCAATCAGCATGAATACAGGCATGGAAGCGGAGACACATAGCATGTGAACAGGGAGAAGCATATGTTTTTCAAAACGGATTCTGCGTGCCATAAAGGAGGCAAGATAGCGGGCAGTACTTGTTTTTTCTTCAATGGCGGCAGCATAAAGAAGGTAAAGCCCCAGCAAAATCAATGAAAGGCGGGGTCTGCCGCAGAGAGAAAACAATGTGCCTGCAAGAATCAGAGCAACGGCGAAAATGCGTCCGGCAATCAGTAAAACGCGCAACACTTGATGTCGTTCCATACGTCGGGATAATAAGGAAAGCAGCATGCGCCCTCCGTCCAGCGGCAAAACAGGCAGCAGATTGATGCATAGCATGACGGCGTGACACTCAATAAAATGCAGGAGAAAAGGATGAAAGATGGCATAGCGCCAACTGATAAACAGCGCAGGAATAAGGAAGAGTGCGTTGCAGGCGGGGCCGGCGCTGCTGAGCAGGAAATGCTGCCGTGGCGTGAGGGTATCAATCAGCGGGATTTGCATACTGCCGCCAAAGGGCGTTAATTCGATCTGAGAGATAGGCAACTGCAATTTGAGAGCTTGCAGAAAATGCGCGCTTTCATGCAGGAAAAGCGTAGCTAAAAAAGCGGCTGCTGCCCAGGGCGCGCCACCGAAACACATGATAAGAAGCATGAGCGGAAATAGTGGATGGACGCGAATGACGCAGCCGCGGATAGAAAACAAGCGCATTATTGCACCTGCCCTGACATAAACAGGCTGGAGGCGTCAATGGATGCGCCATTTTTGCGCACTTCAAAAACTAGCGAATTTTCGCTGCAAGAGCCGAGCGGCGCACGGGCGGGCAATGTGTCACCTTCTTCAACAAAACAGTCTGAAAGGCCAAAATACAGGCATTCTATGCCGTTGTCGCAAACGGTTCGTATGCTAAAACAATCGTTATCGGTATAAGTGACGGATACTACTTCGCAGGCGGCGGCAGCATAGACGCTCTGCGCAGGTTGGTAAACAATATAGGGCGATGCGGCGGAATAGATATCGGCAACCTGAGAGGAGCAGGGCTGGTATAATTGCACAGTGGAATTGGTGGGAGAAAACACAGCGATTGCATCGGAAAGCGTACTGTTTGCGTACACGAGCCGACCAAGATTTTCATCCCATTCGCTTTTTACGGCGTTTTGCAATGTGGATAATACATTTTTATCAGGAGAGAGACTTAAATCTTTTGCACTGACGACACAGGCAAGTACAAATGCGGCAGTCAACACGTTGCGTGTGAGCCGTTCGCCAAAGACAAAGCGGGGTTTGATTGCCGGTGCATGATCAGCATTGGGTGTTTGAGTGTCTAAACGCTTGACTAAATTTCCCATAGAGATACCTCCGTTTTCTGGAAAGTATGATGGGGAGGACAGTGATATGCGCTGCAGACAAAAAGAAAAAGTCCGCAGCGAACTGCGGACTGCAAGAAAAGCAAATTACAGGAGTGTGTGTTCCTTATCCATGCATTCGAGCGCGGTTTGAATGGCGAGCTTGCCATGCTCGTATGTCAGTGCACCCTGCATATAGGCGATATACGGTGCGCGCATGGGCGCATCTGCAGACAATTCGATAGAAGCGCCGGAAACGAAGGTGCCGGCTGCCATGATGACCTGATCGTTATAGCCGGGCATCTCCCAGGGCTCGGGCGCAACGAAGCTGTCTACAGGGGAAGCGGCTTGAATACCGCGGCAGAAAGCAACCAGACGCTCGGGCGTACCCATTTCAATGGCCTGGATAATATCAGAACGTTTGGCGTCATAAGCAGGAGAGGATTTCATTCCGAGCAATTCGAATACGCGGGCAGAAAGAACTGCTGTTTTAAGCGCCTGGGCTACGGTATGCGGCGCCAGAAAAAGTCCCTGATAGAAGGGCTGATACGAAGCAGCATAGCTGCCAACTTCACGGCCAATACCAGGTGCAGTCAGTCGGGCTTCGATGCGTTCAATCGCGCGCGCAGTGCCCGAAATATAGCCGCCGGTGGGAGCGAGACCGCCGCCAATATTTTTAATCAGGCTGCCTACAACGACATCTGCACCCAGGTGCGAGGGTTCTTTATCGCATACAAAAGCGCCATAGCAGTTATCAACCATGATGAAAATATCCGGACGCAGCTTGTGCACCGCATCAATGACGGGCTGCATATCTTCAGGGAGGATAGCATCACGCCAGGCATAGCCGCGGCTGCGCTGGAGGGACACGACGGTAGTTTCAGGTTTGATTGCAGCAAGAACCGCAGGGACGTTAATCGAACCATCGCTGAGCAAATCAACCGCATCGAAGGTAACTCCCATTTCAGAGAGAGAACCTGCCGGCTGACCGTTTTTGCCGATTACGCATTCGAGCGTATCATAAGGCATGCCGCTGGCAGCCAGCAGGTGATCGCCAGGCTTGAGCAGACCAAACAGGCACATAGACAGCGCATGGGTACCAGAAGCGATTTGAGGACGGACGATGGAGGCTTCAGTGCCCAGCAGCTCGCTGAAAATGGATTCGAGCGTATCGCGACCAATATCGTCATAGCCATAGCCGGTCGTGGGGGAAAAATGGCGGGCGGCTACATGGTGATTGGCAAAGGCAGTAAGAACTTTGCGCGTGCCAAGCAGTGCAGTTTGATCGATTTGAGCAAACTGCTGTGTGCAGCCGGCTTCGGCACGTAGAATCAGACTTTGGATATCCATGGGTATCTCATTCCTTCCAGTTGTTAATAATGTGTTCAGCGGCAGAGGGAAGATGGTCTTTATCAATCCATTCGATGCGTTTGTCGCGCCTGAACCAGATCAGCTGGCGGCGTGCATAATTGCGTGTGCCGGTTTTAATCTGCTCAACGGCAGATGGAAGTGCGGCTTTATTGCTTAATACGGGCAATAGCTCTTTATAGCCAAGCCCCTGCATGCTTTGTGCATCGGCGGGTACGCCGCTGCGGACGAGCCGCTCAACTTCATCCAGCAACCCGTTTTGTATCATCAGATCAACGCGCAGGTTGATGCGCTGATGCAATTCCGCGCGTGGCCAGTCGATGGCGTAGAGCGAAAAGCGATAAGGAGAATCGGCGTCAGTTGGGGTTTTATGCTGTGACATGGGTGTGCCGGTCAAGTGGAAAATCTCCAGAGCGCGAATAACGCGGCGAGTGTCGTTTGGATGCAAGCGTGCGGCAGTTATGGGATCAACTGATTGCAGGCGAGCGTGCAGCATTTCAGGGCCGATCTGTGCAAGATCATCGGTCAATTGCTGACGCATGGCGGGATCGCTGGGCAATCCACCATAATTCATTGGCAAAGACAGCCCTTGCAGATATAAGCCAGTGCCGCCGACCAGAACCGGAACGTGATTGCGCGAAAGAATATCAGCAATAAGATGATGGGCCGAGTCGACATACTGCGCAACAGAATAGGAATCGGCGGGATCGACAATGTCAATCATGTAATGCGGTGCAATGGACTGCTCAGCAGCAGTTGGCTTAGCGGTGCCAATATCCATACCACGGTAGATTTGCATAGAATCCATGCAGAGGATTTCACAGGGCAGACGCTTGGCGACTTCAAGGGCAAGGCTGGTCTTCCCGCTGGCGGTCGCGCCGACAAAACCAAGAATACGAGGTTTATTATTTTGCATATTCATATCAGTTTTGAATCCTGCGGAAACGTTTGTCGAGCTCACGGTGCGTTACTTCGACAATAAGAGGACGTCCATGCGGACAGGTAGGGGTAACATTGTCGGTAATCATACGTCGGACAAGCTCAAATAAGCCTTCCTCAGGCAGCTTTTCGCCACCCTTTACAGCGTGCTTGCAGGCCATCTGGATGATTCTTTCAGTGCGCTTTTGATTGGTAATTTGACGACCGTCGGCCAGTTCATCCAAAGCGTCGCGGAAACAATCTGTGCTGCGGGCGGCGCCAAGCACCATGGGCACGGCGCGAAGCTGTACAGTCAGATCACCGAAATCAGCTGCATCAAAGCCGGCATTGTGCAAAGCATCCTGACTGTCAAGAAACACCTCGTATTCTCGATGCGTCAGTTTAATCAGCAGAGGTGTGAGCAACATCTGAGAGGCAGTATCGGCCTCACAGGCTTTCAGCATGCGTTCAAATAGCAAGCGCTCGTGCACGGCGTGCTGATCGCATAAAAGCATACGGTCATTGCATTCCAGAATAATGTAGGTGTTAAAGACAACGCCGATCATGCGAACGCTAAGCTTAGAAAAAGCAGACTCGATCTTTTGCTCTGTAACTTGTTCAATTTCTTCTTGAACAACCTTGGGCGCAGGGATGGAAACGGGAGAATTGGGGGCAGAGACGAGATTGGTCGATTCTGCATTTGCTGCTAGATTGATAGAATTCGGCTTTTCAACGGGCGAAAAAGTGCTTTTAAGCGGCGCGTTGGCAGTGTTTATCTTCAGCGGAGGAAGCAATTCCTGAGATGAATGCATATAGGCTTGCTTCGATTGCAGAGGATTTGGGTTGTTAAATATAGATTTATGACTGATATTATCTGAAATATTGTTCGATATATTATGTACTGTGGTATGTAAATTATTGACGTTTGCACTTTCTTTTTTGATATCGGGTTTGGTATTGCTTTCGTCTGGTTTAATATTGTTGGATGTTGCGCTGGATTGAAGGCTGGTTTGGACTGAGACGATAGGTGTGGTGATTTTAACGGGCGAAACGGGCGCAGGCTTTTCGTCAAACAGCTTTTCGGCTGTATCCAGGGTCGGTTTGTCACGCCAAGCATCTTGAATGAGCGTTGTGACAGCCTCGCGAATGCCCAGCTCGTTTTGAAAGCGAACTTCCCATTTGTTGGGGTGTACGTTGACGTCTGCTTGCTCAAAAGGCATGGTAAGATGAAGAATGCAAATGGGGAATCGGCCAATCATGACGCGCTGGCGACAAGCCTCCTCCAGTGAGACTGTCAGCAGATTACTTTTGATCATTCTGCCATTGAGGATAAAGGTTTGGTGCGTGCGGTTTCCGCGCGCCAATTCTCCAATGCCGACAAATCCATCCAGCCTCAGTCCGTTCATATGGCCGGAAACACGGTGCAGTTTTCCAAGGGTATTCAGGCCGTAAATGCTCATTACTGCGCTTTCCAGTTTGCCATCACCGGCACTGAAATAAACGGTTTTGCCATCAGCAATATAGCGGAAGGAGATTTGCGGATGAGAAAGGATAAAGCGCATCATCAGATCAGAAACGTAGCCTGTTTCTGTTGAGGGCTTTTTCATAAATTTGCGTCTGACAGGCGCATTATAGAACAGATCCTTTACCGTGAAAGCGGTACCTTCAGGACAGGCTGCTTCCTTGATTTCACTGATGATACCGCCATTATTCTGAACAGAGATACCAAAGTCGGCGTTTTTGGTTCGAGTGGTGCAGGTAAGCTTTGATACAGCTGCAATAGAGGCCAGAGCTTCACCACGGAAGCCGAGCGTTTGAATGCTATATAGATCATCTGCGGTAGAAATCTTGCTGGTGGCATGACGTTCAAAGGCGAGGCGTATATCGCTCGGCTGAATGCCGCTGCCGTTATCAACTACGCGAAAGGAGGTAAGCCCACCGTCGCGAATTTCAACTGTGATGGCAGTGGCGCCGGCGTCCATGCTATTCTCGACCAGTTCTTTAATTGCAGCGGCAGGACGTTCGACAACTTCGCCGGCGGCGATTTGACCGATTACATCCTGTGAAAGCTGCCTGATGTGCTTAAGTGACATAGATAACTCCTTATAGCAATCGTTTTGTGACAAAATGCTCTGTAATAAGTTGAATAGTGTTTTTGACAAAACCAGTATATTCATCTTGCGAAAAGCATATATACTGCACAGCTTTGTCTTGCTGGGGCAGATAGCCCATCACATGAATTTTACGCGTGATTGCGCCGGGCGGCAGATAGTCAATATAGTCCGGAAAAGATTTTAAGGGAAGAATTTCGGTAAGGTAACCGGAATCCGGATGAGAAACAAGATAATCAGCCTCCATGGCATAGATTTCACGCATTCTTTCTTTGGCGGGAATCAGCTTTTTGACGGAATCCCAGGTTTCGTCCATTCCTGCGGAGGCGGCGCGCCAGTTCTCACTCTCTTTAATTCGCTTCCAAACAGCTCTTACGCGTTCTTCGTCGCGCGTCATCAATTGAAACGCTGCATCTGCAATCAAATGCGCATAGTATCCCAAATAGAAAGCGTGCTGTTCGCGTGACAGAAGGTGATTGACGGGCTTCAGAAGATATGCGTCACAAAACGAATCGCAATCCGATAACTGCTTTCGCTCTCCCTGCATCCAATGGGTAATTTCGCGGGAAGGCGTGAAGACAGTCCAGTCTTCGTTTTCAATATTGCAATCCGGCGCAATGTTTCCTACGCAGAAACCGTGCCTGTCTAAGGCAGGGAAACGCTTGAGAACGCCATCGGCAATCATTAAATGCGTAATCCAGTTGGCCATTTTTCAAATTATAGCTTTCGCGCTTTTTCACGCAGCAGGAAGAGGGCGTTGAGGGCGTCGATGGGCGACATGGAAAGCACATCAAGGTTACTTAATTCTTCAACAAGCTCTGTTTTTCCGTATTCAAAGAGATCTTGCTGCTGATTTTTCTTTTTGCCCTTTTCAAGGATATTTTGTCCAATGGTGTTTTGCGTGATGTTGTTAGCTTCAAGGCGTGCTTCGATTTCCTGCGCACGGGCTACAACTGCGTGCGGTACGCCGGCCAGACGTGCGACGTACACGCCAAAGCTCTTATCAGCGCCGCCGCGAACAATCTTGCGCAGGAAGATGACCTCCTCGCCGTGTTCCTTAACAGAAATCTGATAATTTGTAACGCCCTCCAGTACGCCTTCCAGCTCGGAAAGCTCGTGGTAATGCGTGGCGAAGAGCGTTTTAGCGCCGCACTTTTTCTGATCGCAGAGGTATTCAACGGTAGACAAGCGATGCTCAGTCCATCAAAGGTGCTGGTGCCGCGACCGATTTCATCCAGAATGACCAGCGAGCGGCTGGTAGCATTGCGCAGGATGTAGGCCGTTTCGCTCATTTCTACCATGAAGGTGGATTGGCCGCCTGCCAGATCGTCCGAGGCGCCGATGCGTGTAAAGACATTATCGACCAGGGGAATTACGGCCTCGCGTGCGGGTACGAACGAGCCGATGTGCGCCATCAGCACGATCAGTGCAACCTGACGCATGTAGGTGCTTTTACCGGCCATGTTCGGGCCGGTGATAATCTGCATGCGTTTGTCATTCAGATTCATTTCGGTGTCGTTGGGAACGAACAAACCGTCGGACATCGTTTTTTCTACCACAGGATGGCGACCGTCGCGGATGATCAATTCGCCGTCTTCAGTGATGGTAGGGCAGACATAATTGTTTTCGATAGCAACGCGGGCCAGAGAGAGCAGCGCGTCCAGCGTTTTGAGGGCTTCGGCTGTGCCTTGCAGCCGGGGAATGGCGGCGCGCACTTCTTCGCGGACGGCGGAGAAAAGCTCAAGCTCCAGTTTGGCGCTTTGTTCCTGGGCGCCGGAAACCTTGCTTTCGATCTGGCGCAGTTCATCGGTGGTATAGCGCTCAGAGGAGGCGAGCGTCTGTCTGCGTTGATAGCGCAGAGGAACAAGCGAATAATACGACTTTGTGACCTCAATATAATAGCCAAATACGCGGTTGAAGTGGATTTTGAGGTTTTTAATGCCTGTCTCTTCGCGTTCGCGGGCTTCGAGATCGGCAATCCACTGTTTGCCCAGCAGGGCGGCATTTCTGAATTCATCCAATTGGGCGTGATAGCCTTCGCGGATGACATTGCCGTCGGTAATCAAAAGCGGCGCATCGGGATTGATTGCATTTTCAAGCAATTGCGTGAGATTGGAAAGGGGATCAAGCGAACCCAGCATATGACGGATGTGAGCATATTCCTCGCCGGAAAGGAGCTCCTGCAGCAACGGCACCTGATTGAGAGAGCGCAGCAGCGCCAGACAATCTCGCGCATTGAGCGTACCGTAAGAGACTTTGGAGAGAATGCGCTCCATATCGTAGACATTGCAGAGCACTTCGTGCAGCCGTTCAGACAGCACATGACTGTTTTTCAGTGTGGAAACAGCAGATAGACGACTTTCGATGGCTTCTTTGGAAAGCAAAGGCTGTTCAACCCAGCGGCGCAGCTGACGGCCGCCCATGGCTGTGGCCGTCTTATCAAGCAGCCACAGAAGGCTGCCGCGCACAGAGCGGCCATGCAAATTCTCGGTTAGCTCAAGGTTGCGCCGTGTGGCGGCGTCCAGCGGCATGGACTGGTTGGACATTTGCAGACGAAGCGTTGTAATGTGGCACATGGCGTTCATCTGTGTGTCGGCCAGATAGTGCATCAGCGCACCGGCAGCATGTGCGGCAGGAAGCAGAGAACTGTCAATGCCAAGCGCGGTAAGCGAAGATACGCCAAAATGCCTGGTCAGCGTCTCGGTAGCGCGGGCTCCCTGGAAAGCACTTTGGGGACAATGGCTTTGAGAGACGTCGCTCACGGAAGAAACAAGCTGGCTGTTGTTGGTGATAATTTCGCGTGGAGCGATGGAAGAAAGCGCGCCTTTTAATTCACGTTCTGCGTTTGACAACTGCGCGGCATAGAATTCGCCGGTGGTCACGTCAACATAGGCGACGCCTGCGCGTTTGCCTTCAATGCAAACTGAGGCCAGATAATTGTTTTTCCGCTCCGTCAGGGCAGACTGATCTGTTACGGTACCGGGGGTAATGATGCGTGTGATGGCACGTTTAACAAGCCCCTTTGCAACAGAGGGATCTTCCATCTGTTCGCAAATGGCGACGCGATACCCTTTTTCGATCAGGCGCGTTACGTAAGTATCTACCGCATGGTGCGGCACGCCGCACATGGGCGCGCGCTCGGGCAGACCGCATTCACGACCGGTCAGCGTAAGCTCAAGCTCACGGCTGGCGGTGATTGCGTCGTCGAAAAACATTTCATAAAAGTCACCAAGGCGATAGAAGAGCAATTCATCCTTGTGCTCTTCCTTCATGGTGAGGTATTGCTGCATCATGGGGGTAACGCTGTTGATAGCCGGGCGTGCCATGAACAATTACTCCTTTGGTATAAATGAAATCTTACTCTTCGCTAGCGTTGTCCATCGGATGGCTGCAGCCGCCGCAGGTGGCGCAATTGCCGGAGCAGGAGCAGGTGGTATCCGGATAAAGCGTGGCGTATAGCACATCATTGATGCCGCTCATAAGCATGTTGTAACCTTCGCGCGCTTTCTGAAGTTTTTCGTAGGCAGGCAGAGCATTCATGCGCTGCGATTCCTCGTCAATTTCACGGGCAAGCGCGGCGATGAGGTCAAAATCCTTCTCTTCCTTCATCGTTTCTTCTTCCATACGCTGGCGTTTTTCGAGATAAGCGCTAACGCACTTGGAAAGCTCAGGATCGTTCTGACCGGCTTCTTCGGCGGCTTTCAGGGCAAGGAAGGTGTCGCTTTCAGCCATCAGCTTGCCCAGTTCAACGGCCTTGTCATAAATTGCACGAGACATATGGAACATAATTTAGTCCTCCTCTTTCTGACCACGCAGCGTATTGCTGCCGTGGCCTGTAACGCGAACGGGAATGATTTTGCCAATATCAGCTTCGCTTCCGCTAAAGTTTATATTGATGTTGCGCTCGGTTTTGCCCGTCAATTGCCAGTCACGGCGGCGGGACGTGCCTTCAATAAGCGCGAGTACAACTTGACCGGTCATGCTTTCAAGAATTTCGCCGGTGATTCTTTCCTGTACAGCAATCAGTCTCTCAATGCGGTTACTGGCAACTTCAGGATCGATACGACCGGGCATTTCGGCGGCGCGGGTGCCGGTGCGCGGGCTGTAAATAAAGGTGTAGGCACTGTCGTAGCGTACTTCCTCCACCAGAGACACGGTATCGAGGAATTCCTCTTCAGTTTCTCCGGGGAACGCAACAATCAAGTCTGTTGTCAGACCCAGATGCGGCATGGCAGCGCGGAGCTTTCTGACCTTTTCGAGGTAGTGTTCCCGCGTATAGCGGCGGTTCATTGCTTCCAAAATGCGGTTGTTGCCAGCCTGCACAGGCAAATGCAGATGCGGAGCGATGACGGAATTGTGCGCCATTTCATCGATCAGCTCATCGGAAAGATCTTTGGGATGAGAGGTCATGAAGCGGATGCGCTCGATACCGGTTTGAGATACCCGATGCAAAAGCTTTGCAAACGAAATGCCGTTTTCGTTATCGGTGCCATAGCTGTTGACATTCTGGCCAAGGAGCATGATCTCCTTTGCGCCGGAGGCTACCAGCGATTCTGCCTCGCGGACAATGTCATCTGCTGCACGGGAACGCTCACGACCGCGCACATAAGGCACAATGCAATAAGAACAGAAGTTATTGCAGCCGTACATAACGGTGATGTACGACTTGAGCGGATGATCACGGCAGACGGGCAGATTTTCGACCAGCGTGCTGGCGTTAGGATCTACACGGATGATGCGCTCGTGCGTAGTGATGGCTTCGTAAAGGTATTCAGGCAGGCGATAGAGATTGCCTGTGCCAAAGGCAACGTCGATAAAAGGATACTGACTGAGCAGCTTTTCAGCCATCACCTTTTGCTGGATCATGCAGCCGCAAACGCCAATGAGCATATGCGGACGCTCTTTCTTGATTTCCTTGAGCCAGGTAACATTGCCCAAGGCTTTTCGCTCGGCATTGTCACGAATACAGCAGGTGTTATGCAGCACAAAATCTGCTTCACGACGGTCTGCGGCTGGCGTCATACCCATGTTTTGCAGCATACCGGCCAGCTTTTCGCTGTCGTGCGCGTTCATCTGGCAGCCGTATGTGACAATATAGTAGGTCTTTGGCCGCTCGGGATGCAAAAGCACTTTTTGCGCAAATGCCTGCTGAACAGCTAATTCCTCTGGGGAAATGATTTTGATTTCTTCACGCATTAAGCGGTTCGTCCTCGCTTTCTTGCAAAATGCCTGTACCGGCGCAATGCGGACAAAGGGGATCAGGCAGCGGCGGCAGCGGCGTATCGGCGCGCTTGCGCGTCAGTTCCATCAACCCCAGCTGCGTCATGCCATATACAACAGTTTTCATAGGATCGTCCTGCAAAAGCTCCTTCATATAGGAAAGTAGATGATCTTTGGCTTCTTCCGTAGCCATATCGATAAAATCAATCACAATCATGCCGCCGATGCGCAACAGTCTCAGGAGTCGCGCAATTTCTCTGGCAGCTTCCATGTTGATTTTTTCGGCGGTATCTGCAATGTTTCTGCCGCCGCCGGACATGGCTGAGTTGACGTCGATAACCGTCATGGCCTCACAGCGGTCAATGACCAGATTAGCGCCGCTTTTCATCAGGAAAGTGCGTTGCTGGGAGCGCTTGAGCTTGTGTTCCACATTGTGTAGAAGAAAGGGCTCATCGGCCTGACGAATCGGGCAGGTAACAGAAGAAGGGACGAGCTCCGGCGCATTGGTCAGGATATACTCAAGATGCTTTTCCTCTTCATGCAGCAAAATTGAAATGATATCATCGCCATCCCAGACAAGGGCGGGTGCAGGCAATGTATTTGCCAGCTTGCTGATTTCCTGCCAGCGTTTAAGCAGCGCATCGCGTTCTTCGATAAGGACTTCTTCGCTGGCGTCTAAAGCCTCTGCGCGCATGATCAGGCCAAAGGAAGTAACTTTGAGCTTCTTACCAACCTGACGAATCAGCTTTCTGCTGTCATCGTTTTCGATGGATCGCGACACAGAAATGCCGCCGCCCATGGGGAGAAGCACAAGGTACTTGCCGCCAACGGAGACGTCCAGCGAAAGAAATGCCTTTTTTGCGTTGTTTGGCGGACGCTTAACCTGAACCAGTACGCGTTCGCCAGAGCGCAGCGGACGCTTTTCCTTGTCATAGGGCAGGAAACCGAAGTCTCCATGCGGCAGCTTGACGAATGCGGCGTTGACGCCTTTGGCCATGCGATCAACAACGGCAAGATAAATCTGATCCTCGCAAATGCCTCCGCCGCTTTCGCTGGAATGGTATGCATACAAGCGGCCGTCTTTCATTACGGCAGCGCGGACGCCGACGGGAGTTTTGTCAATCAGCAGAATACTCATAGCATTTCAAGCGGAATGAGATCCTTTCCATACATTTGCAGGCGCGTAATGATCGTGCGCGGACGGGCTGCAAGACCTGCATGCGCACAAAGCGCGTCCATCAGCAAATCAGGCTTGCAGGTAGCGGCCTCGCTCAGCGCTAAAGTACAGCGAATGGTGTTATCGCCGGAGGCTTTTAATTCAAAGATCATCGGGCGAATGTCAACCATTTTTTCGCCGGATTTGGTTTTGCGCAGCGCTATAATGCTTTCCTGTGCGAGGAAAGAAGGGATGGCATTGCGCAATGCCTCAGCTTCGGAATCAATAGCGATTTCGTATGCGGCAGCGTATAAAGACGCCATGGAGGCAGGGTGCTTGTCGTCGACAATGCGGGCGGACAGGCAGGGAAGCTCAGGAGGGAGGGCGGCATTAATCTTTTCAAGGAATTCGGCTTCTGTTACGTCAGAGCCCAGCGGAACCTCCATGATCTCACGTTTGCCGGCCATACCAACAGACAGCGGCGCGGCGAAGGTAAGCAAAAGATGCGGGTTGAAGCCCTGCGAAAATTTAACAGGCAGCCCGCTGCGGCGCAGCGCACGCTGCATGGCGCGCATCAGGTCAAGATGGCCGATGTGGCGGATGCGTGGAAATTTTTCAAAAACAACGAGCATTTTCATTTGCGGCATACCCCCTCAAAACGCTGCAGACCGCAGCCCTGGCATCCTTTGCGGCAATCAGGCGTTACTTCGGCACGCTGGGCACGCTGCCATTCGCGCCACAGGAAAGCGCGTGTTACGCCGGCATCGATGAAGTCCCAGGGCAAAAGCTCGTCTTCGCCGCGCTGACGATTGGCATAGAATGCGGGATCCACATTGCAGTCGGCAAAGGCCTTTGTCCAGCCTTCGTAATTGAAAAACTCTGTCCAGCCATCCATGCGGCAGCCATTTTTCCAGGCAGCCTCAAGCACGTCTGCCATGCGTCGGTCACCGCGGGCAAAGCAGGCTTCCAGCATGCTCAGCTCGGGATCATGCCAGTTGAAATTAACGCCCTTGATGGCATAGAGAATATCCTTGAGCTTTGCCTGCTTTTCGCGGATTTGCGGAAGCGTATCCTGCGGCTGCCACTGGAAAGGGGTGAATGGCTTGGGAACAAAGGTGGAGGCGCTGGCGGTGACGCGAAGGCCTCTGGCGCGCATGCCCTTGGGGACGGTGAAATAGCAATTCATTACGGTCTTTGCTACATGACCGATGCCGGCAAGATCTTCGTCTGTTTCGGTGGGGAGACCGATCATGAAGTAAAGCTTGACGGTACTCCAGCCGCTCTGAAAAGCATCTGTTACAGCTCGGACAAGATCGTCTTCTGTAACGCCTTTGTTGATGACGTCACGCAGACGCTGTGTGCCGGCCTCGGGCGCCAGCGTAAGGCCGGCTTTGCGGACCTTTTGCAATTCTTCGAGCGATTGCTTGACAACACTGTCAAGGCGCATGGAGGGAAGCGAAAGGCTGACTTTTTTATCCGCATAGCGTTGTGTCAATTCGCAGCACAGCTCGGTCAGCTGAGAGTAGTCGCCGCTGGACAGGGAAGAGAGGGAAATCTCTTCATAACCGGTGGAATTGACCAGCTGATCGGCCTGCTTGAGCAGCGTTTCGAGACTGCGTTCACGCACGGGACGATACAGCATGCCGGCCTGACAGAAACGGCAGCCCTTCGTGCAGCCGCGCATGATCTCCAGCACCGATCGATCCTGAATGGCTTCAGTGTACGGAACGATAAACGAATCGGGATAATCAGCTTTATCCAAATCCTTGACAATGCGTTTGCGCACGATGGGGCTGGCCGCCTGATCGATAGGAGTAAAGGATTTCAGTGTGCCGTCTTCATGATAAGCGGCTTCATAGAAAGCAGGCACATAAATGCCTTCGATGCCGGCAAGGGCACGCAGTGTATCCAGGCGGGATTTGCCTTCGGCCTTGCATTTGCGGACACAGTCGATAGCGTCCAGCATCATTTCCTCGCCGTCGCCAATCTGGAAAACATCAATGAAAGGAGCGAGGGGCTCGGGATTGTAAGCGCAGGGACCGCCGGCCATGACGATGGGGTCATCCTGCGTGCGATCACAGGAATGCAGCGGAATATCCGACAGGTCCAGCACTTCCAGAATGTTGGTATAGCACATTTCATATTGAAGCGTGAAGCCCAGAATGTCAAACTTGCGGATGGGCGTGCGGGATTCAATAGAGAACAGCGACAGGTTTTCACGGCGCAGCGCATCGGCCATGTCGGGCCAGGGCATATATACACGCTCACAAAGCGCCCAGGGCTGCTTATTGATGATATGATAAAGGATCTTGATGCCAAGGTGAGACATGCCAACTTCATAAGAATCCGGGAAGCAGAATGCAAAGGACACGTCTGCCTGATCAAAGGGCTTGATCACGGCGTTCATTTCGCCGCCGGTATAGCGCGCAGGCTTCAGGGCAGTATCGAGCAAAATTTCAAGCTTGCTTTCAGAAAACTCTTTCACAAGCGATTCCTCCAATACACAATATTTCAGTTTATTATGATACCATAAAATACAGGAGTTGTCCATCTGCATGAATTCTTTAATAATTGTAACAAATTTGAAATATCTACAATATCTTGTGCTTTGAAAGAGGAGCCATACAGAATTTTTCATGTAGAAAATGGTTATCCGTTATTGACAATGGTGAATTTGGGATGTAAAATACAGAACTGTAAGTGTATAATTTGGGAGGGGATTTTTATGCCTACGTCTCAGTTCCTCGTTCCTGTAAGAGAAGATGAAATCTCGCAGCCTTTGTATGTTGAGGGCACGCATTCCCCGGATGAGTTGGCGCGTGCCAGTGGCGTATGGATTGCTGCTGCCGGAACGGTTATGCTTCCCGTTGGCGAATATGCGATGAGCGATTCCGAGCGCTGGCTTTGGGTTGCGGTAGAAGGCGGCCAGATGCTTGTAGAACAGGGGGATATCTCCTTTACGCTGCGCAGCGGTGACTGCTGCATGCTGCCGCCGATGACAAGCGGCGTGACTGTAAATGCTACGCAGGAGGCACGCGTTCTTTGGCTGACGGTGGACGGCGTTCTCAGCGGCGCTTTCCTTCAGCGTATGGGCGCGCTGCCGCATCGACTGATGAAGCAGGGCGCGTTGCCGTCTCAGCTGAATCTTGCGCGTCACATTGTGCAGGCGGTTGTTCGCATCGCTGCGGCGCAGGATGCTTCCAGCGCGCAGTTGCAGCAGCTTTTGTGGGCCATGCTGGCGTCTCATTCCGGTCAGCCGGTTGCAATGGATGCTGTCTTGTCTCATGAGATTGCCCGTGTTGTTGACGCCATGCGCAAGAATCAGTACCGCGACAGCTTCTCCCTGGCAGAAATGGCTGCAATCAGCCGTATGCCGGTAGAAACTTTCCGCAAGCGTTTTGTATCTGAGGTTGGCATGCCGCCGCAGAGCTATCAGCTGTTCTGTAAGATGGAGAGAGCCAAGACGCTGCTCAAGAATGGCTCTACCGTACGTCAGGCCGGTGTCGAAGTGGGCATGAGCGATCCGTATCATTTCTCTAAAACCTTTAAAAATATCGTTGGCATGAGCCCCTCTGCGTACAGCAAAACTGCGCAGAAGTAAGAGGGAAATATGCCGCTAATGACAAAACAGGCTGCAAGACAGCTTTCGGCCTTGCAGCTGGCGTATATGGGCGATGCAATATTTGACCTGCTGACGCGCACAGAGCTGATGTTTACCGACCTGCATGTGAAAGAAATGCACACGCAGGCGACCATGGTGGTCAATGCCAGGGCTCAGGCCAGGGGGCTTCGTCAGGTGCGTCACTTGCTGGATGAAGATGAGATCGATATTGTACGTCGCGCCCGGAATGCGCATCTTGGCCATAACATTCCGCATGCAGCCAGCCGGGAGGAGTATCTGGATGCAACGGGATACGAAGCGCTGATGGGATATTTATATCTTACCGGGCAGATGAAGCGCGCCCAGATGCTGTATAAACTGAGCTTGATAAAGGAGTAAAAACCATGCCTGAAAAACAGCTGCATGTTGAATTGCTGGCTTCAACGCCTAATCCGGAGCAGATTTGCTCGCTGGCAGCCAAGCTGTGCTATGCCAAGGCTGATGTAAATTCGCTGCGTGAGAAGATCAACGCCCAGGATCAGAGTGCTTTCCTTGAAAAAATCATGGAATCCAAGCACTTGTCTGTGCTCGAACATGCCTCCTTCACTTTTGCAATCGAAGGCGTCAGTCGTGTGCTGCTGGCACAATTGACGCGTCACCGCATCGCCTCTTTCAGCGTGCAAAGCCAGCGCTATGTGTCTCTGGCTGGTGATAATTTTGCTTACATTACGCCGCCGGCTATCAAAGCGCTGGGAGACGAAGCTGTCGAAAAATATAACAGTCAGATGGCTCAGATGCAGCAGTGGTACATCGAATGGCAGGAAGCGCTGGGAGCCAAAGGCGAAAGCAGCAATGAGGACGCGCGTTTTGTTTTGCCCAACGCTTGCGAAACGCGCCTTGTGCTGACGATGAACACTCGCGAGCTTTTGCATTTCTTTGAACTGCGCTGCTGTTCTCGCGCACAGTGGGAAATCCGTGCGCTGGCCAATGAAATGCTGCGCCTGTGTAAGGAGGTCGCGCCGGTTCTGTTTGAGAAAGCCGGCCCGGGCTGCGTTCGCGGCGCTTGCCCTGAAGGTGCAAAAACCTGCGGCAAAGCTGCCGAAATGCGCAAATATTACCTGAGTAAATAATGGAGAGGTTAAAAAATGCCTTATTTTGATGATGTAAAGAAGAAGCGTACGACGCGCGCTGATCACATGCGGCAGGATGCCTGGAAAGAGGATGAGGGCGCCGGCTATCGCAAGGGAACATTTGGCGCAAAAGGCCGCAACAGCAAGCCGGATATGTACCGTAAGGACGAACGCGGCGGCTATCATAGCGCCAACAGCAAAGGCGGCAAGCGCGATTTTGATAAAAAGAATGACCGTGGCGGTCGTGATTTCAAAAAGAGCGCGCCGCGTCCTCAGACTGAGCAGCGTCCGCTTAAGACTGTTGTGGCGCCGAAACCTGCTGTTGAGGAAGAATTGATTGACAATATTCTCACCGGCCGCAATCCCATCCGCGAAGCGCTGAAGTCTGGCCGCGATATAGAAAAACTGATGGTTGCCAAGGGTGATCTGTCCGGTACCGCTCGTGAGATTGTCGCCATGGCGCATGAAGCGCATGTACCTGTGCAAATGGTTGAACGCATCCGCCTGGATGAAATCGCCAAGAACCATCAGGGCATGATTGCTTTCGCTTCTGCCTATCAGTATGCCGATGTGGATGATATGCTGCAGGTGGCGGCTGAAAAGGGAGAAGATCCTTTCCTGATCATTCTGGACGGCGTGACAGACCCGCATAATCTTGGCGCTGTGATCCGTACCGCTGCAGCCGTTGGCGCACATGGCGTAATTGTTCCTGAGCGCCGTGCTGTGGGACTTACACCTGCAGCTGTTAAGGCTTCCGCTGGCGGCGTAGAGCATATCAAGGTTGCTCGTGTTGTTAACCTGACCAATGAAATCAAGCGTTTGCAGGAAAAGGGCGTATGGTTCTACGGCGCTGACGCTGAGGGCGAGGATTACCGCAAGGTGAATTTCTCTGGCCCCTGTGCGCTGATTATTGGCTCTGAAGGCGATGGCATTAGCCGGCTTGTTCGCGAGCAGTGCGATCATATCGTATCGATTCCCATGAAGAATCCTGCCATGGAATCGCTCAATGCCTCTGTTGCTGCCGGTATCCTGATGTATGCCGCGGCCGCTGCCAGAGACTAACTAACATAAAGGAGATCAGTCATGCCGGATAGCTATGATGGCATCGACACCAGAGAACTGCAGCATTACGCAGAGATGACGGATGACGAAGTGGCTGTGCTGGCGCAGGCGGGGGATGGGCAGGCGCTTGTCTATCTGCTGGATAAATATAAGAATTTTGTCCGCGCAAAAGCCAGAAGCTATTTTCTTATCGGCGCTGATCACGAGGATATTGTACAGGAAGGTATGATCGGCCTGTATAAATCCATCCGCGATTACAAGACGGATAAGCAAACTTCCTTTCGCGCATTTGCCGAGCTTTGCGTAAAGAGGCAGATAATTACTGCGATCAAAACGGCCACACGTCAAAAGCATGTGCCGCTAAATAGCTATGTATCGCTGAACAAGCCACTCTATGACGAAGAATCCGATCGTACGCTCCTGGACGTCATCGAAGGGCGCGTGACCAACCCGGAGGATTTGTTTATCAGCCAGGAGGGGATGGATCACATTCAGCGCCAGATCGACACGCTTTTGTCCGATTTTGAAAAACAGGTACTGGAAGCTTTTCTGGATGGCAAAAGCTATCAGGAGATCGCAGAAATGCTGGGACGTCATGTGAAATCTATCGATAATGCGCTGCAGCGTGTAAAGAGAAAGCTGATGCATTTTCTCGAAGAGAAATCTCAGGACGAATAAATCCTGCAATCAATTAAAATTGCGCTGCTTTGCAAAGGATATTTCCGAAATATCCCTTGGAATGGTTGACAATTCTGTTGGTTGCGGGTAAAATATAGCATGTTAGGCTGTATTAGTCTGCGTGCTGTGCGGGTGTAGTTCAATGGTAGAACTTCAGCTTCCCAAGCTGACCACGTGGGTTCGATTCCCATCACCCGCTCCAATAGCCGGAGTACTCCGGCAGCAAAAACGTTTAAAACGTTGAGGAGGATGATTCCAATGGCTAAGGCAAAGTTTGAGCGCAATAAGCCGCACGTAAACATCGGTA
>JAFXJP010000003.1 GCA_017532155.1 Clostridia bacterium | reverse complement strand
GATCCAGGCGTTCCTGGCAGGCATCGTCAATGCTGTACAGGTGTTTCATGAGCTTGCCGGACAGCAGGAGCTGATTGAACAGGAGGGAACGATGCTCCCGGAGATAGTGCATGCGCATTCTGCCGTACTTGCCAAGCGGGCGCATGTCCTCGGCAGGGATGCCGATGTTGGGCAGGTAGTAGTCTCCACAGCGGCGATAGGTCAGTTTCATGGGGTATCCTCGCTTTCTGCTGCAATAGAAAAAGCAGCTATGGACTTGAAGGTTTCCCTTCAAGCCATAACTGCTTGAATTACTTGTATTTCCCGCGACTCATGACGAGGAGGGGTAAACCTTCCTCTACATAATAACGCCTCCGGAAAGAGGGAGTCTTTTTATTACATTTCAATTTCCATGCCGTCATACGCGGCGATCATATCCATTTGCGCCAGGATGCGGGCGGTGTCTGCATGTGACACATGCAGCGTGCGCGCCATGTGCGAGGCCACCAGCTTCCCGCCGTCGCGGATCATGCCTTTTTCTTTGATCTCCGCCACCATCTTGCGCATCATGGGGATGGTGTTGTGTTCAAACAGCCGCCAGTCGTCGCTGTCGCCCACCGTGCAGTCAAAAATCATCAGATCAAACTGATATTTCAGCATCTCCTGCCACGACGGACGCAAAAACCACGCGCCGTCCAGGCCGTAGAAAATCTCTTTTTTCTCCGGCGTTTGAAGAATGAAATGATACGCCTTTTTCGTCTGCGTGGTCACCGCGTCGTGATTGGCCAGCAGCGGCACAACATGATACCTGCCGACCTTCTTCCTTTTGTACGCAGACAGATGAACAAAGCGGATATTCGCATGCTCGCCCACCTTCCTGCGCGTTTCGTGGTCGCAATACAGACTGATCGTTTGCTTTTCCGCCAGCTTCAGCACGGATTCCGCGCAGAAATGATCGCGATGGCCGTGCGTGATCAGAATATCCGTCACGCCGTCATACAAATCCGGCCTGCCGATGCTCTCCGCAAAATCAAAAATATGCGGCCCGCAGTCAATCAAAAGGTCATCATTGACAAGCGCGGCGCTGTACCGCCTGAAATCCGGATATGTTTCCTTGTGCTCCATCTTCCAGTCGGCAGCGCCCGTGCCCAGAAACAGCAGCCTGTCCGCCATAACGCTTACGCTTTCAGCGCTTTCTTGGCGCGGCGAACGGCGAGGATGCGCTCCATTTCGTTATAAACGATCATGTAGCCCTCGTCCACGCCCATGCCGGGCTTGGCCAGGATCTGCACAGGCTGCGTCGCCATGGCGCACTGCACGCACACCTGCGCGCTGCGGTCGGTTTCATTGCAGGTACCGCCCTGATATGCGCCGATACCCTTTTCCTTGCAGTAGAGAACCGCTTCAATGGTGTTGTTGATGCCGCCCAGGTCAGGCGTCTTGATCTGCACCATGTGGCCGGCCTTGGCGTCGGCAAAGAGCTTGATGTCCTCCAGCGTGTTGCACCATTCGTCGGCCACCAGTTCCACGTCGCAGCCGCGCGCGTCCAGTTCCTTGGTAAGGCCGGCCAGCGCTTCAATCTGCGCCTCGCGGTCGCTGTCGCAGTCCATGGGGCCTTCGATGCG
>JAFXJP010000022.1 GCA_017532155.1 Clostridia bacterium | reverse complement strand
TTGGCAAGCTCCGCTCCATTTGCTGGAGCGGGTGATGGGAATCGAACCCACGTAGCCAGCTTGGAAGGCTGGAGCTCTGCCATTGAGCTACACCCGCAATTGGAGCGGTAGACGAGGCTCGGACTCGCGACCTCCACCTTGGCAAGGTGGCGCTCTACCAACTGAGCTACTACCGCAGAAAAAGGGGATTGAAGGGGATGTACTGGTGCGGACGAAGAGACTTGAACTCTTACGCCTCTCGGCACCAGATCCTAAGTCTGGCGCGTCTGCCATTCCGCCACGCCCGCTTGACTTTTATCAGCCCCGAGGGGTGGTGACCCATCGGAGACTCGAACTCCGGACACCTTGATTAAAAGTCAAGTGCTCTACCACCTGAGCTAATGGGTCATTTGGCAGGGGTGGCAGGGTTCGAACCTACGAATCAGGGAGTCAAAGTCCCTTGCCTTACCGCTTGGCTACACCCCTACAATAGGAGTCCCGCCAATTGAAAGGGAGAAAATGGGGTGGGTAGTGGGAGTCGAACCCACGATATCCAGAGCCACAATCTGGCGCTCTAACCACTGAACTATACCCACCATAAGGGTTGGCGCGCCTGAAGGGATTCGAACCCCTGACCCACGGCTTAGAAGGCCGTTGCTCTATCCGACTGAGCTACAGGCGCATGCCGCTGTCGGGGGAGTGTCGGGGGGAATTAATCCCTGCAGACAGTGATAGATGATATCACCATTAAAGCCTTTTGTCAACACCTTTTTTGAATTTTTTTGAAAAAAAGATGAAAGCAGTTCTTGGGCGGAACTGCTTTCATGGATTTAAAAGTCAATGTGATCGCTGATGGTAATCTGACTGTCAGATTGTATTCTTTCAAGGATACGCGCCTTATCTTCGCCTGTGGCAATCACGGGCTGGAAGTTGGTTGTGCCGTCCTGCACCCCGCTGGTCATGATAGGGATCAGCGAGGCAGATACATCCATGATTTCGGTTTTATGGAAGCTCAACTGCAGCTGTACAACCAGGCCGTCGTAGTCCTTGGGGGTGAGGTTTCCACCAAAGCAGAGATTGCCTAGGCTGTAGAAAATCGGCTTGCCGTTGTAAATTTCAATGCCCTGCACTACATGCGGATGATGGCCGATCACGCAGTCTGCGCCCGCGTCGATGATCATGTGAGCGATCAGCTCCTGATCCTTATTGCGATTGGGCGCGTATTCCTGACCAAAATGGCAGGAATAAATGATATAGTCGCAGCCTGCCTCGCGAAGGGCCTTGATTTCCTCAGCGGGCACGGATCGATCCTGATGCCAGATGGTTTCACGGATGCCGGAAAAACCAATCCTGACGCCGTCTTTTTCAAAAATCCAGGTGGATCCGTAGCCGCTGTAGGCAATGCCTGCGTCCTCCAGCGTTTGGCGCGTTATGCGGCGGCCGGCATAGCCGTAATCTACAAAGTGGTTGTTTGCCAGGTTTACGTGCTCGACTGAGGCGGCAGAGAGAATATTTACATGATCTGTCGGGCCGCGGAAATTGAACATGCGGCCGGCGGTTTTGTCCTTGGAATCATTTTTGAAAATGCATTCGAGGTTCAGTGTGGTCAGATCATCCGATGAAAAGACCGGCAGCAGGTTGGCCAGGGGATAGTCATAGCCCTGCGCGTCAATCACGCTGTCAAAGGAGGTTTCGCGCTTGCGGATGGCGTCTTCGCTGCCCAGCAGCGTATCGCCGCCGAAGGTGAGGGTAAGCGTTACGTCATCGGGCGGCACGGGCGTAGCGGTGGGCACGAGGGTTGCTGTCGGCGTGGCGGTGGGCTCGGCTGCGGCGGTTGGCACGGGCGTTTCATCAGCCAGGGCAGCGTCGCCAAAAAGGGCGGCAAAGGTCATTTGCCCCACCACGCCGTCAGCCTGCAGCTGATTTCGTTTCTGGAAGGCTACGACGGCTTTATGGGTGGCATCGCCAAATACGCCGTCAATCTCGCCCGTATAGTAATTGAGCGCTTTGAGCTTTTCCTGCAATTGCACCACGTGCAATCCGCTGGATCGATAGGAGAGCAGTCCTTCGTAGGCGGGCGCAGGCGTTACGGTGGGCGTTGGCGAGGGCGTGGGAACCTGCGTGGGGGGAGGCGTGGGCGTTGCGGTCGGCTCGGGCGTGGGGGTGCCCAGAATCTCCAGCAGCCGGGCTTCCCGGGCCTGAAGATCGTCGATGACCAGCACTTTGGTGTGAATGGGCAGATGCGTCCACAGCCAATAGATATTGACGCCGCTTTCGGTGGCGCGGGTATCCGTACGCACGCAGCCGTGCGAAGCTTTCTGACCGATTTGCGCAAGGTGCTCGGAATAATCCCACTTCTGGCCGTCGTAGCGCTTATAGCCCATGGAATGAATCAGATTGCCGCCGTCAATGCGGATGGCGTAATTATAGCTGTAGCCTTCGCTGGCAAAATTGATGATGCGGTCCTGGGTGAGGAATGCGCCGGCGCGCGTTTCGCACCAGAGGTTATCCTGCGTCATCAGGCCGGTTGATACGGATACGGTGCCGATGGGCAGGCCGCCTTCATAGACGGTCAGCGTTTGATCACGCTTGTCAATCAGCACGCCGTAGCGGCTGTCGGGGATGATGGTTTTGAGCTTTTTCTGCGGGATATAGCCTTCGATATACTGACCGTCCGCTTCGCGCCAGGCACCGATGCGCGCAAAGCCGCTGACATTCAGCGCAAGAACCTTGAGCCCCTGCGTCTGGCCGTGCACCATGCCGACGACGGAGGATTTTTCATTCGGCTCGGCATAGACGTTTTGATGCGCGACGTCGCCGATATCCACAACGGCAATGGGGGCCATCATCGCCTGCCAGACGGCGGCGGGATCGGAGATATCTTCCGGAAGAAAAAGGGCGGGATCGCTGACAGCCAGAGCGGCAGCAGGCGGCGCATCATGCGACACCCGGATGGGAAAGCGGAAGGCTTCCTGCTCGCTGTTTTTAACCTTGAAGGTGAGCACATAGTCGCCCTCTGCGACATTGCGGTTATTGATCTGCCCGTTCCATTTGAACACGTGCGGCAGCATGTCGCTTTGCTCAATGCCCCAGGTTTTGATGGCATTTTGCAGGTCGTCAGCGCGGTAAAGCTGCGCATGCATCAGCCCTTCGGCGGTGATGAGATAATTGACAAGAAAACCGTCGTGCCCGGCATATACCGTAAAAGAAGAGGGAATGCAGTACTGCAGTGCGGCAGCGGGCGGCAGGATGCGGATGGCGCTGCTGGCGGTCATAGCAGCGCTGCTGGTCTGCAGCGTGGCGGTCAGCGTATAAGCGCCGCGGCAAACGGCCTCGCCGCCAAAGTGCAGGCCATTCCAGGTCAGGCGCGTTTCACCGGCGGGAATCTGCTGTTCAAAAATAGTGTAGGAAAAAATACCATCGCTGATTTGCAGCGTAAACAAGCCCTCGGCAGGCGCATGGACAGCAAAATCCTTGCTTACATACGGGCGCAGCGTTTCAGGCGCGGTCAGCGAAAAATCCTCGCTCTGAGCAAAGGCGCACAGCGGCAGGAGCATAAATAACAAAAAAAATCAGGCGTTTCATAGGCTTTTCCTTTGCAGATGGTATATTGGAAGCATACGGCAAAGGGCAGGGTTTGTCAATGACGGGAATTGTAAAATTGCGGGGAGGAGAGACAGAAGAGAGGCGGCTTTTACCATAAAAGCCGCCTCCCAATCGTATCCTTATACCGATTTTCTTTCGTCATCTTCCAGCAGCACGATCGGCTGCTCATCCGCATGCAGAATTTCCTTGAATTCTTCGCCGGAAATGTTCTCCTTCTCCAGCAGATACTCCGCCAGATCGTGCAGCTTGCGGGTGTTTTGTTTGAGAATGCCAAGCGCCGCGTCATAGGCCTCGCGGATCAGGCGCATGACCTCTTCATCCACCTTGGCAGCCGTATCCGCCGAGCACATCAGCTGCGAATCGCCGCCCAGGTACACATTGCTGCTGGTTTCCAGCGCCACCATGCCAAATTTCTCGCTCATGCCGTAGCGCGTAACCATTGCGCGGGCCAGCTTGGTGGCCTGTTCGATGTCGTTGGCAGCGCCGGTGGTGCAGGTATTGCAGGCATATTCTTCGGCAGCGCGGCCGGCGGTGAGCACGGCGAGCTTGCTGATGATGTCCTCGCGGTTCATGAGCACGTGCTCCTCTTCATCCACCTGCATGGTGTAGCCCAGCGCGCCGGAGGTACGCGGGATGATGGTGATCTTTTGCACGGGCACGGCGTTTTTCTGGTGTGCCGCTACCAGCGCGTGGCCGATTTCGTGATAGGCGACAATGCGTTTTTCGGCTTCGGGAATCACAAAGCTCTTGCGCTCGGTGCCTGCGATAACGGTTTCTACTGAGGCTTCCAGATCGGATTGCGTCACGGAAGTGCGGCCCAGGCGCACGGTGCGCAGCGCGGCTTCATTGACAATATTGGCCAGATCTGCGCCCGATGCACCCACTGTCTGGCGGGCGATGGCGGCAAAATCAATATTGTGATCCATTGTGATGCCGCGCGCATGCACGCGCAGAACGGCCTCGCGACCGCGAAGATCGGGCAGATCCACGGTGATGCGGCGGTCGAAGCGACCGGGGCGCAGGAGGGCGGCGTCGAGAATCTCCGGGCGGTTGGTGGCGCCCAGCACGACGATGCCCTTGGAGGCGTCAAAGCCGTCCATTTCCGCCAACAGCTGATTGAGCGCCTGCTCGCGTTCGTCGTTGGAGGACAGGCCCATTGCGTCGCGTTTTTTGCCGATGGCGTCGATTTCATCAATAAAAATGATGCACGGCGCCTTTTCATTGGCCTGCTTAAAGAGATCGCGCACACGCGCAGCGCCTGTGCCGACAAACATCTCTACAAAGGCCGAGCCGCTGACAAAGAAGAACGGCACCTTCGCTTCGCCTGCCACGGCCTGCGCCAGCAGCGTTTTACCCGTGCCGGGAGGGCCCACCAGCAGCGCGCCCTTGGGCAGCTTTGCGCCGATAGCGCGGTATTTATCGGGCTGATGGAGGAAATCCACCAGTTCGATCAGCGCTTCCTTGGCTTCGTCCTGTCCGGCGACATCGGTAAACTTTTTGCTTTCGTCAGAGACGGTGTACATCTTGGCGCTGCTCTTGCCAAAGCTCATCGCGCCCATGCCGCCGCTGCTTTTTTTGATCATGCGGAAGACAAAGAAGATGATTACGCCGTAGAGCGCAATGGGCAGCACGAGGCTGAGGATCATGCTGAATGCGGAGGAAGAGGACAAATCCTCGCCGGCGAAGGTCACCTGGGCCTCCAGCAGACGATCAACCAGATAGGGATCCTCCACCGCCACACACTGATATACCTTGGTCTGCGTCAGCCCCAGATACCATTTAGGCATCGATTCATCCGCCTTCAGCGTAAAGGCGATGCTGTCAAGGCCGATCTGCACCTTATCCACCTGGCCGGAATTGACCATGTTGATGAAGGCGGAGTATTCGACCATCTCAGTCTGAGAGCCGAAAAGACGGCTGGCGGAAAAGAGCGTGGATAAAAGCATGACGCCCAGAATAACGACCGTGATCCAGAAAATCGGCGGCTTTTTCATCTTGGGCGCTTTATTCTGATTTGTGTTTTTTTCTTCCATAGATTGCACTCCTTTCGGGAAAACTGACACGTTATTGAGAACGGTCATATATATTTTATCCGATGGTGAAATCGCCTGTCAAGGAAGGTGGGAAAAGTTCACACTGGGTTTATATTCAGTAGGCAATTGGCGCAGAGTGTGGTATACTGATAGCGGAGGATATCAGAATGAACGAAACACTGAAAACAAAAATTAGTATGCTACCCGATTCGCCCGGCTGCTATCTGATGAAGCATCAGGGGGAGATCATTTATGTGGGCAAGGCGGTCAATCTGAAAAACCGCGTGCGCAGCTATTTTCAGACGCGCGATCATACGCCCAAGGTGGCGGCGATGGTGCGGCTGATTGATGATTTTGATATTCTGCTTTGCAATACAAATCTGGAGGCATTGACGCTGGAATGCAATCTGATCAAGCGTCATATGCCGCACTATAATATCCTGTTAAAAGATGACAAGCACTACCCGTACGTGCGCATTGACAAGCGCGAGCCCTTCCCGCGCGTGACCATTGCCCGCCGCATGCAAAAGGACGGCGCGCAGTATTTTGGCCCGTATATCGGCGCGACCGCCGTGCGCGACGCGCTGGAGGTGCTCAGAAAGGCTTTTCCCATCCGTACCTGCAGCAAAAATCTGCCGCTGAGCAAGCCGGCGCGCCCGTGCGTCAATTATGAGATCGGCCGGTGTCTTGCGCCCTGTGCGGGCAAATGCACGGTGGATGAATATCAGAAGATGATTGACGGCGTGATCGCCTTTTTGAACGGCAACTCGAAGGCTATTACCGATCAATTGGAAAAAGATATGCTGGAGGCTTCGCGCAATCTTGATTTTGAGCGCGCGGCGCAAAAGCGCGACGCTTTGCGCGATATTCAGGGCCTGATGGAGCGGCAGCGCGCCATCCAGACCAAGGATGCGCAGCAGGATGTATTGGCCATTGCGCAGGACGGTCTGGATGCGATGGTACAGGTGCTCTTTATCCGCGGCGGCCGCATGATCGGCGGCGACAGCTTTGCGCTGCCCGGCGAGGGCAATGAACCCAAAGAAGAAGTGCTGACAGAGTTTGTGCTGCGCTATTATGCCGATCGTCTGCCGGCGCGGGAGATCCTCACCCAGCCGATTGAAGAAGCCGAAACGATGGAAGCGCTTTTGCGCGAGAAGCGTGGCGGCGCGGTGGATCTGATTATTCCGCAGCGCGGCGAAAAGAAAGCGCTGGTGCTCATGGCCGAAAAGAATGCGCGGGATGCGCTGGAAAAGCGCAACGCGCGTCAGCAGGTGCAGTGGGACCGTACAATCGGCGCGTGCCGCGATCTGGCGGAGGCGATCGGCATGCAGGGCTATCCCCGGCGCATTGAGGGCTTTGATATTTCCAACACGCAGGGCACGTTGTCCGTGGCCTCGATGGTGGTATTTATTGACGGCATGCCGGCGAAAAAAGAATACAGGCATTACCGGATCAAAACCGTGGTGGGCGCTAATGACTTTGCCTCCATGAACGAGGTGTTGGGCAGGCGTTTTCGCCGCACCAAGGCGGAGGATGAGAAGGAAAGATGGGTTATGCCCGATCTTGTGCTGATTGACGGCGGCCCGCAGCAATTGGCTTTTGCGCGGGAAGCCATGCTGAAAGAGGGCATAGAGGTGCCGATGTTCGGCCTGGCAGAGCGGCTGGAGGAAATCTGGCTGCCCGATTGCGATACGCCCGTAGTGCTTGATCACCACACGCCTGCGCTGCATCTGGTGCAGCGGATCCGCGATGAAGCGCACCGTTTTGCCATCACGCACCACAGAAATCTGCGCGGAAAGGCCAGCGTGCATTCATCTTTGGAGGATATTGAGGGCATAGGCCCTGCCAGACGGCGCGCGCTGCTTTCGCATTTTGGTTCCATCAAAGCCATGCGCGAGGCGGCGGAAGAAGAAATTCTCGCCGTCAAGGGCATGACACAGGCCTCAGCCCGGGCGGTTTATGTGCATTTGCATCCCGAAATGGCAGAAAATGGCCAGGAATTGTAAATATTACTTGACGAATCGTTATAAATTCGTTACAATTATGTAAAGTTGCAGACGCAGCTTTTGATGTGCTACCATTCCTGTATGGAGGGATTTATTGCTATGAAGAAAAAGCTTGTACTGATCGCTTTGTTGATGCTGGTGGTCTTCGTGCTGTGCGCCTGCGGCGCCAAGAATGACAATACCGGCGAGAATCATGCACAGGCCAATCAGGGCGGCCAGGTATCGCCCATGGATCAGCAGGCCAATAATCAGTCTGCCGCCAATAACGATATGGGCCTGCCGGAGGGATATGATCCCGCCAGCGAAGAGGATGACGGCTATTATTTTGTGGACACCAAGTATGATGAAGCGGGCAATGCTGTGTATGCCGGCTCTACGCCCATTCCGGTGAATCCCATCGATATGCCCACGGCTACGCCGCGTCCTGATCTGACCTTTACCTATGGCGAATACACTGCCGCCAAGCTGGGCCTCAAGTTCTCCTCTGCCGTTGGCTATACGGTGGATGACAGCCAGAGCGATGTGTATGTGCTGACCGAGCCTGCTTCTGCGGTGAAGGATAACTACGCTGCCACCATCACGCTGCAGATCATGCCGATCAACAAGAACTATGATCTGGACGATGTGAAGACGGATCTGAAAAATTATCTGCTGACCGAAAAAACCAAGTATGAGGGCTGGGAAAGCTACACCGCCGCCAGCAAGACGCTGATGGGCGAAAAGGGCTACTACAACAACTATCGCGCAGAAAAGATTGACGGCACCATCGTGCGTGGCCGCGTGCATATGGCCATCATCGGCGAAAATGAGCTGCTGGTGCTGCATGTGTCCTGCCCCGGCTGGTTCAACACCAGCTACATGAAGGTGTACGACCAGATCCGCGATACGCTGGCCCGCATCGATTAATCAAACAGCAAATCAGGAAGCAGCCAGGCTGCTTCCTTTTTTAATGAAAGAAGGATGATTATGCATATTGAGACGGAGCGACTGCTGATCACGCGCCTGACGGAAGAGATGGCGCAGAGCGTGCACGAAAACTCGCTGGATGCGGACAACCGCCGCTTTGTGCCCGATGAAGTGTTTGAAACGGTGGAAATTGCAAGGGAAACGGTTGAATTTCTGATTTCTTGCTATGAAAGCGGCGACGGCCCGCTGGTTTATGCTATTTTGCTGAAGGATCAAACCAATATCGGCTATGTGCAGGCCGTGCCGATGGAGAACGGCGTGTGGGAAATCGGTTATCACATCGGCGAAAAGTATACCAGGCACGGCTACGCCACCGAGGCCGTGCAGGCCTTCCTGCCGGCGATCATGAAGAATCTGCAGCTGACCGAAATGCTGGGCGTGTGCCTGAAGGATAATCTGGCGTCCGTTAAGGTGATGGAGCGCTGCGGCTTTGAAAAGATTTTTGAAGGCGCGGGCGATTATCAGGGCGCCAAGCGTGAAATCTGCAAATTTATCTATCGCTTGTAATAAAAAACGGGGCCTGCGACTGGAGGTGTATCGCAGGCCCTGCTTTTTGGAGGCGGGTATCATATCTTAAACGGCGACCGTAAGCCGTTCAATGCTGCGTCCTTCACGCCAGAGCTTGTCATACAGCGCGAAGCATTTTTTGTAGCGGGCAAAGAGTACGCGGGCAGCTTCTTCGTTGTGGTAAACCTTCCAGCAGCCAACGCATTTGTGCGGGCAGCGCTTGTGGATAAAGCTGTCCACATCCTCGGGCGGATAGCCCAGAAATAACCCGATTTCGTGCGGAAACTCCTCCTGATTGTGCAGCCTTTCCATCAGACGGCGCAGGCAGGCGGCGTCACGGCAGCCATTGTAGCCGTACTTTTTGAGAATGCGTCCAGCCACGTCGCTTTTCAGGTCGCGTGCAAGCTTTTCGGGGCGGTACACATAGATCAGCCCCAGCCCGTCCTTGTAGCGCAGCGGCAGAATGCGCAGCCCTTTTCTGATCAGCCGGCGGTTGAACGCGCGGAGGCTGCAGAGCATTTCCTGCCGCGATGAAAAGGGACAGGTAAACATATTGGCTGTTTTGATGGAGGCCAGCGTCGGCGCGCAATGGCGGATGATGGCTTCTTCAGACATGATGGCGTTTCCTTTTTTAGGTTAGATAAGTCTAACTGATCGATAAAAAATAAAGACTGCGAGGGGGATGGATTCGAAGGAAATTAGTTAGAGATGACTAACTACGGATATAATATACCATACCCGGCAGATGATGTCAATCCCTGCGCAAAGAAAAAAGCCAGGCTGGGTGCCAGCTGGCTCGGATAAACAGGCATAAGAGTTCATGCATCCGTTCTAAACATGTTCATGTAAAAAACATAGGCCGCGGCACATTCTTCTATGGGCAGCTGCGTTTCTTTTGCCAAATAATCAACCGCTTCGTCTTTCGTACCAAACTGCTGCAGCAGGGTTGTAACCTCTGCCATTCTGCTTAACGCATGGTCAAATTCTGAAAAGGTTATGTTTTTATCGCCTGATTGATACAGCCTGTATTTGAGCATTTGCAGCAGATTGGCGTCAGCGATTTTCTGATAATCTGCTTTAGCAATTTTCTGCCCCGCGAACAACTCGTTGATGGTGATTTCCAGGATATTGCACAGCGGCTCATACAGGGAGGCGTCTGGCAGACAAATGCCGTTTTCCCATTTTGATATGGATTTGTTGGTGGTATTCAGCATTTCGGCCAGCTGATTTTGCGTCAGGTTTTTGCTTTTGCGGCGCTCTGCAATGAATTTTCCGATTTTAATCTGGTTCATTTAATCCCTCCTTTCTGCATGATTATATCATTGCAACTTTTGTTCTCACACCCATCAAAAGTAGAATGCAAAATAAAAAGACCGCTGGGAAACCAGCGGTCTTTATGTGTTTGATTACTTGGTGATGTTGGTGATATGGGTGTTGATGCCGTTGTACCAGTAAACAAAGCCTTCTACGTTCACAACGTCGCCCACGTTCAGGGTGGCAACAGTCTTGTAAACTTCGGTTTCGGGATCGGTCAGGTAGCGCTCTACACAGAAGTCATAGGAAGCGCCGTTCAGGCCGAAGGTCAGGTAGATGTCATCGCCGGGCTCGCCGTTCTTGTACTCGATCTTTTCCACGGTCAGGCCGGTGAAGAGAGCCTTCTGGTTCTGGAAATTGATCAGCTCTTCGGTGCCCAGGTAAGCGGTCAGATCCTTGGCTTCGGCAATGTAGTTGCCTTCCAGGATTTCGAAGGTGGAGCCGGAATCGACTTCCACTTCGCCAGCCCACTCGGTCTTGTAGCCGGTAACCTTGATCTTGGTGCCGGGAACGAGCTTGGCAGCGTCTTCTTCGGAGCAGGTCATTTCATACAGGAAGTAGCCGCCTTCCATATCCTGAGCGTAAACGGTGATCTTGTTGTCCCACCAGGACTGGGTGGCCTGAACGTAGGCTTCGATAACAACTTCGGCCTGCAGTTCGGCAGCGGCGTATTCGGCATAGGTCATAACGCCTTCGCCCTTGGCTTCGGGAGCGGTGGTTTCGGCCATGGCGCAGGAGAAGGCCATGCACAGGAGAAGCAGAGCAGCCAGGAACTTTTTCATGTTTGTTTTCCTCCTAAAATTGAGTTTCAGGGTACGTTCTTTATTATACATACAAAAGCGAAAGAAATCAATGCACTTATGGATTATTTACTTTTTTTCGCTTTTTTAACAGCGCTGACGGAAACGTACAGGATGATCATCAGCCAGGTGGCGGCAAGCGCGGTTAAGAGGGTGACGGCTGTAGCGGGCAGCGGGCCCAGATCCGCCTTGCCGGTGGAGGTAACGCTGATCTGATCCAGGCGGTAGAGCGACGTTGCGTTCGAATACAGCTTTTCGATGAACTCGTCGTTGATTTCCTTTTTGCGGATGGTGCCCTTGGTTACTTCTTCAATCAGGCTGCCGGCAGCGTCGCGCAGCGAGGCCGAGCCGTTAAAGACGGGGGTGACGAAGGTATTCTGCGTATTTTCGATCAACAGCTTGGCGGCGTTGATCTTTACATCGTAGTAATACTGGTTGTCTTCGCCCGCGCGGGAGAGATAATCCTGGTATGCAGCGGTATTCTGCGCCTTGGATGTAACCGGGATGTAACCTTCTGTGGTGGAGTAAGCAAGCTGCACTTCATCGGTGAGCAGGTACTGCATGAACAGCCACGAGGCCAGCACCTCCTGCGGATCCTCCTTGTTGAAGATGCACATGGAGGGGCCCTGGGAGATCATCTGCGGATGCGCAGGATCAAACTGCGGCACGGCCATGACGACCGTTTCAAAGTCCACCAGCGCTTCCTCAGCAATGTCGATCAGCGGGGCCTTGGAACCCATCCAGGTGGCGCCGGCGGTGGAGTCCACCGCAAAGATGCACTGGCCGGCGTTGAGGAAGTTGGCCGGATAACTGGAAATCTTGAAGGTGGAGAAAGCGCGGGATTTGGCGTGCCTGGCAATCTCCATCAGCAGCGATTTGGTGGTGTCGTTAAAGAGCAGGATGTCGCCCTTGTCCGTCGAATAGCCGGAATCCAGCTGGCGGATCATCTGGATCATCATGTTGTCGGTGGACTTATAAATGAAGGGGATCATCACCTTCTGGCCGTTGAGGAGGAAATTGCCGTCCTCATCCTTGGCCATGGCGGCTTCGGAAACCTCCCATACAAAATCCCACGTCAGCGTTTCGGGAAGCGTGTAGTCCAGCTTTTCCACAAAGGTTTTGTTCACATAGCAGGCTTCGGTGGAGCGCATGTAGGGAAGGGCGTACTGAATGCCGCCGACCAGGCCTTCTGCCAGGAACTGCGGCACGATCTCATCCTTGGTGGGCGCGTCAAAGCGCACCTCACTGCCGCCAAGGCCGTATTTTTCGTGCGTGAGCAGCTCGTCCAGCGGCACAATGCAGTTGTCGCTGGTCAGATAGGTGGCGATGTGGTCAGGATAGGTGATGCACACGTTGGGCGTGGTGCCGGTAGCAATGTTGGTGATGATATCCTTGTAAATATCCGCGTAATTGGTAAAGGGGCGGATGGTCACATGGATGTTGGGATAATACTGCTGGAAGTCAGCCGCAGCCTTTTTATATACCTCCACCTGCGTGATATTGCTTTCGTTCTTCTGCCAGAAAACGATATTGTATTCGCGCGAGGCGTCAAAGGTATCCGGAATGGCAAAGGCAGTCGATTCCTTGGCGCCGTGGCAGCCCGAGAGCAGCAGCGCGCAGGTGACAAGGCACAGCATCAGGGCAATCAGCTTGATTTTTCTCATCCCTTGGTACCTCCTCTGGCGACGCCCGCCATGATTTTTTTGTGGAAGATCAGGAATAGCACAATCAGCGGCACGGAGATGGACACAACCGCCGCCATCATGGCCGGCACATTCTCACGGCCAAAGCCGCTTTCGCGGATGGTCTGGATGCCGTTGGAGACAAGGAAGTAGCTTTCATCATCCGTAATCAGGCGCGGCCAGACGTAGGAGTTCCAGCATTCGATGATCTTGAGGATGACAATGGTGATGATCGTATGGCGGCATACGGGAATGAGCACCTTGAACAGATATTTCATGTCGCTGGTGTTATCCACCTTGGCCGCGTAGTACAATTCGTCCGGCACCTGCGCAAAGTTTTCCTTCAGCAGATAAATGTAGAATACCGAGGTGATCGAGGGCAGGATCAGGCCGGTAAAGGTATTGCGCAGATTCAGGTTGGTGATGGTCACATAGTTGGTGATGATTACCAGCTCGTTGGGGATCATCATCAGCGCGAGGAAGAGTACAAACACGAGGTTCTTGCCTTTGAACTCAAGGCGCGCAAAGGCAAAGGCGGCCAGCACCGTGACGATGACCATCACAAAGGTAGTGACGACGGTGTAGATCAGCGTATTGGCAAAATACTTGCCCAGCGCCACGGTGGTGAAAGCGTATTTGTAGTTTTCCAGCGTGGGCGCGAGGGTATAGAGCTTGGGCACATATTCAGCGTTATAGGTGCTGTAGCTTTTCACGCTCGTGAGCAGCATCCAGTAGAAGGGGAAGAGCACCATCAGCGCCCAGAAGACCAGCAGCGCGTAGATCACGCCCTGCGATACGCGGTGGCGGATGCGTGCGCGGCGCTCGATTTTTTCAAAGTCAATTTGCTTTGCCATGCTGCCGCCTCCTTAATAATGCACGTGCTTTTTGCTGATAAGCAAATTGATGCACGTGATGGTCAGAACGATCGCAAACAGCAGGATGGCTGCTGCCGAGGCATAGCTGGGATAGCCGCCGCTGTTGCCGTAGAGCATGTCATATACATAGCCGACGATGGTGTTCATTTCCGCTGCGTTCAGATCCGTGCCAAACAGCGCTACGGAATCGCTGTAGGCCTTGAACGCGCCGATAAAGCCGGTGATGATCAGATAGAACAGCGAGGGGGAGATCATCGGCAGCGTGATGCGCAGGAACATGCGGTTTTTACGCGTGCCGTCCACGCGCGCGGCCTGATAGTACTGCTCGCCCACCGACGCCAGCGCGCTGGTGAGAATGAGAATCTTAAACGGCAGCACCACCCACACGGTGTAGAAGCACAGCACGAACATCTTTGCCCAGTAGGGACCGTCGATAAAGTCGATGCTCTCGCCGCCGAACCACTGGAGCAGCAGATTAACAAGGCCGTCAGAGTAGGGCGTTTTCTTAAACAGAATCATGAAAACAAGGCCTACCGCCAGGGTGTTGGTGACATAGGGCAGGAAATACACCGTCTGGAAAACATTGCGCAGGGGCTTGATGGCGTTCAGTCCCAGCGAAATCAGAAGCGCAAGCCCTGTCGACAGCGGCACGGTGATAATTACCAGAATGAAGGTGTTCTTCACCGCCTGCAAAAAATACGGATCGTGCAGCACATAGGAATAATTGTACAGACCCGTGCCAAAGTACGTTTGCGAGGCCGAATTATAGCCCTCCTCAAACGAATAAATAAATACGTCGATCAGCGGATACACCAGGAAAAATCCCAGAAACAGGATGGCGGGCAACAGGTACAGCCAGCCCTTGAGATTGTTTTTTTCCATCATGGTACGATTCCCCCTTTGCGGGCATATTCATCCAGTTAAATTTTAGCGCAAGTGAAGGGGGAAGTCAAGGCGGCGGAGGAGGGGGGACGTTACTTTCTTTGAGCCAAAGAAAGTAACAAAGAAACCAGTCGTGGCGATTGCTGGATGCTGGTTAGTCGCGGCAGTTGATTGAAACAGGGGACAACGCTGACGGATGCGAGCAAGCTCGCCCCGATCATCGTGATCCCCTGTTTCAGTTTGCTTCGCAAACCCGAACGGCTTTGCCGTTCGGACTGCCGCTGTGTACATTTGTGCGTTTGGCTGTCGCCGTTTTTTCTGCGGAAAAAACGAGCGGGTTTCGCGCTGCGGCGCGGGAGGAGGGAACGCCAGCTGCGGCTGGTTACACCTCATCCGCTCGTTTCGCCGAAGCGAAACGACACTCCCCGCAGGCGCAACCACATAAGTAGTGGGCAGGCCGATGGCGTAGCCATCGCGCCCGTGAAACGGGCAAGAAAAAGAGCGTGTAAATCACCGGGGCGAGCTTGCTCGCAGCCGTGATTTCACGCTCCTTTTTCGTATAGCCTGCCCAAACAAGTCAACCAAAAGACTGGTTTTCGGGTGGGTTTTAGGGAGGGGATTTTGCCTTCAAAAGCCGCCTCCCTAACGTCCCCTTCTATATCAAAACCCCTTTCCCGTGCCCAGCGCAGCCGCAAGCGCCGCATCCACCCGCCTGAGCGTGTCGGACGTAAGCGTCCCCAAATACCGGCTCAGACGGGTCTTTTCGAGCGTGCGCAATTGCTCGCATAAAATCTGCGAGGGGTATCGCAGCCCACCTTCGGGCGGCAACACCTCCACATGCGTCTTTTGCGAGCGCTTTTTTGGCTGCGAAGTGAGCGGAGCCACAATCACAGTAGGGCTGGAAAGATTGCCCAGGTCATTTTGCACAATGACTACAGGCCGCACGCCGCCCTGCTCTGAGCCCTGCACGGGATCGAGATTGGCGCGGTAAACATCGCCGCGTTTCATCATTTCTCACATCCCGCTGGCGGCAGCGCGGAATGTCTGCCGCCGACTGCCGCGGAGGAGAAAATCCCTCCACGCTTTCATGCTATGCTGCGATTGGCGGAAAGTGCGCAAAAAGTTTATATTCCCTTTACAAATTGTGGTATAATAAACACTGGCTGAAGGGCCTATGATTCCAGGAGGTAAACGACATGTCTGAAATGAAAAAAGGCAATATTTCCATTCATGCGCAAAACATTATGCCGGTGATCAAGCGCTGGCTGTATTCCGATAAGGATATTTTCATCCGTGAGCTGGCGGCCAACGGCTGCGACGCTGTGACCAAGTACCGCATGCTCAAGGGCGATGACGAAAGCCTGCGCGTTGTGATCGAAGTGGATAAGAGCGCGGGCACGCTCTCTTTTATTGACAACGGCATCGGCATGACGGCGGAAGAAGTGGAAAAGTATATCAACCAGGTTGCCTTCTCCTCGGCCGAGGAATTTCTCAAGAAATATCAGGGCGAGGCCGAGGGCGGCATCATCGGCCACTTTGGTCTGGGCTTCTATTCTGCCTTTATGCCTTCCTCTAAGGTTGTCATTGAAACGCTTTCCTGGCAGGAGGGCGCGTCTCCCGTGCGCTGGGAGAGCGAGGACGGCATGGCCTACGAAATGAGTGCGGGCAGCCGCACCGAGCGCGGCACGACCATCACGCTTTACATCGCCGAGGAAGAAAAGGAATTCCTCGAGGCCAATCGCGTGCATGAGGTGCTGGATCGCTACTGCGGCTACATGGCGGTGCCGATCTATCTGAAGGATCTGGACGACGAGCGCGTGAAGGCCGAAGAAAAGAAGGAAGACGCAGCGGAGGAAACTGCGCCCCAGCCCATCAACGATACGCATCCGCTGTGGCTGAAAAATCCCCGCGAGTGCACCGAGGAAGAGTATAAGCAGAACTATTACAAGCTGTTCAATACCTATGAGGATCCGCTGTTCTGGATTCACCTGAACGTGGATTACCCCTTCAACCTCAAGGGTATTCTCTATTTCCCGCGCATCCGCAAGGACTTCGGCGGCCAGGAGGGACAGATTAAATTGTTCAACCGCCAGGTGTTCGTGGCGGACAACATCAAGGAAATCATCCCCGAATTTTTGCTGCTGCTGCGCGGCGTGCTGGATTGCCCCGATCTGCCGCTGAACGTCAGCCGCTCCTTCCTGCAGAATGACGGCTATGTGAAGAAGCTGTCTGCGCACATCACCAAGAAGGTGGCCGATAAGCTGAACGGCCTGATGAATACGGAGCGCGAAACCTACCAGACCTACTGGGATGACATTCATCCCTTTGTCAAGTATGGCTGCCTGCGCGATCCCAAATTCTACGATGCAGTGAAGGGCAGCTTGCTGCTCAAGACCACGGTGGGCGAATATCTGACGCCCGAGGAATACCGTGCGCGCAACGAGGGCAAGGTGGAAAAGAAGATTTACTACACCACCGATGCGGCGCGTCAGGCGGCCTCGGTCAATCTCTATACGGCCAAGGAAATCGACGTGGCGGTGCTCGATTCCGTCATCGACGTGAGCTTTATGCAGATGCTCGAGCAAAAGGGCCAGCCGGAGGGCGTGATCTTCGCGCGCGTGGATGCGGACGTGGAGGGCCTGATTGATCAGGCGGCAGACGGCGAAGCACTGGATCAGCCTGCACTGGAAAAGCTTTTCCGCGAGGCGCTGGACAATGAAGACGCAACTGTCAAGGTAAGCGCGCTTTCTGATAAAGAGCTGCCGCTGATGCTGCTTGAAAACGAGCAGCTGCGCCGCTATCGCGAGATGGCTGCGCTCTACGGACAGGACTTCAAGCTGCCCGAACGGCCGGAAATCGTGGTGAACTCCGCCTGCGCTGCGGTGAAAACGCTGTGCGGCATGCAGGATCAGGATCTGCAAAAGCTCCTTGCCAAGCAGTATTACGATATTGCCCGCATGAGCGCGCGCCCGCTGGAAAACGAAGAGCTGACGGCGTTCATTCGCCAGAGCTACGAGATTGCCAAGCGGTTGGCGGAGAAGGCGTGACAGTGAGGGGAGCGTTGGGAAGGCGGCTTTGGAAGGCCAAAGCCCCTTCCCAAACCCATCCCGAAAGCCAGTTTTTTGGTTGACTTGTTTCGGCAGGCTATATGAAAAAGGGGTTGGAATCTGGATTGCAAGCAAGCTTGCCCTCCATCTTCCAGACCCTTTTTTCTATCCGCTTCGCGGATGCGGACGACTGCGTCGTCCAGCCTGCCGCAGTGTTGTGAGGTAGCGCCCGCGGGGGAGCGCCGTAACGCTAAGGCAAAACGAGCGGATGGGGAACGCGCGTTGCGACGCGCTACACCTCATCCGTCACGGCAATGCCGTGACACCTTCCCCTCAAGGGGAAGGCTCTTGCTTGGCTGCAATCCACCAAAAGGCTTCCCCTTGAGGGGAAGCTCCGCCGGAGGCGGTGATGAGGTGTAGCCAGCCGCAGCTGGCGTTCCCTCCTCCCGCGCCGCAGCGCGAAACCCGCTCGTTTTTCCGCAGAAAAAACGGCGACAGCCAAACGCACAAATGTACACAGCGGCAGTCCGCAGGGCATCGCCCTGCGGGTTTGCGAAGCAAACTGAAACAGGGGATCACGATGATCGGGGCGAGCTTGCTCGCATCCGTCAGCGTTGTCCCCTGTTTCAATTAACTGCCGCGGCAACAATGCCGCCAACAAACATAACCGACTGCCTTCTTTGTTACTTTCTTGGGCTCCAAGAAAGTAACGTTCCCCTTCATCCCTCTCACTCCACCGTCACAGACTTCGCCAGATTGCGCGGCTTGTCCACATCCAGCCCCTTTTTGCAGGCCGCGTAATAGGCTAGCAGCTGCAATGGAATCACGGATATAATGGGTGCCAAAAGCGGCGGCATGTCGGGCAGAACAAAGACATGGTCCGCTGCTTCCCGGGCGTCCTTTTCCATGTGCGGCAAACAAAAGCAAACGCACTCGGCGCCGCGCGCACGGCATTCAGAGAGATTGACCAGCGTCTTGTGCAGCCATTCCGGCTGCGTGCATATGGCAATGACGGGCATTCCCTCGTGAATCAGCGCGATCGCACCGTGCTTGAGCTCGCCCGCCGGATAGCTCTCGGCCGGGGTGTAGGTGATTTCCTTGAACTTGAGCGCCGCCTCCCGCGCTGTGACGGCGTCTGCGCCGCGACCGATGAAAAAGAAAAGCGGCTGATCTGCGCGCGGCTCAATGTAGGCCTGAATGGCTGAACTGCTGCTGAGCATTTCCTGCGCCCAGTGCGGCAAATGTAAAAGCTGCTGCTCGGAGAGCGCCTCCTGCAGCGTGCCGCGCATGCGCCCCCAGCGCAGCGCAAGCTGCAACAGCGCCAGCGCCTGCGCAGTGTAGGCTTTGGTGCTGGCAACGGATAATTCCGGTCCGGCGGGCGTGAGCAGCGCAGCAGGGGACATCCGCTCCAGCGTCGAGCCCAGTGTGTTGGTCAGCGTGACCAGCACTGCTCCGCGCGCCTTGGCCATGCGCGCTGCTGAAATGGTATCGGCTGTTTCACCGCTCTGGCTGACAGCAATGCACGCGCAGTCGCGGTAGGGAAAAGCAATGCGGCTGCGGTATTCGCTGGCAATCTCCGGAAAAGCCGGAATGCCCGCCAGCCGCTCCATATAATACGCGCCCAGCAGGCACGCGTGATAGGCCGTTCCGCAGCCCAGCAGCACAGCCTGTGATGGCGCACGGGCGGGCAACTTCCGGATGATAGGCGGCGAGTGCAATGCCTGCGGCTGTTCGTGAATTTCCTTGAGCATAAAGTGCGGATAAACGCCCTTTTCGGCGCTTTGCATATCCCACGATACATGAAAGGTCTGCGCACGCCGCCGCTGTCCTTTGGCAGAGAAAAGATATATGCCGCTGCGGCGCAGCACGGCTGCCTCGCCGTCCTCGGGCACGGTCAGCTCGCGCGTGTAGGGCAGCAGCGCCGGAATGTCAGAGGAGAGGTAGCTCTCGCCCTCGCGCGTGCCCAGAATGAGCGGGCTGCCTGAACGGATGCAGTACAGCGCCGAGGGATCATCCGCGCAGAGGGCGGCGATGGCATAACTGCCGGTGAGGTAGCGCGCGGCCAGCAAAAGCGTGCGCAGCATATCACCGTCATACAACAATCGAAGCAAATGCGCAGCGCATTCTGTATCGGTATCAGAGCGGAATACAAACCCGCGTGCTGTCAGCATCTGCCTTAGCTGCGCATGGTTTTCGATCACGCCGTTGTGCACAATGGCGATGCGGCCGCGTGCATCTGTGTGCGGGTGGGCATTGAGATCGTTGGCCGGGCCGTGCGTTGCCCAGCGGGTGTGCCCGATGCCAAGCGTTCCGTCAAGCGGCGTATCCTGGCATTTTTGGCGCAGCAGATCAATGCGCCCGCGCGTTTTGACAATCTGCAGCCGGTTTTCTTTTTGTACGGCAACGCCGGCGCTGTCATAGCCGCGGTAGCTGAGATGCTCCAGCCCGTTTAAGAGAATTTCCTGCGCGCTTTGCGTGCCGATATAGCCCATGATGCCGCACATACAAGCCTCCTAAAAACATGATAAGGGATCAAGATAATGCCCGTCGACGGAGAGCGACAGCCGCATTTCGCCGCGCTCGGCGATTGTGGCAAGCGGCGCTCCGGCGGTTACCGTATCGCCTGCGCGGGTCAGCAGGGAAAAAACGCCGTGCAGGGAAAAAAGCTGATGATCGCTTGATTGAATGACGATTTTTTGCTCGTCCGCATGCAGGATAACGCCGGTGCAGCAGGCGGACACGCTTTGGTTTTTGCTGACAGCGTAATATACGCAGGGATCTATCTGCCACACGCCGTTTTCTGTTTGGCGGGGACCGGCGTAGAGCTGCGTGACTGCGCTTGAAACAGGCGGGCAATAGGCTGGCAGCGCAGGAAGGGATTCATCCTGGGTGGCGGCGGCATTTTGCGCGGCGATGCGCCGGATGTCATCCTGGCGGGTGTACAGCGCTGCAAAAAGAATGACCAGCGCGCAAAAGAAGATCAGCAGCACGCTGCCCCATTTTTCCATCCATGGCCGCATAAAAATTTACATCCTCCGTGCGTAGTATGCGCGATGTTCTCTTTGTATATTCGCTTATTTTGTGATACAATAATATATTAGGAGGGATTTTGCATGCGAGACACTTTTTTGATCGTGGATGGCAACAGCCTGATGCACAGGGCGTTTCATGCGCTGCCGCTGATGGATTACAATGGCGTGTACACCAATGCCGTGCACGGCTTTTTGAATATGCTTTTGCGCTGCATCCGCGAGCGTGCGCCGCGCTACTGCGCGGTGGCTTTTGACGAGCATGCGCCCACCTTCCGCCATACGGAGTATGCGGAGTACAAGGCCGGACGCGCCCGCACGCCCGATGAGCTGCGCGGGCAGTTTGATATCATCAAGGAAGTATTGTCCGCCATGGGCTTTGGCGTATTGAGTCTGACGGGCTACGAGGCGGATGATATTCTGGGTACGCTGTCGCAGCAGTGCATTCAGCGCGATTTGTCCGCCCTGCTTTTGACAGGCGACCGCGACGCGCTGCAGCTGGTGAGCGATGACGTTACGCTGCTCCTTACCCGCAAGGGTATTTCGGATATTGAAGAATGCACGCCCGATCGCGTAAAGGAGCTGTGGGGCGTAACGCCAGAGCAAATTACCGATCTCAAGGGCCTGATGGGCGACAGCTCCGACAACATTCCCGGCATTCCAGGCGTGGGCGAAAAGACGGCGGTGAAATTGCTTGCGCAGTATGAAACGCTGGAAAATGTACTGGCGCATGGCGACGAAATCAAGGGCAAGCTGGGCGAAAAGGTGCGCTCAAATGCCGACAGCGCGCGGTTTTCCAAGTGGCTGGCTACCATCCGCCGCGATGCGCCCATTGAAGTGCATTATGACGATTGCGACGCCAATCACCCTGAAAAGGGCGTGAGCGTTTTGTATAAATACGGCCTGGTTTCGCTGGCGCAGCGTCTGGGCGGCGAAAAGACAGAACAGACTGTTACGGAAGAAAAAACGCGCACATTTAAGGAATGGCAGGAGCTGACGGAGGAAAATGTCGCCGCTCTTAATAAAGAAGAAATTGCCGCCTACATGAGCGAGGATACGCTCTCCGTTGCCAGCGGCTGCGAGCGTCTCAAGGCGCAGCTGGGCGGCCAGGTGGCGCTGTTTGATCTGCCGGGCATGAATGAGGGTGATCCGATCGCCGCGTGCCGGGAGATCTGGCAGGGCAAGGTGATCACCCATGACGGCAAGCGTCTTTTGCATGCGCTGCGCGAGCAAGGGCATCAGCTGCCGGAGATTGTCTTTGATACCATGCTGGCAGCCTATGTGCTCAATCCCCAGGAAAAGAGCTATCACCTGTCCTCCTTTGCCGATGCGGACGCTTCGGGCGTGCTGGCGCTTTATGAAAAGCAGCGCGCCGAGATGGAGGCGGCGAAGGTGACGGAGCTGTACAACACCATCGAGCTGCCGCTTTTGCGCGTGCTCTTTGATATGGAAAAGACGGGCTTCCCGGTGGACGTCCAGGTGCTGCGCGAGATCGGCGATACGCTGACAAAGCGCGAAAACGAACTGCGCGAGCAGATCTATGCGGCGTGCAATGTGGGCGAATTTAATATCAACAGCCCCAAGCAGCTGGGCGAAGTGTTGTTTGAAAAGCTCGCTTTGCCTGCCGGCCGCAAGACCAGCAAGGGCTATTCGACGGACGCCGAAACGCTGGAAAAGCTGCGCGATAAGCACCCGGCGATTGACTGCATTCTGGAATACCGCCAGGTGGCCAAGCTGAACGGCACCTACATTGACGCGCTGATCCGCAAGACGGAGTCGGATGGACGCATTCACACCTTCTTTGATCAGACGGGCACGGCTACGGGCCGCATTTCCAGCGCCGAGCCCAATTTGCAGAATATTCCTGTGCGCACGCAGATGGGCAGAGAAATCCGCCGCGCCTTTGTGGCCTCGCCCGGGTGTGTGCTGGTAGACGCCGACTATTCGCAGATTGAATTGCGCATCCTGGCACACTTCTCGGGCGATGAAGCGATGGTAGACGCCTTCCGCAGGGGACAGGACATCCACGCCCGCACGGCGGCGGAGGTGGCAGGCGTTGCGATGGAAGATGTCACGCCCGCCATGCGTGCCAATGCCAAGGCGGTCAACTTTGGCCTGGTGTACGGCATCAGCGATTTTGGCCTGGCGCGCAACACCGGCATGAGCCGCAAAGAGGCGGCGGAGTTTATTGAGAAGTATTTTGCCACCTATCCCGGCGTGAAGGGCTTTATGAGCCGCGCTGTGGCCGAGGGCTATGATACGGGCGAGGCGCGCACGGTATTTGGCCGCGTAAGAAAGCTGCCTGAGCTGAAGGCCAGCAATGCCAATATCCGCAATTTCGGTGAGCGCGCCGCCATGAATACGCCTGTGCAGGGACCGGCGGCGGATATTATTAAATTGGCGATGGTCCGCGTGCATGAAGCGCTGCAAAAGGGCGGCTTCAAGGCCAAGCTCATTTTGCAGGTGCACGACGAGCTGATCATCGAAGCGCCTGAAAATGAGGCCGAGACCGTGGCAAAGCTGCTGAAGGATTGCATGGAAAGCGTGGTCACGCTGCGTGTTCCGCTGGTAGCCGAAGTCAAGGTGGGGAGCAGCTGGTATGAAACAAAATAAGCCGTATGTGGTAGGCCTCACCGGCGGTATCGCCAGCGGCAAAACAAGCGTTGCCAACGCCCTGCGCGAAAGGGGCGTAACGGTGCTGGACGCCGACGCCATCTCCCGCAGTGTGACGGCTCCGGGCGGCGAGGCGCTGCCCAGGGTGCGGGAAGTGTTTGGCGATCAGGTATTTGACGGGGACATTCTCAACCGCCGCCGCCTGGGCGACGTGGTATTTTCCGACGCTGCCAGGCGCAAGGAACTGGAAGAAATTATTCATCCCCTGGTGATTGGAAAAATGCAGCGGTTGACAGATGAAGCAAAAGCCGATATTGTGTTTTGGGATGTGCCGCTTTTGTATGAAACGGGCATGGACGCGCAGTGCGACGAGGTGTGGTGCGTGCATGTGCCGGAGAAAGAGCAGGTGCGCCGCGTAATGAAGCGGGATCATATGTCCCGCGAGCAGGCGCTCTCTCGCATGGCCAGCCAGATGCCCGTCGCCGAAAAAAAAGCGCGCGCGCAGCACCTCATTGATACCTCGGGAAGCTTTCGCGCCACCCGCCGCCGCGTGCGCGGGCTGATGCGGGATTTGCAAAGGAGATTACAACTTGTCTGAAGTAAAACTGCCTTCTGCGCCGCAGCGCAACCGTCGCAGCACGCGGCATCAGCAGCCGGTGCAGAAGGAAAAAACGATACAGCCCAATAAGCCTGCTGACAGACGCAGAAAAAAGCGCGCATCCGGCCAGTTTCCCGTGCGCACGGTGATTGTTTTGTGCCTGGTGCTGGTGCTTGCGGGCGTCATGCTGGGCATTGCCAACGGCAATATGAAGCGATTGACGGAAGATCGCGAGCGTGCGGCGCAGGATTATCAGATGCTGGTTGAGCGTCACACGGTCGGCTACCGCGATTATATTGAAAGATACGCGGCGGAAAATGACGTGCATCCGGCCTTTATTGCGGCGATCATTCTGCGCGAGAGCAGTTATGATCCCTCCGCGGAGAGCAGCGTGGGCGCGCGCGGCCTGATGCAGGTGATGGAAGACACCTATGAGTTTGTCAACCGTAAGCTGAATGACGGCGCCACGTGGAGCGATATGTATGACGCTGAAACCAACATCCGCTACGGCTGCTGGTATATCGGTTATCTGAGCAGGATTTTTAACGGCGATCCCATCAAGATTGCCTGCGCTTATCATGCCGGCCCCAACAATGTAAAGCTCTGGGCCATGAAATATGCCGACGATGGCGTGAACCTGAAGGTGGAGGATATCCCCATGGAGGACACGCGCTATTACGCAGGAAAGGTGATGAATGCCTATGCGATCTACTTCCAGCATTACTATCAGGATCAGGTGTAAATGTGCGCTTTTGCTGGCGGTGGTGATGATGCTGTCGCTGGCATCTCCGGCAATGGCTTCCTATCTGCAGGAAGATGCGCTGCATCTGGGCGTTATCTCGGTGGGCAGCGAGCGCGTGAACCCGCTGGAGCCGGTCGAGCGTGAATTTATGTCGCTGACGGATCTGCTCTATGAAGGGCTGATGTATATCGATGATGACTACAAGCCGCAGCCTGCGCTGGCAGAGCGCTATCAGGTGTCGGAAAACGGTAAGACCTGGTATTTTTATCTGCGCGAGGGCATTACCTTCCATGACGGCACGCCGCTCACGGCGCATGACGTAGTTGCCACGGCGGAGGAAATCCTGCGTCTGGCGGAGGAAGGAAAGGGCCGTTATTCCACGCTCAAGTATTTTATCGATTCCATACAGGCCAGCGATAACCTGACGGTGGTTATTAAGACCGTTAATCGTCCGGCGTATTCCTTCCTGTATGCGATGAACTTCCCCATCCTCAAGGCCAGCGAGGTGCAGGCGGACAATCCCGTAGGCACGGGCGCGTATTACCTGGATATCTTTGTGCCGCGCGATTACATGCTTTTGAGCGCGTATACCGGCTGGTGGAAAAGTCAGCCGGACATCCGGCAGATCATGGTGACCTTCCATTCCACCAACCGTGAGCTGATTTCCAGCTATGAATACAGCCGTGTGGATGCGGTTTTGACGCGCGCGATCACGGCGGCGCAGTATCGCAGCGGTGTGACGAGCTATAATGTTGGCTACCGCACCACGCAGCTGGAAACGCTGATGATGAATAATCGCTCGGTAGAACTGGAGGATGTGCGCGTGCGGCAGGCCATCCGGTATATGATCAATATGGATGACCTGGTGGAGAATGTCTATTACGATATGGTCACGCGCACCGATACGCCGCTCATTCCCGGCACATGGACGTATCTCAGCGGCGCGGATCATCTGCAGGAGTATAACAAGCAAAAGGCGATCGAGCTATTGGATGCAAGCGGCTGGGTTGACGGCGACGACGAGGATCTGGTACGCGAAAAGGTGATTGACGGCAAAAAGCGCAATCTGCATTTGCGTTTTTATGTGTACGAGGAGCAGGAAAACTCTGTGCGCGTGGAGATTGCCGATCGTATCGCTGAGCGACTGCTGGAGGTTGGCGTAGAGTGCAACGTGGAAACGCTGACCTTTGCAGACGCCAAGGCACGCCTCAAGGCTGGTAATTTCGATCTGGCAATCGCAGCCTTTAATATGGATACGGCGCCCGATCCCGGCTTTATGCTGATTTCCGGCAATACGGCCAACTACATGCGCTACAACTCCTCGAAGATGGATGAGCTGTTTAAAAAGCTGCGCAAGAGCCTGGATTTTAACGCTTACAGCCAGACGCTGCAGGAAATTCAGCAGCTTTTCTGGGAGGATTGCCCGTTTGTGTGCCTGTATTACCGCAACGGATCGATCCTCACCCGCAAGATGTTTACGGATGCGCGCGATGTGCGTGAGCCGGAGGTGCTGCGCGGGATCGAGGCGTTTCAGCGGTGATTGACGGGAAAACCGTTGTGTAAACTGAAAAATGGTGAGAAAGATCATGGATGCGAGCAAGCTCGCCGATGACTTTCTCACCTTTTTCAATTAACGGCTGCGGTTCTTTATCGTTTTTTCTTTTTATCCTTCCGTCGGCCAAATCTTGCAATCGGGCGTTCGAATACATATGTCACCAGTGCGGAAATGGCAATCGCGCCGGCGAAGCATAAGAAAGTGTATACGTATTGCCAGGGGCGGTCGGATTCCATCCAGGGCGATTCATAGACGGAAACGGGGATGTTCCAGTTTTTCAGCTGCACAGCGAATACCTGGTGCCACATGTAAAACTGGAAGGAGATCTCGGCAAATATGCGCGTGACGCGGTTGCCAAAGAGCAGCCGCAGCGGACGCGCGCCGTAGAGGAGCGAAAGCATCAGCAGCGATACCAGCACGGACAAGGGGAAGCGGCGCGACATCTGTCCCATGCGGATATTTTCATAACCGTTGGTGCCGGCCTGTGCTCTGAGCAGTGTAATAATGGCAGCGGCTGCTGCAAAAAACAGCGCCGTGAAGAGAATTTCTGTCCACTTATCCTGCTTCATGCGGCGCTTGAGCGCTGCGTAAACGCAGGCCGCTACCATGCCGTTGGCGTATACATCCAGATGCGCGGGCAGCTGATTGAAATACAGCGTGGTGTCCGGCAGCGTGCTCACATAATTGCGATAGCCAAAGGCAAGACCGGCCATGCCAAGATACGTCAGCCCCGGCTTTTTGCCAAAGCAGCGCGCAAGGAGCGGGAACAAAAGATAAAACTGCATTTCCACGCCCAGCGTCCACAGCGTACCGTTAAGCGGCGAGCCGGTATAGCTGAACTGGAACAGATTGTGCGTGAAGGTGGCGTGCGCAAGCAAATCCTTGGTTAAACGCGGGGTGTTCAGCATGCCGGCAGCAGTATTATACAGCCCGCGCGGCAGCGCTACAAAAAAGAGCATGATCAGCACATTGAGGTAATAGGACGGCGCGATGCGCAGCAGGCGGTTGCGATAAAACGGCAGAATGCGCGGCAGCGCCTTGCCATCCTCCTGCGCCTCGGCATAGGGCAGATACAGCAAAAAGCCTGATAACAGCAGCAGCGCATCGACCCAGATATAGCCCGAACGCATCAGAAAATCCAGGCTGATGTATTCGCCAAACCAGGGGATGCCCGGCGTGAGCCAGCTTTGCTGCCAGATGTGGTATGCGCCGACAATCAGCACAAAGAGCGTGCGGGCGCCATCCAGCACGGGAAGGCGCCCATCGCGTTCGGTTTCGGTATAATGGATGTAACGTTGTTTAAGCTGTGTCATTCTTCTACCTGCTTGGTCAGCTTATATTGCTTGTGTGTGCGGGTGTTTTCAAGGGACATGGTTTTGCCGTTGCAGGAGTGGATGGTCCAGCGGCCGGTCAGGTCATCGGGCTGCTCGCCGGTTTCCAGCGAGAAATTGCGGGCGTAGAAGTACCATTCCTGCCCGTCGATCACGCAGGTGCCGTCCTCCCTGAATTCCATTACAACGCCCGTGGTGCTCACCCACAGGCCCAGAATGCGGTAGCATACGCGGTCCAGCTTATCGCTTTGCACATCCTTATAATGCAGGATATTGTTGTAATACCGCAGTGCTTCGTAGGGCTTTTTGTCAGCGTACAATTCGTTGGCGTATTCGTAATTGGCGGCGTCGTACATCTCCGCCACGTCGGCATACTTGGCAGACATGTTCTCGCGCGAGACATTTTCAAGCGCGGCAACCGCATCGCCGTAGCGCTTGTCGGCAATGGCCTGCTGCGCGGCGGTGTAGGCTTCGGCATAATAGGCGTCGTAGCAGGCCTCGGCCTGGGCGGCGGCGTCCTCATAATCGGGGATGGAGGCAAACTGCGCGGCAGCGCCGCTCAGATCCCCCGCATCACGGCGCAGGGCGGCGGAGCGATACACGCTCTGCTGACGCAGCACTTCGGCGTCGGCATAATCGGGAATCATGCTCAGATAGCCGGCGGCGGCGTCAAAGTCTTCCTTGGCAAGCGCGGCCTCCGCCAGGGTATACATGCATTTGCCATACTGAGCGGCGGCGCCTTCGTAATCGCCGGCGTTATAATAGCAGGCGGCAGCGGAGGACAGATCGCCCAGCGCATCATACTGCTGGCCCAGCAGGAACTGCGCTTTTTTGTAGTAGAAATCGCTTTCCTCATAGGGGGAGAGCGCTGTAAGACGCGCGGAAGCGTCCTCATACTGCGCGTTGTCAATCAGCTGCAGCGCATAGGCATATTGCGCCTTTTGCAGCTCGGCGGCGCTGTTTTCATACGCGCCCAGCGCCTCAAAGGCGGTGATGGCGGCGGCGTAGTTTTTGTTCTCCATCATGATGAGCGCCAGATCATAGCGGATCAGCTGCGCGCGATCATCCGCATCGCGGTAGCCGGGGATGCTCTCAAACAGCATCAGGGCGTTGGTCAGATCGTCTTCCTGCTGCAGGGCGACGGCGGGCAGATAGGTGCATTCCTGCATCAATTCGGCGGCCGGGGCGTACTCCAGCGCATCCTCTACTAGCAGGCAGGCCTGGGCGTAATTGCCCAGCTCATACTCGGCCAGCGCCAGCATATAGGAGCATTCGTAAGAGAGCTGCTGCGAATCGCGGTAGGTGAGGATCTTATCAAAGCTTTCCTTGGCGGCGGCGTAATCGCCATCCTGCATCAGCGCGTAGGCAGGCTCATACAGGCAGGCGGTGGCCTGCGAATAGGCGTCCAGATAATCGCCGGCCAGCAGATAATAATCTGCCGCGGTGTCATAATCCTGCTGATCAAAATACTGGCCGGCGGCGCCGTAATAGGCTTCCTGCAGGCGCAGGGCGGTGTTCTGATAAGCAGCGTCCAGCTGCGAAAGCAGAGAGATGGCAGAGAGATAATCGCCGCTGTCGATGGCGGAGAGCGCAGGCTGATACAGGCAGTCGTTGGCCTGTGTGGCTGCGTCCTGATAATTGCCCAGCGACAGATATTTTTCCCGGGCGGCGGTGTAGTCCTTCTGACTCATCAGCTGACCGGCCCAATTGTACACAGCGGCACTGCGGCGATCGGCGCTGCTTTCATAGGTGAGAATTTCATCGTATACGGCCACAGCGCTTTCGTACTGGCCGGTAGCGGCCAGATGCTCGGCGCGCTGATACCGCGCAGCCTTGGCAAGATCGGCGCTGTCCTGATATTCTCCCAGTGCATCAAAGGCGTCCTGCGCGGTCTTAAGCGAGGTGATGGTGCCTGTCTGCATGGAGGATTTGGCCTGCCGGTAGTCGCATTCCTTGATGAGGGTGGCGCTCTTGTGATAGAACACGCTGTCCAGCAGATCGATATCGAGGTTCAGCGCGTCCACCTTGATGGGCAGAGAATACTTGCCGCGCAGCGCTGCCAGCTTTACAAATTCGCTGCGGGCGCTGACATACACGCCGTTTTCCATCTGCTCTCTGGCGGTGTAATAGCGGTAATAGGGGATGCCGTGGAAATAAATGCCCCAGGCGCTGAGGAGCAAAAGCACTGTCAACGTGACGGATACAGTGATGGCGCGGCGGCGCTTTTTCTTTTTTTGCAGGAGCGCAGCCTGTGCTTCAGCGATGCGCTGCTTTTCGGCACGCTCGCGGCGGGCCTTTTCTTCCATGGCGCTTTCGTGATTGAAAATGATGGTTTCTACCGAGGCTTCATTGAAGCTGGTAAATACATCGCGCTTTTGCCGTCCGCAGCGGCGGCAGCTGTCTTCTCCCGGACTGTTGGGACGGCCGCACACGCACACCCATACCGCGCCCTGATCGCTGGGAAATCCCATGGCGTCGGCGCCGGCCAGATAGAGCAGCACATCCAGCCTGCGGCCGGAGGGGAGGGCATTGGGGGTGTATTCGCTGCCATGGCCCATCACATGGCGCCAGACGGTGCCGTCGGAAAACCAGACTTTTTCGATCGAAAAATCAAGCCCATCCACGCTCAGCCCGTCTTCGAGCTCCGTTGTCATTTCAAAGGCGCTGCGGGGTTCGCCCAGAAGGCCCTGCACGCGCTCAACCTGACGCGACATCAGCGCGCCGCTGCGATCGTAGCACGAAAAGACCGCCTGAATGCTGACAACGGTCTGTTCGGTCAGATTGAACAGCTGCAGTCGGCAGACGGGGTCTTCGGGCGTGGGCAGGGCGTGATGCCATAATTCAACTGGGCAGGTCAGGTCGATTTTCATGCAGAAAATCCTCCCAAAGGATTAATTACAGGTAGGTGCAGGTCATATCGACCAGCTTGTCATCCACAAAGGTGAGGGCCAGCAGCACGGTTTCTTCTTCCACCTGCGCGGCATAGAGCAGGTAAATGCTGCCGTCATCGCGCACGACATAGCGGCCGTAGGGGGCGTTTTCGCCATCGCCGTACAGCAGCGCGCCTTCATCAAAAGTGCGCTCAAAGCGGGCCATGGCGCTGTCGGGGCTGTCGCCCAGGTGCAGGTTGCGCGGGCCTTCCATGCCGTTGCCGTACACCTGCAGGAGGATCAGCTGGCTTTGCTGTTTCTGGCTGTCATAGCCGAAAACAAGCTGCAGCGCATCCCACTGCATGGAGCGCATAAAGCCGTCGCCGTCCTGCGCCCAGGTATCGCTCACGGCGCTGCCGAGCGTGCTGAGCGCATCCTCGGGCGTGACGGTGAGGAAATCCAGCCCGCCAAAGGAAAGATCCTCGCGGGTGAGGGCTTCGGGAGCTTCGGCGGAATAGACGCGATATTCGCTCTTTTCCTGCAGGGCAGAGAGCGCGTCCAATTCAGACTGCGCCTCATTGAGCGTCATTTCCTGCACATCCAGCATAACCTGCGCAGCGATGACGAAGTTGTTTTCCAGGGTGTACACCACGCAGCATTTTTCTACGTTTTCGGCGTCGGCGGTGTAGATGGTGTGCTCCAGCACCAGCACATGCGAGCCGTCGCGGATGACGCGGCCGGTATTGACAGTGCCAGGCAGAAGACCGCGGATATAGAGGGTGGCCTCGTCATAGGTGCCCTGCAGGCTATCGTTATCCAGCGGATAAGCCTCAAGCAGCGCATCCAGCGTATGGCCGGGGGCGATGCCGCGCATGTCGGAAAGCAGCGCGTCGGGGTTGGTCAGATCAACGCCGGTGACCGCCATATCGGCAGACAATTGCGCAGCGGGAGAATAGAGCGCATATTCTTCAAAGTGATAGACATAGCCGCTGTCCTCCGCCGCTTCCGCCGAGACGGGCGGCTGCGCCAGCGCATCCTGAAGAATGGCGTCGCAGAAGGACAGCATTTCATCCACCGTCAGCACAGCGCTTTCGGCAGAAACGCTCAGTGCGGGGCACACGAGCAGCAGACACAGAAGCAAAGAAAGCAGCTTTTTCATATAAATACCTTTACCTTTCATCGGGCTCATTCAAAGTCCGTCACGCCTGCATGCGTTACGGCGGCATACAGCAGCCGCTCCTTATCGCAGGGCTGGGGAGAAACCATAACGGCACGCCGGATCATATCGCTGGCTTCGGCGAGCGTTTTTTCATCTTTGGCATAAAGCGTGCACAGCGCTTCGTCGGCTGCGATGGAATCGCCGATGCGTTTATGCATGATAAAGCCCACGCGCGGGTCAATTTCGTCGGTTTTCTGCCTGCGGCCGGCGCCCAGCGCCTGCGAGGCATAGCCAAGGAGCGTGGTATCCATGGCCTTGATATAGCCGCTTTGCGGCAGGCACAGGGAGGTGATGATGGGCGCGTCTGCCAGCACTTCGGGATGGTCGCATACGCTGTCGTCGCCGCCCTGGGCGAGGATCAGCTCACGCAGCTTTGCAAGGCCTGCGCCGCTTTGCAGCGCTTTTGTCAGCAGCTTTTCGCCTTCCTCCGGCGTTTTTGCCACCTCGCCGGCCACCAGGAGATAGGAGCCGAGCTTGAGCGATACCGTCAGCAGCGGGCCGGCGCATTCGCCGCGCAGAATTTCGATGGCTTCCTTTACTTCTAGGCGATTGCCTACATGCGAGCCCAGGGGCTCATTCATGCCGGTGAGCAGCGCAGTGACATTGCGGCCGGCGCGGTGGCCGATATCCACCATCGCTCTGGCAAGCTTAAGGCTGCCTTCGTAAGTAGGCATGATCGCGCCGGAGCCGACCTTCACATCCAGCACAATGCCGTCCGTGCCGGCGGCGAGCTTTTTAGACATGATGCTCGAGGCGATCAGCGGCAGGCTGTCAACCGTAGCGGTTGCGTCGCGCAGCGCATAGAGCGTTTTGTCGGCGGGGGCAAGCTCGGCGCTCTGGCCGACGATGGCGCAGCCAATGCGCTGCACCTGAGAGAGAAATTCTGCCTCTGTCAGCGTGGTGCGCATGCCGATGGATTCCATTTTATCCACCGTGCCGCCGGTATGGCCCAGGCCGCGACCGCTCATCTTGGCGATTTTTGCACCGCAGGCTGCACAAAGAGGCACCAGCACCAGCGAGGTGGTATCGCCCACGCCGCCGGTAGAGTGCTTATCCACCGCAATACCGCCCACATTGGGCTTGAGCATTTCGCCGGATTGCGCCATCGCCAGCGTCAGCGAGGCTGTTTCGCGGGCGTCCATGCCGTTTAAACGGATGGCCATCAGCAGCGCTGCCAACTGATAATCGGGCACGCTGCCGTCCGCAGCGCCCTTGGCAAAGGCGGCAATCTGCTCGTCTGTCAGCGCGCGGCCGTATTTTTTATCTGAAATAATAGCAGGAAAATCCATAGGCTTCTCCTTCCGATAACATTCCACCATGAAGTATAGCATAAAAGCGGAAAGAATACAATAATACGCCGCATTTTCGAGCAAATGAGCTTGTTTTTGACAGGAAAATTTACATTTCGGCAAAATACAAAAAGCCGTTCTCCCGGGGAAGGGAGAATGGCTTGTGTAAAAATGGTCGCGGTGAATCAGCAGGGAGTAAAGAGGAGCGCAGCGCCTTCTTTTATCATCCGCAGCAGCGACATGCGTGGGGAAAAACAGCTTTCGCTGATTTTTCACCGAGTCGGCTTTGCCGACAGGCCGATGCCCAGGCCGCCCTGGCCGATGTGCGCGCAGATATTAAGCGGCAGATCATCATAGAGCACAGGCATGCCGGGGAAGGCTTCCTTTATCTGGGCAATCCAGCTTTCCGTGGTTTGCTCATCGGCGCTGCCGGCGATCATGACGGTCACTTCTCCCTTTTCGCGGGCGGCGGCAAAGCGGGTTTCCAGATCCTTTTCAATGGCGGCGATCATGGCCTTGCGGGCGTTTTTGCTGCCGCGAACCTTCTGGTGCAGATCAAGCTTGCCTACCGTGAGGGAGAGCACGGGCTTGATGCCAAGAAGCGAGCCCAGCGCAGCCGCCGTAGAGGAAATACGGCCGCCGCGGCGCAGGGAATCCAGCTGCTCTACGGCGATATAGATGGAGAAATCCGCGCGGCTTTTTTCGATAATATCCTTGATTTCCTCGGCCTTGTAGCCCTCGTCAATCAGCTGCAGCGCATCGAGGATGGACTGGTGCAGAAGCGTGGAAACCCTTCCGGCGTCCACCACAAACACGCGTCCGGTATAGGGATGCTCCTGCGCAAGCACGCAGGCGGTGGCATACGAGCCGCTCAGGCCGCTGCTGATGGGGAAATACAGGATATGCTTGTATTCCTTCAGCGCATGATCCCACTGCCAGGTGACTTCTTCGGGAGAGGGCTGCGAGGTGTGAATGTCTTTACCAGCCGCCTGACAGGCAAAAAAATCACTGCGGGAGAGGCCTGCATTTTCGTAGTGGCAGACGCTGTCAATATAAAAAGGCATGGGCAAAACCTGAATGCCAAGCGCTTCCGCCGCGGCGGGGGTAATGCTTGAGGTGCTGTCGGTGATGATGCCAATGGATTTCATGTTGTTTTCTCCGTTACTGTCAGAATTTTTATAAAACTGCAATCATACTATAGCGCCTGAATGTCAAATTAAGATAAACAAATGCGCGATAATTCGCTGTTTATTTAAATCGTTTTTCTGGAATCGATTGACAGTAAGCGATTAAATCGCTATAATGATAATAGCGTCTATGTCTGGGACGCGTTACAGTATGATTAAAAAAATGGAGGTACAAATCCAATGAACAAGGAACTCTCTCGCCGCGATTTCCTGCGCACTTCTGGTAAGGGCCTGCTGGGCGTTGCCGCTGTGAGCATGATCCCCGCCGCCATGGCCGAGACTGCCGCTCCCGAAATCGGCGCTCCCGCCTGGCCCTGGACCTACCACAAGCTGGACAAGAAGGCCGTTCAGGATCGCGCTTTCACCAACTTCGGTCTGTACGGCGGCTGCTGCTCTTCCGTTGCTTCTGCTATCATCGAAGCGCTGGCTGAAGAGTATGGCTATCCCTACAACCAGATCAACGGCAACATGTTCGCCATCGGCGCTGGCGGTTTCGGCCGTCAGAACCTGTGCGGCGCGCTGGGCGGCGCGTTCTTCGCTCTGGGCCTGCTGGTTCCCCGCGCTGACGTGGGCACCCTGCGCAACGAGCTGTATTCCTACTATGAATCCACCGCGTTCCCGATCTACGTTCCCGAAGGAGATCCCGAGCACAAGTGGCATTCCGTGGCCGGCAGCGAGCTGTGCCGTGACTCTGTCAACAACTGGATGGCGCTGAGCGGCTATGCCTTCGGCGATCCCGAGCGCATCTATCGCTGCAAGTGCCTGTCTGCGGACGTGGCCGGCAAGGTTGTTGAACTGCTGAACGTTTACTATGGCTTCGAAGCTCCCGCTCCCGTGGCGGAAGAGCCCGCTCCCGAACTGGCTGCCAACGAGTACCTGGGCGAAGCCGATGGCTTCGGCGGCAAGGTCAAGGTTAAGGTCACCATGGATGGCGACAAGATCGCCAACATCGAAGTGCTGGAGCACTCCGAGACCGCCGGCCTGGGCGACAAGGCCTTCGAAAACATGATCCCCAAGATGATCGCTGGCAACACCACCGCTGTGGATACCCACACCGGCGCCACCGTTTCTTCTAACGCTCTGATCGCGGCTGTGAACGACGCTCTGAGCAAGGTTGGCAAGTAATTGTAAACCTACCGCATTTCTGCCCTGCATGTGTAAAAGCATGCAGGGTTTTTTTGATTTAGCAGGATATATCACTTGTTTAGCAACTTCTATCATTGAAAAAGCCAAGTGGCTTTGTTATAATAGGGACAATGAAACAGGCGTTTGGAAAACGCCAAGGAGGATTTGAACCTATGAAGAAGCTGATTGCCCTGGCGATGACTATTGTCATGCTGCTGAGCGTGTGCACGTTCGTTTCTGCCGAGCAGCCCAAGCATAAGATCGGTATTCTCTGCTCTGCCAACACCCACGGCTGGGTGGGCGCGGTGGCTTATTATGCCGAGCAGCGCTGCAAGGAGCTGGGTGTGGAGTACAATATCACCACCGCCAGCAACATTGAAGAGATGACCACCAACATTGACGATCAGATGACCTGGGGCGCGGAAGCGCTGGTTGTCTGCGCGCAGTGGCCCGGCCTGGAAGATCCGATTGGCGAGGTTGTCAAGAAGGGTATTCCGGTTGTGAACTTCGATATTGACATCGCCGTTGACGGCCTGTACAAGGTCACCGGTAACAACTACGACATGGGCGTGCTGTGCGCTCAGGCGATTGTTGAGCAGATTGGCACCACCGGCATCGTTGTGACGCTGGCCAACCCTGACGCCGGCTCTGTCAACGAGCTGCGCATGCAGGGCTTCCATGACACCATTGCCAAGATCGCTCCCGAGATGACGCTGAAGGAGCATTCTGCGGTGTATAACGCCGAAAAGGCTCTGGCTTCCATGGCCGATATCCTCATCGCCGAGGATCATATCGATGCCGTGTTCTCCCAGGATGACTCCACGTCTCTGGGCGCTCTGCAGGCCATCGTGGACGCCAACCGCACCGACATCAAGGCTATGACCGGCGGCGGCGGCGCGCAGGCGTATTTCCACAACATCGCTGATAATCAGGACATCTGGCTCTGCACCGCGCTGTACAGCCCCATGATGGTGATGGACGCTGTGAACGCTGCTGTGGATCTGCTGGACGGCAAGACGGTTGAGCCCGTGCTGACCATCCCCACCGCGATTGTTGACCGCAACAACGTCAATGAATACCTGGACGAAAACACCCCTTACTACGACTAATTCTGCTTATAAGGCCGTGGCGAAAGTCGTCACGGCCTTCTTATTATGTTAAGGAGGGCTTGCGCGCATGCTGAAGATGCTGGGCATCAACAAAGCCTTCAATGAAAACAGAGTGCTGATGGACGTGGATTTTTGCGTGAAGGAAGGCGAAATCCATGCGCTGATCGGCGAAAACGGCGCGGGAAAATCCACGCTGATGAATATCCTGGGCGGCGTTCTGCCCTGCGACAGCGGTACCATTACGCTGAAGGGGAAGGACGTGCGTTTTTTGCGTCCGCGCGATGCGATGGATGCAGGCATCGCCTTTATCCATCAGGAGCTGAATCTGATCAACGATCTGACGGTGTATGAGAATATCTTCATCGGCCGCGAGCTGAAAACGCGCGCAGGCCTGGTGGATAAAAAGGAAATGAGCAGGCGCTCAAGTGAAATCCTCAAGCGCATGGGCATTCAATTGGACCCCGGGACGCTTGTCAAGGAGCTGGACGCCAGCTATAAGCAGATCGTTGAGATTGCCCGCGCGCTGATGATGAACGCCAGGCTGATCATCATGGATGAGCCGACTACTTCGCTTACCGATGTGGAAATCGGCGTGGTGTTCAAGCTTATGCGCACGCTCAAAAGCCAGGGCGTCAGCATCATTTTTATTTCACATAAGCTGGGAGAAATTTTGTCGGTGTGCGACGCCTATACCGTGCTGCGCGATGGCCACATGGTGCATACTGCGCCGGTGGCGGGCGCAACGGCGGATGAACTGGCCTATCACATGGTAGGCCACAGCGTGCGCACCGAAAAGCTGCACAGCGGCATGCAGGGCGGCAAGGAGCTGCTGCGCGGCGAGAACCTCAGCGGCAGGGGATTTGAAAATGTCACCTTCACGCTGCACGCCGGCGAGATCCTGGGCTTTACGGGCCTGCTCGGCGACGGCCGCAGCGAGCTGTTCAGCGCAGTGTTTGGCGTGGAGAAACTGTCGGGCGGTCAATTGTGGATGGACGGTAAAACGGTGCAGGTTCATTCGCCCCGGCAGGCGCGCGCGCTTGGCATTGGCTATGTGCCGCGCAACCGCAAGGAAAACGGCATCATCAAGGACATGAGCATCCTCAATAACGGTACGCTCGTGACGCTGGACAAATATAAAAAACTGCTGATATCAGGCAAAAAGCAGCGTGCGGCCTTTGGCACGCTGCGCGAAAAGCTGCGTATCAAGATGGAGCGCGAGGAGAACCTCATCACCAGCCTTTCCGGCGGCAATCAGCAGAAGGTGGTGCTTTCCAAGTGGCTGGCAGCCAGCCCCAAGGTGTTGATCTTTGATAATCCCACCCAGGGCGTGGACGTAGGCGCGAAGGAGGATATCTATGATATCATCGTCAGTCTGGCACGCGAAGGCGTGGGCATTGTGATCCTCTCCAGCGAGGCGCAGGAGATCATCCGCCTGTGCGATCGTGTGCAGGTGATGTATCACGGGCGCAGCATGCGCGAGCTTGGGCGCGAGGAAATGAACGAATACAACATCATGCTGCTGGCAACGGGCGGCGGGGAGGTAAAGGCATGAAGCTGATCAGAAAGATGAAAAAATGGTGGCGCACGCAGCCGCTTCTGAGCGTGGCAACAGCGCTGCTTTTGCTGGTGATTGTGCAGACGATGGTCATGACTTTTGACTTTACGCTCGCTTTTGCGCCGGAATTTGCTTTTGATGTAAAACTGAAGGCGTTTGATTCTGTTTCTGCCTGGTGGCAGAAATGGACCACCAACTGGCGCAATATCCTGCTCAATAACAGCTATGTGGGCATGATTGCGCTGGCGATGACCTTCGTCATCATTTCCGGCGGCATCGATCTGTCGGTCGGCTCCACGCTGGTGGCAGTCGGCGCGGCAGTCATGGTGATCATCAATACAAAAGAGGCGGGCATTCTGACCCAGCTGGGGATCACGGGTGTTCCTGCGGTTGTGATCGGCGTGGCGCTGGGCTTGCTGCTGGGCTTCCTGCTTGGCCAGCTCAACGGCATTGTGATTGCCAAAGGCAAGGTGCCGCCCTTTATCGTGACGCTGGGCACGATGATGATCTTCCGTTCGGTCACGCAGTATTTCATGCAGACGCGCAAAGGCGCGGCGCTGCCCACGGCCTTCAAAAACATTTCCAAGTTCCAGCTTGGCGGCAATATGATATTGCCCATTATCTATTGGCTGGTGCTGGCGGTGATTCTCTACATCGTGGCAAAGCATACGGTCTTTGGCCGCCATGTGTACGCGGTTGGCTCCAATGAGCGCACGGCGCGCTTGTCTGGCATCAATGTTGACCGCGTCAAGCGCCGCGTATACGCGCTCACCGGCGTGATTGTCGCCTTTGCTGCCATGGTGCAGGTGGCGCGCATCGGCTCGATGGATTATGCAAGCGCGGGCTCGGGCTATGAGATGGATGCGATTGCCTCGGTCATCATCGGCGGCACGGCGATGAGCGGCGGCAGCGGCTCGATCATCGGTACGCTGCTGGGCACGCTGACGCTGGCGGTGATGAATAATCTGCTTACGCTCATGGGCGTGGATCCCTTCCTGCGTGAAGCGTTTAAGGGTGCAATCGTTGTGGCGGCGGTGCTGCTGCAGCGCAAAGAAAAGTAAAAAAGAGAACCTGCCAAACGGCAGGTTCTTTTTTGCAAACAAAAAACTGAGAAACCGGGTTGACCCGCGGCACATGACAGCAAATGCTTATTGCTGCTGCCTTCCGGCCCTGACAAGGTTCACACCGCGTCATCGCACGGGACCCGATTTCTCAGCCTTTTTATTATATCAGATTGCAGTGAAAATTACAAGGGAAATATTTAGCAGCCGCTTTGCAGCGCTTCATGGAGCGCTTTTACGCTGATTTGCCCCGGCGCGGAGGCTGCATCCAGCGCGCCAAATGTCATGCAGCCGCCAAAATGCGCGCAGTGCGTGCGCGTGATGCAGCCTGTGTCGCCCATGGAAATGGCGCACAAAGGGCGAGCGGCGGATGCATGCACCTTTTTGGCTGCGCTGATCAGATGCGTTACATCCTCCAGGCACTTTGGCATGACGGCGATTTTCAGCACGTCTGCGCCCATATCCTGCATGTTCTGGAAACGAGCGATCAGATCCCTTTCGCCTGGCGTTTGCGCAAAGTCGTGCCAGGAGCCGACCACGGACACTCGATGCGCATGCACGCGCGCGACGCATGCTTCTGCCTGCCGAGAGAACATTTCCACGTCGATCAGATCGGCCGCGCCGCATTGCGCAGCAGCCTCGCACAGCGCAAGATATGCTGTGTCATCCATTGCCTGCTCGCCGCCTTCGCGCCTGGTGCGGAAGGTGAAAAGCAAGGGCTTTTCCTTGAGAATATCGCGCAGCTTGCGGAGCATTTCGCAAATGGCATCGGTGTCCGGCGCAGCGATATAATGATCTGCGCGCCATTCGACGAGATCCACCAGCGGATGAGCGGCGGCCTTTTGTGCAGACAAGAGGATATCGCTTTCCGTTTTTGCCACGATGGGGACGATGATTTTCGGCCGTCCTTCACCCAGCGTCAGATGACGGACAGAAAGAGTGGCTGCCATGCGGCCTCCTTTATCAGTTTTTCGTCACGGTAAACTGCATTTCGCCACCGTTTTCCGGTGCAGTAAAGCCCTGTGCTGTATCGAAGGTATAGCCTTCCGGCACGCGGATAACATGGATATCGTAGGGGTAGGGGACGTTTTCAAAGGAAATGACGCCGTTTTCGTCCGATACCATGGGTGAGCAGGTGGTCTCATCGCAGATATTGGCGATAACGCCTGCAACCGGCGCGCCCTGCTGATCGGCAAAGCGCAGGGTGTAGACGGCCTTATCCGCTGCATAGCGCCAGGTGGCGGTTACATTTTCAGCGATGCTGTTTTGGCAGAAATAATCCAGATCCTCTTCCGTGGCAAAGTAGAACAGCGGCAGCATCGTTTCAAAATCATTGAAGTAGGGGTAGAGCAGCAGACCGTTCCAGGGGAAGCCGGTGGTTGCCATGCTGTCGGTAGGCAGCGTAACGAGGAAGCCCTCATCATCTGTGCTGAGGGTATGCAGCGTCTGATGCGCGCCGTCGGTGAAGGAATAGAGAATAGCAGCTTCGGGATCGATCAGCTTGCCGATGCGCACGCGCAGCGACATTTCTTCACCCGGGACAAGGAAAAACTGCGCGCCGGGATAATAGGCGTCCAGCGTGCCGGTGACGTCTTCAATCAGCACCTTGCGCGCGCCGTCATTGAGCACGTCATAGGCAACATCCGTGCCCTCAAGCACCTGCGGCCAAAGGGAGATGGCAGAGAGCGCAGATGCAGCTTCATCGCCGGAGAGAATACGCACACGATCGATGCAGGCCAGATCTTCGCCGTCAGAGAACATGCTGTTTTTCATGTAGGCAAAGACGGCTGTGTGCTCTCCTGCTGTTTCAAAGGGGACAGCGTAGGTTTGCCAGCCTTTTTCGCCGGAGAACACCTTGACGGGCATATCGTCGATATACAGCGCCAGATAATCGTCATTTTCATAGTTGCTGATGCGATAATCAAAGGCAAGCACGTCGCCGGCATTGACGGTAAAATCAGCCTGCAGTGCGGCGGTGGTGCTGTCTTCACCCGCATTGGAGGAATAGGCATGGCCTTCCTCGCTCAGCAGCCAGGGCCAGGTGCCCGGAATGGCGCTGAAGGTAAAGCCTGCCTGATCGCTGATGGCGTCTGCCATATCGGCAGAAGCGGGCATGGCGGCAGAAGGCTGCGCGGCGGGGATTTCAAAGCCAACCAGAGAGGTGGGATAATCCTCTGCGGCAAAGGGCTGCATCAGGCGCAGGAAAGCACTGGCGGAAGGCATCGCGCCGCTTTCGCTGAAGCAGTACACGCCGTAGCGGTCGATCATCACGGTGGTGGGGAAGCCCTGACAGCCAAACAGAGAGCTCAGGCCGATTGTATCCTGCGCCATCGTAAAGGTGAGGGCCTTTTCCTGCTGATAGGTTTTGATGGCGTCGTCGCTGTCGTAGGGCGTGAGCGCCAGCACGGCAACGTCATCGCCCAGCTTTTCATAAGCCTGCTGCAGGAAGGGGAATTCATAATCGCACCAGGAGCAATTGATGAACCAGAAATTGATCAGCACGGCCTTGTGGCTTTCCAGCAGGCCGGAGAGGGTGACCACCTCGCCCTGCGGCGTGGTGATAGAAAAATCTTCAATGGTATCGCCCAGCTGATAGATGCTTTGCGCTTGCGCGGGCAGACAAAGCAAAAGAGAGAGGGCGAGAAGCAGACAAATAATCGTTCTTTTCATTGCATCTCCTTATTTATGGCGTTTCTGCGCGGCCAGCCAGGGCAGCAGATCGGTCTGTTCATAGGCATAGTTCCAGCAGTTGTGCGGAACGCCGGGCAGGATGTTCATTTCGACATTCGCGCCCAGCTCCTTGAGGCGATTGGTCATCAGCAGCGAGTACTCAAGCGGCACGGCTTCATCGGCGTCGCCGTGATACACGCGGATGGGCAGATGCTTAATGCGCTCGCAGCGCCAGGAAAGGCCGCCGCCGCACAGCGGCGCGATGGCGCTGAAAAGCTGCGGCGCATGGCAGCTGAGTTCCCACGAGCCAAAGCCGCCCATGCTCAGGCCTGTGAGGCTGACGCGGTCTTCATCCACGTGAAAGCGCTTGATGGTGGCGCGGATCAGATCGGTCACGAGCAGAATGAAGGGCATCCAGGAATGCTCCAGCGGGCACTGCGGGCACAGCGTAATCACGCGCAGGCCCTTGTAATCGGGATCCTTGGCAAAGAGCTTGGGCACGGCGGTATTGCACAGACGGTCAAAATTGTCGCCGCGCTCGCCGGCGCCGTGCAGGAAAACGATTAGCGGCAGCTGTTCGCCCTCCTGATAATCTGAGGGCAGAGTGATCTGATAATTCATCATGATGCCGTTCGGCAAGGGCAGAATTTCACGTAAAAGCATAAGAACAGCTCCTTTTTTAATATGGTGATATCGTCATTATACAGGAAATGCGCGGCGTTTGTCTACCGGATATACTTCACAAAAACAGCGCAGAGACTTTTTTCTCTGCGCCGGATGATGATTACTGCATATTGTTTATGACCTGCTGGAAGCACTCTGCCAGCACCTGATGGCCTGCGGCATTGGGATGCGGATCGGGATTGAAGGGCTGCATTGCAGCGCAGCAGAGATTCTCGGTGCCTGCGGCAAAGGCGCTATAAGCGTCGGCTACCAGATAGCCGGCGGTTTCGGCGTTGGCAGTGATCACGCCGGAAAGCTTTTCCACGGCTCTGCCGACGATCTGCCCGAAGGGGAGGTAGTCGCCTGTAAAGAATTGGAAGGGATTGTACTGCGTGGATACGATGATCGCAGCATCGGGATTAACGGCGCGGATTTTAGCGATTACGTCATTGAGCTGATTGCCGTATACGATCAGCGCGGCAGTCATCACAGGGCTGTCTACCAGGCCGGGAGAGGTTTCCGTGCCCATGAGCATATTTTGCATGGCGTACATCAGCGCGCCCTGACGCGGATCACTGGGGTTGGTCAGGATGGCGTACGCATCGCCGGTGCTGATTTGCTCGGGGAATAACGTATTGTAAACGGCTGCGGACTGCATAAAGAGCAGGCCCATCAGATCGTTGCCGCCGCAGGTGAGGGTGATCAGATCGGCCTTGGCAACGGTATTGAGGACGCTCTGCTGTTCCAATAGAGCCAGAACATCGGCGGTCGTCGCGCCGTTCACCGCACGATTGACCAGCTTGTAGCCGTTCTTTTCGGCAATCAGCTTGGCAAAGCCTTTTTCAGAAGCTGCCAGCCCATAGCCCGTGGTGATGCTGTCGCCCAGCGCCAGGTAAATCTTTTCATCTGCTTGCGCAACAGGGAAAACAAAACAGATCAGCAGTAGGAAAGTCAGAATTTTTTTCATGCAAAGCCCCCCTTGTTTAACGATATTACTATTATACAATTTGCGACACTTCTTGTCTAGTACATCCGCTCGTTTCGCTTTAGCGAAACGGCGCATCCCCCGCGGGCGCAGCCATACAACACTGCGGCAGGCCGATGGCGAAGCCATCGCGCCCGTGAAACGGGCAAGAAAAAAGATCTGAAATCGAGGGGCGAGCTTGCTCGAACCTTCGGTTTCAGATCCTTTTTTCGTATAGCCTGCCTAAACAAGTCAACTAAAAGACTGGTTTTCGGGAGGGTTTTAGGGAGGAGCTTTTTCCGAAAAAGCTGCCTCCCTAACGTCTCCCTGCGTTAATTCTTCAAACTATGCAGCGGCGCGGGAATTCTGCCGCCGCGCTTGATGAACAGTTCGGAGCCGAAGGGGTGCACCGGCATGATGGGCGCGTGGCCGAGAAGGCCGCCAAATTCCACCGTATCGCCGACTTTTTTGCCGGGAACGGGAATGATGCGGACTGCCGTGGTTTTGTTATTAACCATACCGATGGCGGCTTCGTCGGCGATGATTGCCGACAGCGTTTCGGCAGAGGTGTCGCCGGGCACGGCGATCATGTCAAGGCCGACGGAGCAAACGCAGGTCATGGCTTCCAGCTTATCCAGCGTCAGCGCGCCGCGTTCGGCGGCTTCGATCATGCCTACGTCTTCGCTTACCGGGATGAAGGCGCCGGACAGGCCGCCCACGTGCGAGGAGGCCATCACGCCGCCCTTCTTGACAGCGTCGTTGAGCAGCGCCAGCGCTGCCGTGGTACCGTGCGTGCCGCAGCATTCCAGACCCATTTCTTCCAGGATCGCTGCCACCGAGTCGCCCACGGAGGGGGTGGGAGCAAGCGAGAGATCGACGATGCCGAAGGGCACGTCAAGACGCTTGGAAGCCTCGCGCGCTACCAGCTGACCGATGCGCGTGATGCGGAAAGCCGTGCGCTTGATGGTTTCGGCAACTTCGTCGAAGGATTCGCCGCGTACGTTCTCCAGCGCGGATTTGACTACGCCCGGGCCGGAAACGCCCACGCTCACCGCGCAGTCGCCCTCGCCGGGGCCGTGGAAAGCGCCCGCCATGAAGGGATTATCCTCCACTGCGTTGCAGAAGACCACGAGCTTGGCACAGCCCAGGCCATCCTGACGCGCTGTGCGCAGAGCTGCTTCCTTGATGATGCCGCCCATCAGGCGCACTGCGTCCATATCGATGCCGGCGCGGGTGGAGCCGACATTAACGGAAGAGCACAGGAAGTTGGTTTCGGCCAGCGCCTCCGGGATAGAGCCCATGAGTCTGCGGTCGGCTGCCGTCATGCCCTTTTGCACCAGTGCGGAATAGCCGCCGATGAAATTGACGCCCGTTTCCTTGGCGGCGCGGTCCAGCGCGCGGGCCAGTTTAACGGGGTTTTTGATGCCGCCGGAGATCAGTGCGGCGGGAGTGATGGAAATGCGCTTGTTGACAATCGGCACGCCAAACTCGCGCTCGATGTCTTCCCCCACGCGCACCAGATCCTTGGCGGTGCGGGTGATATGATCATATACTTTTTCGCACAGGCGGTTTTCGTCATCCGACACGCAGCCAAAAAGCGAAATGCCCATGGTGATCGTGCGCACGTCCAGCTTTTCGCGGTCGATCATTTTCAGTGTGGAGAGAATCTCAGAGGTTGTGACCATGATGAGCCTCCTTACACCTGATGCATGGCTTCAAAGATCTCGCTGCGCTGAATGCGGATCTGCAGGCCCATCTTTTCACCCAGGGCGGTCAATTCGCCGCTGAGCTTTTCAAAGGAGCAGGCAGCGGAGGAAATATCGGCGACCAGTACCATATTGAAATAATCCGAAAGAACGGTCTGGGAAATATCCAGGATATTGGCGTCATTTTCAAAAAGAATGGCGCTGACGCGGGCGATGATGCCCTTGCTGTCAGTGCCCAGCACCGTAACGACGGCTTTTTTCACTTCATGCATGAGGGAAAATCCTCCTTTGTATATTCTGAAAAGATTATACTGGAAAAGCCCGGGAAAAGCAACTACAGAAAAGTAATCGTTGACATTCTCGATATTCGAGTTTATGATGGAATCAGGATATCTCGAATATCGAGAAAGGATGCGGTGCAATGCCCAGACCTAAGTTTCAAACGCTGACGGAGCAGATGTTTTATGTGCTGTTGTGCCTGAAGGAGGATATGTGCGGCATGGACATCCTCGACCGTGTGCCCGCTATGACACAGGGCCGCGTGCATGTGGGCAGCGGCACGCTGTATAACCTGCTGGAGCAGTTTTTGCAGATGGAGTTTATCCGCGAAACGGGCGCATACGGCCGCAAGCGTACCTATCGGCTGACGCGGCATGGGGAGTACTTACTGCAAAAGGAATATGAGCGCATCTGCGCCCAGGCGCAGGATTATCGCGCAGTTTTTGCAAAGGAGGAAGCGGAATGAAAAATATAAAGCGCAGATTTTTGCAGTTTTCCTTCTATGATCGCACGGGAATTGAGCGTTATCTGGAAAAGCAGGCGTTAAAGGGCTGGCGGCTGTGCAAAATCAAAGGCCCGGTCTGGTACTTTGAACGGATTGAGCCGCAGCGGCTGCACTTTGCTGTAACGTATCTGCCGGCAGCATCGACATATGATCCCGAGCCCACCGAGGCGCAAAGGCAGCTTGAAGCATTTTGCATGCATGCCGGCTGGCAGCAGGCGGCCTACAACGGAGAAATGCAGATTTTTTATCATGCGGGCGAAAATCCCGTGCCGATTGAAACAGACGCGCTGATGGAGATAGAAAACATCCACCGCGCAATGAAAAAAAGCTATCTGCCCAGCATGTTTTTGCTCATGTTTGTCGGCGTAATGCAGATGGCGATGTTTATCTCCGACTGGATCAAAAGCCCCATCCGCGTGCTGACGGAAACTGCCACGCAGTTTCGCGGGCTGATGGCGCTGATTCTGCTTTTGATTACGAGCGTTGAAATCGGCGGATACTTCCTATGGCGCCGCAGAGCGATCAAATCGGCGGAGAGAGACGGCAGCTTTATCAAAACGCGCGGACATCAAAGATTTCAGTGGACGATGCTTTTCTTTGCCATTGCGCTGCTGATTTTTATGCTGACCACGCTGGAAAGCAGCGCAACGGGCCTGATGGTCTTTGCTATTTTATATGTATTGCTGATTTTTGCGCTGGTGCAGGGCGTAACGGCCTATCTGAAGAAAAAGAAGGTATCTGGCGAAGTCAACAAAACGCTGACGATCATGGCGGCGGTGATTTTGTCCATGGTGATGATTGGCATATTGCCGTTCCTTGGCTTGAGCAGCATATTTCCGGACAGGAAACCGGAAAATACGCAGGTGGAAGCGCCGCTGCTGCCCTCGGATTATTTTGATGTGGAGCCGACGGAGTACGATATCGACCTGAACGCGGCGCACTCGCCGCTTTTAAAGCGCAGTACCTATTATGTTTCGCCCGTGCCCATCAGCTGCGAAAGCCCGGGCGTGGTGTATGTGATTTACGATACAAAATTTGACTGGGCGTATGATATCTGCCTGAATCAACTGCTGACGGATCGGCAGGAGCGCTCGGACCAGATAGACCGCGCGCATATGGAAAGCTATCGGCTCATCGATGCGCAGGATTTTGCCGCGCAGTCGGTGTATTGCCAGTATTGGGGTGAGCAGCCCGTTGTGAACGGCGCGTATATCGTGTGCTACGAAGACCGCATTGTTCTTCTGCGCGCGGGAACAGAGCTGACAGGCGCGCAGATGAAATTGATCGGCGAAAAAATCAAACCATAAGAAAAAAGGCTTCCTGGCAGGAAATATGATGTAAAGGAAGGGTTTATCCTTCACATTCCATCATGACTTGTGATAGAATTATGGCGATAAACGAAAATTACACAGTGGGGGAAAGCGTTTGAATTAC